>NZ_BCSS01000009.1 GCF_001570985.1 Janibacter limosus NBRC 16128 | reverse complement strand
CCCGCCGTGAGGGATTGCGGCGGGTCTCTCTTTTGTCACGACCCTTCCCCCGCGGGCGAATTGGTGCTTATGGTGCGGTCACGGCACCACAAGGTGACCGTGACGCCAGACCGGGGAGAGCACGCTTGTCAGCCATCCTGCCCAATCGGTTCCCTGCCTGGGCCGAGCGTCGCTGGTTGCCGCGGACCCTGCCCGTCCTGGAGGGCCTGCCCCTCCTCGTCCTCGTCCTGACAGCCGTCGTCGTCATCACCTCCGCGCACCATGTCTGGCCGACGGCCGTTCCTCTGGTGGCGCTCGTCCCGCCCTGCCTCGTGGCGACGATGCTGTGCCCCATCCGCCAGGTGCGCGTCGTGTTCGCTCTCGTGCTGGCCTACATCGTCTTCGCCGCAGTGGCCATGCCCGGCGGGCCTGCTCGGGAGCTGCCCCTCCTGGTCTCGATGGGGTTGATGTACGCCCTGGCGGACTCACGCTCCCACCACGGCGCGGCGGCCTTCGCGGGAAACCGCATGCTGGGTGATCTGCGCACCCGGCTGCTCAAGATGGGCGACATCCCGACGCTGCCTCGTGGATGGCATGCCGAGCGATCTTTCGCCACGGCCCACGGCAATGCCTTCGCCGGTGACTTCAACGTCACCTCCCGCAGCCGGTGTGGCCGCACGCTCGAGATGGTGCTCGCCGATGTCAGTGGCAAGGGGCAGGAGGCGGGGACCCGTGCGCTCGTCCTGGCCGGAGCGATCGGCGGGGTCATCGGGTCGACCGACCCGGAGCGTGTGCTGCCCATGGCCAACGACTTCCTCGACCGTGACGGGTGGGACGAGGGCTTCGCCACCGCAGTCCACCTGTGCCTCGACATGACGACCGGTGAGGTCAGCGTCGCGTCGGCCGGGCACCCGCCAGCGATGCACTACGACGCCGGGTGCGGCCGCTGGTCGGCCCTGGACGAGGTGCGTGGCCCCGCCCTGGGCCTCATCCCCGGCGCTGCCTACCCGCGCTCCCGCACGGTGCTGCAGCGCGGGGATGCGCTGCTCGTCTACACCGACGGCATCATCGAGTCCCGCGCTCGCGACCTCGACGACGGGATCGACTGGATGCTGGGTGAGGCGGAGGCGCGTGTCTCCCAAGGCTTCTCCGGGCTCGTCAAGCGCCTGGTGGCCGGTGGGCGCGCCGGAGACGACGACGATCGTGCGGCCGTGCTCATCTGGCGCGACTAACCTGTCCGCCCGTGACCACTTCGCACAACGACCCGCACAAGGCACCCATGAAGGACACGCCCCTCACACCTGACGGCCGTCGTCACCGGGCCACGGTGCGCACCTTCACCCCGCGCTGGCGCAACTCGCCGCGCGTGGACGAGCTGATGGAGCGCCTGCTGCCCCACTACGGCGTACCGACGACGCGGCTCGACCCCGCGACGCTCTTCGGCTCCGACGTGCCCGTCGTCCTCGAGATCGGCTCGGGTTACGGGGAGTCAGCCATCGCGTATGCGCGAGAGCACCCCGAGCACGGCATCATCGCCGCAGAGGTCCACGTGCCGGGTGTCGCTGCACTGATGCTCAAGGCGGAGGAGGCGGGCGTCGACAACGTGCGCACCCACCGCGGCGACGCCATCGAGTACCTTCTCGAGTGCGTCGGTCCGGATCAGCTCGAGGCGGTCCACCTCTTCTTCCCCGATCCCTGGCCCAAGGTCAAGCACGCCAAGCGGCGCTTCGTCCAGCAGGACACCCTCGACATGGTGCTGGAGCGACTGCGCCCCGGGGGCCACCTGCTCATCGCGACCGACCACGCGGCCTACGCCGATCACGTCCGCGGACAGCTCGCCCAGCACCCCCGCGTCGCGGTGGTGGAGGGGGAGCGGCCGCAGTGGCGGCCGAGCGCCGGCTTCGAGGACAAGGGCAAGGCCGTCGGTCGAGAGATCCACGAGTTCCGGGTCACCGAGCAGGCATGACCCCGGCCTCGCCGTCACCCCGACCGACGGCAGTGCTCACCAGCGGTGCGCGACATCGACGACCAGACGCGTGTGGTCGCCGGGACCGGCGAGCGTGAAGGCGCGCATGGGCAGTCGGGCGCGCACGCCCAGCCCGACGGTGCTCTGCCCCTCGAAGCTGCCCGCGGAGGCCACCTGACGGAAGGTCGAGTACCCGGATGTGTTGACCAGCTCTCGACGGTTGGCCGGACGGTAGGTCACCCGTCCTGATGAGTCGTACGAGGGCACTCGCACGATGATCCGCACATCGGCGGCACCCCGCAGGGGAACCGCCGTGCCGCTGCCGTCCTCGCGGACGGTGCCGACGTAGCGCACGTCGTACTTCACGCCGTGCCTCGCGTCGTCGATGTCCAGGACGAGGCGGTCGAAGCACGTGTGGCGGCCGGACCGCACGTTTTCGAGGTGCCCTGAGCTGTAGCCCGAGCTGGTGTACTCCGCTGTGGAGCCCCACGTGATGCCGCAGTAGGGCGCGGCCGTGGCGGCCGGAGCCGCGGCCGGTGCGCTCAGCAGCAGGGCTCCTGCCGCAGCGACGGCGCCGATGCCGGCCCGCCCCACGAGTCGATTCGCTCTCATGATCTCTTCTCCTTCGTGCCGGGCCCGCGCCCGATGTGATGTGACCTGTTTCACATCTCACGGGTCCAGACGCGCGAAGGGGGAGTCGGGTTGCGTCGGTGCGCGGTCAGGTGAAGAGCGACTGCCCGATGTACTCGCCCTCACCGGCGCCCGGGGGGATGGCGAAGAGGGCCGACCCGGTGAACTTCAGGTACTCCATCATGGCGTCGTGCTTGGCCATGGCGTTCTGCATCGGGATGAACTGCGTGGCCGGGTCACGGACGTAGGCGAGAAAGAACAGGCCGGCGTCCAGGGTGCCGAGGTCGTTGGACCCGTCGACGAAGTTGTACCCGCGGCGCAGGATGCGCACCCCGTCGTTGTGGTCGGGGTGGACGACGGCGACGTGTGAGTCCTTGGGCACGATCGGCCCGTCCCGGCCGGGCATCGAGAAGTCCGGGTCGTCGTGCTCCTTGCCACCCGACATGGGGGCGCCGCTGTCCTTGGTGCGGCCGATGAGCGCCTCCTGCTCGCCGAGCCCCTGCCGGTCCCAGGTCTCGATGACCATGTTGATCCGGCGCGCGGCGAGGTAGGACCCGCCGGCGAGCCAGTCACCGCCGTGGTCGTCGGGGTGGACCCAGACGTGCTCGTCGAGCGCCTGGGTCTCCTCGGCGAGGATGTTCTTGGTGCCGTCCTTGAAGCCGAAGAGGTTGCGTGGTGTGGCCTGGCCGGCCGTCGTGCTCGAGGTGCGGCCGAAGCCCAGCTGGGACCACCGCACGGACACCGTGCCGAAGCCGATGCGCGCGAGGTTGCGGATGGCGTGGACCGCGACCTGCGGATCATCGGCGCAGGCCTGGATGCACAGGTCGCCACGGCTGCGGGACGGGTCGAGCCGGTCGCCGGGGAAGTGCGGCAGATCCTTGAGCACCTCGGGCTGGCGGTCCGCCAGCCCGAAGCGATCCTTGCCGTCGTCGTCGACGAAGAGCCCGGGGCCGAACCCGAAGGTGAGTGTCAGTCGCGACGCCGGGAGACCGATGGCCTCGCCCGTGTCGTCCGGAGGCAGCCGGTAGTCACCCTCGACGGGCCCGATCGGCCCGGCCGGGCCGCCGCCCATGAGCCGCTCGGCGGCAAGGGTCCACTCCTTCAGGAGGGAGACCAGCCGCGCCCGCGACGTCGTCGTGACGTCGAAGGCCGCGAAGTGCAGCCGGTCCTGGACCGGTGTCGTGATCCCCGGCTGGTGCGTACCCCGCAGCGCGAAGGGGGAGTCTCCCGCCCCCTTCGTCGGCTCAGCGGCGGACGCCCGACCGGCGGTGAAGCCACCGGCGATGCCGATGGCCGAGGCCACCGCCCCGGTGCCGATCATCGCGCGCCGCGACGGGCCCGGCTGCTGCTCCTGATCGTCGGTCACACGACCGCCGCCGTCAGCTTGGACAGGGGCTCGGACAGCGCGTTGACCGCGTCGGACAGGTCCTTGACCTCGTCCTTCGTCAGGTCGGTGTACAGGACGAAGCCCTCGCCCTCCTTGTGCTGGTCGAGCAGCTTCTGCAGCTCCTCGAAGCGGGCGTCCAGCTGCTTGGCGAGGTCCTTCTCACCCTTGGCCACGAGGATCGGGCGCACGCCGTCGTAGCCGACCTTGGCGCCGTCGACATTGGCCTGGAAGTCCCACAGGTCGGTGTGCGACCAGATCTCCTCCTCGCCGGTGACCTTGCCGGTGGCGACCTCCTCGAGCAGGCCACGGGAGCCGTTGGCGATCTGGTCGATGGTGAAGGTCATCTTCTGGATGCGCTTGTCGAGCGTCTTGGTGTTCTTCAGCAGGTCCTGGCCGTAGGTCGTGCGCTCGGCGTCGGTGAGGGCGGTGTAGTCCTTGGCCTCCTCGGGCCACAGGTCCTTCTCGATGCGGTGCCACCCGGTCCACTTCTGACCGGGCTCGAGGTCTGCCTCGCGGGCATCCATCTTGGGGTCGAGGTCACCGAAGGACTCGGCGACGGTCTCGATCCGCTCCCAGTGCACCCGGGCCTTGGCATAGAGGTCGCGCGCCTCGTCGTCCTTGCCGGCCTCGTAGAGGTCGACGAACGTCGTGGTCTTGGTGAGCAGCTGGTCGGACTGGTCCTTGACGTACGTGGCGTAGTTGGTCTCGGCCTGCTCAACACTCGCCTGGTCCCCGGGGTCGACCGTGGTGTCGGACTTCGTGACGGTGAAGTCGGCGCGGATGCCGTCGCCCTTCATGCCGGGCTTGCACGCGGTCGAGTAGGACCCGGCGGGCACATTGACGACGAGGTCCCGAGAGAGCTGGGGGCCGATGTTCTCCACCTCGCCGACGATGCGCAGCCCGTCCTCGCCCAAGAGGTAGAACTCCGTGACCTTGCTCCCGGAGTTGGTCACCTTGAAGGTCACCGGACCGGCCGGGACCTCGGTGCTCGAGATCTCGCAGGCATCGTCGCTGGAGGCGACCGTGACCGTCCGGTCATCGCCCCCGCCGCCACCGGTGGTCGGGGAGTTGCTCGTGCACGCGGCCAGGCCCGGCAGGAGGAGGGCGAGGCTGGCGCCGGTGGCGAGGTGTCGCAGGTTCATCGGGGTCCTTGGTGTGTGGCGGATCGGGCGAAGGGGGGTGCTCACGCTGACGCGACGGTCTGGCGGGGAGTGGTGGGCTGGGTCCGGCGGCGGCTGCCGCGGATGAAGAGGGTGAGCACCGGGATGACGTAGGCAACCCAGGCGATGGCCTGCAGCAGTGTCGTGCGCGGCGTGAAGTTGAAGATGCCCTTGAGCAGGGTCGCGTACCAGGACGTGGGGTCGATGACGTGTGAGACGTCGAAGGCGAGGGTGTTCAACCCCGGCAGGAAGCGAGCCTCCTGCAGGTCGTGGATGCCGTACGCGAGGACGCCGGCGGCGACGAGGACGAGGAAGGCGCCGGTCCAGGTGAAGAAGGTGGACAGGTTGATCGAGATCGCGCCGCGGTAGATGAGCCAACCGAGCAGGACCGCGGTCAGCAGTCCCAGGCCGGCTCCCACCAGAGGTACCCAGGTCGACCCGCCGTCGCTGCTCACGGCGCGCGAGGTGGCCCAGAGGAAGAGCGCGGTCTCCAACCCCTCGCGGCCGACCGCGAGGACGGCGACGACGACCAGGCCCCAGGCGCTGCCCTCCGCGGCGGCGTCGATGCGACCGCGCAGCTCGCCCCCGAGGTTGCGGGCGGCGCGGGCCATCCAGAAGACCATCCAGGTGACGAAGCCGACCGCGATGATCGACAGGCTGCCGCCGATGAGCTCCTGGGCCTCGAAGGTCAGGCCGCGCGGTCCGAAGGTCAGCAGCGCGCCGAAGGCGAGGCTGATCGCGACGGCCACCCCGACACCGGTCCAGATGCGGGGGAGGAGGTGGCGACGCTC
Organism: Janibacter limosus NBRC 16128; assembly: GCF_001570985.1. Lineage (GTDB taxonomy): Bacteria > Actinomycetota > Actinomycetes > Actinomycetales > Dermatophilaceae > Janibacter > Janibacter limosus. Next base: position 87,031 of record NZ_BCSS01000009.1, on the reverse strand, counting down.
GCTCTTGACGAGGTACGCGACGAGGATGCTGACCACGAGAGCGGCTTCGAGGCCTTCACGCAGTCCGATGAGGTAGTTGGCGAGCACATGCTGAATGTACTCCTGCTTTGGGCAGCCTCACCTAAGTGGCTCGGGGTGTCTCGACATGTGAGGACCTGTGGAGCGGGCGACGGGAATCGAACCCGCGTAGCCAGTTTGGAAGACTGGGGCTCTACCATTGAGCTACGCCCGCGCGCTCGCCCACCAACTGGCCTGTGCCAGCGGGTGGTTGAGCAGGGGTTAGCCTAGACCCCGCTCGTGACTCGATCACAATCGGGGCACGCGGGGTATGGCGCAGGTTGGTAGCGCGTCCGCTTTGGGAGCGGAAGGTCGTCGGTTCGAATCCGGCTACCCCGACACGGTGTTCGACGCTCTGGGCGCTCGATCGGATGGCAGGCTGGCGCCCGTGACCTTTGACCCGGCGACCTACCTGGCCCTCGTGACCGCCCTCGCCGTCCTGTGCCAGGTGATCGCCTGGTCGGTGCGCATCCCCTCGATCCTCATCCTGCTGGTCGTCGGCTTTGTCCTGGGGCAGCTCGTCAGCCCGGACGAGGTCCTCGGACGAGAGGTCCTCTTCGGTGGGGTCTCCCTCGCGGTCGGGATCATCCTCTTCGAGGGCAGCCTCTCCCTTCGCCTCCACGACATCCGCGATCTGCGCCGCCCGATCCTGAGGCTGTGCTCGGTGACGGTCGCCGTGGCCTGGGCGCTCATCACCCTCACCGGGTGGCTGCTCGGGTTCCCGTTGGAGCTGGCTCTGCTCGTCGGGGCGATCCTCGTCGTCACCGGACCCACGGTCATCGCCCCGATCCTGCGCCAGCTGCGCCCGACCCGACGGGTCGCGGCACTGCTGCGCTGGGAGGGCATCGTCGTCGACCCGATCGGCGCGATCCTCGCGGTCCTCGTCTTCCAGGCCGTCCTGGCCGGCGCGTCCGCCGACCCGTGGTTGGCCGTCGCCACGACCCTCGGCATCACCATCGTCACGGCGGTCGGCATCGCCCTGGTGCTCGGGATTGTCCTCGAGTACGCGATCAAGCGACGGCTCGTGCCGGACTTCCTCCACGGTGCCGTCTTCATCGCTGCCGCGGTCGGGGCCCTGTCCCTGTCCAACCTCGTGCAGGACGAGAGCGGGTTGCTCACGGTGACGATCATGGGCATCTACCTGGCCAATCGCCCCAACCTGCACCTTGAGCACGTCATCGAGTTCAAGGAGCACCTGCAGGTGCTCCTCGTCGGGATGCTCTTCGTCATCCTCGCCGGACGGGTCGCGCCTGCCCAGGTCATGGACATCGCGCCGGTGGCGGCGGTCTTCGTCGTGGTCCTCGTGCTCGTCGTGCGACCGCTGAGCATCGTGCTCGGGATCCACGGCACCGCGGTGACCAGCGAGGAGCGCCGGCTGCTGGCCTTCATGGCCCCTCGCGGCATCGTGGCCGCAGCGGTGACGAGCGTCTTCGCGCTCGAGCTCTCCCACGCCGCGGAGGGCGTCACCGACCCGGACCACGCGGCCCGGCTGGAGTTGCTCGGCGAGGAGGCCGCCCGCATGGTGCCGCTCGTCTTCATCGTCATCGTCGCCACGGTCGCGATCTATGGGCTCGGCGTCGGCCGGCTCGCCGAGCGACTCGGTCTCGCGACCGCTTCCCCCCAGGGAGTGGTCCTGGCGGGAGGGCCCGAGTGGGCCGTCGGTGCCGCGACCGCCTTGGACGAGCTCGGCGTCCCCGTCGTCATCGTCTCCGACGACCGGCAGGAGATCTCCCGGGCCCGGATGGCGGGCGTGCGTACCGAGCAGGCCAACATCCTCAGTGACTTCGCCGTGCGGGACATGGACCTCGCGGGCATGAAGACCTTGGTGGCCGTGACCGAGGGGGACGAGCGCAATGCCACCGCAGCGCGCGAGTTCGCCCACGTCCTGGGCCGGGCCAATGTCTTCCAGCTGGCACCGGCAGCCCCGCGGGCCGTGGGCAAGGACCGCACCGAGACCGCCTCCCACCTCACGGCTCGCACCGCCTTCGCCCCGGCACTGGGCCACGAGGAGCTGACCAGTCGGGTCGAGAGCCTGCAGGTCAAGAGGACCTCGCTGACCGAGCAGTACACCTTCGCCGACTTCCAGCAGATGTACGGCGGCGAGGCCATCGCGCTCTTCACCATCGAGGACGACGAGGTCGCGGTCGTCACGGAGAAGACGCAGATCGAGGGGGAGCTCACCCTGATCGCCCTGGTGCCCCGCAAGGACTGATCTGCGAGGCGACAGCTCAGCCCGGGCCGTCCCTGTCGGCTCTCAGTACTGCTGGTGGCCGGGGACGGAGGCGCCGTCGAAGAGCTCGACGAGGTGTGAGGGGCACCCCTCGCGCTCCAGGCTGCGAGCGAGCTTCGCTGCGCTGCGCCGAGTGGGCCACACGTGCCAGATCAGCGACAGCAGCGACCAGAAGCCGCCGACGAGGTAGACCCACGCGGACCCGGCGAGAGCTGCCCCGGCGAAGGACAGGATCGCCGGTGCCTCGGTGATGGCGAAGCGCAGCATCATCGACTGCTGCATCGCAGTGAATGCCTGACGCTGCGCGATGTCGGGCTCGGTGCCCGGCGCGATGGCGGGTGCGCGGTAGCCGATGGCCTCGGCGAGCCCGAAGGCCACGAGGTTGAGGACGAAGAGTCCGCCGGCGACGACGGGGGAGGGGTAGTCCTCGAGGCCGTAGAGGATGACCGCGACGACGGCGAGCATGGGCACTGCCGCGATGACGCTCACCGCGAGCACGCGCTGTGCTTGGAGGCGATCGGCCGGGGCCGGCGTCGGGGTGCTCATGCGGCAAACCTATCCGCGTGAGCGGCCGGCTGGAGACCCACCGCGGCGACGAGAGCGGATCGTCCCCCTGCGCGGTCCAGGCTCCTCTCCGTCTTGCGGATGGCGGCCGCCCGCGGCCAGGCATGCCAGAGCATCGACACGGCCGCCCACGAGGCGCCGCACCAGTAGGTCCAGAACTGTGAGCCGTTGACGACGAAAGCGGCCACCAGGGAGAAGAACACCGGCGTGGCCGTGATCGCCAGACGCAGGAGGGTGCCCAGGTAGAGGGCGCTGACCGCGCTCCTGTGCGCCTGGGCGGCGTCGGTGCCGGGGGCGATGGCGACGGTCCGGTACCCGACGGCCTCTGCCAGACCGAAGGCGAGCAGGTTGAGCACGACGAGGACCACGGCCGCGACGAGGGAAGGGAGCTCCTCGAAGCCGCCGATGAAGAACATGATGAGCCCGAAGACGGGGATGGGGGCAAGGCTGCAGGCAGCCAGCATCTGGAGGAGCAGCAGAGTGGTCCCGTTCCCCGCGGGATGTTCGTTCATGGACGCCAATCTAGCCGCGCATTCGTCCCCGAGGGTGGCAACGGATAGAGTGACTGATCGTGTCCCGGTCCTCCGGGGCGGTGCGTGTGCGCCCGAGTGTCGTCCAACGGCCTCGAGGGTCTGCGCCAATCCCCCTTCGTCGTCCAGATCGTGTGGAGTGCCTGCAGTGAAGAGTGCCGTCGAGAACCTCAGCCCGACCCGGGTCAAGCTGACCGTAGAGGTCCCGAGCGAGGAGCTCCAGCCGCACGTCGACGCGGCCTTGAAGACCATCGGGAGCCAGATCCAGGTGCCCGGCTTCCGCGCCGGCAAGGTGCCTGCTCGCATCATCGAGCAGCGCGTCGGCAAGGGCGCCGTGATCCAGGAGGCCGTCAACGAGGCCCTCCCCGAGTTCTTCGGCAAGGCCGTCGAGGAGGCCGGCGTCAGCCCGATCGGTCAGCCCGAGGTCGACATCACCGATGTCCCGATGACCGACGACGAGACGCTGAAGTTCACCGTCGAGGTCGACGTGCGTCCCGAGATCACCCTCCCCGAGTACGACGGCCTGGAGATCCAGGTCGACAACCTCGAGGTCACCGACGCCGACGTGGACGAAAAGCTGACCGAGCTGCGTGAGCGCTTCGGCACCCTCGTCGGTGTCGACCGCGCCGTCGAGACCGGCGACTTCGTCTCCATCGACCTCAAGGCCGAGCTCGACGGCGAGCCCGTCGACTCCGTCGAGGGCGTCTCCTACGAGGTCGGCTCGGGCAACATGCTCGAGGGCATCGACGAGGCCCTCGTCGGCATGACCCAGGGCGAGACCAAGGAGTTCTCCGCTCCGCTCGCCGGTGGCGACCAGGCCGGTCAGTCCGCTGACTGCACCGTCACCGTCCAGTCGGTCAAGGTCCGCGAGCTGCCCGAGGTCGACGACGACTTCGCCCAGATGGCCAGCGAGTTCGACACTGCTGACGAGCTGCGCGCCGACCTGACCAAGCAGGCCGAGCAGGCCAAGAAGTTCGAGCAGGGCATCCAGGCCCGCGACAAGGTCCTCGACCACCTGCTGTCCAACACCGAGATCCCGCTGCCCGAGGGCATCGTCGAGGCCGAGATCCACCAGCACCTCGAGCAGGAGGACCGTCTCGAGGACGACACCCACCGCGCCGAGGTCGACGAGTCCACCCGCTCCACGCTCAAGACCCAGTTCCTCCTCGACGCACTCGCCGAGGCCGAAGAGGTCGAGGTCGGCCAGCCCGAGCTCATCGAGTACCTCGTCATGCAGTCGCAGCAGTACGGCATGGACCCCAACCAGTTCGCCCAGCTGCTCGACCAGCAGGGCCAGGTCCAGTCGATGGTTGCCGAGGTCGCCCGCCGCAAGGCGCTGGCCGCGGCCCTCGACAAGGCCAAGATCGTCGACGCTGACGGCAACGCCATCGACCTGGACGACATCGTCCCCGAGGGCGAGCGCGCCTCCGGTGACGTCGAGGACCTCGCCGGTGACGACGAGGCCCCCGAGACCGGGGAGTCCGAGACGACCGAGACCGCGGACCAGCAGGCCTGAACCACGCTCCACCCCGACGCAGGGGGGTCACCGCCGGACCGGCGGTGACCCCCCTTCGTCATGTCCGTCGCAGGAGGTGAGGACCAGATGCAGACCACGACCGCGCGCAATGCCGTGCTGGCGACCTTCGCCGTGAGCGGCTTCGCCTTCGCCTCCTGGGCCTCGCGCATCCCCACGATCCGCGAGCAGCTCGGCCTCACGCCCGGCGAGCTCGGGCGCACCCTGCTCGTCGGGGCGCTCGGCTCCGTGCTCGCCCTGCCCTTCGCCGGCCGGGTCATCACCGCGGTCGGTGCGGCGCGCACGGTGATGATCGGGGTCGTCACCGTCGCGGCGGGGCTGGTGGCGCTGGGCCTCGCGGTCGACGTCCTGGGAGATGTCACGGTGACGGCGGCCGCGATCTTCGTCGTCGCCGTCGGGATCTCGCTGTGGGATGTCTCGATGAACCACGAGGGCGCGGCGGTCGAGCAGCAGCTCGGGCGCACGGTCATGCCGATCTTCCATGCCTTCTTCTCCGGCGGCACGGTCGTGGGTGCACTCGTGGCCGCAGCGCTCGTGCGCTTCGACGTGCCGGTGATCGCCCACCTGCCGGCAGCGGGGGTCCTCGCGCTGGCCGTCGGGCTGTGGGTGCCGCGTCGCTTCCTCGCCCGCGGGCTCGAGGCGGGGGAGGGGGACCCCGCCGGAGAGCGGCCCGGCAGCGCCTGGCTCGAGCCGCGCACCCTCGTCATCGGTCTGGTCGTCCTCGTCGCCGCGCTCACCGAGGGCACGGCCAACGACTGGATCGCGCTCGCGGTCACGGAGGGCCACGACCAGCCCGAGGAGATCGGCGTGCTGGCCTTTGCGACCTTCCTCGCCGCCATGACCGCCGGTCGACTGCTCGGGGTGCGGCTGCTCGACCGTCACGGCCGCGTGCCGGTGCTGCGGGTGCTCTTCGTCCTGGCGATCCTGGGCTCGTTGCTCGTCGTCCTGGGCAACACCGCGACCGCCTTCGTCGGTGTCGTGCTCTGGGGCGTCGGCGCCAGCCTGGGCTTCCCGACGGGGATGAGTGCCGCCGCGGACGACCCGGCCCGGGCCGCGGCCCGACTGTCCGTCGTCTCGACCATCGGCTACCTGGCCTTCATCGTCGGACCACCGCTGCTCGGGATGATCGCTGACCACACGGGGATCCTGCGCTCCCTCCTCGTCGTCGGACTGCTCGCGCTACCAGCACTCCTCGCCGTCCCCGCCGTGCGGGAACGCGGGTCCGAAGGGCGCTGACCCGGCCGACCTGAATCGGCATTACCCTAGGCAGATGCGCTGTTGGACAGGTGTTCAACAGCAGGCGTACGAGGAGAGCACATGACCGACGGAGCCTTCGCCTCCCCCTTCCCTGTCGAGGACCCCGTGGGGCTCGCGGCGCTCGAGGAGGCCCAGTCGGGTCTGGCCACGAGCGTGCGTGCGCTCGCGGATGCCACCGTGCGCACGCGGGTCGACGGACCTGACCTGGTCGCCGTGACCGAGCAGGTCGAGGCGCTCACCGCCCGCCTGCTCGCCGACGCGCAGGAGGGACCGCTTGGTCTCGAGACCGACAGCGCCGGCAGGCTGCGCGACCACGGCAATGCCATGGTAGGGACGCGCAACCCCATCGCCCCACCGCTGCACGTCACCGGTGACGACACCGGGAGCACCAGCTGCACCACGACGCTCGGCGCGGGCTACGAGGGCCCGCCCGGATGTGTCCACGGCGGCATCATCGCGGCGATCCTCGACCAGGTCCTCGGGTCGGTGCCCGCTCGCCTGGGGCTGCCCGGCATGACCGCCTACCTCAACACGACCTACCGGCTGCCGACACCCCTCGGTGTCGAGCTGCAGTGCCGCGGCTGGGTCGAGCGGGTCGACGGGTGGAAGGTCTACGCGCGCGGGGAGATCCGCGATCCGCAGGACCGGGTCACCGCCGACGCCGAGGCGCTCTTCGTCGTGCCCCGGTGGGCGCGCGAGCATCTCGACCGGCCCACGGGCGACGCGGTGGGCATCGCTCCCGGTGGCGAGGCCGCGCAGGAGCCGTCGGCGCCGTAGCGTGGTCGGCATGACTGACTCCGACGAGGCCTTGCCCGAGCCGTTCCCGGTGGACCAGCCCGAGGCGCTCGACGTCGAGCAGCCGGGGGCGCCCAACTTCGCCGACATCTTCTACCCCGCCCGGCCCCGGGCCCTGCGACCTCGCGCCCGGCTGCGACCGCAGGGCGCACCGTCGGCCGCACAGGTGCGCTCGGGGGAGCCCGAGGGCGCCAACCCGGTGTACGTGGAGTGGCTGCGCGGCCAGTCGATGCTCCAGGACGCCAAGGAGATCGCCGGGCAGTTCACCGGGATCGGTGCCATGTGGCAGAACCCGTACGCCCAGCCGGACCCGCGCGCGGCGGTGCAGGCGGCGTCGGTGTGGTTCACCGCATACCCGATCTCGATGATCACCCGACCGGGCCGCTCCTTCCTCGCCTCCCTCGCGGACCCCCGCCTGTGGCAGACCTTCCAGCAGATCGGGATCCACGCGCTGCACACAGGTCCTGTCAAGCAGGCCGGCGGCCTGTCGGGGTGGAGCCCCACGCCGAGCGTCGACGGGCACTTCGACCGGGTGGCCACACACATCGACGAGCTCTTCGGCAGCGAGGACGACTACCGCGAGATGTGCCGGGTGGCCGCGGACCACGAGGGCACGGTCCTGGACGACATCGTCCCCGGGCACACGGGCAAGGGCGCGGACTTCCGCCTCGCCGAGCTGGGTGTCGACGACTATCCCGGGATCTACCACATGGTCGCCATCCCGCCGGACGAGTGGCACCTGCTGCCGGATGTCCCCGAGGGCCGTGACTCGGTCAACCTCGACGAGGACGCGGAGGCAGCGCTCGCCGAGGCCGGCCACATCATCGGCGAGCTGCAGCGGGTGATCTTCCACGTCCCGGGGCTGAAGGACACCAACTGGTCGGCGACGGCCCCGGTGACCGGTCCCGACGGGGTGATGCGCCGCTGGGTCTACCTGCACTACTTCAAGGAGGGGCAGCCGTCGATCAACTGGCTGGACCCCACCTTCGCCGGGATGCGGCTGGTCATCGGTGATGCGCTCCACAGCCTCGGCGACCTCGGGTCCGGCGGTCTGCGGCTGGATGCCAACGGCTTCCTGGGTGTCGAGCGCACCCTCGACATCGGTCCGGCGTGGTCGGAGGGGCATCCGCTCTCGCAGGCCGCCAACCAGCTCATCGGGTCGATGGTGCGCAAGGTCGGCGGCTTCACCTTCCAGGAGCTCAACCTGTCCATCGAGGACATCCGCGACACCGCGGCGGGCGGAGCCGACCTGTCGTACGACTTCGTCAACCGACCGGCCTACCACCACGCGCTCGCGACCGGGGACACCGAGTTCCTCCGGCTCACCCTGCGCGAGGCGATGGAGCTCGGGGTCGATGCCGCCGGACTGGTCCACGCGCTGCAGAACCACGACGAGATGACCTACGAGCTCGTCCACTTCGCCAGCCGGCACCGCGACGACGAGTTCACCTTCCGCGGGCAGGCGACGACCGGGGAGGACCTCGCCGAGACGATCCGGCAGGAGCTCACCGACGCCCTCACGGGCGAGGCAGCGCCGTACAACCTCGTCTTCACGACCAACGGCATCGCCTCGACGACCGCGTCGGTGGTGACCGCCGCCCTCGGGCTGCGCGACCTCGACGCACTCACCGACGCCGACATCGACCGGGTGCGCCGTGCCCACCTGCTCCTGGCGATGTTCAACGCCCTCCAGCCGGGTGTCTTCGCCCTGTCGGGATGGGACCTCGTGGGGGCGCTGCCCATCCCGGCGGAGCAGATCGAGCCGCTGCTGCGCGAGGGTGACACGCGCTGGATCCACCGACCGGCCTACGACCTGCTGGACGTGGCCCCGGAGGCGACGGCGTCCTCGTCGGGCATCCCGCGCTCGCGGGTACTCTACGGGCCGCTCGACACCCAGCTCGAGGACCCGGGCTCCTTCGCCTCGCGGCTGCGGGACGTGCTGCACCTGCGGGGCTACTTCGGTATCGCGACGACCCGACAGGTCGACGTGCCCGACGTCTCCCACCCCTCGATGCTCGTCATGGTGCACGAGTACGAGCAGGTCCCCGGACAGCTGCAGGTGAGCGTGCTCAACTTCGGCGAGGAGCCGGTCGTCGGCACCGTCATCAGTGAGGTGCTCGAACCCGGGTCGCAGCTGATGGACATGGGAGACGGTCGTGCCCTCGGAGAGGTCGACCAGCTCCGGGGCTTCACCGTCGAGCTCGAGGGCTTCGGCGGACTGGCCCTGCTCGTCACGCCACCGAAGGAGCAGTCATGAGCGAACGTCCACGGATCCGGGTCCGTCCCCTGGGGGGCGCCTGGGGGTGCCTCGGGATGATCCTGTTCTCGCTCCTCGCCTCGGTGGTCCTCACCGTGGTCCTCAACCTCGTCCTCGGGTGACCGGCGGGACGAAGGGGGACCTCCCCCTTCGTCCCCGTGTTGCGCTCAGGGCGAACACGTGCGGGAGGCGGGAAACATGCGCAGGGAGCGGACGTTAGGGTCAGTGAAAGTCGTGAACCACGAGAGCAACCGCCACAGGGCGGAGAAGCGAGTGAGCGTGAGCAACAGCAGCGAGATCGTCGCGGCCGGCCCGCAGGGCGGAATGGGTCTCGACGACCACATCTACCAGCGCCTCCTCAAGGAGCGCATCATCTTCCTCGGCTCGGATGTGCGTGATGACAACGCCAACGCCATCTGCGCCCAGATGCTGCTCCTGGCGGCCGAGGACCCCCAGGCCGACATCTGGCTCTACATCAACAGCCCCGGTGGCTCGATCTCGGCCGGCATGGCGATCTACGACACGATGAAGTGGATCCCCAACGATGTCGCGACCGTGGCCATGGGGCTCGCCGCCTCGATGGGGCAGTTCCTGCTCTCGTCCGGCACCCACGGCAAGCGCTACGCGACGCCGCACGCCCGCGTGATGATGCACCAGCCCTCCGGCGGCATCGGCGGTACGGCCTCGGACATCAAGATCCAGGCCGAGCAGATGCTCTTCGTCAAGGACCAGATGGCCGAGCTCATCGCCGAGCACACCGGTCAGACCATCGAGCAGATCCACAAGGACTCCGACCGCGACCGGTGGTTCGGCGCGACGGAGGCCAAGGAGTACGGCTTCGTCGACCACGTCTTCGAGCGCTCCGACCAGGCCGGCCGCGGGGACGACAACCCCATCAGCGACTGAGCCCCGACCCGAGAGCCTCTGAGGAGAACCCATGAACTTCGACGCACAGCTGCGCACCCACCAGCCGGGCTCGGCCGCACTCCGCCCCGGCCCCTCCAACCGCTATGTCCTGCCGCAGTTCGAGGAGCGCACCTCGTACGGCATGAAGCGCACGGACCCGTACACCAAGCTCTTCGAGGACCGGATCATCTTCCTCGGGGTCCAGGTGGACGACGCCTCCGCGGACGATGTCATCGCCCAGCTCCTCGTGCTGGAGTCGATGGAGCCCGAGCGCGACATCCTGATGTACATCAACAGCCCCGGTGGCTCGTTCACCGCCATGACGGCGATCTACGACACCATGCAGTACATCCGTCCCGACATCCAGACCTTCGTCATCGGTCAGGCTGCCTCGGCGGCCGCGGTGCTCCTGGCGGCCGGTGCCCCCGGCAAGCGCTTCGCGCTGCCCAACGCCCGTGTGCTGATCCACCAGCCGGCGCTCGCCGGTGGCGAGTACGGCCAGGCCTCGGACATCGAGATCCAGGCCAACGAGGTGCTGCGCATGCGCACCTGGCTCGAGGAGACCTGGGCCTCGCACTCGGGCAAGACCGCCGAGGAGGTCCGCGAGGACATCGAGCGCGACAAGATCCTCTCCGCGGCCGAGGCCAAGGAGTACGGCCTCATCGACGAGGTGCTCACCCCGCGCAAGGCCTCGATCGAGGACTGAGCGAGATCGACGACGACGCAGGGCCCCGGGACTCCCGGGGCCCTGTGTCGTGCCTGGGGACGAACTGCAGTACGACACGCGGAACCAAACGGTCGCGCGCTGCGTCCGATGACCATGAGACGTCTCCTCCTGGCGCTGCTGTATGTCCACGGCCCCAGCGTCCTGCGCGCCTGGAAGGGCACCACTGGGTCGTCCGTCGAGGTGAGCACCGCGAGGTAGGGCAGCGCCTGCGGTCTGAATCTGAACAAGGGGGTATCGCTATGTCGTGATCGCCACCGGGAGCCAGGAGCAGGGCTGGAGCGTGAGCTCGTGCGGGGGCATCGTCGAGTACGGCCGGAAGGGCTCGACGGCGACGATGGAGGACATCCGCGCCGAGTACGGCATGGGGAGGGTGACTGAGGCGGCGTCGGACGCTGACCCGTCACGGCAGGGCCCGGCCGGCCTCGTGCACGACGTCGTCGCGGCGGTGGTCGACAGCATCCGCGAGCACCTGCGGGAGGACCCGGACGAGGGCGACGACGGCACGTGAGCGCCCCCGTTCCGCTGATAGCGGAACAGGGCGACGCGCCCCCTTCGAGCAGTGTCCAATGGAGCAGGAGACCGACCCCGTTGGGTACGGTCGAGGGACAGCGACCACAGTGGTCGACCCGGGATGAGAGGACACCTGACGTGGCACGAGTCGGCGAGAGCGGCGATCTGCTCAAGTGCTCCTTCTGCGGCAAGTCCCAGAAGCAGGTCAAGAAGCTCATCGCTGGTCCCGGGGTGTACATCTGCGACGAGTGCATCGACCTGTGCAACGAGATCATCGAGGAGGAGCTCACCGACGGCGGTGACCTCGGCCTCGACGAGCTGCCCAAGCCGCGCGAGATCTACGACTTCCTCGAGACCTACATCGTCGGCCAGGACAAGGCGAAGAAGGCCCTGGCCGTCGCCGTGTACAACCACTACAAGCGCATCCAGGCTGATGAGGGCGCCGCCGCCAAGCGCGACGAGGACCACGTCGACATCTCCAAGTCCAACATCCTGCTCGTGGGTCCGACCGGCTGTGGCAAGACCTACCTCGCGCAGACCCTCGCCCGGATGCTCAACGTCCCCTTCGCCATCGCCGATGCGACGGCGTTGACCGAGGCCGGCTATGTCGGTGAGGACGTCGAGAACATCCTCCTCAAGCTGATCCAGGCCGCTGACTACGACACCAAGAAGGCCGAGCAGGGGATCATCTACATCGACGAGATCGACAAGGTGGCCCGCAAGTCGGAGAACCCGTCGATCACCCGTGACGTCTCCGGTGAAGGCGTCCAGCAGGCCCTGCTGAAGATCCTCGAGGGCACGACGGCGTCGGTGCCGCCGCAGGGTGGGCGCAAGCACCCGCACCAGGAGTTCATCCAGATCGACACGACCAATGTCCTCTTCATCGTCGGCGGTGCCTTCGCCGGCTTGGAAAAGATCATCGAGTCGCGCGTCGGCAAAAAGGGGCTGGGCTTCGGCTCGCAGCTGCACAAGGCGAGCGACCTCGCCGAGGCGATCACCGATGTCATGCCCGAGGACCTGATGAAGTTCGGCCTCATCCCCGAGTTCATCGGCCGGCTGCCGATCATCACCACGGTCACGCCGCTGGACCGCGACGCGCTCGTCCAGATCCTCTCCGAGCCCAAGAACGCCTTGGTCAAGCAGTACCGCAAGATGTTCGCCATCGACGGCGTCGAGCTGGAGTTCACCGACGACGCGCTCGAGGCCATCGCCGACTCGGCCATCGCCCGCGCCACCGGTGCTCGTGGCCTGCGCGCGATCCTCGAGGAGGTGCTCATGCCGGTCATGTTCGACACCCCGAGCGACGAGGGCATCAAGCAGATCGTCGTGACCTCCGAGGTGGTGCGCGACAACGTCCTGCCGACGATCGTGCGCCACGAGGAGAGTGGCAAGCGCAAGCACAAGCGCTCCGCCTGACGCGCTGTCCTCACCTCAGCGCACCTGACAGGATGGAGCGGTGAGCACGCCCTTCCGCCTCGTGCAGGGTTCCTCGGGTCCGCGACAGCAGAGCCCGACGACCTGCGGCTCCGCGTGCGCGACGGTCGCCCGGATGCTCGTGGACGCTCCCTTCGCCCGCTGGATCACCGCTGGCGAGGGGCAACCCGTCCCGGGTGCCGAGGGCACGACCACGGCCGAACGCTTCGCCGCTTGGGAGCGGACCGTCCACGGACGCACCAATGGCTGGCGTGGACCAAGCGGTGGTCTGGCTCTCGGCTGGCCGCGGGCCCTCGGCACACCGCCGTGGGGGATGAAGCACGAACTCGAGCGCGGCGCCTCCACGGTCGGCACCCGCTACCGGATGCTCTCTGTGCGGGCCCACTCCCAGGAGTCGCTACGGGCTCGCTACCGCCGCCTGCTCGACCTCGTCGTCGACGGCGAGCCGGCGGTCCTCTACGTCGGCAACCGACTGCTGCCGCGCCACGTGACGCTCGTCCTGCCCGGTGACCGGCCGGACTCGTTGGACGTCTACGAGCCGGCCAGCGGCACGGTGCAGCGACTGGACGAGGAGGCCTTCGCCAGACGGCGGCTGCGCCTGGGTGGATGGTCGGTGCCGTGGATCCTCGTGCAGCCGACCGGTCATCGACGGGTGACCGCGCGGGCGCAGGTCAGGAGCGCCTGGACCATCCCGTCACTCGTCCGGGAGCCCTCGCCGGACCTGATGCGCGAGGCTCCCTCGGTCAGTTCTTCGCAGGCTTGACGAAGGGGATCAGCTCGACGTCGGTGAGCGTCACCTCGTCGCCCTCGACATGGTCGAAGCTGCCGGTGAGCCGGCCCGCCGCGCGCAGGTCGGCCTCACCGACGCGCACCAGCTCCGCGGTCGCCGTGGGAGCAACCAGCGTCGCAGCGGTGATCTCGCTGCGCATGCCGACCTTGGCGTCCGACTTGGCCTTGCGCACCTGGCTCAGCGCCTCACCGACGGCACCCAGCACGGCCGGATCGCCGCCGGTCGGCAGCTCCTCGACGGTGGGCCAGGTGGCGCGGTGCACGGAGCCGGACTTCCACCATGACCAGACCTCTTCGGTGGCATAGGGCAGCACCGGGGCGAGAAGGCGCAGCAGCGCGTCGAGGGCCAGACGCAGCGCGGCCCGGGCCGAGGCGGTGTCCACGGGGTCCTGCCCCTGGCTGCCGTGCGCACGGTCCTTGATGAGCTCGATGTAGTCGTCGCAGAAGGTCCAGAAGAAGGTCTCGGTGACCGACAGGCTGCGGGTGTAGTCCCAGGCCTCGAAGCCGGCAGTGGCCTCGGCGATCACCTGACGCAGGGCGGCGAGCATCGACTGGTCGAGGGGGTTGGTGACAGCGCTCGCGAGGTCACCGTCGACCTCGCCGAAGCCGAGGGCGAACTTGCTCGCGTTGAGCAGCTTGATCGCCAGGCGGCGGCCGATCTTCATCTGGCCCGTGTCGTACGCGGCGTCGGTGCCCAGGCGGCTCGACGCGGCCCAGTAGCGCACCGCGTCGGCGCTGTGCTCGACGACGACGTCCTCGGGCGTGACGACATTGCCCTTGGACTTGGACATCTTCTTGCGGTCGGGGTCGAGGATCCACCCGGAGATCGCGGCGTTCTTCCAGGGGGCGACTCCGTGCTCGTGGTGCGCGCGCACGACGGTCGCGAAGAGCCAGGTGCGGATGATGTCGTGCCCCTGCGGGCGCACGTCCATCGGGAAGACCGTGTCGAAGAGGTCGCTCTCTCCGCGCTCCGAGGCCAGCCAGTCGCCGGCGATCTGCGGGGACAGCGACGAGGTGGCCCAGGTGTCCATGACATCGGGGTCGCCGGTGAAACCGCCGGGCTGGTCGCGCTGCTCCTGGGTGTACCCCTGCGGGACCTGTGCCATGGGGTCGATCGGCAGCTGGTCCTCGGAGGGGACGAGGGGGGTCTCGTACTGCGGCTGGCCGTCACCGTCGAGGGGGTACCAGACGGGGAGCGGGATGCCGAAGAAGCGCTGTCGCGAGATGAGCCAGTCGCCGTTGAGCCCCGCCACCCAGTTCTTGTAGCGCGACTTCATGAAGGCAGGGTGGAAGTCGACCTCGTCACCGCGGGCCTGCAGCGCCTCGTTGAGCTCGGCGTCCCGTCCGCCGTTGCGGATGTACCACTGACGCGAAGTGACGATCTCCAGCGGCTTCTCGCCGCGCTCGTAGAAGTTGGCCTTGCGCTGGGTCTTCTCCGGCTCACCGTCGAGGTCGCCGGACGCGCGCAGCGCCTCGACGACGACCTCACGGGCCGAGTGCACGGTCTTGCCGGACATCTGCTCGAAGGTGGCGGCGCCATCTGCGGCACTGATCCACTCCGGTGTCTCACCGAGGATGCGACCGGCGCGGGTGACGATCGAGCGGGTGGGCAGCTGCAGCTCGCGCCACCAGATGACATCGGTGAGGTCACCGAAGGTGCAGCACATCGCGATGCCGGCGCCCTTGTCCATCTCGGCCCCGCGGTGGGCCACGACGGGCACCTCGACGCCGAAGATCGGGGAGGTCACGGTGGTGCCGAAGAGAGCTTGGTAGCGCTCGTCGTCGGGGTGGGCGATGAGGGCGACGCAGGCCGGCAGCAGCTCGGGGCGGGTGGTCTCGATGTGGACCGGTCCGTCGGCGCCGTGGAAGGCGACGCGGTGGTAGGCGCCCGGGTAGTCGCGAGCCTCGAGCTCGGCCTGGGCGACGGCGGTCTGGAAGGTGACATCCCACAGACCCGGCGCCTCGGCGGTGTAGGCCTCGCCGCGGGCGAGGTTGCGCAGGAAGGCGGTCTGCGCCGTCGCGCGCGAACGCTCGTCGATGGTGCGGTACTGGATCTTCCAGTCGAGGCTGAAGCCGAGGCGGCGGAAGAGGGACTCGAAGGCCTCCTCGTCGCGCACCGTCAGCTCGTCGCACAGCTCGATGAAGTTTTGTCGGCTGACCGGCACCTGCTCGGCGGCCTTGATCGTCCTGGTCGTCCCCTCGAAGGGGGGAGTGAAGTCCGGGTCGTACGGCAGCGAGGAGTCGCCCCGCACGCCGTAGTAGTTCTGCACCCGCTTCTCCGTCGGCAGGCCGTTGTCGTCCCAGCCGATCGGGTAGAAGACGTTGAACCCCTGCATCCGCTTGTAGCGGGCCATGCAGTCGGTGTGGGTGTAGCTGAAGACATGCCCCATGTGCAGCGACCCGCTGGCCGTCGGGGGCGGGGTGTCGATGGAGAAGACCTGCTCGCGGGCACCCTCGCGGTCGAAGGAGTAGGTGTCCTGCTCGCGCCATACCGAGCCCCACGTGTCCTCGAGGCCGTCCAGCGAGGGACGGTCCGGGATGCGGGTGGCGTCAGGGGCAGGGGAGTGCGCGGTCATGGGCCCGATCTTCCCATTGCGAGAGGCGAGCCCACCAATCGGGCACGCTCCTGCCACGGCGCCGCGCCAGACCGTAGTCTGTGGCCATGCGCCGCCCAGAGCCCTTGTATCGAGCCATCATCATCCTCGCCCGGACCATCTTCCTCGTGAACGGCTATCGCTTCACGATCAAGGGTGAGCGTCACGTCCCGAAGGCTGGGGGCGCCGTGATGGCGATCAACCACACCGGCTACATCGACTTCGTCCTGGCCGGTCTGGGTGCGCGCAAGAGCCACCGGTGGGTCCGCTTCATGGCCAAGAAGTCGATCTGGCAGCACAAGGTGGCCGGGCGGATCATGCGCGGTCTCAAGCACATCCCTGTGGACCGGCACGCTGGCGCGAGTGCCTTCAAGGAGGCCGTGGCCAAGCTGCAGGACGGGGAGGTCGTCGGTGTCTACCCCGAAGCGACCATGTCGCGCTCCTTCGAGATCAAGGAGCTGAAGAAGGGCACGGCTCGGATGGCGCAGGAGTCGGGGACGCCGATCCTGCCGACCATCGTCTGGGGTGCGCACCGCATCTGGACCAAGGACGTGCCCAAGCGCCTGGGCCGCACCAAGTTTCCGATCCACATCACCATCGGTGACCCGATCCACGTCGGTCCCGATGATGACATCAACGTCGTCACGCAGCAGCTGCGCGAGGTCATGAAGCAGTTGCTCGACGAGACCATCGCGGCCTACCCGAAGCTCACGGGTGACGAGCTGCGCTTCCTGCCCGCGCGCCTCGGCGGCACGGCGCCCTCCTACGAGGCCGCCTACGCCAAGGACCACAAGGACATGACGCGGGTCAAGGACCAGTTCACCAAGGACTGATGCCCTGACCTGACGCAGGGGGGTGGGGCGTCAGGCGGTCAGGGCCAGGTCACTCCCCGCCAGCCGGGCGTAGGCACCGCCGCTCGCGACGAGTGCGGTGTGCTCACCTCGCTCGACGACCCGTCCGCCCGCGAGGACGAGGATCTCGTCCGCGGACTCGATGGTGCTCAGCCGGTGGGCGATGGTGACCGTCGTGCGGCCTCGGGCCAGGGCGTCGAGCGCCGTCTGCAGCTCACGCTCGGTGTCGTTGTCCAGCGCGCTGGTGGCCTCGTCGAGGACGAGGACCGCAGGGTCGCGCAGGAGTGTGCGGGCGATCGCGATGCGCTGCTTCTCGCCACCGGAGAAGCGGTGACCGCGTGCTCCGACGACGGTGTCCAGGCCATCGGGCAACCCGGCGATGAGGTCTGCGGCCTGGGCGGTCGCGAGGGCCTGCCACAGTCGGGCCTCGGTGGCGTCGGGGTCGGCGAGCTGGAGGTTGGCCCGGATCGTGTCGTGGGCGAGGTAGGTCTCCTGGGTGACGATGCCGACGATCTGGGTGAGCGTCTGCGGGTCGATGTCGCGCAAGTCGACCCCGTCGATGGTGACCCTCCCGGTCGTGGGGTCGGCGAGGCGCACGAGGAGCGACGCCAAGGTCGACTTGCCGCTGCCGGTGGCGCCGACGAGAGCCAGGTGGGCGCCGGCCGGCACGGTGGCCGACACGTCGTCCAGCGCGAGCCGGTCGCTGTCGGGGTATCCGTAGGAGACGCCGTCGATGCGCAGCTCACCGCGGACGGTCGTGGGGTCGATGTCGACCGGCTCCAGCGGTGGGACGACCTCGGGTTGGAGGTCGAGATAGCCGAAGACCCGGCTGAAGAGGGCCATCGAAGCGACCCACGAGGCACCGACATTGAGCAGGCCCATGATCGGTCGGAAGATGCCCGACTGCAGCGTGGTGAAGGCGATGATCGTGCCGATCGTCATGCCTCCGCTCGTCACGGGCAGGCCGGCAGCCAGGTAGATCAGGGCCGGGATCCCGGCGAAGACGATCGACATCGTTGCCATCCGCCAGCGACCGGCGAGCTCGGAGCGCACCTCGAGCCCGACGAGATCGGTCGAGGTCTGCGTGAAGCCGGCAGCGCCGCGCTCGGCGGTGCCGAGGGTCTTGGACAGCAGGGCACCGCTCACGGACAGCTCTTCGGAGACCTGCGCCTGCAGGTCGGCCAGGCGGCGCTGGCGCTTGGCGGTGATCTCGCGGCGGGCGAGGGCGACCTTGCGCGTGGTCCAGATGGCCGGGGGGAGCACGAGGAGGGAGAGCAGGGACAGTCGCCAGCTGAGGGCGACCATCGCGACGGCCGTGGCGATCGCGGTCGTGAGGTTGGAGGCGATCGACACGGCGGTGCTCGTGACGATCGACTGCATGCCGGCCACGTCCTGGGTGATGCGTGACTGGATCTCGCCGGAGCGGGTCCGGGTGAAGAAGCTCATCGCCTGGCGTTGCAGGTGGGTGAAGACATCCGTGCGCAGCCGGTGCATGACTGCTTGTCCGACGCGCGTGGAGATCCACGTCTGCTGCACGCCGATGAGCGCGGTCGCGATCGTGACCAGCAGCATCCCGCCGACGGCGAGGAGCAGCAGGCGCACGTCCTGGTGGGGGAGGGCGTCATCGATGATGGCGCGCAGGAGGAAGGGGGAGGCCATCGAGATCAGCGAGCTGGCCACGATCAGGCCCACGACCACGGCGACCTGCCAGCGGTGGGGGCGGAAGTAGGCGATGACCCGGCGGGCGCTCACGGGGCTCTCGGCGAGCTGGGCGCGATCCTGCGGGTCGATCCGGCGGGATCTGTTCTTCGGGGTGTCCATGCGGGCCCCTTTCGGTTGTCTCAATTCGTAGTGCTGAGGTTACCTCACTATGAGGGAAGGTGGCAACGTGGATATCGTGGACCCATGACGACGCGGACACCCGGTCAGGGCTCGGAGGACCTCGGTGAGCAGCTGCTGCGGGTGGCTCGCGGGCTGCGTCGGGCGTGGATGGTCGACCTGTCCGCGCACGACCTGTCGCCGCACGAGGCCCGCGCGCTGCGGGTGGCCGCGGATCGGCAGGACGCCCCACGACTGAGGGACCTGGCCGACGCCCTGCGCATCGCACCGCGCTCGGTGACCGATGTCGTCGACGCGCTCGAGGCCAAGGGCTATGTCGCGCGACAGCCCGACCCGGCGGATCGTCGGGCGAGCGTGGTCCTCGTGACCGAGGCCGGACATGCTGTCTGGGCGGCCGTGCACGAGGCACGACGACGCACCATGGGCGACCGGATGGGTTCGCTCACGCCCGTCCAGCGCGCCGCGCTCGCGGACGCACTGACGAGCCTCGAGGACACCTTCGACCCGGGGAGCGGCGTCAGTAGGAGTTGACGCCCAGGTGGGCGAGTGCCTGACGCAGCAGTGCGCCGTGACCACCGGACATCTCGGCCTGCAGCCCGATCTCGCCGGCCTCGTCGGGGGTGAGCCAGGCCAGGTCGAGGGCGTCCTGCTGCGGGGCGCAGTCGCCGCGCACCGGCACGATGAAGCTCAGCGCCACCGCGTGCTGTCGTGGGTCGTGGAAGGGGGTGACGCCCGGCGTCGGGAAGAACTCCGCCACGGTGAAGGGCACCGGTGAGGCGGGGATCGACGGCAGGGCCATCGGACCCAGGTCCTTCTCCAGGTGGCGCACGAGGGCGTCGCGCACCCGCTCGTGGTAGTTGACCCGGCCAGCGATCAGCTCGCGGTCCATGGTGCCGGTGTCGGAGGCCCGCAGGAGCAGGCCGACGCCGACGACGTCACCGTTGTCCGCGACCCGCACGGGGACGGCGGCCACGTAGAGGATCGGCACGCGTCCGCGGACACCGTCGAGCTCCTCGTGGCTGAGCCACGCTTCCTGTCGGTCCAGATCCGCCTGCATGCCCGTCATCCTCGCAGACGCCCCTCAGCCCGAGGAGAAGGAGGCGCGCCGCGCGGCGCGGCGCAACGAGGTCAGGATCGCGCGACCGGTGAGGGCGATGAGCACCACATTGGTCAGGGCACGCACGAGGTCCCAGCCCAGCGAGGTCGCCAGGTCGAAGGCGAGGAATCGGGCGAGGTTCTCCGCGATCGGTGCTCCCGCGACGAAGCTCAGCGCCTCCTCGCCCTGGACGGTGAAGGGCCAGAAGGAGAAGTTCAGCGCCGCCCCGTAGAGCAGTCCGCTGACCGCGCCGTAGCAGCACAGCATGACGATCTCGGTGGCTCCCTTCGCCCGCGGGAGCAGGCCCGCGCCGAGACCGACCCACGCGGCGGCGAGCATCTGGAAGGGCAGCCACGGACCCACACCCGCCGTGATGAGGGCGCTCGAGGCGAGGGTCGTCGCCCCGAGGACGAAGCCGAACCCGGGCCCGAAGACCCTCCCGGCGAGGACGAGCAGGAAGAAGACGGTCTCCAGACCAGCCGTTCCGGCACCCAGGGGACGAAGGGCGGCGCCCACCGCCGAGAGCACGCCGAGCATCGCGACGGCCTTGGTGTCCAACCCGCCGTCGCTCACCTCTGCCAGGACGACGGCGAGCACGCCGATGAGGATCGCGGCGAAGACGAGCGGCGCATCCCCGGAGTGCGAGAGTCCGCTCTCCGGGGAGACGAAGAGGGGCCAGAGGAAGGCGAAGAGACCCGCCACGCTCGTGATCGCGATGGCGATCACCGCGCGGGGCCGCAGCTCCACCGCACGACGACCGGTCACGGTGGTGGTGCTCATGTCGAGCCGTCCCGGACGGCAGATCGGACGTCTGCGACCGTCAGCACCGGGGCAGGGGCCAGGACCTTGGCCACCTGCGGCGCGAAGGCGGGGGAGGACATGACGACATCCGCCGTCGGCCCGTCGGCGATGATCTCGCCGTCGGCCATGATGACGACCCGGTCGGCGGCCTCGGCGACGAACTCGACGTCGTGCGTGGAGAGCAGGACCGCCCGGCCCCGCTCGACCAGGGAGCGCAGTGCCCGCGACAGCGCGGCCTTGGCCGTGTAGTCCAGTCCTCGGGTCGGCTCGTCGAGCAGCACGACCGGGGGGTCCGCGGTGAGCTGGACGGCGAGGACGAGGGAGAGCCGCTGTCCTTCGGACAGGTCGCGCGGGTGGCGACTGGCCGGGATGCCCGGTGCGATCTCCTCGAGCAGCGCCGCGCAGGTGCCGCCCGTGGCGCCGGCATCGAGGTCGGCGCGCTCGCACTCACTCCCGACGCTCTCGAGGTAGAGCAGGTCGCCGGGTGTTTGCGGCACCAGTCCGACGAGCGTGCGTCGTGCTGCGGGCTTGAGCTCGGCGGGGTCGGTGCCGTCGAGGGACACGCTCCCGGCGAACCGGGCACCCGAGCCCTGCAGGGCCCACAGGAGTGAGGACTTGCCGGCGCCGTTGCGGCCCATCAGTGCGGTGATGGTCCCGGGGCGCAGCGTCAGGTCCACGTCGTCGACGGCGACCAGTCGGCCGTGCCGGACGGTCACTCCCTTCGCCTCGAGGCCGCCCGGCTGCTCCGGTGGCGGTGCGGGCGAGGGGATCTCACCGATCTGCCGGCGAAGGGGGCCCGCCGCGCGTCGTGCATCGCGCACCGACAGCGGCAGGGGCGACCACCCGGCCCATCGGCCCAGCTCGACCACGGGTGGGGCGACGCTCGAGGTGACCATCATCTGCGCCGGCGCACCGTGCTCGACCCGACCGTCGACGACGTGGATGACCGAGTCGGCGTGGTGGATGACCCGCTCGATCCGGTGCTCGGCGACGATGACGGTCGTCGACAGGTCGTGGACCAGGCGCGAGATCGCGGCCAGGACGTCCTCGGCCGCGGTCGGGTCGAGGGCGGAGGTGGGCTCGTCGAGGACGATGACGCGGGGGTGCTGCGTGAGGACCGATCCGATCGCGACACGCTGCTGCTGACCGCCGGACAGGTCACGCAGAGGGGCATCGCGCAGGTCGGCGATGTCCATGACGTCGAGGACCTCCTCGACGCGGCGGCGCATGGTCTCGGGGGGCAGCCCGAGCTGCTCCATGCCATAGGCGAGCTCGGCCTCGACGGTCTCGGTGACAAAACCGGCGAGCGGGTCCTGGCCCACGACGCCGACGACATCGGCGAGGTCCCTGGGCTTGTGCGTCGCGGTGTCCCGCCCACTGACGAGGACCCTGCCCGTGAGGTGACCCCCGGTGAAGTGGGGGACGAGCCCGTTGATCGCGCCCAGCAGGGTCGACTTGCCCGACCCGGTGCGGCCGACGACGAGCGCGAGCTCGCCCTCCTCGATCACCAGGTCGACATGGGCGAGCGCGGGGGCGCCGCTGTCGTCGTAGGTGAGCGTCACGTCCTCGAAGACGACGGCGGGTTCGGGCGACCAGCTCATGAGTGGCTCCCTTCGGTCGTGGTGGTCCGTCGGACGCGGTCGCGCTCGCGGGTCACCGGTGGGGGCGGCGTGAGCGCAGCCGGCAGGAGCGCGATGAGCAGCCCCAGGGTGAGGGCCCACGGCAGCGGGGGCGCCCCGAGCGGTGACAGCGGCATGGTGAGGGCCCTCGGCTCCCAGTGTGCGCTCGCCAGTGCCGCCACCGCAGCCAGCAGCCCGCACATCGCGGTCACGGTCTCCGGGGTGCGCCAGGGGGAGGGCCGGTAGGTCGTGCGGGAGACGGCTGCGGACCCGCTGGCCAGACCCAGGGCGCCGAGGACGACGCCGACGAGCAGGAGGGGCAGCCCCATCCAGTCGGGGCTCGTCGCGTCGAGCAGGCCGTAGCTGCCGACCGCCATGCCGAGCAGGCCACCGAGCGTGAGCAGCCCGGTGAGCTGGTGCCGGGCGGGGGAGGTCTCGCCGCGGCGACCGTAGCCGCGCGAGTCCATCGAGGCGGCCAGCGCCATCGACCGCTCGAGGGTGTCCTCCAGGACGGGCATCGCGACGCGGCGGATGGAGCGCAGCCCGCGTGCGCTGTCCCCGCGCAGCAGCCGGGCCCGGTGCACGCGACGCACCGACTCGGCGAGCTGCGGCGCGACGCTGATCGCGACGACGATCGCGGTCCCGATCTCCTGCAGGGCGCCCGGCAGTGCGGCGAGCAGCCGCTTGGGGTCGGCCAGGGCATTGGCGGCGCCGACGCACAGGATCATCGCGGCCAGCCGCATCCCCTCGAAGAGGGCCGCGAGCAGTCCCTCGAGTCGCAGGTCGCCCAGCAGGTTGATCCCGGCGGCCCAGCCCGGCAGCTCGATCTCGGGCAGCGGCACCAGGACGATCTCGCCCCACTTGAGGCCGACGAGGATGTGCAGGAGCACCCGCAGGACGATGATGAAGCCGCCGAGCACGGCATAGAGGGTGAAGGCGCGCGCCCACGGGGTGTTGGCCCGTCGGGCCATGACGACGAAGGTCACCACCGCCGCCGCGAGCAGCAGCACGAGCGGGTTGGTCGTCTGCGAGACCGCCACCGCGAGGCCGATGGCCCAGAGCCACCAGGCCCCGGGGTGGACGGCCCGCGGTGTCGAGGAGAGCACGAAGGGGGTCAGTGTTCCCGGCGTCGTGCCATGGTGAGGGCGCCGCCGCCGAGGACGACGAGCAAACCGCCACCGATGGCGGTGGGCACGAGCGCGCCGCTGCCGGAGTCGGACTCGGCCCCTGCGGCACTGGTGGTCTCACCATCGACGCCGCTCGTCGAGGACGCGGTCGCGGTGCCGGAGGTGCTGGACGTCGAGGACTTCTTGTCCTTGGCCTTCTTCCGGACGGCTGCCGCCTCGGCCTTCTTCGAGGCCTTGTCCTTGGACGCGGAGGCCCGGGCCGACGACGAGGCCGCCGAGGAGGCGGCTGACGTGCCCTGGGTGGACGACGCAGCAGGAGCACCCTGCGACGACGTGCGCCCCGGGCCCTGTGTCGAGCCGCCGCTGGGTGCCGCGGTGGATCCACCGCCGGCAGGGTCGGTGCTCGCCCGCGGTGCGGAGGTCGTCGGTGCAGCCATGGTGCTGGACGAGGGCTTCGCCGTCGACGTCGAGGCTGCCGCGGGCGGCGCCACGCTCGGGGACGCATTGGTGCCCAGGCGGAATGCCACGGCGCTGCCCGGTGCCGGGTCGTGCAGGTAGATGCCGGAGCTGGAGTACTGCCAGGGCCCACCCGCGCTCGCGTGGTGGAAGGCCCAGTAGTTGTCGGCCGGGGGCATGCGACCGCAGGAGATGTTGGGCAGTCCGTTGATCGTGCAGACGGCGCCGGGCTGGTTCTGCACGCGCTCGACCGCGAAGCCGGCGGACTCCAGGGCCGCACCGGCCGTGGCGGGGTCGCCCGCCGCGCAGCGCACATCGGTCGACGTGGCGCTCTGCACCACGACGGTCACGCCGCTCGTGCCATTGCAGGCAGCCGCCTGGGCGGGGGAGGACAGGGCGAGACCGCCCCCCGTGAGGAGAGCGGTCACGCCGAGACCGGCGAGCAGTCGCCGCATCAGCGCACCCGCGCAACCGCCCGGCGCCGCGCCGCGAGGGTCACGCCGACGGCGAGGAGGCCGGTGCCCAGACCCAGGGCCCAGACGGGGGTGGTGGAGGTGACCCCGTCGGTCTGCACGACCGCGGGGATCTCGGGCTGGGCGACGGGCTCATCCGTGCCCGTGCCCGTGCCCGTGCCCGTGTCGTCGCTGTCGCCGGAGCCGGCGTCCGTGTCGTCGCCGGGGGCCGGCGCGGCGCAGTCGAGGTCCGGGGTGGCCGCGGCCTGGCCGGCGGAGGTGACGGTGGCATAGGACTGGTCGGTGCGGCCGAGCAGTGCCTGGGTGGTGGAGCGGGTGATGGTGCCGTCGGGCGCCGCCTGGGCTCCCTTGGCCACGGCAGCGTCGAAGTCGGCCCGGTTGTAGGCGACGGCGCCGGCGAGTGCGGGGGTGTCGCACCCGAAGGTCAGCGTGTCGAGATAGGCGAGGGCCTGGGCGCGGGTGTCGTCGCGCCCGGCGATGCGCAGGGCGGTCGCGGCGAGCCCGGTGCTGTTGGCATTGCTGCCCTCGGTGGTCGAGCCGCCGCCGACACCGCCGCTGCTGTCCTGGCGAGCCTCGAGGTAGTCGGCCGCGTCCTGCACCGCGGCGTCGTGGCCGCCGACGACGTCGAGCGCCTGGACGGCCGTCGAGGTGGCGTCGGGGTCGGAGATGCAGCCGTCCTTGAACTCGAGGCTGAAGCCGCCGTCGTCGCACTGCTGCGCGAGGAGGAAGTCGATCGATGCGGGCGTGGGGTTGGTGCCGGCCCGCTTCAGGCCGATGATCCCGAAGGACTGGCCCAGGGTGTTGGAGTAGTCGCCCCACTGGGACTGGTCGACGAACTGGCCGGTGTCGGCCTCGAGCGAAAGCTGCTGCGCGACGAGGTCGACACCGCCGAGGGAGCGGGGGTCCAGGCCACGGGCGCTGGCGAAGGTGAGCAGCTTGCCGTTGGCCGCGGAGTAGATCTCCTCGCCGAAGCCGTAGTAGCTGCCGGCATTGGCGACGACGTAGTCGGTGGCCGCCGCGGAGGCGTCGCCCCCGGTACCAGCCGCTGACATGCCCAGGACCGCGTCAATGGTCAGCCCGAGGTCGTCATAGGACTGTCCGCCCGACTCGACGACGAGTCGGTCGTCGCCGGCCTCGAGCTGGGCGGCGAGGTAGGCGACGGAGTCGTCGGGAGTGGCCGCCGAGGCAGCGGGTGCCAGGGCCAGACCGGCGACGCCGATCGTGGCGGTGAGGGCGAGCGAAGGGAGCGAACGCATCGTGGAGCGACCTTTCGGGCGGGGACCTGGTGGTCGTGACCCGGGCGCGGAGTGCGTCTGGGGCTCGACCCGTGGTCCTCGACGGGTGTGGCGGAGCCTCGCGATCCATGGGTGCTCCGGCTCGCCGACGGACGGCTCACGGTTGCGGGTCAGCGCCGGAGTCACACCGGCTTCCCCCGTCTGGGTCGCGACTGCCTCTCGGCAGTGCGAGGCCCATGCTACCCCGGGGCTACACTGGGGCCCACAGGCGCTCGAGCCGTCATCAGCGGCGAGCCTCCGGAAGAACGGGATCGGCCCCACACAGGGCGTTGATCCTCACTAGACCCGGACGGATGGTCACGTGACGGCCGATCGACCAAGAGCGGTCTCCCCCCTTCGCTCGCGTTGGGGGTGGACAAGCGGGGTGGTACCGCGGTGGCCCAGCCATCGTCCTCGTGGCAATGACCACGCCGAGCACCCCCGGAGCCGCAGCGATGACCTACCCCAAGGTCTCCACCACTGACGCGACCACCGTCGTCACGTCCCCCAGCTTTCCCGACCTCGAGAAGCAGGTCCTGAGCTACTGGGAGGCCGACGGGACCTTCCAGGCCTCGATCGACGCGCGCGAGACCGGAGAGGACGGGGCCAACGAGTTCGTCTTCTACGACGGACCCCCCTTCGCCAACGGTCTGCCGCACTACGGCCATCTGCTCACCGGCTACGTCAAGGACGTCGTCCCGCGCTACCAGACGATGCGCGGCAAGCGCGTCGAGCGGCGCTTCGGCTGGGACACCCACGGTCTGCCGGCCGAGCTCGAGGCGATGCGCCAGCTCGGGCTGAAGACGACCGACGAGATCCGCGAGCTCGGCATCGAGAAGTTCAACGAGGTCTGCCGCGAGTCGGTGCTGAAGTACACGGGTGACTGGCGTGACTACGTCACCCGGCAGGCGCGCTGGGTCGACTTCGACAACGACTACAAGACGCTCAACCCCGGCTTCATGGAGTCGGTCATCTGGGCCTTCAAGTCGATGTACGACAAGGGCCTGGTCTACGAGGGCTTCCGCGTGCTGCCGTACTGCTGGCAGGACGAGACGCCGCTGTCCAACCACGAGCTGCGGATGGATGACGACGTCTACCAGCAGCGCCAGGACCCGGCGGTCACCGTCGGTCTGCAGATGGACACGACCGGCGAGGACCCGGTGCTCGACGGCGCCCACCTGCTCGTCTGGACGACGACCCCGTGGACCCTCCCGAGCCACCTGGCGGTCATGGTCGGCTCCGAGATCGACTACGTCGTCGTCGAGGCGCCGGTCCCCGGTGTCGACGGGAGCACCGCCAAGTACGTGCTCGCCGAGGCCCGTCTGACCCACTACGCCCGCGAGCTGGGCGAGGAGCCGAGCATCGTCGGCCGCTACACCGGTGCGCAGCTCCTGGGCCGCACCTACACCCCGCCGATGTCGTACTACGCCGGTCACGCTGGCGCCTTCCGCGTCGTCGCCGCGGACGACGCCGTCACGACCACCGACGGCACGGGCATGGTCCACACCGCCGGCGCCTTCGGTGAGGTCGACAAGGAGGTCACCGACCGTGAGGGCATCGAGGCCGTCATGCCGGTGGCCAAGGACGGCACCTTCACCGCGCCCGTCACCGACTACGCCGGCCTGCTCGTCTTCGACGCCAATGGCCCGATCATCGACGCGCTCAAGGCGACCACGCGAGGGGAGCAGGCCGACTCGGTCAGCCCCGGCACGATCCTGCTGCGCCGCGAGACCTACGAGCACTCCTACCCGCACTGCTGGCGCTGCCGCCAGCCGCTGATCTACAAGGGCGTCGAGTCCTGGTTCGTCGAGGTCACGGCGATCAAGGACAAGATGCTCGCCAACAACGAGCAGATCACCTGGACGCCCGAGCACGTCAAGCACGGTCAGTTCGGCAAGTGGCTGGAAAATGCGCGCGACTGGTCGATCACCCGCAACCGCTTCTGGGGCAGCCCGGTGCCGGTGTGGAAGTCGGACGACCCGGCCTACCCCCGTCTGGACGTCTACGGCTCCTTCGAGGAGATCGAGCGCGACTTCGGCCGCCTCCCACTCGGTGCCGACGGTGAGCCCGACCTGCACCGTCCCTTCGTCGACGACCTGACCCGGCCCAACCCCGACGACCCGACCGGCAAGAGCACGATGCGCCGCGTCGAGGACGTCCTGGACGTGTGGTTCGACTCCGGGTCGATGAGCTATGCCCAGGTGCACTACCCCTTCGAGAATGCCGACTGGTTCGAGCACCACTTCCCGGGCGACTTCATCGTCGAGTACATCGGTCAGACGCGCGGCTGGTTCTACACGCTGCACATCCTGGCCACCGCGCTCTTCGACCGTCCGGCCTTCTCCTCCGTCATCAGCCACGGGATCGTCCTGGGCAACGACGGGCAAAAGATGTCCAAGTCGCTGCGCAACTACCCGGACGTCTCCGAGGTCTTCGACCGCGACGGCGCCGATGCCATGCGCTGGTTCCTCATGTCCAGCCCGATCCTGCGTGGCGGCAACCTCGTCGTCACCGAGCAGGGCATCCGCGAGGGCGTGCGTCAGGTCCTGCTCCCGCTGTGGAGCTCGTGGTCCTTCTTCTCCCTCTACGCCAACGCGCTCGGGGGTGCTGACGGGTCCGGTTACGAGGCGAAGTGGTCCACCGACTCCACCGACCCGCTCGACCGGTACCTGCTGGCCAAGCTGCGCGAGTTCGTCGAGGACGCCACCGCGCGCATGGACGCCTACGACATCGCGGGTGCCTGCGACGCGACCCGCAGCTTCACCGATGTGCTGACCAACTGGTACATCCGGCGCAGCCGCGAGCGCTTCTGGGCCACGGGCTCCAACCGCGCTGACGCGGAGGCCGCCTGCGACACTCTCTACACGGCGCTCGAGGTGCTCTGCCGCGTCGCCGCCCCCCTTCTCCCGCTGACGACCGAGGAGATCTGGCGCGGCCTGACGGGGGAGCGCTCCGTGCACCTCGCCGACTGGCCGCAGGCCGAGCAGCTGCCCGCCGACCACGACCTCGTCGTGGCGATGGACACCGCCCGCGCCGTCTGCAGCTCCGCGAGCGGCCTGCGCAAGGCCAACAAGCTGCGCAACCGCCTGCCGCTGAGCGACCTCACGGTCGTCGTGCCCCACGCGGCGAAGCTCGCCGACTTCGGCGCGATCATCGCCGACGAGGTCAACGTCCGTCAGGTGAGCCTGCTCGACATCGGCGACTCTGCCGCGCAGGAGTTCGGCGTGAGCCAGAAGCTCGCGGTCAACGCCCGCGCCGCCGGCCCGCGACTGGGCAAGCAGGTGCAGGTGGCGATCAAGGGCTCCAAGTCCGGGGACTGGTCGGTCGCCGAGGACGGCACCGTGACCGCTGGCGGCATCGACCTGGTCGAGGGCGAGTACACGCTCGAGACCGTCGCGGCCGATGACGAAGGGAGCCAGCGCGCCACCGCGATGCTCCCCGGCTCCGTGGGTGGCTTCATCGTCCTCGACACCGAGGTCACCGACGAGCTCGCCGCGGAGGGCCTGGCCCGCGATGTCGTCCGCGCCGTGCAGGACGCCCGCAAGCAGGCCGGCCTGGAGGTCTCCGACCGGATCAGCCTGACGATCACCGGCAGCCAGCCGGTGTGGGAGGCGACCGTCGCCCACCAGAGCCTGATCGTCGACGAGACCCTCGCTGGTCAGTTCGGCTCGGCACCCAACCTCGAGGCATTGCCCCTGGGCGATGGTGTCGTCGAGACCGAGCTCTCCGGGAGCGAGCGGGTGCGGATCAAGGTCACGCGTCTGTGACGCCTCGATGATCAACGGCATCCTGTGGGTGCTCGGTTGTCAGCTCGTCGGCGAGGTCCTGGTGCGCTCGCTCGGCATCTCGATCCCCGGCCCGGTCGTCGGGATGGTGCTCCTCTTCGGGGTGCTGTCCCTGCGCCGGCCGGGGCCCGAGTCGGGCACCCTGCGCTTCTCCGACGGGCTGCTGCGGCACCTGCAGCTGTTCTTCGTACCCGTCTCGGTGGGGATCATGGTCCACGCCAGCGAGATCGGGCAGCAGTGGCTGCCGATCGCCGGTGGTCTCGGGCTCTCCTGGGCCGCGGGCCTGGTGACCGTGGCGGTGCTGGCCTCGCGGCTGGCCCGACGACGCGAGACGGGGGTCGAGGTCGATGACTGAGGCACTCGACTTCCTGAGGGGCTCGCCGCTCACGTGGGTCTTCGTCACCCTGCTCGCCTACCGGGCGGGGCTGTGGGTGCGCGCGCGCACCCACGGCCACCCGCTCGCCCAACCGGTGCTTGTCGCTGCGGCGCTCATCATCGCCCTGCTCGCCGTGCTCGGGATCGACTACGACACGTACATGACCGGCGGGCAGCTCATCCACCTGGTCCTCGGGCCGGCGACGGTCGCGCTCGCGGTCCCGTTGCACCGTCAGGCGCACCACCTGCGCGAGATGGCCCTGCCCCTGGCCGTCGCCCTGCCCGCCGGCGCCCTCGTCTCCATCGGCTCGGCGGTCCTCACCGTCCGCGCCCTCGGGGGAGGGGAGGCATTGCAGAACACCATCGCGCCCAAGGCCGCCACCACCCCCGTGGCGATCGCCATCGCCGAGGGGATCGGCGGTGTACCGGCCCTCGTCGCAGTCTTCACCATGCTCGCCGGGATGCTCGGGGCCGTCTTCGGCCCGTGGCTGCTCGACCGGCTCGGGGTGCAGGACCGACGCGTCCGTGGCCTCGCGATGGGTGCGGTCTCGCACGGTGTCGGCACCTCGAGGTCGCTGCACGACAGCATCGTCGAGGGAGCCTTCGCCGGGCTGGCGATGGGCCTGACGGCCCTGCTGACGAGCATCCTCGTGCCCGTGGTCGTCGCGCTGCTCTGAGCGCGGGGACCGACCTCCCTTCGCCTCCCGTCAGACGGCGTCGGCCTGCCGCTCCCACACGCCGGACTCCATCGGCTTGCCGGTCTCCAGGACCGACTTGATCCCGGAGAGGACCCACGGCCAGCCGCCGCCACCAGCACCCATCGGGTCGGGGTTGCCGGCCACCTGCTCCGCGGTCGTCGGGCGACCGGTGAGGTCGTGCGTGAGGGTGAGCCGGGTGGCGCCGTCGGCAGTGGGCTCGATGTCCCAGGTGACGGTGCCCGGCTCCTCGTCCTGGATCCAGACCGGGCCCCAGGTCTGGACGAGCCGGCGAGGCGGGTCGGACTCGAGGACCTCTCCGGTGACGACGACATCGGGCATGCCCATGGACTTCATCTCGTCGCTCGCCCGGTGCTCGTAGTGGCCGCCGGGGGAGAGGTCGTAGTCCACGTCGCCGGTGTAGCCGTAGAGCCGGGTGAACTCCGGTGTCGTGATCGCCTCCCACACGCGCTCCGGGGTGGCGTTGATGAAGATGCGGTGGATCTGGGTCTCGCTCATGACTCGTCCTCTTCCAGTGCTCGCTTCAGATCGAGCAGCGCGGAGGCCCGCGCCGCCGTGTACTTGCCGATCCACCGGTCGTGGATCGCCCTGATGGGGACGGCGTTGAGGTGGTGCAGCTTGCTCCGTCCCTCCTTGCGGGTGACGACGAGGTTCGCTTCCTCGAGCAGCCGCAGGTGCTTGGCCACGCCGAACCTCGTCATCTCCACGTGCTCGCGCACGACCGCCTCGAGCTGGGACTGG
Organism: Janibacter limosus NBRC 16128; assembly: GCF_001570985.1. Taxonomy (GTDB): domain Bacteria; phylum Actinomycetota; class Actinomycetes; order Actinomycetales; family Dermatophilaceae; genus Janibacter; species Janibacter limosus. Next base: position 55,694 of record NZ_BCSS01000009.1, on the reverse strand, counting down.
GTGCGCCCGTCCTGCTCGAAGAGTGCGTCCAGCAGGATCCGGCGGACGGGGTCCGCCAGGGCCTTGAACACGAGGTCGTCATCGCTCACGCCATCGACATTAGGTGACCATATGGTCACCTGTCAATGACTAGCCTGAGGGTATGGACACGACCCTGTACTCCGCGGACGGACTGCTCGAGCTGGCTCCCGAGGGCAAGGGGGACCGGCCCGGGGTGAAGAAGGCGCTCATCGGTCACGGCGCGCGCGTGGTGATGATGCGCTTCGCCGCCGGGCAGGTGCTCGCCGAGCACACGGCCGCCTTCCCGATCCTCGTCCAGTGCCTCGAGGGGGAGATCGAGTTCGTCGCGGGGGACCAGTCGGTGAGGCTCACCCGGGGTGTCGTCGCCAACCTCGACGCCCGCGTCCCGCACGAGGTGCGGGGCGTCACCGACGCGATCTTCCAGCTCGTCATGCTCGACCCTGCGGCCGCCCCACCCGCATCTGTCTAGGCGGATGCGGGACGCACGTGGGGGATGACCATCGGCGTGCCGGCCTGCGGGTCGGCGACGACATCTGCGTCGAGGCCGAAGACCTCGCGCACGAGCTGGGCCGTGAGGACCGTGGTCGGATCGCCGTCGCCGCAGATCCTCCCCTTGCTCATGACGACCAGACGTGAGGCGAAGCGAGCTGCCTGGTTGAGGTCGTGCAGCACCGCGACGATCGTGCGTCCCTCGCGGTTGAGCTCGGCGAAGAGCTCGAGCAGCTCGTACTGGTGCGCGATGTCGAGGAAGGTCGTCGGCTCGTCGAGCAGGATCACCTCTGTGTCCTGGGCGAGGATCATGGCGACCCAGACACGCTGGCGCTGCCCCCCGGAGAGGGAGTCGACCGCAGTGTCCGCGAGGTCGCTCAGGTGGGTGCGTTCCAGCGCCGCGGCGATGGCGCTCTCGTCGTCGGGCGACCACTGGCGCAGCAGGGAGTGGTGCGGGTGTCGACCGCGGGCGACGAGCTCGGCGACCGTGATCCCCTCGGGTGCGACGGCGCTCTGCGGCAGCAGCGAGACCCGCTGCGCGACGGCGCGACCGCGCATCCGGTGCACGTCCTCCCCGTCCAGCCGCACGTGACCCGCCGATGGCCGGTTGACCCGCGCGAGGGCCTTCAGCAGCGTCGACTTGCCGCACCCGTTGGGACCGACGATGACCATGAAGTCGCCCCGCTGCACGTCGAGGTCGAGAGCGGGGATGACGGGGTCACCGCCGTAGCCGACGGTGATCTGCTCAGCCGCGAGGGGCGAAGGGGGTGTCATGACTTTCTCCATTCACCGACCAGCAGGACGCCGAGGTAGACGCCGCCGATCGCGAGCGTGAGGATGCCGACGGGCAGCCCGTCGAAGAGCGGGACCTGCTGGGTGGCCAGGTCGGCCAGGACGAGCAGCAGTGCTCCCATCACGGCTGACAGGCCGAGCAGTGGGCGGGCGCTGCGCGCCAGCCTGCGGGTGATGTGTGGTGCGGTCAGGGCGACGAAGGAGATGGGTCCGGCGACCGCGACGGCGCCGCCGGCCAGCAGGACCGAGAGGAGTACCGCCCGACGCCGGACGGCGCCTGACTCCACGCCGAGCGAGGCCGCGACCTCGTCGCCCATCTCGGTCATCCCGAGCGGCACCGAGAGCAGCGTCAACGGCACGGCCGTCACGGCGAGGATGACCCAGATCGTCGCTGCCTGGTCCCAGCCACGGGCATTGAGGCTGCCGTTGATGTAGGCCGCGAGTACCGAGGCCTTGTCCCGGGCGACGACGTAGACGACGTACTGGGTGAAGGCATAGGCCATCGCGGAGACGCCGATGCCGGCGAGGATCATCCGCATGGGGTTGGACAGGCCGGTCCCGGTGCTCACGGCGACGAGGCCGACGGCGAGCGCGGCGCCGGCCACCGAGCCGAGGACGATCGACGTGGCGCTCGGCATGAGCAGCCCGACGAAGGCGGCTCCGGCCCCGGCTCCGGCACTCACCCCGATGACATCGGGGCTGCCGAGGGGGTTGCGCGTCACCGACTGGAAGAGCGCGCCGGAGGCTCCCAGGGCCGCGCCCGCACCGAGCGCGACAGCTAGTCGCGGCCCCCGGAGGTTGCCCAGCACGAAGGTGGCCTTGCCGTGGGCGTCGCCGCCGAGGACATCGGCGATGCCCGCCGGGAGCTCGGCGACAGGGATGCCCAAGCGGCCCAAGGACAACGTGGCGAGGATCGCGCCGATGACGAGGACCAGCAGGACGAGGCCCAGGAGGGCCGCCCTGCGTCGCACCGGTACTCGCACATGCCGGCCCAGGCGCACGACCGGCTCGGAGATGGTCCACGGGGCACTCATGCGGCCCGCTTCCCGAGGCGTCGGACGGCCAGCAGGAGCACGGGTGCGCCGACGAAGGCGGTCACCACGCCCACCATCAGCTCCTGGGGCCGCAGCACGACCCGACCGATGATGTCCGCCCCGAGCAGGACGATCGGTCCGACGAGCAGGCAGGTGATGAGCTGACGGCGCACGTCGAGGCCGACGAGGGAGCGCACGATGTGGGGCACGGCCAGACCGACGAAGGCGATCGGTCCGACCGCGGCCGTGGCCGCCGCACAGAGCATGGTCGCCGCACCAAGTGCGGTGACGCGCAGCAGGGTCGTGTTGACGCCCAGCCCGGTCGCGGTGTCCGACCCCAGGGCGAGGGCGTTCAGGCCGCTGGCCGAGAGGAGCGCGAGGACCAGGCCCACGAGGAGGAAGGGGGCCACCGACCTCAGGTGGTCGAGGCCGCCGTCGCCCAGGGAGCCGACGACCCAGAAGCGGTAGTTGTCGAAGTACTGGGGCATCGACAGCGCGAGTCCCTGCACATAGGCATTGAGGACGGCCGCGACGACCGCGCCGGCCAGGACGAGGCGCACCAGGCTCGCACCTCCACCCCCCACGGTGCCGATCGTGTGGACGACCAGGGCGGCGATCCCGCCGCCGAGCAGGGCCACCCAGGCCGAGGCGGTCGAGCCCGTGGCGACCCCGAAGAAGGCGCTGGCAGTGACCATCGCGGCAGCCGCGCCGGCGTTGATGCCCAGCAGGCCGGGGTCGGCGAGCGGGTTGGAGGTCACCCCTTGCATCAGGGCCCCGGACAGGGCGAGCGCGGCCCCCACCCCGAGGGCGAGGAGCGTGCGCTCGATGCGCGAGTCGAGGACCGTCGCCAGATAGGTGTCGGGTCGTCCGGTGAGGGCACCGATCACCTCCGGCAGCGAGGTGGCCTTCGATCCGACGGCGAGGGAGAGCAGGCAGACGAGCGCGAGCACCGCGACGCACCCCACGAGGACCAGGGCGGTCCGTGGGGTGCGTCGGGCGGTGGTACTGCTCGTCACCAGCGCAGGGTCACTTCTTGTCGGCCTTGGCGATGGCCTGGTCGATCATCTCGGGGTAGCGCTCGAGCGTGTAGGGCACGGTGAGCGGGTTGATCATCGAGGAGGCGGTGACGAAGGGGTTGTCGTCGCTGGAGACGACGGCGCCCTTCTTGATCGCCGGGATCGAGGCGTAGAGCTCGTTGTCCAGGGCCTGCTTCTTGGCCTTGGGGTCGCTGTAGAAGGTGAAGATCAGGTCGCTGTTGTTGAGCTTGTCAGCGTTTTCGTACCCGATGACCGCGGAGTCGGTGCCCTCGGTCTCCTTCATCGTGTCCACGGCCGGGTCGCTCTTCAGACCCAGCTTGCGCACGATGTCGGCGCGCTGCTCGGTCGGGAGGAAGACCCCGAGGGTGTCGGGCGTGGTGTAGATGTAGGAGAAGGTGTAGTCGGCCCACTCGGGGTGCTTCTTCGCCTCGTCGGCCAGCTGCTTGTCGAGGTCGGCGATCAGGCCCTTGGCCGCCTCCTCCTCGCCGAGCGCCTTGCCGATGATCTCGATCTGCTCGTCCCAGTCGATGCTCCACGCCTTGTCCGGGTAGGCGACCGTCGGCGCGATCTTGTTCAGCTCGTCGAACTGCTCCTGGGTGATGCCGGACCACGGGGCGAGGATGACATCGGGCTCGAGCTCGACGATCTTTTCCAGGTCGAGCTCCTCACCGGCACCGACGAACGCGGGGAGGGTGCCCCCTTCGTCCGTGACGGCCTCGTTGACCCACGGGGTGTACCCGCTCTCGTCCGCCGCCCACGCGTACTCCTCCATGCCGACCGGGATGGTGCCCAGGGCAATCGAGGTCTCGGTGGAGCCCTGACCGAGCGTGACGACCTTCTCCGGCTTCTGCGTGATCTCGGCGGTGCCGAGGGAGGACTTGATGCTCACGTTGAAGTCGGAGTCGCCCGACGTCGAGTCGGCGTCGGAGGAGCCGGAGCTCCCGCAAGCGCTCAGGGCGAGCGCGGCGGTCATCAGGGTGGCGGCAGCGGTGGTGCGCAGGCGGGGCAAGGGCATGGTCGGACCTCTGAAGTCGATGAATGGTTAGGAGAGGCTAACCTACAGTCAGTCGTGGCGGTGCACCCGGTGCCCGTCCCGGTCGAAGATCATGATCACCTCGGCCGGGCCCCCGACGGCGATGAAGGAATGGGGGGTCATCGTCTCGAACTCGGCGGCCTCGCCCGACTCCACGATGATGGTCCGCTCGCCGAGGAAGAGCTGGACTCGTCCCTCGAGGACGAAGAACCAGTCGTGCCCGGGGTGGACCTGCTGCTCGGGTCTGCGGGTGCTCGGCTCGAGGCGCACCTTCATCGCCGTCGTCGTGCCAGTCGCCTTGGTGAGCATCCACGTCGTGCGGCCGTCCTCACGCGTCGGTGTCGGACGGATGACGACGTCCTCGTCGATGTCCTCGGCGAGCAGGGTCTCGACGTCCGTGCGCAGGGCGCGGGCCAGGGGGAGGAGCACGTCCAGGCTGATCGCCCGCTTGCCCGTCTCGATGCGACTGATCGTCGAGGGGCTGAGGTGCGAGCGCTCGGCCAGGTCGTCGAGCGAGAGGGCTTGTGCCCGGCGCAGGCCACGCAGTCGCGTGCGGACGGTCTGCTCGATCTCACTCATGGGTCCTCCTCGGACGTCCTGGCCAGGCGGCTCTTGCGAATACTGCAAGCAACTATGCACTATACGCCAGGCAGGCCTACGGTGAATGGCATGAACACCACCCACCAGCACTCCAGCACCCCCGCGTCCCAACTCATCGAGCGCCACGTCGACGTCGCAGTCGTCGGTGGCTCCGCCGCCGGCCTCGCCGCGACCCTGCAGCTCTCCCGCCAGCGCCGGTCGGTCATCGTCATCGACTCGGGTGAGCCCCGCAACGCCCCGGCCGACCAGATGCACAGCTACCTCGGCCACGAAGGTCGCTCGCCGGCCGACTTCCTGCGGATCGCCCGTGAGGAGGTGCGCTCCTACGGTGCGGAGGTGCTCACCGGGCGGGCCACGGCAGTGACGCGCGACGACACCGGCTTCCGTGTCGAGCTCACCGGCGGGCACGTCGTGCACGCCCGGCGCGTCGTCGCCGCCACCGGGCTGAGCGACGAGCTGCCCGATGTCCCGGGGCTGGCACAGCACTGGGGCGGTGCGGTGATCCACTGCCCCTTCTGCCACGGGTACGAGGCCCGCGACCAGCGGATCATCTCCCTCGTGACCTCGCCGATGGGTCTGCACCCGCTCCCCTTGCTGCGCCAGCTCACCGACGACCTCACGGTGCTCGTCCACGAGGGCGTGCCCGCCGACGAGCCCCAGCTCCAGGTGCTGCGGGACGCCGACGTGCGGGTCGTCGTGGCGCGCGCGGCCGGTGTGGTCGATGACGACGCCCGCGCACTGCGGGGCATCCGGCTAGAGGACGGCAGCATCATCGACGCCGACACCGTCCTCATCGGGACTCGCCTGCATGCCCGGGTCGCCCCCTTCGCCGGGGTGGGGCTGGTCGCCAGCGAGCACCCGAGCGGGGTCGCCACCTACGTCGAGGCCGACGCCATGACGGGCGCGACGGCCGTCCCGGGCGTCTACGTCGCCGGCACGCTCGCCGAGCCGATGCTGCAGGTCCTGCCCACCGCGGCGGCGGGGAGCCGGGTGGGCAGCATGGTCAGCTTCGACCTCGCTCACGAGGACCTGCAGGCAGCCGCCCGACCCAGCGCGCACGCCGCGGACTGGGACGGGCGCTACTCCGGCGACCTGCAGTGGAGCGGCAACCCCAACGGGTCGCTGGTCGCCGAGGTCGAGGGCCTGGCACCCGGCACCGCTCTCGATGTCGGCGCGGGCGAAGGGGGAGACGCCATCTGGTTGGCACAGCAGGGCTGGCAGGTGACTGCCAGCGACATCTCCGCACTGGCCCTGGAGCGGGTCGGCGCAGCCGCTCGCGACCGCGGGCTCGAGATCGCGCTGCTGCAGGCCGACGCCAACGCGTCGACCCCCTTCGGCGGTAGGCAGCACGACCTGGTCACCGCGGCCTACGCGTCCTTCCCGCGGACCCCGGACGGGCGTGGCGTGGCCAATGTGCTCGACGCCGTGGCACCGGGGGGTCGCCTCGTCGTCATCAACCACGACACGCAGGACATGGACGCGGCTGCAGACCGGGACGACGTCGAGCAGACCCGGCCCTTCGACCACAAGGCCTTCGTCCACACCGAAGAGCTCGTGGCCGCCATCGCCGAGCGGCCGGGTTGGACCGTCGCGGTCAACGACCGTCGTGAGCGCCCGGCGGGCGCTGTCTCCACCCACCACGTGCACGACGTCGTCCTGCATGCGCGACGCGGTGCCTGACGATGGGACAATCGCCCGTATGAGTCCCGCCCCCGATGCCGCCCAGCGCCAGGCCACCGCCGATCTCGAGCTGCGCAAGCGGATGCGCCAGGTCGAGGACAGCATCCTCGAGCGCGCGCCCGAGCACGACCTCGAGCCCAGCCTCGACCGCATCCGTGCGGTCATGGACCTGCTCGGTGAGCCGCAGCGCACCTTCCCGGTCATCCACGTCACGGGGACCAACGGCAAGACGTCCACGGCGCGGATCATCGAGTCGATCCTGCGCGAGTCGGGTCTGAAGACCGGGCGCTTCACCTCCCCGCACCTGCAGGACATCCGCGAGCGGATCACCATCGGCGGCGAGCTGATCACCCGCGAGGCCTTCCTCGCCGCGTGGGCGGACATCGCCCCCTTCGTCGACGCGGTCGACACCCGCTCGGTCTCGGAGGAGGGGCCGCGGATGACCTACTTCGAGGTCCTCGTCGCGCTGGCCTATGCCGCCTTCGCCGACGCCCCCGTCGACGTCGCGATCGTCGAGGTCGGCATGGGCGGCTCGTGGGACGCGACCAATGTCGTCGAGGCGGACGTCGCGGTCATCACCCCGATCGGGATCGACCACCAGCACTTCCTCGGCAACTCGATCGAGGAGATCGCCACGGAGAAGTCGGGGATCATCCACCCCGACGCCATCACCGTCAGCGCGCCCCAGGACGAGGAGGTCATGTCGATCCTGCGCGAGCGGGCCGACGAGGTCGGCGCGCAGCTCAAGGTCGAGGGGATCGACTTCGGCGTGCTCACCCGCGAGGTCGCGGTCGGTGGTCAGATGGTCTCGTTGCGCGGGATCGCCGGCGAGCACCCGGATCTGCTGCTCAACCTGCACGGCGCCCACCAGGCGAGCAATGCCGCGCTCGCGGTCGCTGCCGTCGAGGCCTTCATCGGTGGGGGAGAGCAGCCCCTCACGGAGGAGGTCCTCGCCGCCGGGCTGGCCTCGGCCACCTCGCCGGGCCGCCTGGAGATCGTGCGCCGCAGTCCCACGGTCATCGTGGACGCGGCCCACAACCCGCACGGCGCTGCGGTGCTCGCGGAGGCGCTCGAGGACTCCTTCACCTTCACCCACCTCGTGGGCGTCGTCTCGATCTTCAAGGACAAGGACGTCGTCGGGATCCTCGAGGCCCTCGAGCCCGCCCTCGACGAGATCGTCGTCACCCGCTCCACCTCGCCGCGGGCCATGCGCCCGGACCGGCTCGGTGAGATCGCGGCGGAGGTCTTCGGCGACCACCGCGTCACCGTGATCGCCGAGCTGCCCGACGCGCTCGACCACGCGGCCCAGCTGGCGGACGAAGGGGGAGTCGCCGGCGGCGTCGTCGCGACCGGCTCCATCGTCACCGTCGCCGAGGTGCGCCTGCTCCTGGGCGTCACCGATGTCGAGCAGCCCACGCGGCGCCCGGTCGAGGTGCCGATCGAGGTCGAGGACGAGGACTGACCTACTCTTGACCCCCGTGACTCCAGACGATCGCCCGCGCCCGCAGGGCAAGTTCATGTGGCGGATGCTCGCCACCGTCCTCGGTGGCCAGGGGTTGGTCATCTTCTTCGGTGCGCTCGCCAGCCGGGGCCTCGACCCGGACCAGGGTGCTGTGCTCGCCGGCCTGACCCCCTTCGTCCTCATGTGCATCCTCGCGGTCCTCGCGATCGTCGCCGCGGGACTCATGCGCCGGCCCTTCGGGCCCGCTCTCGGATGGGCCGTTCAGGCTTTTTCCATCCTGTCCGGATTCTTCGTCGGCATGATGTTCGTCGTCGGCATCGTCTTCGCGCTGCTCTACGGCTACTGCCAGCACGTCGGTCGGCGCGTTGATCGTGAACAGGCCGCACGGGCCATGACCCAGCAGGAGAGCTGACCGTGGACTTCCTCACCGCCGTGATCCTCGGACTCGTCCAGGGACTCACCGAGTTCCTCCCCGTGAGCTCCAGCGCACACGTCTCGATCGTCGGGCAGCTCCTCGGTCAGGAGGACCCCGGGGCGGCCTTCACCGCCATCACCCAGCTCGGGACCGAGGCCGCGGTGGTCATCTACTTCTGGCGCGACATCACGACGATCATCCGCAAGTGGTTCCTCGCGCTCGCGGGCAAGGTGGCCAAGGACGACCCCGACGTGCGCATGGGCTGGTTGGTCATCATCGGCACCATCCCCATCGGCCTGCTCGGCATCCTCTTCCAGGACCAGATCGAGACCTCGCTGCGCAGCCTGTGGATCACCGCGACGATGCTCCTCGTCTTCGCGATCGTCATCATGGTCGCCGAGCGCGTGGGCACGCAACGCCGCGAGCTGACCGACCTCACCTGGAAGCACGGCATCTTCTACGGCCTCTGGCAGGCCCTGGCCCTCATCCCGGGCGTCTCGCGCAGCGGCGGCACGATCGCCGGTGGTCTCTTCATGGGCTACACCCGCGTGACGGCCGCCCGCTACAGCTTCCTGCTCGCCATCCCGGCCGTCATCGCGTCCGGTGGGCTCCAGGTCGTCAAGATCGCCGGTGGCGAGGGCACGGGGGAGACCGGCTGGGGGCCGATCGTCGTCGCGACCGTCATCGCCTTCGTGGTCGGTTACGCGGTCATCGCGTGGTTCATGCGCTACATCACGACCCACACCTTCACGCCCTTCATGATCTACCGGATCCTGCTGGCTCTGGGCCTCTTCGCCCTGCTGGGTACGGGCACGATCGCGGCGTGACTACGCTGGGCACCGTGACCGAGACTGCGCAGACCGAACGTTCCCTCATCCTCGTCAAGCCCGACGGCTTCCGTCGTGGGCTCACCGGCGAGGTGATCCGCCGCATCGAGGCGAAGGGGTACACCCTCGCCGCACTGTCCGTCCTCACCCCGACCCGTGAGCAGCTGGCAGCGCACTACGCCGAGCACGAGGGCAAGCCCTTCTACGAGCCGCTCCTGGACTTCATGGCCTCCGGCCCCGTCGCGGCCGTCGTCATCGAGGGCCAGGAGTGCATCAAGGGCTTCCGCTCCCTCGCCGGCGCGACCAAGCCGACCGAGGCCGCCCCGGGCACCATCCGTGGTGACCTCGGGCGCAAGTGGGCCGGCACCGTGGACGAAAACATCGTCCACGGCTCTGACTCCCCGGAGTCCGCTGCCCGCGAGATCGGCATCTGGTTCCCGAGCCTCTGACGTGGTGACAGGAGCGCGGGGAGCGCGTGCGCGCTTCTCGCGCGACCTGGCCATCGACCTGGGCACGGCCAACACCCTGATCCACCAGCAGGGCCGCGGCGTCGTCCTCGACGAGCCGAGCGTCGTCGCGCTGAGCGTCGAGACCGGTGAGCTCGTGGCCGCCGGCACGCGGGCCAAGGAGATGCTCGGGCGCACCCCGGGTGCCCTGCGGGCGGTGCGTCCGCTGCGGGCCGGGGTCATCAACGAGCCTGATGCCACCGAGCAGATGCTGCGGTGGTTCACCGACCGCGTCGGGATCTCGAGCGTCTTTCGACCGCGGGTCGTCGTGTGCATCCCGAGCGACATCACGGGCGTCGAGCGCCGCGCCGTCGAGGAGGCTGCCCTGCGGGTCGGCGCCCGCCGCGTGTACCTCGTCGAGGAGCCCATGGTCGCCGCCATCGGCGCCGGGCTGCCCGTGACGGACACCCAGGCCTCGATGGTCGTCGACATCGGCGGCGGCTCGACCGATGTCGCCGTCATCGCCCTCGGCGGGATCGTCGCCTCACGCAGCACCCGCACCGCGGGCGACGCGGTCGACGACGCGATCGCCGAGCACGTGCGGCGCAACCTCTCGCTGCTGCTGGGGGAGCGCAGCGCCGAGCACATCAAGGTCGAGGTGGGCTCCGCCTTCCCCCTCGCGAAGGAGGCGACCACCAGGGTGCGTGGCCGTGATCTCGTGACCGGTCTGCCCAAGACCGTCGACGTGGGCTCCGCCGAGATCCGTCGGGCGATCTCTCGACCCGTCGGGGAGATCGTCGGGCTCGTGCGCGATGTCCTCGACCGGTGCCCGCCGGAGCTGGCTGGTGATGTCCTCGAGCGAGGCATCACCCTCACCGGGGGCGGCGCGCTGCTGCGCGGTCTCGATGCGCTGCTGCGGCACGAGCTCGGGGTCCCCGTCAGCGTGGCCGAAGCCCCGCTGCGTGCCGTGGTGCGCGGTGCCGGCCGCTGCGTCGACGACTTCGCTGCCCTGCAGCCCGTCCTGGTCGACGGGCACCGGTTCTGATGCGTCGCCGCATCCTTCCGGTCCTGTTGGCACTCACCCTGCTCGTCCTGCTCGCGGACCTCGCCGGCGCACCGCTCGGCCCTGTCCGCGGGGTCGGGGACGCGGTCCTCGGCCCGGTGGAGCGGCTGGTCGCCCCACGCGGCGATGAGAGCGATCGGCTCAAGCGGGACAACATCGCCCTGGCGGAGGAGGTGCGGCGGCTGCGGGACCGACAGGACACCGAGGGCCAGGCCGTCGGCCTCGACACCGGCGACCTCCCGAGCGTCACCGCCCGTGTCGTGGCGCTCGACCGCGCAGGGGCATCGGGCCCGGAGCGGATCACCCTCGACGTCGGACGTCGCGACGGCGTGCGCGTCGACAGCGCCGTCATCGCCCCCGGCGGTCTCGTCGGTCGGGTCGTCTCTGTGGGGGAGTGGAGCGCGGATGTCGAGGTCATCGGCGCGGGCAATTCCGGTGTCGGCGTGCGCACGGGTGAACGGGGAGTCATCGGCACCCTCTCGGGGTCGGACCCCACGACTGCCCATGCCGCGGACGAGCTCGTCATCACCCAGCTGACCCGGGACCGCGTGGCGAGAGGGGACGAGGTCACCACCCTCGGCAGCCCCGGCGCCCGCCCCTATCCTCCCGGCGTCCGCGTCGGCACGATCAGCCGAGTCGCCAAGGCCCCCGGGGCGCTCACCGACACTGCGGTCGTCGAGCCGGCCGTGGACCTGGCCACCGTCGACGTCGTGGCCGTGATCACCGGGCCCGGTCGCACGACGAAGCGCACGTCATGACCGGTCTGCGCTGGCCCGTGCGACTGCTGCTCCTGGCGGTCGCGCTCGTCGTGGTCCTCGCGCTGGGGACCCGGGGGGTGCTCGCACCGCCGGACTTCATCGTCATCGTCGTCGTCGGGGTCGCGCTCTCAGCCGGGCCCGGCCCCGGCGCGCTCACCGGTCTCCTGGGCGGCTGGCTCCTCGACCTCGCGCCACCGGTCGCGGTACCCCTCGGGCTCTCCGCCCTGGGATATGCCGCGGCCGGCTGGATCGCCGGGACCGCGCACCGGCGTGCCGGTCACCCCTGGTGGTGGCCGGTCCCCGTCGTCGCGGCCGCTGTTCTCGTCACCCGTGCAGCCCCGATCCTGATCGACCTGGCCAGTGCCCGACCCGTCGCGTGGGGACCTCTGGCCTGGCAGGTCCTGGCCACCGCCACTCTCGGGCTGGTCCTGGTCGGGGTCGTCGAGCGGATCGAGGCCGGACTGGTGCGGAGGCGGTGGGCGTGAGGCGCGGGGCCCCGCGGCTGCAGGCGCGCATGCTCGCCTCGCTCGTCGTCCTCGTGCTGCTCGCCGGCGTCCTCGTCGGACGTCTGGGTCAGCTGCAGCTCACCGACCACCCCGCAGGCGACGACCGGGTGGCCCTCCCGGGTGCCTCGCGCGTCGCCCTTCCCGCGTTGCGGGGGCGCATCCTCGACCGGGACGGTCGGCCGCTCGTGGACAACGCCGTGCGCACCGATGTCACCATCGACCGCCGATCACTCGCCGATGCCGAGGACGGGGGACGGGCCACGGTGCGCCGCCTCGCCACGACACTGGACCTCCCCTTCGCCCGCTTGTGGGGACGCACCACCCTGTGCGGCGCACCCGGCGCCGCTGACCCGCCGGACTGCTGGGCAGGCTCTGCCCTGGTCCCCGTGCCCATCGCCGTCGACGTGGACCCGGCCGCTGCCGCCACCCTGACCGAGCGCCCCGAGCGCTACCCCGGTGTGGCCGTGACCAGCCAGCCGGTGCGCTCCTACCCCGCAGCGAAGGGGGGCGGTGCCCCGCAGACGACCGGCTACCTCACCCGCCCCGACGCCCAGACCGTCGAGGCCTCCGACGGCACGATCACCGACGCCGACCTCGTCGGTGCTGCCGGCCTGGAGCATCAGTACGACGAGCTGCTGCGCGGCACGCCCGGCCACAGCGAGGTGCGCGTCGACGCGCGCGGGGTCGCGGTCGAGGAGACGAGCCGCACCGAGCCGGTGGCCGGGGCCGACCTCGTCACCACTCTCGACCTGCCGGTGCAACGGGCGAGTGAGGCGGCGCTCGCCGACGGTGTGGAGCGGGCCCGTGATCGTGGGCACCGGGCCGACAGCGCAGCAGCCGTGGTCCTCGATCTGCGCGATGGGGGCGTCCTCGCCTCCGCGAGCGTGCCCACCTATGACCCGTCCGTCTGGTCCGAGGGAGTGACGCAGGAGCGCTACGAGGAGCTCACGGAGGGGGACCGCAGTCCGCTCATCGACCGGGTGACCGGGGTGGCCCAGCCGCCCGCCTCGACCTTCAAGGCCGTCACCCTGCCCGGGGCGGTGGCTGCGGGGACCGACCTCGACGACGTGGTCAACTGCACCTCGTCTCACCGGATCGGGGACCGGACCTTCAACAACTACGAGTCGCGTGCCTTCGGGAGGATCACCTGGAGCGAGGCGATCAAGGTCTCCTGCGACACCGTCTTCTACCGGGTCGCCGAGCAGGTCTGGCGCGACCAGGGTGGGCTGTCTGCCGGCGACGACGCCGGGGACCCGCTCATCGACACCGCCCGGGACCTGGGGCTCGGCGAGCAGACCGGCATCGACCTCCCGTCGGAGTCCGCCGGACGCATCCCCGACCGTGCGTGGAAGCGCGACTGGTGGCAGAGCACCAAGGTCGCATCGTGCAGGGACGCCCGCCGCGGCCACCCGGAGATCACGGACCGCACCCGACGCGCGTACCTCACCGCGGTCGCGAAGGAAAACTGCGAGACCGGCTACCAGTTCCGCCCGGGCGACGAGGCCAACCTGTCGATCGGTCAGGGCGATGTCACCGCGACGCTGCTGCAGATGGCCCGTGTCTTCGGCACCATCGCCCAGGAGGGCGCGCAGCCGAGCCCTCACCTGGGCCGGGCGAGCATCTCGCCCGACGGCGTCCGCACCTCCCTCGATGTCCCCACCGCACAGCAGGTCGACCTGCCCGGTCGCTCGGGCCGCCTGCTGCGTGGAGCGCTCAAGGACGTGGTGGCCGAGCGGGGCGGGACCGCGCACTCGGCCTTCGCCGGCTTTCCGCTGAAGGAGTGGCCGGTCGCGGGCAAGACCGGTACCGCGGAGGTCTACGGCAAGCAGGACACGGCGTGGTTCGTCTCCTACGCACCGACCACCAAGCCACGCTATGTCGTGGCCGTCGTCGTGTCCCAGGGTGGGACCGGTGGCGCCACCGCCGCGCCGATCGCCCGACAGATCCACGAGGAGCTCGCGGACCTCGGGGACTGATCAGCAGCAGCGGGTGCCGGGGTCGCGCTCCTGCTCCTCGTAGTGCGAGCGCCAGAACTGCGCCCGGGTCGGCACCGGGTCCTGCGGGTGGACGCGTCGCAGGTGCTCGACGTACCGCTCGTAGCGGTCACCGCCGGTCACCCCGCTGACGAAGCGTCCGACCCGCCGCACCAGCTCGAAGGGAGATCCGGTGACCGTGGTCATCCGTGCCCCCGGGAGGCGGCCGGCGAGGGATCCAGGCCGGCGTCCTTCCACTCTTGGAGCACCGCCTTCTCGGCAGGTGTCGCGATCGGCCCGGTCGGGGCGAAGATCCGCGAGGGCACCCCCTCGTCCTCGCTCGTCGGCAGGCCTCCGGCACGGGCAGCCCGGACCATCACGACGACCGATGCGGCGACGACGATGATCACCAGCACGGCGAAGATGATCGACAGGGTGCCCTGGACGCCGGAGTTGAAGATGATCTTGTCCATGTCCGCCGTCGATGAGGCCCCGGTGAGCAGCTCGCCCTTGTCCCGGGCCTCGACGAAGCGCGAACGCTGGGCGAAGAAGCCGATCTTGGGGTCGCTGCTGAAGATCTTCAGCCACGAGGCCCACAGGGTGATGAGCAGGTCCCACACCAGGGCGATGCCCGGGATCCAGGCCCAGCGCAGGTTGCCCTGCTTGACGACGACCGCCGTCACCACCGCGAGGGCGATCGCTGCGAGCAGCTGGTTGGCGATGCCGAAGAGGGGGAAGAGCGTGTAGATCCCGCCGAGCGGGTCGAGGATGCCCATGACCAGGATCGAGCCCCAGCCGGCGACGACGACGATGCTGCACAACCAGGCACCGGGGCGCCAGGACGGGTCCTTGAAGCGGTGCAGACCGGGCACGTTGCCGAGGGCGTCGGAGAACATGAAGCGCGCGACGCGGGTGCCGGCGTCGACCGTGGTGAGGATGAAGAGTGCCTCGAACATCACCGCGAAGTGGTACCAGAAGCTCTTCAGCGAGTCCCCGCCGAAGACGCTCATGACCTCGCTCATGCCGAAGGCCAGCGTTGGTGCGCCACCGGTGCGGGAGATGATCGTCTCCTCGCCGACGCTGTCGGCCGCCTGCTGGAGGGTGGCGGCATCCACCGGGGGGACCGCCCCGCCCGAGGGCGTGACGAGCGGGAGGCCGTTGACGTAGTCGGCGGCGTCGGCGGGCGTGCCTCCGGTCAGCGCGCCGGGGGCATTCATCGCGAAGTAGATGTGCTGGTCGATGCTCACCGCGGCGACCATCGCCATGATCGCGACGAAGGACTCGGTGAGCATCGAGCCGTAGCCGATGAAGCGCGCCTGGCTCTCCTTCTCGATCAGCTTGGGGGTGGTGCCGGAGGAGATCAGTGCGTGGAATCCGGAGAGGGCACCGCAGGCGACGGTGATGAAGAGGAAGGGGAAGAGGGACCCGGCGAAGGCCGGCCCCTCGCCCGTGGAGGCGAACTCCGTGACCGCCGGCATCTTGACCTCGGGGCGGGCGACCAGGATGCCGATGGCGAGCAGGCCGATGGTGCCGACCTTCATGTACGTCGACAGGTAGTCGCGGGGAGCCAGGAGGAGCCACACGGGCAGGACCGAGGCTGCGAAGCCGTAACCGATGAGCAGCCAGGCCAGGGTGATCGGCTCGAGGGTGAAGGTGTCGGCGAGGGTCGGGTGGTCCGACACCCAGCCGCCCCCGACGATCGCGAGGACGAGCAGCACGACCCCGATGAGCGAGATCTCGCCGATGGCGCCGGGGCG
This sequence comes from Janibacter limosus NBRC 16128, assembly GCF_001570985.1. GTDB lineage: Bacteria > Actinomycetota > Actinomycetes > Actinomycetales > Dermatophilaceae > Janibacter > Janibacter limosus. Next base: position 39,801 of record NZ_BCSS01000009.1, on the reverse strand, counting down.
CAGGAAGCGCAGGTACAGGCCCATGAAGAGCGCGATCGGGATGGTCATCGCGATGGAGAAGACGCCCCAGGGGGAGTTGGCCAGGGCGCCGATGACGACGATGCCCAGGACCGCGATGAGGATGAGCATGATCGCGAGCACGCCGACGATCGCGGCGATGCCGCCGACCCGCCCGAGCTCGTCACGGGCCATCTGACCCAGGCTGCGCCCACCACGACGGATGGACAGGTGCAGGACCATGTAGTCCTGCACGGCCCCGGCGAAGACCACGCCGAAGACGATCCACAAGGTGCCGGGCAGGTACCCCATCTGGGCGGCGAGGACGGGTCCGACGAGGGGACCGGCGCCGGCGATCGCGGCGAAGTGGTGTCCGAAGAGCACCCGCCGATCGGTCGGCATGAAGTCCTTGCCGTTCTCGAACTCCTCGGCAGGAGTGGCGCGCTCGTCGCGCGGCTTGAGCACCTTGTACTCGATGAGCCGGGCGTAGAAGCGGAAGCCGATGATGTAGGTGCTCACGGCGGCGAAGACGAACCAGACGGCGTTGACGTGCTCGCCGCGGACCACCGCGATCATCGCCCAGCCGACCGCCCCGAGCAGGCCGATCAGGGCGAAGACGAGCTTCTCCCTTCCGGTCACGAGGTGCGGGGAGCGCACGGCGACGGGGGGCCGCCCCGGATCGGTACGCACGACCTCCACCCCGTCGCGCTCGTCGATCACGGTCTGCGAGGGCGACTGCTGCGCCATGCGGATCCTCCACCACGTCGTCGTGTCTTCGGCCTGTGTGTCGAACGTAACGCAGTCCCGACTACGCTGTCGGACATGGCTGACTTTGACCTCGTAGTGCTCGGTGCAGGACCTGGTGGTTACGTCGCGGCGATCCGCGCGGCGCAGCTCGGAAACACGGTCGCGGTGATCGAGAAGAAGTATTGGGGCGGTGTCTGCCTCAACGTGGGCTGCATCCCCAGCAAGGCGCTGATCAAGAACGCCGAGCTCGCACACACGCTGGCCCATGACAAGAAGAAGTTCGGCATCGAGGGCGACGCCACGATGTCCTTCGGCCCGACGCACGCCCGCTCCCGCCAGGTGAGCGACGGCATCGTCAAGGGCGTCCACTTCCTGATGAAGAAGAACAAGATCACCGAGATCGACGGCTGGGGCACCATCACCTCCGGCAACACCGTCGATGTCGCCCTCAACGACGGCGAGACCCGGACGGTCTCCTTCGACAAGCTGATCATCGCCACGGGTGCGACCACCCGCATGCTCCCCGGTGTCGAGGTGAGCGACAACGTCGTCACCTACGAGGAGCAGATCCTCGACGCGGACCTCCCCGGCTCGATGATCATCGCCGGCTCGGGCGCCATCGGCGTCGAGTTCGCCTACGTGCTCAAGAACTTCGGTGTCGACGTCACGATCGTCGAGTTCCTCGACCGCATGGTCCCGACCGAGGACGCGGCCGTGTCCAAGGAGCTGGCCAAGCACTACAAGAAGCTGGGCGTCAAGGTCATGCTCAGCACCAAGGTCGACTCCGTCGAGGACACCGGCTCGGGCGTCAAGGTCACCGTCACCCCGGCGAAGGGGGGCGACGCCCAGGTCCTCGAGGCGGACAAGCTGCTCTCCGCGATCGGCTTCGCACCCCGCACCGAAGGCTTCGGCCTGGACGCGATCGGGGTCGAGCTCACCGAGCGCGGCGCCATCGCCATCGACGAGTACTGCCGCACCAATGTCGACAACGTGTACGCCATCGGTGACTGCACGGCCAAGCTCATGCTCGCCCACGTCGCCGAAGCCCAGGGGGTCGTCGCCGCCGAGCACATGAACGGCGCCGAGACGATGCCGGTCGAGTACGACTTCATCCCGCGCGCGACCTACTGCCACCCGCAGATCGGGTCCTTCGGTTACTCCGAGGAGCAGGCGAAGGACAAGGGCTACGACGTCAAGACGGCGACCTTCCCCTTCACCGCCAACGGCAAGGCGATGGGCCTGGGCGACGCGGTCGGTTTCGTCAAGATCGTCGCGGATGCCGAGCACAACGAGATCCTCGGCGCCCACATGATCGGCCCCGACGTCACCGAGCTGCTGCCGGTCCTCACCCTCGCGCAGAAGTGGGACCTGACGGCCGACGAGGTCGCCCGCAATGTCTTCGCACACCCGACGCTGTCCGAGGCGGTCAAGGAGGCCGTCGAGGGCATCGCGGGGCACATGATCAACCTGTGATCCCTTCCCTTCGTCCTGATTAGGGGAGTCCGCGAGGACGCTGGTAGCCTGCTCAAGTTGCCGTTAGATCGGCCGCGGATCCACAGAGCCCCGGTGAACCAGCCCGGGCGCGCCGCGCAACAACCAAGAAATGGAGCAGTGTCACCGCATGCCGCTGACCGCTGAAGTCAAGAAGCAGATCATGGCCGATTACGGCACCGTCGAGGGCGACACCGGCTCCCCCGAGGTGCAGGTCGCGATGCTCACGCAGCGCATCCTGGACCTCACCGAGCACTCGCGTGAGCACAAGCACGACCACCACAGCCGTCGTGGTCTGCTGCTCCTCGTGGGTAAGCGTCGCCGCCTCCTGCGTTACCTGGAGAGCACCGACATCGAGCGCTACCGTGCGCTGATCAAGCGCCTCGGCCTTCGCCGATAAGTACGTCGTGGAGAGCGGTTCCCAACCATGGGGGCCGCTTCTTCGCGTATCCGGGGGTGGACCACACCGCCGGCAAACAGTAGGACAACTGAAGATCGTCACCACCGAAGACAAGACCGGGGCACAACGACGATGCGCCCGGTACGCAGAGAGAAAAGGAGGACCCGATGGAGGGTCCTGAGATCACATTCGCCGAAGCCACGATCGACAACGGTCAGTTCGGCACCCGCACCATCCGGTTCGAGACCGGCCGGCTCGCACAGCAGGCCGGTGGCGCCATCGCCGCCTACCTCGACGGCGAGACCATGCTCCTGTCGACCACGACGGCCGGCAAGACCCCCAAGGACCACTTCGACTTCTTCCCCCTGACGGTGGACGTCGAGGAGCGGATGTACGCCGCCGGTCGCATCCCCGGAAGCTTCTTCCGCCGCGAGGGTCGTCCCGGTACGGACGCCATCCTCACCTGCCGCCTCATCGACCGCCCGCTGCGCCCGACCTTCAAGAAGGGTCTGCGCAACGAGGTCCAGGTCGTCATCTCCGTCCTGTCGGTCCACCCGGACCACCAATACGACGTCCTCGCGATCAACGCCGCGTCGCTCTCGACGCAGATCTCCGGCCTGCCCTTCTCGGGCCCGATCGGCGCCGTGCGTGTCTCGCTCATCGACGGCCAGTGGGTCGCCTTCCCCAACTTCAGCGACATCGAGCGCTCGACCTTCGACATGGTCGTCGCCGGCCGTGTCGTCGACGGTGACGACGTCGCGATCATGATGGTCGAGGCCGAGTCCACCGAGTCGACGTGGGACCTGGTGAAGAACCAGGGCAAGACCGCCCCGACCGAAGAGGTCGTCGCCGAGGGTCTGGACGCGTCCAAGAAGTTCATCAAGCAGCTGTGCGACACCCAGGCCGAGCTGGCTGCCAAGGCCGCCAAGCCGGTCGAGGACTTCCCGATCTTCCTGGACTACCAGGACGACGTGTACGCCGCCGTCGAGGCCGCGACCTCCGCTGACCTGTCGACCGCGCTCACGATCGCGGGCAAGCAGGAGCGCGAGAGCCGTCTGGACGAGATCAAGGCCGCCATGAAGGCCTCCCTCGCGGGCACCGAGGAGGCGCCCGGCGAGTTCTTCGGCCGCGACAAGGAGCTCTCCGCAGCCTTCCGCTCCGCGCAGAAGGCGCAGGTCCGCCAGCGCATCCTGCGTGACAAGGTCCGCATCGACGGCCGTGGCCTCGCCGACATCCGCGCCCTGGGCGCCGAGGTCGAGGTCCTGCCCCGCGTGCACGGTTCGGCGCTCTTCGAGCGCGGCGAGACCCAGATCATGGGTGTCACCACGCTCAACATGCTCAAGATGGAGCAGCAGATCGACTCGCTGAGCCCGGTCACCAAGAAGCGCTACATGCACAACTACAACTTCCCGCCCTACTCGACCGGTGAGACCGGCCGTGTGGGCAGCCCGAAGCGCCGCGAGATCGGCCACGGAGCGCTCGCCGAGCGCGCGCTCCTGCCGGTGCTGCCGTCCCGCGAGGAGTTCCCGTATGCGATCCGTCAGGTCTCCGAGGCCCTCGGCTCCAACGGCTCGACCTCGATGGGCTCCGTCTGCGCGTCCACGATGTCGCTGCTCAACGCCGGTGTGCCGCTGCGCGCCGCTGTTGCCGGTATCGCCATGGGTCTGGTCTCCGACCAGGTCGACGGTGAGACCCGCTACGCCGCGATGACCGACATCCTCGGCGCCGAGGACGCGTTCGGCGACATGGACTTCAAGGTCGCCGGTACCCGCGAGTTCGTCACCGCGATCCAGCTCGACACCAAGCTCGACGGCATCCCCGCCTCGGTGCTCGGTGGCGCGCTGACCCAGGCCCGCGATGCGCGCCTGCACATCCTCGACGTCATGAACGAGGCCATCGATGCTCCCGACGAGATGGCGCCCACCGCGCCGCGGATCATCACGGTCAACGTTCCTGTCGACAAGATCGGTGAGGTCATCGGCCCGAAGGGCAAGATGATCAAGCAGATCCAGGAGGACACCGGCGCCGACATCAGCATCGAGGACGACGGCACCGTCTTCATCGGTGCGGTCGACGGCCCCTCTGCCGATGCCGCGCGCAACGCGATCAACGCGATCGCCAACCCGCAGATGCCCGAGGTCGGCGAGCGCTTCCTCGGCACCGTCGTCAAGACGACCACCTTTGGTGCGTTCGTCTCCCTGACGCCGGGCAAGGACGGCCTGCTGCACATCTCCGAGGTGCGCAAGCTCGTCGGTGGCAAGCGGATCGACGCGGTCGAGGACATCCTCGGCGTGGGCCAGACCGTCCAGGTCGAGCTCAAGGAGATCGACCCGCGCGGCAAGCTGAGCCTGGCCGCGGTCCTCACCCCCGAGCAGGAGGCCGAGATGGCTTCTGGCGCGAAGGGTGACGACGAGGGTGGTCGTGGCGGTCGCCGTGAGGGCGGTCGCGATGGCGGTCGTGAGGGTGGCCGCGACGGCGGTCGCCGTCGTCGTCGCCGTGGCGACGACGAGTCCAACGACTCGGGCTCCGACACCAACGAGTCCTCCGAGTCCAACGACTCCCAGGACGACTGACCCACAGGGTTCCCCGAAGGGGGCCGACTCTCCTCACGGAGGGTCGGCCCCCTTCGTCGTGGTCAGGCGGAGCCTGCCTGTGGACACTCGCCGGGCGAGGCCGCCCGATCCGGCCTAGCGTGGTCTCGCACCGTTGGGGCGGTGCGGAAATCACGCCACAGACAGGGGACAGCTGTATGAAGATCGTGCGCTTCCTCACCGGACTCGTCGCACTAGCACTCATCGTCGTCGGAGGCGCCGTCGCGATCCTGCTCGGTCCCGACGACACCTGGGGTGGTGAGCCCCAGGCGCTGTCCGAGGGCGCCCCGATCGTCGCGACGGCGCCGCAGCTGCTCAACGTCGCCGGGGTCACTCTGGTGGTCAATGCCGCGGCAGGGGAGGGCGAGGTCTTCGCCGGATCCGCCCACCCCGTGCACGTGCAGGACTACCTCGCTGAGGTGACACATACCGAGATCACCGGGCTCTCAGCCGATGGCATCGGTGACTCGCAACAGCTGACGGAGAAGCAGCCCTACCCGGCGGCTCCTCCCTCAGAGCTCGACGTCTGGGATCAGCAGGCGCAGGGGAGTGAGGCCCACCTCGAGGTCCAGCTCACGCTGGACGCTCCGGTCCAGATCGCCGTGCTGCCCTCCACTGAGCAGGGGACGACCCCGCAGGTCGGTATCGGCTACCTGCTGCCCGGTGCCTTCGTCGCGGGCGTCGTCACTGCGCTCCTCGGCCTGCTGCTGCTCGTCGGCACGATCGGCTGGGGCCGTCGCGCCAAGCAGACGGCGGGCAGGCGGACGGCAGAGGTGACATCGCCTGCCGAGGAGCCGGCGCCCACGACATCTCGCGGCGTCTCCCGGGTCGCGGTCGTCGGCACGGTCGCCGTGCTCGCCGCCGGCTGCACGATCCCGCAGCAGGTCGATCACGGTGACACCCACGGGGTGGTGCCACTCGAGCAGGACGACGTCCAGACGATGCTCGACGACTACGACGTGCGCAACAATGCTGCGCTCAAGAAGTCGCGCACCGGCGACGGAACGCTCTGGAGCACGGCGGACACGGGTCCGTTCCTGGCGCAGGACGAGCTCTCCGCCCGAGAAAACGCCTTCGAGAAGCCCAAGGGTGGGACTGAGAGCTTCACCCATGAGGGCGGACGGGTCTACGCGTCGGTCCAGCAGGAGTACCCGCTGTGGTCCGCGGTCGAGGTCAAGCCGTCGAAGCCGGACAGGGACGGCGCGGAGCTGCTCTACGTCTACGAAAAGGCGCACGCCGCCGATCCGTGGAAGGCCAGCTCCTCCGTGTGGCTCGACGAGGGGCTGCCGACAGCGCTGACAGCCGAGGAGGCCAAGCCGTCGTCGGAGGACCTGGCCCGCGCAGAGAAGGTCGACGGACAACTGGAGTCCTGGGTGGAGAAGGGGAAGTCCGGTGGACTGGTCATCGACGACGGGATGAAGGACGCTCGTTCGGAGTTGCACAAGAAGGCCAAGGGCGTCGAGCGCGTTGCCGACTCGGCCGAGACCTGGGGTGGTTCGCTCCGGGACGGCGACGGCGCCGCGGTACGGGCGATCCGCGTCGAAGAAGGGCTCCTCGTGCTGAGCGAGCTCGAGTGGGAGAACCGCCGCTATCTCAAGCCCAACTGGACGTGGAACCCGTCGAAGAGGGAGACGGCGATCTACGGGAGCCGGGCCAATGGCAATGTCTCCACCCGACACTGCTCCCTCGTCGTGGCGACGCTCGTGCCGGATACCGGCACAGCGCGTGTCCTCGGGTCCTCCGTCGATTGGGTCGTGGACTTCCCCCGCTGACCAGCTGGACCCTCTGATGACTGCAGCAGCAAGCCCCCGACACCATGTGGTGTCGGGGGCTTGCTCACGGGGCGGCGCTGTCCCGCGTCAGTCCCAGACCCGGGTGTCGATGATCGGTCCGTCACCGGCTGTCAGCTGCTCGACCGCGACGACCTCGGCCTTGAACCGCAGGCCCTCCCGGACGCGCTCGCTCACCTCGCGCACGACGGCATCGGTGTCGCTGCCCGGGGCAGGGATGACCTCGCACCGCAGGGTGTCCAGGTGGTCGGTGCGCCCGATGACGAAGCGATGGTCCGCGACCGTGCTGATCCGGGACATCACGGACGCGATCTGCGCCGGGTGGAGGAACATGCCCTTGACCTTCACGGCTGACCCCGTGCGGCCGAGCACACCCCGCAGACGCAGGGAGCCGTCGGGTCCCAGCATCCAGCCGGACAGGTCCCCGGTCCCGAAGCGGACCAACGGATAGTCGGGACGCAGCACGGTGACGACGACCTCACCCTCGGTCTCGTCCTCGATCGGCGTCCCGGTGCCGATCTCGCAGACCTGGACCAGGACCCCTTCGGCCAGGACCAGCCCGGAACCGTCGCCCACCTCGTGCGCGAGCAGGCCGGTCTCGCCGGTCCCGTAGGCCATGCACACCGAGGGCACCCGCGCAGTGAGCGCCTCGCGGAGCGAATCGGGGAGGGGCTCTGCCGTGACCATGGCGCGCGTGAGCTGCCAAGCCTGCGACGGCAGACCCAGCTCGTCGAAGCGATCGATGAGCGCCTTGAGATAGCTCGGCAGACCGCTGTAGGCGCTCACTCCCAGGTCTGCGATGGCCCGCGCCTGCAGATCTTGGTTGCCGATCCCGGCCGGGAGCACCGCCGCCCCGGTGGACCGCAGACCCTCCTCCATCATCGCGCCCGCGGGGGAGAGGTGGTACCCGAAGCAGTTGATGGCCGTGTCCTGCGACCCGACACCGAGATGGCGGAAGACCTGACCCCAGCGCCAGTAGTCCGGGGACTCCAGCTGGGGCTCGTACAGCGGACCCGGCGACTGGAAGACCCGTTGGACGTCGGCGTCAGGAGCGAGCAGACCGCCGAAGGGGGGTGCGCTCGCCTGCTCGGCGACGAGGTCGTCTTTCGACAGCACGGGCAGAGCGCTCAGGTCGGCGACCGAGCGGACCGAGGCAGGGTCGATCCCTGCTCGCTCCAGTCGTGAGGCCAGCCCGGGGACAGCGGCGGCCCGCGCGATCAGGTCGGTGACGGCCTGATCCATCGCACGGTGGGCGAGATGCTCACCGAGCGCAGCGTGGATGGACATGACAGCTCCTCGTGGAGGTCCGGATGGGGATGAGTGACTCAGAGCCAGCGCTTGCGGCGCTTGTAGTGCTTGACGTCCCGGTAGCTCTTGCGCCCGCCCTCTTCGCCGAGGCCGAGGTAGAACTCCTTGACGTCGGGGTTTTCGCTCAGCTCGGCCGCGGGCCCCTCCAGCACGATGCGTCCCTGCTCCATGATGAAGCCGTGGTCGGCGATCTCGAGGGCTCGTCGGGCGTTCTGCTCGATGACCAGGACGGTCAGTCCTTGCTCGACATTGAGACGCTTGATGTACCCGAAGATCTCCTGGACGAGCAGCGGGGCGAGCCCCAAGGAGGGCTCGTCGAGCATCAGCAGCTTGGGTCGGGCCATGAGCGCGCGACCGATCGCGAGCATCTGCTGCTCACCACCCGAGAGGTAGCCGGCGATGCGGTTGCGCATGTCGGCGAGCTTCGGGAAGAACTCGTAGACGAGCTCGAGGTCGTCCTTGCTGTCCTTGCGCGTGTACGCACCGGCCACCAGGTTGTCGGCGATGGTCAGGTGCGAGAAGACGTGACGGCCCTCCATGCACAGGCTCATCCCGCGACGCACCCGCTCCGCCGCATCCATCGTGGTGATGTCCTCGCCCGCGAAGGTGACCGAGCCGTCGGTGACCTCGCCGCGCTCGCTCGGGAGCAGACCGGACACGGCCTTGAGGGTCGTGGACTTGCCGGCGCCGTTGGAGCCGAGGAGGGCCACGATCTGGCCCTCCGGCACCGACAGGGAGAGTCCGCGCAGCACCAGGATGACGTCGTCGTAGATGACTTCGACATTGTTCAGGGTGAGCAGGCCCCCCGCGGGGGCGTCCGAGGACGCCCCCGAGAGAGACGGCGTGGCGAGCTGGTTCACGGAGTCGCGCCTGCCTTGACCTCGACCATCTTGCCGGCCTTGGCCTCGTAGATGCCGGTGGCCGACGAGCCGCGGTGGCTCTCCGCGGTGAACTCCACGGTGCCGTCACCGACGACACCTCCGGTGTCCTGGCCACCCATGGTCTCCAGGGCCTTGCGGATGTTGGCGCCGGTCAGGTCGTCACCGTCCTTGAGCGTCTTCTCGATGCCTCCGGCCATGACGTCCATGGCGTACCAGCCCTGGACCCAGGAGGTGCCGACCTCCTTCTCGTCGATGCCCTTGTCCTTGATGTAGTCCTTGATGACCTTGTGGCCGTCCTTGTCGGCAGACATCGGGGCGAAGGGCTGGACGAGCATGTGTCCCTCAGCCACCTTGGACCCGGCGGACTCGATGAAGAGCTCGTTGGCGCACCAGTTGAGGCAGACGATCTTCATGTCCAGCTTCTGGGCTGCGATGTCCTTGGCCACGAGGGCAGCGGGCGAGGCGACGTTCTGGATGACGATGTACTCGGCGCCCTGCTTCTTCGCCTGGGAGAGCAGCCCCACGTAGTTCTGCTGACCGCCAGGCATGGCGTAGGCCTTGTAGCCGAGGTCCAGCTTCTTCTCGCTGACCCACTTCTTGCCGTCCTCGACCGGGGCGGTGCCGAAGGGGCTGTCGTTGTGGAAGACGGCCACCTCGCTCTTGCCGCCGGCGTCCTCGGCGATCCAGTTGAGCGCGACGCGCATCTGGTCGGAGTAGGTCGGAGCCACGACGAAGTTGTACGGAGCCGTCTCCGGGTCGGTCAGGGGCTCGGCGAAGGACCCCGACATGAAGGGCAGCTCGTCATTGCCGACGCTGCCGGACAGTGCCTCGGTGTCGCCGGTGCCCCAGCCCTGGATGGCGACGACCTCGTCGTTGAGGTACTGCTTGTACAGGGACTCGGCCTTGGGGACCTCGTAGGCGTAGTCGTTGGAGAGGGCCTCGATCTTGCGTCCCTCGATGCCCCCGTCGCTGTTGCGCCAGTCGATGTAGGCCTTCATGCCCTCGTTGTAGGGAGTGCCCACGTCACCGGTGGCGCCGGTGAGGTCGGCGATGATGCCGATCTTGATGGGCTCGTCCGAGTCGGCGCCGTCCGCGCCGTCACCGCCGCAGGCGGTCAGCAGCAGGGCCGATGCGGCGGCCATGGCGGCCAGTGAGCGGGTTCGTGCAGACATCGTTGTCTCCTTCATGGGTGGGGCACAGATCGAAAGGGGTGTGGTCGGGGTGGTCAGTAGCGGAAGGGCCAGAACCTGATGTACTCCTTCATCCGTTGCCAGATGCGGTCGAGACCACGTGGCTCGATGATGAGGAAGAGGATGATGACCAGGCCGAAGGTGGCATTGCGCACGGCGGGCAGCTGGTCGGTGAGGAAGGGCATGGACGAGCTCATCGCGTTGGCGACCTGGCGGATGACCTCGGGCAGCAGCGTCATGAAGATCGCGCCGTAGACGGCCCCGGCGATGCTCCCCAGCCCACCGACGATGATCATCGCGAGATAGAGGATGGAGACGTCGAGGGTGAACTTCTCCCAGGAGACGACCTCGCTGTAGTGCGCGGTGAGGGCGCCGGCGAGACCGACGAACCCGGACGAGATGGCGAAGGCAGTGAGCTTCACCCGTGCCACGTTGACGCCGATCGCCTCGGCGGCGATGTCCTGGTCGCGCACCGCCATGAAGGAGCGGCCCAATCCGGTCCGGAAGAGGTTGCGAGCAGAGATCACCGTCAGGGCGGCCAGGATGAGCAGGATCCAGTACCACTGCTGCTCGAAGACGGCACGTGCGCCGACCTTGAAGCCGAAGACCTCGAAGCGGTCGACGTTGAGGTATCCGTGTCCCTCCGTCAGCCACGACCAACGACGGATGACGAACTCGATGATCATCTGGCTGGCGAGCGTGGCGATCGCCAGGTAGAGGCCCTTCAGCCGCAGGCCCGGGAGCCCGAAGAAGGTGCCGACGGCAGCGGACAGCAGGACGGCCCCGATGATCGCCAGTGGTGTCGGGAGCCCGATGCGGTCCGAGAAGATCGCCGAGCTGTAGGCACCGACGGCCATGAACCCGCCCTGACCGAGGGAGATCTGGCCCGTGTATCCGACGAGGATGTTCAGGCCCACGGCGCCGATGACGGCGATGAGGATCAGGTTGACCTGCGAGAGCCAGTAGTTGTCGAGGACGAAGGGCAGGACGAGCAGAAGGACCGTGAGCAGGCCGAGGCGGAAGTACTCGGCGCGCGTGGCCCGCAGGCGCAGCTCGGAGACGTAGGTGCGGTGGTGGATACCCGTGGCGGTGGCTGCCATCGTCGGTCACACCCTCTCGATGCGGGTCTCGCCGAAGATCCCGTACGGACGTACGAGCAGGATCAGGACGAGAGCGATGTACGGGATGACGGTGGCAAGACCCGGGTCCAGGTACCCGCCGGTGAACTGCTGCAGGAGGCCGATGACGAGCCCGCCGACGATGGTCCCGGGCACGGAGTCGAGCCCGCCGAGGATGACGACGGGGAAGACGAGAAGACCGAAGGCGGCGATGTTCTGGTCGACCGCGGAGATGTCACCGACGAGCACTCCGGCGATCAGGGCGCTCACGGCAGCCAGGGCCCACGCGAGGGCGAAGATCCGGCGAACCGAGATCCCCATCGTCATGGCCGCCTGCTGGTCGTCGGCCACGGCGCGCATGGCGATGCCGTGACGTGAGCGGCGGAAGAAGATGGTGAAGGCGGTCAGGACCACGGCCGCGATGAGGATGGCCAGGAGCCGGTTGATCGGCACCGTGGCCCCGAGCAGGTTGAGCGATCCGGTGGGCAGGATCTTCGGCTGGCTCTTGGGTGACGTGCCGTAGAAGGCCTGGACCAGGGCGTTGAGCAGCGCGGAGAGCCCGATCGTCACCATGATGATGCTGATCGGGTTCTCGCCGACCATCGGCCGCAGGATGAAGCGCTCGACGACGACCCCGATCAGGATTGCAACGAGGACCCCGATGAGGGCGGCCGCGATGAGCGGCAGCTGGAGCACGACGAAGGCTGTGTAGAAGGTGTAGGCGCCGACGAGGAGGAACTCGCCCTGCGCGAAGTTGATGACTCCCGTGGCCTTGTAGATCAGGACGAAGCCCAAGGCGGCGAGGGCGAGGATGGATCCATCGGCCAGCCCGTAGATCAACTGGTTGAGGAAGGTGCTCATCGGCGACCACTCCAGACGGGTCGGCGGCCCCGGCCTGGCGGGACCGAGTAGGTGGTCAGGTCGAAGATGGTCAGGTCCAGCTCACGGTCGATGCTCGAGCCGTCCTGGTAGGTCACCCGGCTGCTCACCGAGACCCGCTCGTCACCGCGACCGAGGGCGGCGATGATGTCGCCGTATCGATCGGCGATCACCGAGCGGCGCACCTTGCGGGTGCGAGTGATCTCGTCGTCGTCAGGATCCAGCTGTTTGTGCAGGAGGACGAAGCGCTGGACCCGGATCCCTTCGGGGAGGTCCTCGTTGGCCCGGGAGGTCTCCTCGGCGACGAGCTCCTGGACCTCGGGCTTGGCGGTCAGGTCGGTGAAGGTCGTGTAGCTCAGGCGCTCGTGCTCGGCCCAGGAGCCCACGGTCGCCGGGTCGATGATGAGCATCGCCGTCATCCCCCCGCCGGAGTCGTCGGTGGGCGCGAAGACGACGGCCTCCTCGATGTACGGGGAGAACTTCAGCTTGTTCTCGATGAAGGCACTGGAGTACCGGGTGCCGTCCGGGGCGGTCAGGACGTCCTTGGCCCGGTCGATGATGACGAGGTGACCGGCGTCGTCGAGGTACCCGGCATCTCCGGTGCTGAGCCACCCCTCGGCGTCGACGACCTTGGCGGTCTCCTCCGGCTGTCGGTGGTAACCACGGAAGACGGATGCGGAGCGCAGGAGGACCTCGCCCGCCTCGGTGATCCGCAGCTCGGTGCCGGGGATCGGCGTACCGACGGTGTTGAAGGGGACATCGTCATCGCGGTGGAGGACCGCGATGCCGCAGATCTCGGTCTGCCCGTAGATCTGCTTGAGATTGACACCGATCGCATGGAAGAAGCGGAAGACGTCCGGGCCCAGCGGCGCGCCACCGGTGTAGCAGCGCTGGATCCGGGCGAGACCGAGCTGGTCCCGGACCGGCCGGGTGGCGACGGCATCGGCCACTCGGTGGGTCATCGCGAGGAGCGGTCCGGGCTTGCGGCCACTGACCCGCATCTCGGCCACCTTGTCGCCGATGGTGTAGCCCCAACCGAACACGCGTCGCTTGAACCAGTCCGACTCGTCGATGCGTACCTGGACCTCGGAGAGCATCGACTCCCAGATCCGTGGCGGGGAAAACATCAGGTCCGGCCCGATCTCCCGCATGTCGCTGCGCTGGGTCGAGGCGTCCTCGGGGAAGGAGACCGTCAGTCCGTGGGAAAGGCCGCAGGCGACCGCGAGCATCTGCTCGCCGATCCACGCGAAGGGGAGGAAGGAGACATAGCGGTCCTTGGTGGAGACCGGGTCGACGCTCGTCAGGTGCTCAGCCATGGCGAGCAGGTTGCGGTGGGAGAGCTCGGCGAGCTTGGGCTTGGACGTCGTGCCGGACGTGGTGCAGATGATCGCGATGTCGTCGGCCTGCCCGGCCTCGACCTGTGCGTCCAGCCAGTGGGGCAGCTCGGCGGCGCGCTCCAGGCCCATCGCCTCGAGGTCGGTGAAGTCCATCAGCACAGGATCGGTGTACTGCTCCAGGCCGTGCGGGTCGTAGTAGACGATGCGCTCGATGTGCAGCGGCGCATCCTCGGGTGAGCTGTCCTCCGAGATCAGCTTCAGCAGCTTGTCGACCTGCTCCTGGTCCTCCGCGACGACCACTCGAGCACGGGAGGTGGTCAGGATGTGACGCAGCTCTTCGCCGATCGAGGTGGGATAGATGCCGACCACTGCTGCGCCGATGCTCTGCGCGGCCAGCTCGGCGATGAGCCACTCCGGCCGGTTGTCGCCGAGGACGGCCATGACCTGACCGCGCTCGACGCCGAGGCCCGCGAGTCCGTGGGCCGTCGCGTGGACCCGCTGTGCGTACTCGGACCACGTGAGGGGTTGCCAGATGCCGTAGAGCTTCTCCTGCATGGCGACACCGTCAGGGCGGGTCGCAGCGAGTCCGGCGAGCAGTCGGGGGAAGGTGTCCGTGGACAGGTCAGACATGAGCGCCGCCCTCTCCCTCGGCACCGAGGTAGGCCTCGATGACGGCCGGCTCGGCCATCACCTCTTGAGGCGTCCCGTCAGCGATGAGGACGCCGAAGTCGAGGACGCTCACTCGGTGGGAGATGTCCATGACGACGTTCATGTCGTGCTCGATGAGCACGACGGAGACCTTGGCCAGCTCGTTGACGTCAAGGATGTAGCGGGCCATGTCCTCCTTTTCTTCGGCATTCATGCCGGCCATCGGCTCGTCGAGCAGCAGGAGCGAGGGCTGCAGGCACAGCGCGCGGCCGAGCTCGACCCGCTTTTGTACGCCATAGGCCAAGGAGCCGACCGGCTTGGTCCGCACAGCCTGCAGCTGCAGGAGGTCGATGACCTCCTCGACGAGCTGGCGGTGGGCGATCTCCTGTCGCCGGGCGGGCCCGAACCAGAGCATCGACTGCAGGACGCCGTGGCGCATGTGGATGTGGCGACCGAGCATCAGGTTGTCCAGGACGCTCATGGCGTGGAAGAGCTCGATGTTCTGGAAGGAGCGGGCCACCCCGAGCCGGGCGATCCGGTGCGGCGGGAGCTTGGTCAGCTCGTGCTCGTGCCGAGCGCCGACGTCCTCTGCGGCGCGGGGCTCCTCCGCGGTGTGCAGTCGGATACGCCCCTCCTGCGGGTGGTACAACCCGCTGATGCAGTTCAGGAGAGAAG
The DNA here is from genome assembly GCF_001570985.1 of Janibacter limosus NBRC 16128. Taxonomy (GTDB): domain Bacteria; phylum Actinomycetota; class Actinomycetes; order Actinomycetales; family Dermatophilaceae; genus Janibacter; species Janibacter limosus. The sequence continues at coordinate 24,749 of NZ_BCSS01000009.1, read as the reverse complement.
ACTTGCCGGCACCGTTGGGTCCGATCACGGAGTGGATGTGCCCCTCGGTCACACGGAAGGAGACCTCGCTCAAGGCGGTGACGCCCCCGAACCTCAGGGTTGCCTCCTCGATCTCGAGGAGCACCTCGCCCGCAGGCAGGTGACCTCCTCGCAAGGAGTGCTTGTAGGACCTGGTCAGCACTGACCCTCCTGTTTGCCGCTTCGACAGTGAAACCGGAACGGTGTGAGAATACGTTTTCACTATGTGTAAGCGCAAGACCTTCTTCGGAAATATCCTTCGCCCTGTGGTTGACTTGCCTCGCGGAACTGGAAACTTTTCGGGGCGACAAGGGCAGGGAGGTCACATGGCAGGCGGTCGAGCGAGCGAGGGCAGCGTCGGGCGAGGCGGGCTCGGGACCGTCCGCAATGCGGTCATCATGTTGGACCTGCTCGGCGAGGGTCCGGCCCTGCAGCACCTCACCGACCTGGCAGAGCGCTCGCAGATGTCGATCCCGACGGTGCACCGCCTCCTGCGCTCACTCGTCCTGGCCGATCTCGTCGTGCAGGACCCCCAGTCATCGCGCTACGGGCTCGGGCCGGAGCTGACCCGGCTGTCCAACCACTACCTGTCGCGGCTGCCCCTGCTCGGGGCGCTGAGTCCCTACCTCTCCCAGCTGCGCGACCAGCTGGGTCACACGGTGCACGTCCAGATCCTCGTGCACGGTGAGGTCATCTACGTCGACCGTGTCGACGGAGCCGAGCGGGGTCCCTACCGCGAGACGCATCGGGTGGGTCCGGCGCTCTCGTGCGCGGGGGGTCGCATCCTCGCGTCCCGCGCCACCGATGACGAGTGGCGGCAGGCGCTGGAGAGGGCGACGCAGGAGGACCGCGTGGTGGCGACGGATGCTGAACGCGCCCGGTGGGCGGGCGTGGAGCACCTCGCCCTGGCGCCCGTGGACCCGGCCTTCCCGGCGGAGGTCGCCGTGGGGCTCGTGGACGGCCAAGGCGTCACGGTTGCGGCGTTGGCCGCGACGGTCCCTGATGCGGCGGACGCCGAGGGCGTCGCCGAGACGGCCATCCATCTGGGCCGAGCTGCTCGCGCAGCAGGGAGGACGCTGGGACATGCCTGATCGTGAGCCGCAGCACAGCAGCACGCCTCCGGACCCGGCCTGGGTCGACATCGCAGGACTCATCGACTTCGACCACCCGTACTCCGAGCTGTGGACACCGGGGCCCCGGTCGGGGCGCTGGTTCCCCGGTGCGACGGTCAACCTGTCGACAAACTGCGTCGACCGCCACCTCTCCGAGCGTGCCGACCAGGTGGCGCTGCACTGGGAGGGCGAGCCGGGTGACCGGAGATCGCTCACCTATCGCGATCTGCACCAGCAGGTCACCGCCCTGGCGCGGGCCCTGCGCGTGATGGGTGTGGGGGAGGGGGACCGAGTCGGCCTGCACCTGGGGTGGCTGCCCGAGACCGTCGTCGCGATGCTCGCCTGTGCCCGTGTCGGAGCCGTCCACGCAGTCCTGCCCGCTCCGCTGCCGACCGAGCCGCTGGCCGATCGGTTGAGCGCACTCGACCTCAAGGTGCTCTTCACCCAGGACGGAGCGTGGCGGCACGGGACGGTGCTGCCGACCAAGGCCCGTGCCGACGAGGCCCTGCTGGCGAGCGGGTCCGTCGAGCACACCATCGTGGTGCGACGCACGGGCATGGACGTGGCGTGGTTCGAGGGGGACCGATGGTACCACGACATCGTCGGGCCGACCCGACGTGCTCCGGCAGGGTCGCGTGACGAGGAGGACGACCTCGCAGTACCTGTCCACCTCCCGCCCGATCACCCCATCGCCATCGTCCCGCTGGCCACCAAGGGCGGTCAGCCGGTGTCCGTCCTCCATGGGACCGCGACGATGCTGGCGGGAGCGCTCGCCGTGCACCGGAGGTTGCGGACGGGAGGCGTCTTCTGGTGCGCCGGGGACATCTCCTGGACGGTCACGCAGTTCCATGGCATCTACGGACCGCTCGCCCATGGCGACACGGCGGTGATGTACGAGGGCACTCTCGACCAGCCGGCGCCGACCCGCGCGTGGGAGATCATCGCCAGGTACGGCGTGGAGAGCATGGTGTCCACGCCATCGGTCATGCGGACCGTGCGGGGTTGGGCGCGGGAGCTGCCCGAGGTCTCACGGATCCCCTCCCTCCTGCGGGTGACCACGGCCGGTGAGCCTGTGGAGGATGACCTCGCCGAGTGGCTGACGCAGGCCTTCGGGGCCAAGGACCTCGAGGTGTTCGACGCCTGGGGCCAGCTCGAGCTCGGTGGGATCGTGCGCGTGATGGACACGTCTGACGCCGGGTCGCACGCCGGCGGCGCCGCGGACGGCACCGCCCTCCCGGACTGTGCTCTGGACATCGTCGATGCGGCGGGTGTCGCCGCGGGTGCGGGGCTGGCGGGGGAGGCCGTGCTCCGGCTTCCGTGGGCCGGGACCTTCGTCGATGTCGAGGGCGATCAGGCGGCTGTCGCGGAGTCCCACTGGACGCGGCACGCGGGGTGTTATGCGACCGGGGATCTTGCGCTGCGGGACGAGGATGGTCACATCGCCTTCCTGGGCCGCACCGACGGTGTGGTCTCGATCTCCGGCCAGCTCGTCTCCTTGCGTGAGGTCCGCGAGGTCCTGGAGGACCACCCCTATGTGTCGGCTGCCGAGGTCACCTGGCGCAAGGACCCGGAGCTGGGTCGCGCGCTCGTCGCCGCTGTCGTGCTCGACCCGCAGGCCGGTCTCGACCCGGACCTGGACGAGGTCGGTGTCGGCCTGATGAATGCCGTCCGCGAGATCATGGGTGGTCTGGCCCGTCCGCGGTCACTGCTGGTCATCGACCGTTTCGGTGACGAGCTCGGTCGCCTCGAGCGGGCGCGGGCGATCGCCACCCTGGCCACCCCGGATCGGGTCGGCGCACCTCGCGAGGTCACGTGGTCGCAGGTTCTCGCAGCCGCGGGGCAGTGACCGCGGCATGAGTGAGACCCCCGACGCCATGCGGTGTCGGGGGTCTCACTGGCTGGAGGGCGGTGCTGTGGTCAGGCCGCGTGGCGTGCGGTGCGCTGGGTCTGGTCGACCCACCGCATCTCCATGCGGGTCCGGCCGTCGTCGCCGCGCACGGCGACCCAGGTGCAGGTCAGCTTCGGAGCGGGGCGAGTGGTCTCGGCCGTCTTCAGTGTCGTCACGGTCATTGTGGACACCTCCTGTTCATGTTCTGTTCACTTACAACATTAGCACGAAGGTGAACAGAAGGTGAACGACACGTCGGTGCTGTCGGCGGGCCGCCCCCTTCGTAGGCTGTGCCCATGACGACGAAGGTGGCAGTGATCGGCGCCAAGGGGCGCATGGGTGCGACGGCGTGCGAGGCGGTGGAGGGCGCGGACGACCTCGAGCTCGTCGCGCGCTTCGACGACGGCGACGATCTGGGCGACCTCGGCGGTGCGCAGGTGGTGGTCGACTTCACCGTCCTCGCGGCCAGCGAGCGCAATGTCCGCCACTGCGTCGAGCGCGGCGTCCACGTCGTCGTCGGCACGTCGGGCTGGACCGACGACAAGGCGAGCGAGCTGCGCGCGGAGGTCGAGGCGAAGGGGGGAGTGGGCGTGCTCATCGCCCCCAACTTCGCGATCGGAGCCGTGCTGATGATGCAGTTCGCCAAGCAGGCGGCCCGCTTCTACGAGTCCGTCGAGGTCGTCGAGCTGCACCACCCGCGCAAGGTGGACGCTCCGAGCGGTACCGCCACGCGCACGGCGGAGCTGATCGCCCAGGCCCGGTCAGATGCCGGTCTGGGTGCGATCCCGGATGCCACCACCGAGGACCCGGACGGCGCCCGCGGGGCGAGCGTCGACGGCATCCCGGTGCACGCGGTCCGACTGCGGGGTCTGGTGGCCCACCAGGAGGTCCTCCTGGGCAACGAGGGCGAGATGCTGACGATCCGTCATGACTCCTTCGACCGGGTCTCCTTCATGCCCGGTGTCCTCACGGGTGTGCGTGAGGTGGCCAAGCACCCGGGCGTGACGGTGGGTCTGGAGCACGTCCTGGGCCTCTGAGACCCGGCCGGCCGCGGCTCAGCCCCAGCCGAGCGCTCGCAGGCCGGCCGCGAGGGCGGCCGCGGCGAAGACCACCAGGACGAAGTTGGCCCGGAGCCACAGCAGGACCACGGCCAGGGCCACGGCAGCCAGTCGCGCGTCGAGCACGATGCCGTGGTCTCCGCCGACCGTCTGCGTGACGAGGAGCCCGGCGAGGAGCGCCACCGGGAGCAGCCCGATGATCCGTGAGCGGCGACGTCCGTCGACGAGGGACTCGGGTACGAGATAACCGGCGTACTTGGCGGCGAACCCGAGGGCGCACGCGGCGAGGACGGCGATCCACAGCGTGGTGGTGCTCACAGCAGATCACCCTCCGGCTGCTCGATGTCCCGGGCGCGGCTGGGGCCGGCCGTGACCAGTCCGACGACGACCGCCGCGATGGCGGCGAGCAGCACCGGCACCCCGGCCGGCATCGGGGCGAAGCTGATCAGCGCGATGGCCGCAGCCAGTCCTGCGGTGATGCGGCCGGTGCGATCGCGCAGCCGGGGCCAGATGAGTGCCACGAAGGCAGCGGCCGCAGCGGCGTCGAGACCCCACGCCCGCGGGTCGCCCATGGCATTGCCCGCGATCGCCCCGACGAGTGTCGAGAGGTTCCAGAAGGCGTACACGCCCAGGCCCGCTGCCCAGAAGCCGGTGGCCTGGACCTCGGGCTCGTCCTGGGCGAGCGCGACGGCCGTGGACTCATCGATCGTCACCTGGGCGGCGGCGGCGCGGCGCCAGCCGCGCAGGCGCAGGACGCGCGCGAGCTGGAGGCCGTAGAGACCGTTGCGGATCCCGAGGAGCGTCGACGTGGCGACGGCGGTGATCGGGTTGCCGCCCGAGGCCATGATCCCGACGAAGGCGAATTGCGAGCCGCCGGTGAAGAGCAGGAGGGACAGGGCCACCGTCTGCCAGGTGTCGAGTCCGGCCGCGACGCCGAGGGCGCCGAAGCTGACCCCGTAGACCCCGGTCGCCAGGCCGACGGAGAGCCCCTGTCGTCGTGCTGCCGCGTGCTCGGCTGCCAGCGGCTCAGCCGTCACCAGGCTCCTCCACGAGGGTGGCCACGAGCCGCACCTCGCGGGCGGTGTCGTCGTCGGGGGAGATGATGCGATCGCGGAAGGCACCGTCAGGGGTGAGCCCGGAGCCGGTGAGGAAGGCGCGCAGGCCCTCGTGCTCGACGAGGCACCAGGTCGACACGTGCTCGGCTCCTGCCTCGCGCAGGATGTCGACGGCCGCGTTGACCAGGCGTGAGCCGTGGCCCTGCTGGCGGTGCATCGGGTGCACACCGAGTGCGGTGATCTCGCCGGTCGTCTGGCCGGCGTCAGGGTCCTGGCTGGGCCCGATGGCGACGAACCCGATGACCGCATCCCCGGCGCAGGCGACGAGGAGGCGGTGGACTCCCTCGGGTGGGGTGCGCAGGGAGTCGCGCCAGCCCGCGGCGAAGGCCTGCGGGTCGAAGGCCGCATGGACCTGGGGGGAGACGATGCCGTCGTAGGCCTCTTGCCAGACCAGGGCCTGGGTCTGACCGACGGCGGGCGCGTCGTTGACGGTGGCGGAGCGGACGCTCGCGTCGGCGGAGGTCATCAGCGCCCCGCGAAGGAGGGGGTGCGTCGCTCGCCGAAGGCGCGTTGACCCTCGACGAGGTCCTCGCTGGCCCAGGCGCGGGCGAAGGCGGCGGAGTATGCGGCGTCCGCCTCTGGGACCGCTCCCATGCCGAGCTTCGATCCTGACTGCGACAGCGGGGCCAATGGCACCGCCCGTCGAGCCAGGTCGAGAGCCGCGTCGAGGTCGCCGCGCTCCTGGGCGAAGCCCAGGCGCCAGGCATCGTCGTCGGTGAGCACGGCGGCTGTCAGGACCATGTGGCGGGCGGCGCCCTCGCCCCAGAATCGGGTGACGCGGTCGAGCGTCCACTTGTCGACCATGAGTCCGAGCTTGGACACCGGGACCGCGAAGCGGGCGGGCGCGTCGACGACGCGCAGGTCGCAGGCCACAGCGAGCTGCATGCCCAGACCCATGCACGACCCGGAGATCGCGGCGATCGTCGTGATCGGGACCGCGGCGAGGTGCTGCAGGACCTCGGCGAGCCGCTCGGTGAAGGAGACGTCCTCGAGCTCCGTCAGGTCCGCCCCGGCGCAGAAGTGCCCCTCAGCCCCCGTGAGCACGAGGGCTCGGGAGCCGCCGTCGACGGCGGCGACGACGGCCGCGTGGAGCTCCTCGAGCGAGGTCAGGTCGAGGGCATTGCGGCGGTGGGTGCGGTCGATGGTCAGGGTCGTGACGCCATCGGTGGTCTCGCTGAGGATCGGCACGCCCGCCAGCATACGGAGGGGCGAAGGGAGCAGCCGCAGGGCTCCCTTCGCGCTCGCCGGTGGCTACGGTGAGCCAGATGACGGACCACGCGCCGGCCGCCGCCCCCACGACCTTGCTCCTCAGGGTCCTCCCGGTCCCGGGCCCGGGGGCCGAGGACGTCCTCGTCGGGACGGACGGGAGAGTGTGGACCGGCACCTCGGACGGTGCAGTCATCGCCATGACGCCTGACGGACGCCACAGCGAGCGCGTCGTCGACACCGGGGGACGGCCACTGGGACTGGAGTGGTTGCCCGACGGGCGGCTGCTCGTGTGCGACGCCGTCCGCGGGCTGCTGGCCGTCGACGTGCAGGGATCCGGCACGGTGGAAGAGCTCGTCACCGAGGTCGACGGGGTCCCGCTCGTCTTCACCAACAACGCCGCGGTGTCCGCGGACGGGACGATCTGGTTCAGCGACTCGTCCCGGCGGTGGGGCGTCGACGTGTGGAAGTCCGACCTCATCGAGCACACCCGCAGCGGGCGCCTCCTGCGACGCGACGTGGACGGGTCCGTGACGACGGTCCTCGATGGGCTGGCCTTCGCCAACGGGGTGGCGTTGCTCACCGACGAGAGTGCCGTGCTTGTCGCCGAGTGCGGGGTCGGTCGGATCCGCCGGGTGGCACTGAGCGGGGGCAGGCCCCTCGACGGGCACGTCGTGGGGACGGCAGGGGCCGATGCCGAGCCGACGGCGGACCAACTCTTCGTCGCCGCTCTGCCAGGCTACCCGGACAACATCTCGCGCGGCTCCGACGGGCTGATCTGGTCGGCGATCGCCTCGCCCCCGGATCCGGTGCTCGGTCTGCTCCAGCGGAGTCCGCAGCGGGTGCGCGACCTCGCGCTGCGGCTCCCGGACGCGCTCAAGCCCGCGCCGAAGCACACGGTGCGGGTGACCGCGCACGACGACGGCGGCGTCCTCGTGCACGACCTGACGGCGGACGCGAGTGGCTGGCACATGGTCACGGGCGTGCGCGAGCAGGACGGGCGGGTGTGGCTGGGCAGTCTGGTCCAGCCAGCCCTCGCCCACATCGACCTGCCCGGATGACGCCGGTCAGGCGGCGAGCACGAGGGCGGTCATCGCGACCAACCAGCTGACGAAGCTGCCGACGAGGAAGTACTCGGTCACCTTGTCGATGTCCGAGCGGCGTCGACCGGTCTCGTCGGTCCGGGAGTGGGACTTCAGCTCGGGCCAGCGGATCAGTCCCTTGGCCGCGATGACCAGCCCGGCGGCGGTGAGCTCGCCGGCCAGGCCGAGACCGAGGATGAAGAGGCGCTCGAGCGGCCCCAGCAGGCGCCCACCACGCAGCTCGCCGTCCACTGCTCCGACCACGGGCTGCGCGGGGAGCGCGCCTGTGGTGACGAGCACGAGGCGCACGACCCGGTTGCCTGTCGCGAGCTGGACGAGGACCAGTCCGACCAGGAGCAGGGCGCGGTCAGGCTCCGGCTGCCAGGGCAGGCGGCTCCACGCGAGCCAGTCCGCGAGCCACCCGGTGACCGGCGGCGCCCAGCCCGACCCGAGGAGCTGGACGAGCAGCGCCCCGGCGAAGACCGCCAGTGCCCGCCCGTGGCCGGTGCCTCGGTCGGCGTGCTCGGCGCAGACCAGCCACGCTGCCAGCCCGATGACCGCGAGGGCGGTGAGCAGCACCCCACCCCAGGTGGCGAGCAGTCCGGCGCTGGCCGCGACGACGACGAGCACGAGCACGCCGATGGCCGGGAGGCCGCGGGTCTCGCGCGGGGACTCGGAGGGCTGCGGGGCCAGGCTGCGCAGCAGGTCGGCGAGACCGATGGCGATGAGGAGGGCTGACAGGACGGTCACGGCAGGGCCTCCAGCTGGGCGTCGAGAGTGACGAGGTGGTCGAGGGCGTCGCGGTGGACGCGTCGGGAGATCGCGGTGGGTGAGATGTCCTCGGTCTGGGCCAGGTCCTTCTGGGTGGCGCCGGCGATCAGACCGCGCAGCAGGCGTCGGGACCGGTCGTCGAGGTCGTCGATGAGCAGGTCACGGTGCTGCAGGGCGACGTCGAGCGCCAGACCGGTGGGGGAGTCCTCGTGCCAGCGGGTGCGCACGACCCGACCGTCCGCGCGGGTCGAGCCCTCGGCCCCCTTCGCCAGCGTGATGGCCTCCCGTGCCTGCCACCATCCGGGACCGTCCTGCACGCTCCCGTCCTCGCTGAGCGAGGTGACCTCGCCGTAGGAGAGGCCGTAGCGGGTCTCGACCTCGGGGAGTAGGCCCGTGCGCAGGAGCAGGGCGGCATGCGTGGCCTGGCCCCGTCGCTCCCACGCGCCCTGGAACTCGTCGCCGACCGTGATCCGCACCGGGTGCACGGGATCCGTGGCCGTGTTGACGTGGGCGAGGACATCCTCGAGGCGGGCGTGCAGCAGCGCCCGGTCGCTCGCGCTGCGTGAGCCGACGACGTCGCCGATGAGGGTGGCCACCAGAGTCATCTGAACACCATAGCCTGATCGAGGGCGAAATAAACCTATGTGGTCAATGTGAGCAAGGATCAACCTGTGAGGTTGCGTTCATAGGTGACGAAGTCGAACCCCTCACGCGGGTCGCGTCGGGTCTCGTGCCAGTGCTGCGCGTCCACCTCGGGGAAGAAGACCTCGGCCTCGGGCGAGGCGTCGATCTCGGTCAGCTCCAGTCGCGAGGCCAGCTCGATGGTCTGGCGGTAGATCTCCCCGCCGCCGACGATGAAGACCTCACCGGGTCCGCCGACGACGAGGGCCTCCGCCAGGGAGTGCACGGCGATCGCCCCCGGAGCGCTCCAGTCGTGGTCGGAGGTGATGACGACCGTCGTCCGACCGGGCAGGGCCCGGCCGATCGAGTCCCAGGTGCGCCGCCCCATGATCATCACCCCGCCCATCGTCAGCGCCTTGAAGTGCTTGAGGTCCTCGGGCAGGTGCCACGGCATGCCACCGTCCACCCCGATGGCCCGGTTGGCCCCGAGCGCGGCGACGAGCACGAGTCGCTGGTCATGACCCATCTCGACGAAGGGGGGAAGGTCCCCTGAGTGCAGACCCTCCAGGACGAGGCGCTCGTGCGGCACGACCCGCTCGGGCAGCTCGGCCAGCGGCCACCAGCGCAGCTCCGCCGCCTTGTCCGGCTCGAGCAGCGTGGGCTCCCCGGACCACTGCGTGACGTGGAAGAAGAAGTCGGCGCGTTGCTCCCGCGGGCCGGCCAGGGTGGAGCGCTGGACCGTCGTCAGCGGGGCGCACACCTCGACGCGCACCCCGAGCTCCTCCTCGACCTCGCGGTGCAGGGCCTCGGTGGGCGAACCGGCGTCCTCGACGTGACCGGCGGCCCCGCAGGCCCACCAGCCGTCCATGAATCCGGTGCCCTGGCGCAGCTGGAGCAGGACCTCACGGCCGTCGACGCCCTCACGGGTCATCACGGCATAGGACGCGGCGAGCAACGGGACCCGGCCACGCAGGCCCTCGGGCGCGGGGCGAGGCACGCTCATACGGCGATCGGTGCCTTGATGCTCGGCGCGGCCTCGTAGCCCACGAGGGTGAAGTCGTCGAGCTCGTAGGCGTCGATCGAGTCACGCGGGGTGATCTGCATCGTGGGCAGCGGGCCGGGGGAGCGGGTCAGCTGCAGATCAGCCTGCTCCAGGTGGTTGCTGTAGAGGTGCGCGTCCCCGAGCGTGTGCACGAACTCGCCCGGATCCATGTCGACCTGCTGGGCGACCATCATCGTCAGCAGGGCATAGGAGGCGATGTTGAAGGGCACCCCGAGGAAGATGTCGGCGCTGCGCTGGTAGAGCTGGCAGGACAGCGTCGCCCGGCGGCCGTCCTGCGCGGGCGTCACGTAGAACTGGAACATCGTGTGGCACGGCGGCAGCGCCATCTCGCCGACCTCCGCGACATTCCACGCGGAGACGATGTGGCGTCGGCTGTCGGGGTTGGTTCGCAGGGCCTGGATCACCTGGCTGATCTGGTCGATCGTCGACCCGTCGGGCGCGGGCCAGGAGCGCCACTGGTGTCCGTAGACGGGCCCGAGCTCGCCGTGCTCGTCGGCCCACTCGTCCCAGATGGAGATCCCGCGCTCCTGCAGCCACCGGACATTGGTGTCGCCGCGCAGGAACCACAGCAGCTCGCCGATGATCGAGCGCAGGTGCAGCTTCTTGGTCGTCAGGACCGGGAAGCCCTGCGAGAGGTCGAATCGCATCTGGTGCCCGAAGACGCTGCGGGTGCCCGTGCCGGTGCGGTCGGACTTGTCGACGCCGTGGTCACGGACGTGCTCGAGGAGGTCGAGGTACTGGCGCATGGCGCCACGATAGACGGCGCCACTGACGGCTACGCTGAGCCGCATGACGACTTCCCCCTTCGGACGGGTCATCACCGCGATGGTGACCCCCATGACTCCTGACGGCGCGGTGGACACCACGGGCGTGGCCGCTGTCGTCGAGCACCTCGTCGCGACCGGTCACGACGGAGTCGTCGTCAACGGCACGACCGGTGAGTCCCCGACGCTGAGCTCGGCCGAGAGCATCGCGATGGTCGAGGCCGTCAAGGCCGCGGCCGGCGACCGTCTCGCCGTCACCGCCGGCGTCGGCTCCAACAACACCGCCCATGCCATCCAGATGGCCGGCGAGGCCACCCGGGCGGGCGCGGACGGCCTCCTCGTCGTCTCCCCGTACTACAACAAGCCGACCCAGCCGGGCCTGCTCGCGCACACCCGCGCCATCGCGGACGCGGCCGAGCTGCCCGTCATGCTCTACGACATCCCGGGGCGCACTGCCACCCCCTTCGCCGTGGACACGCTCATCGCGCTCGCCGAGCACGAGCGCATCCTCGCGGTCAAGGACGCCAAGGGGGACCTGTGGGCCTCCTCGCAGGTGATGGCCGCGACCGACCTGCTCTGGTACTCCGGCGCGGACGAGTACAACCTCGCCCACCTCGCCCAGGGTGCCTACGGTGTCGTCTCCGTCGTCGGCCACGTGGCCGGGCGCCAGTACGCCGACATGATCGCCGCGGTCGACGCGGGTGACCTGGCGACCGCTCGGGCGATCCACCACCGCCTCATCCCGGTGGTCAACGCCCTGATGACGACCTCCCAAGGCGCGATCATGGCCAAGGCCGCGCTGGTCGAGCTCGGGGTGATCACGCACGCGACCGTCCGGCTGCCCTACGTCGAGGGGCCGCAGGAGCACCTCGAGATCCTGCGCGCTGGCCTCTCGGCCTCCCGGATAGGAGCCACTGCATGAGTCACCCCCACCCGGACCTCGCCCTGCCAGCGCCGCTGGAGGCCGGCGCGGTGCGCGTGGTCGCGCTCGGCGGCCTGGGCGAGGTCGGGCGCAACATGACCGTCATCGAGCACGAGGGGCAGCTGCTCATCGTCGACTGCGGCGTCCTCTTCCCGGAGGACCACCAGCCCGGCGTCGACCTGATCCTGCCGGACTTCGAGTACATCCTCGATCGTCTCGACGACGTCCAGGCGATCATCCTCACGCACGGTCACGAGGATCACATCGGCGCCGTGCCGTACCTGCTGCGCCACAAGCCCGACATCCCGCTCGTCGGCTCGATGCTCACGCTGGCGCTCATCGAGGCCAAGCTCAAGGAGCACCGCATCAAGCCCTTCACCCTCGGGGTCAAGGAGGGCGGGCGCGAGTCCTTCGGCGTCTTCGACTGCGAGTTCATCGCGGTCAACCACTCGATCCCCGACGCGCTGGCCGTCTTCGTGCGCACCGCGGGCGGCACGCTGCTGCACACCGGTGACTTCAAGATGGACCAGCTGCCCCTGGACAAGCGGCTGACCGACCTGCGCGCCTTCGCGCGGGTCGGCGAGGAGGGGGTCGACCTCTTCCTCACCGACTCCACCAACGCCGAGGTGCCCGGCTTCACCACCCCCGAGCGTGACATCGGACCAGCGATCGACACGGTCTTCCGCAACGCGCAGCGTCGGATCATCGTCGCGTGCTTCTCCAGCCACGTGCATCGCGTCCAGCAGGTGCTCGACGCCGCGGAGCGCAATGGGCGCAAGGTGGCGATGGTCGGCCGGTCGATGGTCCGCAACATGGGCATCGCCGCGGACCTGGGGTATCTCCATGTCCCCGACCGGGTGCTCGTCGACGTCAAGAAGCTCGACCAGTACCCCGACAACGAGGTCGTGCTCATCTGCACCGGCAGTCAAGGCGAGCCGATGGCGGCACTGTCTCGGATGGCCAACCGTGACCACCGCATCGACGTGGGCGACGGCGACACCGTGCTGCTCGCCTCCAGCCTGATCCCCGGCAACGAAAATGCCGTCTACCGCATCATCAACGGTCTGATGCGACTGGGCGCCGACGTCGTCCACAAGGGCAATGCCACGGTGCACGTCTCGGGCCACGCGAGTGCCGGTGAGCTGCTCTACTGCTACAACATCGTCAAGCCGCGCAATGTCATGCCGGTCCATGGCGAGTGGCGTCACCTCGTGGCCAATGCCGACCTGGCGATCCAGACCGGCGTCGACCCCGACCATGTCGTGCTGGCCGAGGACGGTGTCGTCATCGACCTGATCGACGGTCGGGCCCGGATCGTCGGCGCCGTGCCGTGCGGCTATGTCTACGTCGACGGGTCGAGCGTCGGCGAGGCCACGGAGGACCTGCTCAAGGACCGCCGCATCCTGCGCGACGAGGGCTTCATCTCGGTGATCATCGTCGTCGACTCCTCGACCGGCAAGATCATCGCCGGCCCCGAGATCACCGCCCGCGGTTTCGCCGAGGGCGACGAGATCTTCACCCAGGTCAAGCCCAAGATCATCGCGGCACTCGACGAGGCCGCCCGCAAGGGCACGACCGACACCCACCAGCTGCAGCAGGTCGTGCGCCGTGCGGTCGGTGGCTGGGTCGGCGGCAAGATCCGTCGTCGCCCCATGATCATTCCGGTCGTCATCGAGGCCTGAGCGGGCACGTCACCCGCCACTCGATTCTCGGGTCGAGGGCGAAGGGAGCCTGCCGGGATCTCCCTTCGCCCTGCCCGAGGAGGGTGGCCCGGTCAGAGGGAGCGCAGGGCGCCCAGGAGTCGGTCGATGTGCTCGGGCGTGCTGCCCAGGCCGGCGCTGATCCGCAGGGCGGTGTCCTGCTCGTGCTCCGACAGCAGGTCGTCGACGAGCAGGTGGGCGCAGAACTTGCCGTCGCGCACCCCGATGCCGTGGTCGTCGCCGAGGACACGCGCGACCTCTGCGCTGTCGTGGCCGTCGACGGTGATCGTCGCGACCGGTGCGCCATCGCCCCCACCGAAGAGCGTGTGCACGTGCACGCCGTCGATGTCGGCGAGGCCGGCGAGGAGGCGGATGCGCAGCGCCTGCTCGTGGTCGATGATCGCTCGCTCGTGCTCGGCGATGATCTCGCAGGCGGTCGCGAGGGCGACGGCACCCAGGACATTGGGGGAGCCGGCCTCGTGCCGGGCCGGACCGCAGGTCCACTCGGTCTCGTCGAGCCCGACGCGGGCCGTGGCGCCGCCGCCGGCGAGATACGGGTCGGCCGCGTCGAGCCAGTCGCTGCGGCCGACGAGGACGCCGGCGCCGAAGGGTGCGTAGATCTTGTGGCCGCTGAAGGCGACCCAGTCGATGCCGAGAGCGCCGATGTCGACGCGACGGTGCGGCGCGACCTGGGCGGCGTCGAGAGCGAACCGGGCGCCGTGCTGGTGCGCCACGGCAGCCAGCCGCTCGATCGGCCAGTGCTCGCCCGTGACATTGGAGGCGCCGGTCGCCACGACGAGGCGGTGCTCGGCGGGGTGGTTGCGCAGGGCCTGGTCGAGGAGGTCGATCGCCTCGTCGTGGCTGTGCGGCACGGGCAGGCGCACGGCGTCGCCCCACGGGAGGAGGGCCGCGTGGTGCTCGGAGGCGAAGACGAAGACCGTGGTGTCCGCAGGCAGCGCCCGCGCCAGCAGGTTGAAGGAGTCGGTCGTGTTGCGAGTGAAGATGACCTGGTCCTCCTCGCGCGCACCGACGAAGTCGGCGACGCTCTCGCGAGCCTGCTCGTAGCGCGAGCTCGTCACCCGGGAGGCGAAGCCGGCGCCGCGGTGCACGGAGGAGTAGGTCACGGCGGCGGCGGCGACCTCCTGGGCGACGGCGGCGAAGGCAGGAGTCGTGGCGCCGTGGTCGAGGTGGGCGTAGTCGATGACCGAGCCGTCCTCGTCGCGGTAGCTCAGGCCGGCGGAGACCAGCTCGGGCAGGAGGGTGGTGGTGTGCACATCGGAAACGGTCATGACAGTGCTCCTGGGTCCTGTGGACCCGAGCGTCGCCACGGGTCCGCGCTTGCCGGGCAACTGGTCGTCGCCGGCCAGGTCGTCACCCGGAGCACCCCACCGCGGAAGGAGGGTTGCCGACCAGCTAGCCGGGGCTTGTCGCTGGTACTCGTGACCTTGGGTCAGGACAGTAGCGCACCGGGGCGGGTCGTTGTCGAGTGCTCACCAGTTATGTCTCGCCACCTGGGACGTCAGACGAAGGCGATGGCCAGGACCGCCCCGGCGACGAGGTAGGGGCCGAAGGCCAGATGTGTCGAGCGGGTCGCCCTGCGAGCGAGCAGCAGTGCGAGAGCGACGATTCCGCCGAGGGCGAAGCCCAGCCAGATCCCAACGATGAGGTGGCTCCACCCGAACCAGGCCAGGGTCGGGGCGATCGAGACGAGCAGCTTGGCGTCGCCCATCCCGATGGATCGGCCGTAGAGGAAGAAGGCCATCGCGATGCTGCCGCCACCGACGAGCACGGTCGCGACGGCGGTCCGGAGCAACGCGTCCCAGTCGCCGGTGGTGGCGGAGGCGACGGCGAGCACACCCACCACCGCCGGCACGAGCGGCACGGTGAGGGCATTGGGCAGGCGGTGCACGTCGGCGTCGACCGCCGCGAGGACCAGACCGACCATGGCGAGGAGCAGCGGGGCAAGGAGGACCGGCCACGAGCGGTCCGCGAGGGAGCGCTCCAGGACCACCCCGACGAAGGGAGCGACCGCCGGGACCCAGAGGTTGCGGGGGAGGGCGCCGTCCTCGTCGGGGCGTCGGTAGCTGCCGGTGCGCAGCCAGGACCACCCGAGGACGCCGCACGCGAGCGCCGCGAGCATGACGACGAGGGTCCGTGGGTCCACGACGGCGAGGCTATCGGGCCGGGGTCGACCGTGGGCCCGCGCCTGTGGACGGTGGGATCTGTGGCCGCTGGTGCGCGTGTGACACGTGTGTCACGGGTGGCTTTCGCCTAGTCTGCGAAGCATGGCCACTCGTCCGTCGACCACCTCGCGCAGCACCAAGGGCGCGTCCACGCGCCCCAAGGGCAGCACCCGCCCAGCGGGTCGCAAGGCTCCTGCCAAGACCGCTGCCAAGGGGAAGACCTCCTCCTCCCGCACCACATCCGCGTCCGGAGGGGGCCTGCCGCTGCCCATCGCCGCGGTGCACAAGACCTGGATGGGCGTCGCGCACGCGACCGGGTCGGGAGTGCGACGCATCGGTCAGAGCGCCAGCGAGATCGAGCCGGAGCACCGCCGCGACGGGTGGGGCTTCCTGGCGCTGGCGCTGGCCCTCGTCGTTGCCGTGCGGGAGTGGTGGGGCCTGTCGGGCACCTTCGGTGACATCGTGCACGCCGTCTTCGCCGGCACCTTCGGTCGCGTTGCCTATGCCCTGCCCATCGTCCTGCTCCTGCTCGGCGTGCGTCTCCTGCGCTCGCAGGGCAACTCCGCGGCTGACGCGCGGCTGGGCTTCGGCGCGGTCATGGGCCTCTTCGCCGCCTCAGGGCTCACCCACATCGCCAAGGACATCCCGCAGCCACCCGACGGAGCGGGCCCGATGCGTGATGCCGGTGGCATCTTCGGCTTCCTCGCGTCCGACCCCCTGGCCACGGCGGTCACGCCCTGGCCGGCCACCATCCTGCTCGTCCTGCTGGGACTCTTCAGCCTGCTGCTGCTCACGGGGACACCTCTCAACGAGGTCCCGGAGCGTCTGGCCTACATCCGGGCCGCCTTCACCGGCGAGGTCCCGAGCCATGTCACGACCACCGACGTCCAGACGCGTCACGACGCGCCCAAGGCTGCGGTCACTCGTGCCCGCCGCCGGACCATCGACCCCGCGGACGACGAGCTCTCGGGCGAGCGCGACGGCGACACCGCCTTCGAGCAGGCGGCCGTCGTGCAGCCGGCCGGCAAGGGACGCAAGCGTCGGTCCGCCTCGACCGGTGAGCCTGCTGCCACCGTCGACGCAGACGAGAGCGCCGAGACTCCGCAGGCCGAGACCGGTGGCCCCCGCCCGGGTGAGAAGCGGCCGACCAAGAACCCCGTCGTCGCCCCGATCAAGCCCGCCGACAAGACGGTCCTCGAGGCCCCGCCCACGACGCAGCTGCCCCAGCGCGTCGAGCAGCTCGCGCTGGCCGGCGATGTCACCTACACCCTCCCGGACAGCAGCCACCTCAAGCCGGGCGCCCCGCACAAGGAGCGCTCCGCGGCCAACGACAAGGTCGTCGAGGCCCTGACCACCACGCTCGACGAGTTCGGCATCGACGCCCATGTCACCGGCTTCCACCGTGGCCCGACGGTCACCCGCTATGTCGTCGAGCTCGGTCCGGGTGTCAAGGTCGAGCGGGTCACGGCACTGTCCAAGAACATCGCCTACGCCGTCGCCTCGGCGGACGTGCGCATCCTCAGCCCGATCCCGGGCAAGTCCGCCATCGGCATCGAGATCCCCAATGCCGACAAGGAGATGGTCTGCCTCGGCGACGTGCTGCGCTCGGACGTCTCGCGCAACAACGAGCACCCGATGGTGATGGGTGTCGGCAAGGACGTCGAGGGTGGCTATGTCATCGCCAACCTGGCCAAGATGCCCCACCTCCTCGTCGCCGGTGCCACCGGCTCGGGCAAGTCCTCCTTCGTCAACTCGATGATCACCTCGATCCTCATGCGGTCCACGCCCGACGAGGTGCGCATGGTGCTCGTCGACCCCAAGCGGGTGGAGCTGACGGCCTACGAGGGCATCCCGCACCTGATCACGCCGATCATCACCAATGCCAAGAAGGCAGCAGAGGCCCTGCAGTGGGTCGTGCGCGAGATGGACATGCGCTACGACGACCTCGCCAGCTCCGGCTACAAGCACGTCGACGACTACAACAAGGCCGTCCGGGCGGGCAAGGTGCAGCCGATCCCCGGCAGCGAGCGGGTCATCCAGCCGTACCCGTACCTGCTCGTCATCGTCGACGAGCTCGCCGACCTGATGATGGTCGCTCCGCGCGATGTCGAGGACTCGATCGTGCGCATCACCCAGCTGGCCCGTGCCGCCGGCATCCACCTGGTGCTCGCGACGCAGCGTCCCTCCGTGGACGTCGTCACCGGTCTGATCAAGGCCAATGTGCCCTCGCGCATGGCCTTTGCAACCTCCTCGCTCGCCGACTCCCGGGTCGTCCTCGACCAGCCCGGTGCGGAGAAGCTGCTCGGTCAGGGTGACGCCCTCTTCCTGCCGATGGGCAAGTCCAAGCCGATGCGTGTCCAGGGCGCCTGGGTCACCGAGTCGGAGATCGATGACGTCGTCGCGCACGTGACCGGCCAGCTCAAGCCGGTCTACCGCGAGGACGTAGCCCCGGCCGAGGCCCCCAAGAAGCACATCGACGAGGACATCGGCGACGACCTCGACGTGCTGCTGCAGGCGACCGAGCTCGTCGTCACGACACAGTTCGGCTCGACGTCGATGCTCCAGCGCAAACTGCGCGTCGGCTTCGCCAAGGCCGGACGCCTCATGGACCTGCTCGAGTCGCGCGGCGTCGTCGGGCCCTCCGAGGGGTCCAAGGCGCGCGATGTGCTCATCACGCCCGAGGACCTGCCCACCACTCTCGCCCTGATGAAGGGAGAGGACCCGCCGCCGCTCGAGGAGCCCGCAGCGGCTGACGAGGATGACGAGCCGATCGAGTCGGTCGACGCCGCGCCCCCGGTGGCGGTGACCGACGACACCGATGTCATCGACGTGCGCACGGGCTCACCGGCGCAGCCGTACAACCGTTACCCCGAGGACCCGATCGGGACCGAGGTCGTGGAGGAGTGGACCGAGGAGGACGACGAGGACGCCTGGTCGCTCACTGACCGGGGCTGAGGACCTCCAGCGCGCCGGCCTCCTCGAGCTCGGCGCGCACGTCCTCGATGAAGTCCATCACGGCCTCGCGCCCCTGCACCGGGCCACCGGCCAGCAGGCCGTCGCCGCCCAGGAGGACCGCGCCGGGGGTGCCGACGCCGAAGATCCGGGCCAGCGTTCCCTGCGGGTCGTGCAGGATGCGCTCGGCCAGGTGCGGAACGGATCCCAGTGCTGTCTCGAGGGGCAGTGAGACGACGGCTCGCACCTTCACCGGACCGAGCAGCTCGTCCCACGCGGGGATCTGCTCGATCGGTGTGACGCACGGCCCACAGCCGGGGGAGACGAAGACGAGCAGGACGGCGCCCTCGCTGATGAGCGAGGTGAGTGGCAGCGACCGGCCGGACTGGTCCTCGAGCGCGGCGAAGGGGAGCGGCTGGCGCGAGTAGTCCAGCTCCTGGTCGCCCTCGGACTCGACGTCGGTACCGAGGGACGAGGCGAGGGGCTCCCCCTTCGACCCACCGAAGGTCGCGATGACCACGGCGAGGGTCAGGACGACCAGGGCCAACCACACCCAGGTCGTCGCGGAAGCCTCGGCGAGCCGGACGACCACGCTGTCCTGCGCGGTGGCCGACCACACGGTCAGCGCGGCGACGACCACGAGCAGGACATTGCGCACGGCCGTGCGGCGGGTGACCTCACCCAGACCGAGCCTGCCGAAGCAGCTGCAGGTCACCGGATATCCGAAGCCCAGGGCCCGCACGATCACCGCGAGGTAGGCGACGAAGAGCAGCAGGGCCACCATCGCGACCACCACGGCGAAGGGGGCCGGAGCCACCAGCAGCGCAAGCGCCAGGGCGATCTCGGCCCACGGCAGGACCCGCGGGGCGGGCGAGTCGGTGAGCAGACGGGGCAGCCGCAGCTGGCTGAAGGCGCTGCGGGTCTCCTCGGCATGGCGCACCTTGGCGACTCCGCTGACGATCAGGAGGGCCGCGAGCAGGAGCGGAGGGAGCAGGAGGGGGCTGGCATGCACGCTGCGAGTCTAGGGTTGCCTCATGACGAAGGCCTGGTACGAGCTCGACAGCCGACCGACAGGGGCCCGGTACTGGGCAGCGGTGGTGCGCAAGCAACCGTCGGCGATCCTCGTGAGCATCCAGCTCCTGGCGATCGTGCTGCTGCCGTGGGTGGAGTCGGAGAGCTGGGGCCGGGCGGTCATCACCGGCCTGTCGTTGGTGGCGGTCACCTTCGGCGTGTGGGTCGTGCGGTCCACGCCGGCACTGACCTGGCTGGCCCTGCTGATCGGCTTCCCTGCCTTCGTGCTGGAGGTGTGGTCGGTCCTGGACGACAGCAATGTCGCGGTGACCTTCACCGCACACCTGCTCCTGGGGTTCTTCTACCTCTATGTGGCGTATGGGCTCGTGTCCTACATGTTTGCCGACACGTGGGTGACCAAGGACGAGATGTTTGCCGTCGCCTCGGCCTTCACCGTCCTGCTCTTCGCCTTTGCCTATCTCTTCGTCGCCATCCAGACTCTCGCGCCCGGATCCTTCGTCGGGCAGACCACGGGTGAGCGTCTGACCTTCCTCGAGCTGTTGTACTTCTCGGGAGCCAACCTCACGAGCGTGGGCCTGTCGGACATCGTGCCCGTCAAGTCCCACGCGCGAGCCGCCGTGACCATCGAGCAGCTCACCGGCGTCCTGTACGTCGCCATGGTCATCTCGCGGCTCGTGGCGCTGACCGTGATGCGCGCTCGCAACTGACCCGGCCCGCCGGTGGCGGCTGCACCCACGCAGGCCGCCTAGAGTGGGCACATGTCCGTCCCCTCCCGCAGCGTTGCCCTCGTCACCCTGGGCTGTACCCGTAACGACGTGGACTCCGAGGAGCTCGCCGGTCGCCTGTCCGCCGAGGGCTGGACCCTCGTCGACGACGCGGCGCAGGCCGATGTCGCGGTCGTCAACACCTGCGGCTTCATCGAGCAGGCCAAGAAGGACTCGATCGACGCCATCCTCGAGGCCAACGACCTGCGGGAGCACGGCAAGACCCAAAAGGTGGTGGCGGTCGGTTGTCTCGCGGAGCGCTACGGCAAGGAGCTTGCTGACGAGCTGCCCGAGGCCGACGCCGTGCTCGGCTTCGACTCCTACGCCGACATGTCCAGTCACCTGCGGGCCGTCCTCGACGGGCATGCGCCCGAGGCGCACACGCCCGGTGACCGTCGCAAGCTGCTACCGATCTCCCCGGTCGACCGCGATGCGAGCGATGTCGCACTCCCGGGTCACAACACCGGTGGCGACCTGCCGCGTGCCCGGCTCGACGACCGTCCGTGGGCGCCGCTCAAGATCGCCTCGGGCTGCGACCGGCGCTGCTCCTTCTGTGCCATCCCGACCTTCCGTGGGGCCTTCGTCTCGCGCCGCCCCCACGATGTCGTGGCCGAGGGGAGATGGCTCGCCTCCCAGGGGGTGCGTGAGCTCTTCCTGGTGAGCGAGAACTCCACGTCCTACGGCAAGGACCTCGGTGACCTGGACCTCATGGAGGCGCTGCTGCCCGAGCTCGTGGCGATCGACGGGGTCGAGCGGGTGCGGGTGTCCTACCTGCAGCCGGCCGAGATCCGTCCAGGGTTGCTGCGGGCCATGGCGAGCACCCCCGGGGTCGTGCCCTGGTACGACATCTCCTTCCAGCACGCCTCGGGGCCGCTGCTGCGTCGGATGCGCCGCTTCGGTGACACCGACTCCTTCCTCGCGCTCATCGAGGGCATCCGAGAGCGGCAGCCGGACGCCGGCATCCGCTCCAATGTCATCCTCGGGTTCCCGGGGGAGACCGAGGACGACGTGGCCGAGCTCGAGCGCTTCCTCCTCGCGGCCCGCCTCGACGTCGTCGGGGTCTTCGGGTACTCCGACGAGGACGGCACCGAGGGCGAGCTCCTTGATGACAAGGTCGACGCGGACGTGATCCTCGAACGCGTCGAGCGCATCCGCTCCCTCATCGAGGAGCTGACCGCCCAGCGCGCAGAGGAGCGCGTCGGCGAGATCGTGCAGGTCCTCGTCGAGGAGATCGACGGGGAGACGGGTGAGGTGAGCGGCCGAGCTGCTCACCAGGGCCCGGATGTCGACGGGATGACCATGCTGAGCGGCGACGTCGAGACGCTCGAGGTCGGCCAGATCGTCACGGCTGAGGTGGTTGGCACCGAGGGCATCGACCTCGTCGCGGAGGTGCGATCGTGAGCACCGAGCGGACCGACGGCATCTCGATGCCGATCCCCGAGCCGAGTCCGTGGAACCTCCCCAACGCGCTGACGGTCTTGCGCATCCTGCTCGTACCCGTCTTCGTGTGGCTCCTGCTGCAGCACGGCGGCGAGGACACGGCGATGCGGTGGTGGGCCTGGGGCGTCTTCGCCGTCGCCATCGTCACCGACCGCATCGACGGTGATCTCGCGCGGGCCAAGGGCCTGGTGACCACCTTCGGCAAGGTCGCCGACCCCATCGCCGACAAGGCGCTGACCGGCGCGGGCCTGATCACGCTGTCGATGATCGGCGAGATCCCGTGGTGGATCACCGTCGTGATCATCGCCCGCGAGCTGGGCATCACCGCCATGCGCTTCTGGGTGATCCGCCATGGCGTGATGCCCGCGAGCCGCGGTGGCAAGGTCAAGACCTTCCTCCAGGCCCTGGCCATCGGCCTCTTCGTCATGCCGCTGAGCACCCTGCCGGTCGAGTGGCTGTGGCGCGGGCTGGCCTGGGCCATCCTGATCGCCGCCCTCGTGGTCACGATCGCCACGGCTGTCGACTACGTCATGAAGGCGATGACCCTCCGCTCGACGAGCGAGCGTGCTCGGCTGAAGCAGGAGCGCAAGGCCGCGCGTGGCCGCTGACGTCGCAGACCTCCTGGCGGTCCTCGCCGAGCGGGGGTGGACCCTCGGGACCGCGGAGTCCCTCACCGGTGGCCTCGTCGCTGCGACGGTCGTCGAGGTGCCCGGTGCCTCGCGGGTCTTCGTCGGCTCGGTGGTCGCCTACGATCCCGCGGTCAAGATCTCTCTCCTGGAGGTCGACCCTGACCTCGTCGCCCGGGTCGGGACCGTTGACGAGCAGGTCGTCACCCAGATGGCGCAGGGAGCGCGGCGTCGCCTCGGTGTGGACGTCGCCATCGCCACGACCGGGGTCGCCGGCCCCGGACCGAGCGAGGGTCACCCGGCCGGGACGGTCTGGCTCGCCTGCTCGACCCCGTCGGGACTATCGACCCGGTGCCTGGCGTTGACGGGGGAGCGCGCCGCTGTGCGTGCCGGCGCCGTCGCTGCCGCGATCGACCTCGGTCACGAGGTCGTCCGGGACTCGTCCTGACCCTTGACGGTGGCGCGTTGTACCGTGGTCCCAAGATGACGACGTGGAGGAGGTGGACCTGATGGTGTTGCTGCGTGAGGAGCTCGGAGATGTGCTCCGTGACGCGCGCCGGGCCCAGGGGCGCACCCTGCGCGACATCTCGGCCACTGCCTCCGTCTCCTTGGGATACCTCAGCGAGATCGAGCGCGGCGAAAAGGAAGCCAGCTCGGAGCTGCTCGCCTCGATCTGCACGGCCCTCGAGATGCCGCTCTCGATCGTCTTCACCGAGGTCGCCCAGCGAGCCCGTCGCGCCGAGCGCGTCAGTGCTCCGGTCACCCTGCCGGTGGCCACTCACTCCGAGGACGTCGTCTCCGCAGCCTGATGGTGCTCTACCGGGGTCTGCGTGCCCCCAACGGTCCCTGCGGCCGCCCGTCATCGGTGGGCGAGATCCCGCCCTGGCACGCCGGGCAGTAAAAAAAGACTCGATCAGCTCCTTGCCGACCGAGCGGTGCCACTCGCACCGCCTGGCCGCAGCGGCGGCATGGGCGACCGGAGCGCCCGTGGACCCATGAGCGCGCATCAGCTCGCAGGATGCCCGTCGAGGACTGGATCGCGTGCTCCCGCCCGCGCACCATGAGCTCGTGGACCCGCGCGACGAGGGTGTCCACCTGCTCGGGTGACAGGCTGGCTGCCTCGTGCCACGGGTGCAGCCGCTGGGCGAAGAGGACCTCGCTCGCCCAAAAGGTCCCGACCCCCGCCAGCACCTGCTGGTCGAGCAGGGCCGCAGCGATCGAGGTGCCGGTGCTCGACCCGACGATGCGTCGTGCCACGAGGCCGGGGTCCCAGTCGGTGCCCAGCACATCAGGTCCGAGGTGCCCGACGAGCAGGTGCTCGTCACTGCGGCGCACGAGGTCGAGCTCGCCCAGTCGCAGTCCGAGGGTGGTCCAGGCGGCATTGCCGACCCCAGCCCGCAGGTCAGGTCGTCGTAGGCCGCGCGCGGCTGCCTCGGACCCGGCGGCCTCGACCCGCCACGACCCCTCCATGCGCAGGTGCGTGTGCAGCGTCCACCCGGAGTCGAATCGGTGGAGCAGGTGCTTGCCCCTGGGCACCACCTCATCGATGCTCGCGTCTCGCAGGGGCCCTTCGCCGACCTCGCCCCACCTGATGTCGACGAGGGTCGCCGGTCGTCCGGACAGCGCCGCATGGAGGCGCTGCGCGGTGCGCCAGACGGTGTCGCCCTCGGGCACGGGTCAGCCCCGCCCGCGGGGGCGTAGCCGCAGGCCGCGCGGGGTCATCGTGAAGCCGGCATTGGTCAGGGCCTGGGCGAGCGGGTCGGCAGACCCGAGCACGGGGGCACCGTCCGCTCGTTGCACGGTCAGACGTCCGAGCGCCCCTCGGTGCACGGCATCGGCGAGCCCGCGGGCAGCCATGGCGAGCGAGTCCTCGCCGGTGTCCCAGGAGAGCAGAGTGCGTCCACCCCGCTCGACATAGAGGACGAGCTGCCCGTCGACGGCGACGACGAGCGCGCCAGCCTTGCGCCCGGGCTGGTGTCCCGCGTCGCGCTCGGGCCAGCGCAGCGCGGCGCCCCATGGGCTGGCCGGGTCGGTGGCCGCCAGGACCACCGCCCCCTCGGGTGCCCGGGAGGAGCGCACCTCGTCGACGGCCCCGGGGACAGCGAACTGCGAGGCACCCAGACCCTCGATGAAGTATCCGCGTCGCACCTGGCCCGCCTCCTCGGCGGCGCCGAGCACCCGGTGGACGACGGCGAAGCCGCCCTGGACCTCTTCGGCGACGACCGCTCCTCGCGTGACGACGCCGTGGCGGTCGAGCAGTCCCTCTGCCGTGGCGTGGAGGCGGACGGTGGGGTCGGTCTCGGCACGGGGGAGCGCCGACCACCGACCAGCGACGCGGGGAGGCCCGCTGCGCTGCGGGAGGGTGGCGCGGCCCAGCCTCGGTCGGCCGCCGTAGCGGCTCCGGGCGGCCGGGCGCCGCTGTGGCGTGTGGG
>NZ_BCSS01000008.1 GCF_001570985.1 Janibacter limosus NBRC 16128 | reverse complement strand
ACGACGCCGGAGGCGCCCGCCCCGCCGCCGACTTCCTCAGCGCGCCCGGCACCACCTGGACGACGCAGGACCCGACCGGCGCGGGCGGTGCCACCACGATCCGGTCGGGGGGCTCCCCCTTCGCCGTCCTGTCGGTGCTGCCGCTGGCCGCCGAGGCCGGCATCCACCCGGTGGCCGTGGGTCTCGTCGAAGCGGCCCGCCGCCACGCGCAGGCCCGGCATGCCCCGGCCGGTGTGATGACGACGGCGGGGACGACGACGTTTGCCCCCTTCGCCGACGACGTGCCGCGGAGCTACCTGCACCAGATGCGCACCACGCACTACCGCTGGTGGCGACCGCTGCTGGCGCTGGCGGCAGGGCTCGGCACCTTCCTGGCCATCTCGATCGTCCTCAGCATCCTGTGGCTCGTGCTCGACCCGTCGATGCTCGAGACCACCGACGCCGCCGAGGTCGATCCGGTCGCACCGGTGACGATGCTCATCGGCAACCTCATGCTCGCCGGCCTCATCCCCGCCGCTCTCGTGGCCACCCGGGTCGGGCACTGGCGACCGATGGGCAAGATCTGGTCCGTCGCGGGGCGCATCCGATGGCGCTGGCTCGGGCGGGCCACGCTCGTGACGACCGTCCTCTGGGGCGCCTACCTCGCGGCTGCCTGGGTCCTCTCCGGCGAGCAGCCCTCGGCCCGGCCGGACCACTGGGGCTGGCTGCTCCTCATCACCGTGCTCACCACTCCCCTGCAGGCCGCCGGCGAGGAGGTCGCCTTCCGTGGCGGGCTCATGCAGGGAGTCGGTGCGTGGATCAAGCGTCCCGTCCTCGCGCTCGTCGTGAGCACCGTGCTGTCGGCCGCCACCTTCGCCCTGGCACACACCTCGCTCGACCCCTGGGTGCTGTTCGACCTCGCGGGCATGGCCGCCGCCTGCTGCTACCTCACCTGGCGCACCGGCGGGCTCGAGGCAGCGATCGTCCTGCACGTCGTCAACAACATGGTCATCGTCATCGGGCTGACCGTGCTCGGCGGGATCCAGGACGCCTACGTCACCGAGCAGACGACGAGCACCGCTGACACGGCCGGCCTGAGCGTCGTCGCCACGGCGATCATGACGGCGATCCTGCTGTGGCTCGCCCGCCGCAGCGGCATCGCACCAAAGAAGTTCGGGGCGCCCGCCACCAACGAGATCGCGTCGTCCCCGACGCATCCGTGAGCAGGTCTGGTCACCGTCGCGCGATGGCTCTATGATCCGATCGACCGGCACCGAGGTCTGACCCCAGACGCTCCTCTCGAGACCCGGCATCTCACTCAGCCCGGCGCGGCACCAGCCCGCCCTGCATCCTCGGAGTCATCACCGTGCGTCGTATCCTCAGCGCCCTCTGCCTGTCCACGGCCCTCGGCCTGACCGCGGCACTCCCCGCACACGCCGCCGACGCGCCCGTCACCCCGAGCGCTCCCACCGTCGTCGACGAGTGCGGGCTCGGCCAGGACCGGGTGACCATCCCCGACATCGCCGGAGTGCAGTACCTCGTCGAGATCGACGGCACCGTCGTGCAGCTGACCGCCGGCGACTACGCCGGCGTCGCCTTCTGGCCGGAGGACGCGATGAGCGAGGAGGAGCTCGACGAACTCGTCTTCGGCGACGCGCAGGGCGTGACGCTGCCCGACGCCTCTGCCACGATCACCGCCGAGGCGGTCGATGGCGCCGTCCTCGCCGAAGGGGCCACCACGAGCTTCGACGTCGCGCTCTCGTCGACCCCGTGCGCCCCCGAGCACGCGGCCGTCACGGCCGTGGCCGACTGCGGCACCGTGACCTTCAGCAACCCGGCCGGCAACCCCGAGGTGCTCGTCCTGTGGGGCGACGCCGACAGCGACGAGGACTACAGCGAGTTGGTGCTGGCACCCGGCGCCTCGCGCACGGTGCGCACCGACGCTGAGGAGGTCGACTGGTTCGCCGTCGAGGAGGAGGCCTGGACCGAGGAGGACTGGGAGGACGAGGAGTGGGCCACCTCGCTCGGCTCCGCGGCCACGCCGGACTACGTCGCCACCGAGGACGACCGTCTGGTGCTGCAGGAGGTCGCCGAGTTCTTCGACGTACTGCTCGCCGCGGACCTGGGTGGCGGGCTCCTCGAGCTGCCCGCCGACTGCCCCGCACCCGAGGACACGACGCCCGACGAGGACACCCCCGAGATCCCCGCGGTCGTCCAGACGGACGGCGTCGCGCAGCACTCCCCCGCCGCTCCCCTGGCGCTCGGTGGGCTCACCGCCCTCGCGGCGCTGATGATGCTGCGCCCCCGCCGCCAGCACTGACACGCGCCCCCTTCGCCCGGTCTGCACCTGGGTGACGACATGCCCGCCTGGGTGACCCCTGACGGTCATCCGGGCGGGCATGTCATGACTCAGGCGACGGGTGGTCAGTCGACCGATCGCTCGGCGAGGTCCGCGGAGAAGGCCTCGATGATCCGTGCGGCGCCGTCGACGGCGCTGACCTCACCCGAACGCACGCCGGGCGTCAGCCCACCGAGCAGCTCCCGCACACGCGGCGAGCGCCGCACGGCGTCGCGCAGCTCGGCGTCGACCATCGCCCACATCCACTCACGCTGCTGCTCGGCCCGGCGGCCGTGCAGCGAGCCCTGTTCCTCGAGCCACGCGCGGTGCTCGAGGACCGCGGCCCACACGTCGTCCAGGCCGTCACCGGTGTAGGCGCTGCAGGTGAGGACCGGGGGACGTCGGGCGTCGGGGTCGGAGTTCATCAGCCGCATCGCGCCCGAGAGCTCCCGTGCTGCCACGCGAGCGTCGCCCGCGTGCTCACCATCAGCCTTGTTGACCGCGATGACATCGGCCATCTCGAGGATGCCGCGCTTGATCCCCTGCAGCTGGTCGCCACCACGGGCGAGCGCGAGCAGCAGGAAGGTGTCGACCATCTCGGCGACGGCGACCTCGGACTGACCGACACCGACCGTCTCGACGAGCACGACGTCGTAGCCGGCAGCCTCCAGGACGAGCATGCCCTCACGGGTCGCGCGGGCGACCCCGCCGAGGTGCGCGCCCGACGGCGAGGGACGCACGAAGGCATCCTCGCTGGCCGTCAGCGCTGCCATGCGGGTGCGGTCACCGAGGACCGACCCGCCGGTGCGTGAGCTGCTCGGGTCCACCGCGACGACGGCCACCCGGTGACCGCGCTCGATCAGCCGCGTGCCGAGGGCGTCGATGAAGGTCGACTTGCCGGCCCCCGGGATGCCCGAGATGCCGACGCGCAGCCCGTGGCCGGTGTCCGGCGCGATGAGCGCGAGCAGCTCGCGAGCCCGCTCCCGGTGGTCCGGGCGCGAGGACTCGACGAGCGTGATCGCGCGGGCGATGTGTGCCCGCGAGCGATCACGGATCCCCTGTGCGAGGTCGGCGACCGACTCAGCCATCGGAGCCGGCAGCCCGCTCCCGCAGGCGGTCGACGAGGCCCCCGGCCGCCGTGGCGATGACGGTGCCGGGCGGGTAGATGTCGTCCGCACCCGCGGCGCGCAGCTCCTCGAAGTCCTGGTCCGGGATGACCCCGCCCACGACGATCATGAGGTCCTCGCGCCCGAGGGCGTCGAGCTCGGCCCGCAGCGCCGGCACGAGGCTCAGGTGACCCGCGGCGAGGGAGGAGACGCCCACGACGTGGACATCGCCCTCGACGGCCTGTCGGGCGACCTCGCCGGGGGTCTGGAAGAGCGGACCCACGTCGACGTCGAAGCCGAGGTCGGCAAAGGCGGTCGCGATGACCTTTTGCCCACGGTCGTGCCCGTCCTGGCCCATCTTGGCCACGAGGATGCGCGGTCGGCGCCCCTCGGCCTGCTCGAAGTCCTCGACCTTGGCCAGGACCTCGTCCACGGCCCCGCCCTTGCCTGCCTCGTCCCGGTACACACCAGAGATCGTACGGATCTGTGCGGTGTAGCGGCCGTAGACCTCCTCGAGCGCCGAGGAGATCTCACCGACCGTCGCCTTGGCCCGGCCGGCGTCGATCGCGAGCGCGAGGAGGTTGGTCTCCATGGAGCCACCCTCGGCCCGGGCCGCCTCGGTGAGGGCTGCGAGGGCCGCGCGGACCTCCCCTTCGTCCCGCTCGGACCGCAGTCGCTCCAGCTGGGCGATCTGCGAGGCGCGGACTGCGGCATTGTCGACCTTGAGGATCTCGATGGCCTCGTCGACCGTGCTCTCGGTGACCGGGTAGGTGTTGACCCCGATGACGGGCTGCTGACCGGAGTCGATGCGCGCTTGGGTACGCGCGGCCGCCTCCTCGATGCGCATCTTGGGGATGCCGGCCTCGATGGCCTTGGCCATGCCGCCGGCCTTCTCGACCTCGTCGATGTGGGCCCAAGCGCGCTGCGCGAGGTCGTGGGTCAGTCGCTCGACATAGGCGCTGCCGCCCCACGGGTCGATGACGCGCGTCGTGCCCGACTCCTGCTGCAGCACCAGCTGGGTGTTGCGGGCGATGCGGGCGGAGAAGTCGGTCGGCAGCGCGATGGCCTCGTCGAGGGCATTGGTGTGCAGGCTCTGCGTGTGCCCCTGGGTCGAGGCCATCGCCTCGATGCAGGTGCGCGAGACGTTGTTGTAGACGTCCTGCGCGGTCAGCGACCAGCCCGAGGTCTGCGAGTGCGTCCGCAGGGAGAGCGACTTGGGGTTCTCCGGCTCGAAGTTTTCCTTCACCAGGCGGGCCCACAGCAGGCGCGCGGCGCGCAGCTTGGCGACCTCCATGTAGAAGTTCATGCCGATCGCCCAGAAGAAGGACAGGCGCGGCGCGAAGGAGTCGACGTCCATGCCGGCCTCCTTGCCGGCCCGGATGTACTCGATGCCATCGGCGAGGGTGTACGCGAGCTCGAGGTCCTGCGTCGCCCCGGCCTCCTGCATGTGATAGCCGGAGATCGAGATGGAGTTGAAGCGCGGCATCCGCTGGCTGGTGAAGGCGAAGATATCGGAGATGATCCGCATCGACGGGGTCGGCGGATAGATGTAGGTGTTGCGGACCATGAACTCCTTGAGGATGTCGTTCTGGATGGTTCCGCTCAGCTGCTCCGGGCTCACCCCCTGCTCCTCGGCCGCGACGACGTAGAGGGCGAGGATCGGCAGGACCGCGCCGTTCATGGTCATCGACACGCTCATGCGGTCCAGCGGGATGCCCCCGAAGAGCGTGCGCATGTCGTAGATCGAGTCGATGGCGACACCGGCCATGCCGACGTCGCCGGAGACGCGCGGGTGGTCACTGTCGTAGCCACGGTGGGTCGCCAGGTCGAAGGCGACCGAGAGGCCCTTCTGCCCGGCCGCGAGGTTGCGCCGGTAGAAGGCGTTGGACTCCTCTGCGGTGGAGAAGCCCGCGTACTGACGGATCGTCCACGGCTGGTTGACGTACATGGTCGGGTACGGACCACGCAGGAAGGGAGCCGTCCCGGGGGCCGTCTCGAGGAAGTCCAGGCCCGAGGTGTCGGCCTCGGTGTAGACCGGCGCGACATCGATGCCTTCGGGCGTCTGCCACCCGTCGGCCGCGCCGGGGGTGGCCTCGAGGGCCTCCTGCCAGAGGTCGGCCCCGTCGGCGGAGGGAGCGCCCTCGCCGAGGTCGACCGTGTCGAAGGTGGGGATCTGCGTGCTCATGCCCGGGCTCCTGCCTGCTGTGCACCAAGGGTGGTGAGGAGGTCGTCGAGGAAGGTGACGATGTCCATGCCGTCGCGGACCTCTCCGTCGACAGCGGTGTCGCCGAGCTCCTTACCGGAGCCGGCGACGAGGATGCGCTCCACGCCCGCTGCACGAAGGGAGGAGACGCTCGCCTCGGCGAGGGCCTCGTACCCCTTGGGCGAGGAGGCGATGATCGCGACCGGGCCGCTCTGCGCGGGGATCGAGTCGGCATCCGTGACCTCGACGACGTCGGGCCGGATGCCAGCGACACCCAGGAGGTTGATGACGAAGCCCAACCGGGCAGTGTGCTCGCGGGCCGGGCCGAGGGCCAGGACGGGGACGCTGATGTCCCCGGCAGCGGTCCGCTCGCGCAGCGCCTCGAAGACCTCAGAGTCACGACGACGCGGGAGCCCCTCGCCGGGTAGCTCCACCCGTGCGGTCCGCTCCAGCAGCTCCTCCCCCGCGAGCGGGAAGGTCGACGTGCCGGTGATGGGCTGGACGCGAGTGGCCAGGGCGGCGTCGCGCTCGGCGCGAGTTGCCGCCAAGCGCTCGGCGATCACACCGGACGCCAGCCCGGCGGCGGCTCCGCCGGCAGCGTCGAGCTCGCCGAACCAGGCCCAAGCGGCACGCGCCAGCTGGTCGGTGAGCGACTCGACATAGGCCGACCCGCCGGCCGGGTCCGCGACCCGGGCGACATTCGACTCGGAGGCGAGCAACGACTGGGTGTTGCGGGCGACCCTGCGGGAGAACGCAGTCGGCAGGCCCAGCGCGTGGTCGTAGGGCAGCACGGTGATCGCGTCGGCGCCACCGGCGGCCGCGGCGAAGCAGGCGATCGTGTCGCGCAGCAGGTTGACCCACGGGTCGGTGCGCGTCTGCATGCGAGCCGAGGTCACGGCGTGGATCCACGCACCCCGGTCGGCCTCGGGCACGTCGAGCACCTCGCCGACCCGGGCCCAGGTGCGGCGCAGCGCACGCAGCTTGGCGATCGTGGCGAACTGGTCCGCCGTCGCAGCGACACGGAAGTCGATCCGGCGGAAGGACTCGGCCGGCTCGATGCCCGCCTGCGACAGGTGGCGCACGTAGTCCAGCGCGGTGGCCAGGGCCAGCGCGATCTCGTCCTGGTCACTCGCCCCGGCATCGTGGTGCACTCGCGCGTCGACGGTGATCGCCCGCACGCCGGTGAAGCGGTCACGACAGGTGGCGACGGCATCGGCGAGTGCGGTGAGGTCCGGCGTCCCGCCGCGCACGGCGACCTGGCCGATGGGGTCGTGCCCGAGGCTGCCGCGGACGACGCCCGCGTCGACCCCCTTCGCCTCCCACGCAGCGACGAGCGCCGCCGCGGCTGCGGGCTGGTCGTCGAGGGAGCTGACGACGACCGGAGCCAGGTCGACCTGGACATCGGTGAGGACGTCGGCGATGTCTGCTGCGGCGATGCCGTCGGCGCCGACGTGCAGCCAGACCGAGCTGACGCCACGCTCGAGGTCGTCGAGGACCGCCTTGCGGCTGACGGCCGCGTCCGGGTCGTCGTGGAGCTGACGCAGATCCCACGGCAGGTCCGGGTTGCGCGGGCCGCGGCCACGGGTGAAGGGCATCGCGCCCGGCAGACCGAGCGCCGTGCCCGGCTGCGGCCAGTAGATCGGGTCGATGTCGACGCCCCCGGGCAGGTGGCTGGTCAGGGCCTCACGAGCACCCTCCGCGTCGACCTTGCGGCCCTCGGGCCGGGACTTGTTGACCACACCAGCGGCCAGCTCGGCCCACTCGTCCGGGCTCGTCCGCGGGAATCCCGCGGCCAGCCCCATGGTCTCGTGCTCTGCAGGGGGAAGGGTCATCCTCGTAGCGCTCCTCATCGACCCGGACGTCGACGCGCGGCCGACGGCATGACTGACTTCGCACCCTACCGATCAGGGTCGCCGCAGCGAGGGGCTGTCCAACGTCGCGTGCACCACAGTGGGCGGACGATGCCGTACGGGCGGCTCAGTCCAGGGGGCCGAAGGTGGCGCCGCGGGCCGTGAGCTCGGCCTCGCCGCCGTCCAGCGCGGTCAGCACCCAGATGCCCCGCTCGGTGATGGCGACCGAGTGCTCCCAGTGCGCCGCCGGCCGGCCGTCGTCGGTGACGACGGTCCAGTCGTCCTCGAGGACGTGGTTGGCCTGGTCACCAAGTGTCACCATCGGCTCGATCGCGAGGGTCGCACCGACCGGGGTCTGCGGCACGCGCCCGCGGACGCGGTAGTTGGGGACATTGGGCGGCAGGTGCATGTGCTCGCCGATGCCGTGGCCGGTGTAGTCCTCGACGATGCCGTAGGCCACCCCGTCCGCACGGCCGTCGGCGCGGATCGAGTCCTCGACCGCGCCACCGATGTCGTTGAGGTCGCCTCCGGGACGAAGGGCGGCCAGACCGGCCCAGAGCGAACGGCGGGTGATCTCCGACAGTCGGGCGGCAGCCGGGTCACCGGCAGCGTCGCCACCGACGACGAGGGTGATGGCGGCATCGCCGTTCCACCCGTCGACCTCGGCGCCGCAGTCGATGCTCAGCAGGTCACCCTCGCGCAGCACCCGCTCCCCCGGGATCCCGTGGACGATCTCGTCGTCGACGGAGGTGCACAGGGTGTGGCTGTATCCGGGCACGAGCTGGAAGTTGGGGATGCCTCCGCCGCTGCGGATGAAGTCCTCCGCCAGGGCATCCAGCTGCCCGGTCGTCATGCCCGCACGCACCTGCGTGCGCAGCATGTCGAGAGTGCGGCCGACGAGCAGGCCCGCCACGCGCATCGCCCGGAGCTGGTCCGGGGTGCGCGCGCGGACCCGCTCGCGACCGAAGAGCGACACGGGTCAGGCGCCCAGCGCGGCGACGATCCGCTCGGCGACCTCGTCGACCTCGCCCTCGCCGTCCACCGTGACGAGCAGGTTGCGCTCGGCGTAGGCATCCGACAGCGGCTTGGTCTCGCGGTGGTAGATGGCCATCCGCTCGCGGATGACCTCCTCGGTGTCATCGGCGCGACCCTCGAGCTCGGCGCGCTTGAGCAGACGCTGCACGACGACCTCGTCGTCGACGACGAGCTCCAGCACCTTGTCGATCGAGTGGTCGCTCTTGGCGAGCATCGCGTCCAGCGCGGTGACCTGCGCGGTCGTGCGCGGGTACCCGTCGAGCAGGAAGCCGGGAGCGGCGTCGTCCTCGTCGAGCCGGGACTCGACGATCGCGTTGGTGATGTCGTCGGAGACGTACCCGCCGGAGGCGAGGATCTCCTTGACCTGGAGCCCGAGCTCCGTCTCATTTTTGATGTTGGCGCGGAAGATGTCGCCGGTGGAGACCGCAGGGATGCCGTAGTGGTCGGCGATCCGGGTGGCCTGGGTGCCCTTGCCGGCCCCGGGGGGGCCCAAGATGATGAGACGCATCAGCGGAGGAATCCTTCGTAGTGGCGTTGCTGGAGCTGGGACTCGATCTGCTTCACCGTCTCCAGACCGACGCCCACCATGATGAGGATAGACGCACCGCCGAAGGGGAAGTCCTGGTTGGCCCCGATCCACACAAAAGCGATGAGCGGGATCAACGAGATCAGAGCGAGGTAGATGGCTCCCGGCACGGTGATGCGGGTGAGCACGTACTGGAGGTACTCGGCCGTGGGTCGCCCGGCGCGGATACCGGGGATGAATCCCCCGTACTTCTTCATGTTGTCAGCGACCTCCGTGGGGTTGAAGGTGATCGAGACGTAGAAGAAGGTGAAGAAGAGGATCATCGCGGTGAAGACCGCCATGTAGATGGGGTGGTCACCCCGCACGAGATAGGTGTTGATCCAGTCCACCCAGGCCGGGTTGTTGCCCGCGGGGTCGGACTGGAACTGCGCCAGCATCTGCGGAAGAGCGAGCATCGAGCTGGCGAAGATGATCGGGATCACGTTGGCCATGTTGACCTTGATCGGGATGTACGTCGACGTCCCGCCGTACATCTGCCGGCCGACCATCTTCTTGGCATATTGCACCGGGATGCGGCGCTGGCTCTGCTCGACGAAGACGACCGCCGCGATGATGACGAAGCCGATCGCGATGACGAGGAAGAAGAGGTCCCAGCGTCCGTCGCGCTGCTGGATGGCCCACAACGAGCTGGGGAAGGTGGCGGTGATCGAGGTGAAGATCAACAGCGACATGCCGTTGCCGACGCCCTTGTCCGTCACGAGCTCACCGAGCCACATGATCAGGCCGGTACCGGCCGTCATGGTCAGGACCATCAGGACGATGGAGAACATCGACTCGCGGTAGAGGATCGGCCCGCACTCGGCGTTGTTGAACAGCGCCGCGGGGTTGCGGGCGAAGGTGATGAAGGTGGCGGACTGGAGGACGGCCAGGGCGATCGTCAGGTAGCGCGTGTACTGCGTCATCTTGGCCTGGCCGGTCTGCCCCTCCTTCTTCAATGCCTCGAAGCGAGGGATGACGACCGTGAGGAGCTGCACGATGATGCTCGCCGTGATGTACGGCATGATCCCGAGCGCAAAGATCGACAGCTGCAGGAGGGCGCCACCACTGAAGAGGTTGGCCATCCCGAGGAAGTTGTTACCGCCGTCCTGGCGTGCCCCCGCGATGCAGTCCTGGACCGCGCTGTAGTTCACATTCGGCGTCGGCACGTGGGAGCCGAGGCGGAAGAGCACGATGATGCCCAGCGTGAAGAGCAGCTTGCGCCGCAGATCGGGCGTCTTGAACGCCCGGATGAAGACGGAGAGCACGTGGGTTCCTCCAGGACGGTGCCGGGGTGCAGATGTGAGCTGCGGGCAGGAGCCGCCGACTGGCGGCACAACCTGACCGACGATACCTGCCGCAACCATGAAGTCGCGACGTGACCCGCGTCCCCCTCACGGACAACGGGTCCGAAGACGCCTCGAGGCCGCCCCGCGAACGGGGCGGCCTCGAGGAGATGACCGAAGGGTCAGCGAGCAGAGATGCTGCCGCCAGCCGCTTCGACCTTGTCCTTGGCGCTCGCGGAGAAGGCATCGACCGTGAGGTCGACCTTCACCGTGATCTCGCCGGAACCGAGGACCTTGACCGGGTGACCGTCACGGACGGCACCCTTGGCCACGAGCTCCTCGACACCCACAGCGCCACCCTCGGGGAAGAGGGAGGAGATGCGGTCGAGGTTCACGACCTGGTACTGGGTCTTGAACGGGTTCTTGAAGCCGCGGAGCTTGGGCAGACGCATGTGCAGCGGCGTCTGACCACCCTCGAAGCGCTCCGGCACCTGGTACCGGGCCTTGGTGCCCTTGGTACCGCGACCAGCGGTCTTGCCCTTGGAGCCCTCACCGCGACCCACACGGGTCTTCGCGGTCTTGGCACCCGGGGCGGGACGCAGGTGGTGCACCTTCAGAGCGTGGGTCTGCTCCTCGTTGGTGTTGGCCTTGGAGTCAGCCATGATCAGTAACCTCCTCGACGGTCACCAGGTGGCGAACCGTCTGGACCATGCCGCGGATCTCCGGGCGGTCCTCCTTGACGACAACGTCGCCGATGCGCTTCAGACCGAGGCTGCGCAGCGTGTCCCGCTGGTTCTGCTTGCCGCCGATCTCGGAACGGGTCTGGGTGACCTTGAGTCGAGCCATCACGCACCCGCCTTTGCCTTCTCGGCGGCCTCGGCGCGACCAGCAGCCTGGGCGCGCAGCATGGCTGCCGGAGCGACCTGGTCCAGAGGCAGACCGCGGCGAGCCGCAACCTGCTCCGGACGCTCGAGACCCTGGAGGGCCGCGACTGCCGCGTGGACGATGTTGATCGCGTTGTCCGAGCCGAGGCTCTTGGACAGCACGTCGTGGATACCGGCGCACTCGAGCACGGCGCGGACCGGACCACCGGCGATG
Organism: Janibacter limosus NBRC 16128; assembly: GCF_001570985.1. GTDB lineage: Bacteria > Actinomycetota > Actinomycetes > Actinomycetales > Dermatophilaceae > Janibacter > Janibacter limosus. The sequence goes on along the minus strand of NZ_BCSS01000008.1, from coordinate 92,358 downwards.
ACACCGGTACCCGGGGATGCCGGACGGAGCATGACGACGCCAGCAGCGGCCTCACCCTGGATGGGGTGCGGGATCGTGCCCTGGATGCGTGGGACGACGAAGAAGTTCTTCTTCGCCTCCTCGACACCCTTGGCGATCGCCGCGGGCACCTCCTTGGCCTTGCCGTAACCGACACCCACGGTGCCGTCCCCGTCACCGACGACGACCAGGGCGGTGAAGCTGAAGCGACGACCACCCTTGACGACCTTGGAGACGCGGTTGATGGTCACGACGCGCTCGACGAACTGAGTCTCGTTGCGGTCGCGGCCACCGTCACGACGGTCGCGGCCACCGCCACGGTTGTCACGACGGTCGTTGCTGGAGCGCTCGTTGGTGCCTGCGGCGGCACCGGCGCCTCGACGCTGGGGTCCGGGCATCAGATGTTCCTCTTCTCGACGTTCTGGGCCTGCATCACAGGGTCAGACCCCCTTCGCGAGCGCCGTCCGCGATGGCGGCGACGCGACCGTGGTACCGGTTGCCTCCACGGTCGAAGACGACCGCCTCGACACCGCTGGCCTTGGCTCGCTCGGCGACGAGCTCACCGACCTTCTTGGCCCGGTCAGTCTTGTCGCCCTCGAGGGCACGCACGTCGGCCTCCATGGTCGACGCCGACGCGACAGTCTTGCCGACGGTGTCGTCGACGACCTGGACGAAGACGTGGCGGCTGCTCCGGCTCACGACCAGACGGGGCCGCACCGCGGTCCCGCTGACCTTCTTGCGAAGACGCAGGTGGCGACGGCCGCGAGCGGCGCTCTTGCCCTTGGCACGCTTGATGATCTTGGCCATGGCTTACTTACCAGCCTTTCCGACCTTGCGACGGATCTGCTCGCCCTCGTACCGGACACCCTTGCCCTTGTACGGGTCGGGCCGGCGGAGCTTGCGGATGTTGGCAGCGGTCTCGCCGACGAGCTGCTTGTCGATGCCGGACACGCTCAGGCGGGTCGGGTTCTCGACGTTGAAGCTGATCCCCTCGGGGGCCTCCACCACGACGGGGTGGCTGTACCCGAGAGCGAACTCCAGGGAGCCGCCCTTGTTCTGCACGCGGTAACCGGTGCCGTGGATCTCGAGCTTCTTTTCGTAGCCCTCGGTGACACCGACGACCATGTTGTTGATCAGGCTGCGGGTCAGGCCGTGGAGCGAGCGCGACTCACGCGCGTCGTCCTGGCGCGAGACCTCGACGCCGTCCTCGGTCTTGGCGACCGAGATCGCGTCGGTCACGATGACCTGCAGCTCGCCCTTGGGGCCCTTGACCTTGACGGTCTGGCCCTCGATGGCGATGTCGACACCGCTGGGGATGGCGACCGGGAGTCGTCCAATACGCGACATGTCTGCTTCCCCTTACCAGACGTAGGCGAGGACTTCCCCACCCACACCCTTGGTTGCGGCCTGCCGGTCGGTCAGGAGGCCAGAGGACGTGGAGATGATCGCCACGCCGAGGCCGCCGAGAACCTTCGGAAGGTTGGTGGACTTCGCGTACACGCGCAGACCGGGCTTGGACACCCGGCGCACGCCCGCGATGGAACGCTCACGGTTGGGGCCGTACTTGAGGTTGATCGTCAGCGTCTGGCCAACGGTCGCCTCTGCGACCTCCCACCCCGCGATGAAACCCTCCGCCTGGAGGATGTCCGCGATGTGCGACTTGAGCTTGGAGTACGGCATGGAGACCTCGTCGTGGTGCGCCGAGTTGGCGTTCCGGACGCGGGTCAGCATGTCCGCAATCGGGTCGGTCATGGTCATGGGCTCTGCCTGCCCCTTCTCACCGCGGTTTCCATCAGGACCTTCGGTGTCGTGGTGTTGAAAAAGGTGGTTACCAGCTGGACTTGGTCACGCCGGGGAGCTCGCCACGGTGGGCCATCTCGCGAAGGCACACACGGCACAGGCCGAACTTGCGGTAGACCGAGTGCGGCCGGCCGCAGCGCTGGCACCGCGTGTAACCGCGGACCTTGAACTTCGGCTTCTTGTTCGCCTTGTTGATCAGGGCGGTCTTCGCCATGTCAGTTCTCCTTGAAGGGGAAGCCCAGCTGCTTGAGCAGCGCGCGGCCCTCGTCGTCGTTCGTCGCGGTCGTGACCACGGTGATGTCCATGCCTCGGACGCGATCGATCTTGTCCTGGTCGATCTCGTGGAACATCGACTGCTCGTTCAGACCGAAGGTGTAGTTGCCGTTGCCGTCGAACTGCTTCGGGCTCAGGCCGCGGAAGTCACGGATGCGGGGCAGCGCGACCGACGTGAGCCGGTCGAGGAACTCCCACATCCGCGCGTTGCGCAGGGTGACGTGGCAGCCGATCGGCATGCCCTCACGCAGCTTGAACTGCGCGATGGACTTACGAGCCTTGGTCACCTGCGGCTTCTGACCCGTGATGGCGGTCAGGTCGCGGATGGCGCCTTCGATCAGCTTGCTGTCCTTGGCGGCGTCACCGACGCCCATGTTGACGACGACCTTGACGACGCGGGGAACCTGCATCGTGTTGGCGAAGGCGAACTGCTCCTGGAGAGCGGGGACGACCTCGTCGGCGTACTTGGCCTTGAGGCGCGGGGCCTCGACGGCGGGGGTCTCGATGGTCTCAGTCACTTCAGAGGTCCTTGCCCGAGCGGCCCGCGACGCGGGTGCGGCTCGCCTTGGTGCGACCGTCACGCTCGACGGTCTCGACACGGGTCCGGATGCGGGTCGGCTTGTTGTCCTCCGGGTCGACGACGGCCACGTTGCTCACGTGGATCGGCGCCTCGGAGACGACCAGGCCACCGGCCTGACCGCCGAAACCGGCCTTGGTGTGGCGGGTGACCCGCTGGACACCCTCGACCACGACGCGCTGAGTCTCGGTGTTGACAGAGATGACCTTGCCCTGCAGGCCCTTGTCCTTGCCGGACAGGACCTGGACGAGGTCGCCCTTCTTGATCTTGAGCTTTGCCATGATCAGATCACCTCCGGTGCGAGCGAGACGATCTTCATGAACTTCTTGTCGCGAAGCTCGCGACCGACCGGGCCGAAGATGCGGGTCCCGCGAGGCTCGCCGTCAGCCTTGAGGATGACGGCAGCGTTCTCGTCGAACTTGATGTAGGAACCGTCGTTGCGACGGCGCTCCTTCTTGGTGCGAACGATGACTGCCTTGACGACGTCACCCTTCTTGACATTGCCACCGGGGATGGCGTCCTTGACGGTGGCGACGATCGTGTCGCCGACGCCGGCGTACCGGCGGCCGGAGCCGCCGAGCACACGGATGCACAGGATCTCCTTGGCACCGGTGTTGTCGGCGACGCGCAGTCGCGACTCCTGCTGGATCACTTCTCACTCCTGTCGTCGTGCTGGTTCTCGCTCAGGGCGAGCCTGGCCGAACTGATGTGGTCTACGCGGGCGAAGGGGGCATGCGCCCCCTTCGCTCCGGGGTGGGCCTTACTTGGCCTTTTCGAGGATCTCGACGATGCGCCAGCGCTTGCTGGCAGACAACGGTCGGGTCTCCATGATGAGGACGTGGTCACCGATACCGGCGGCGTTGTCCTCGTCGTGCGCCTTGACCTTGGAGGTCTTGCGGATGACCTTGCCGTACAGCGCGTGCTTGACGCGGTCCTCGACCTCGACGACAACAGTCTTGTCCATCTTGTCGCTGACGACGTAGCCGCGGCGCGACTTGCGGTCGTTACGGGTGGTCACGGTGTCTTCCTTCACGTTCTCGCTCACTTGGACTCCCCGATCCCGAGCTCGCGCTCGCGCATCTCGGTGTAGATCCGGGCGATGTCCTTGCGGACCGCACGGAGGCGGCCGTGGTTCTCGAGCTGACCGGTGGCCGACTGGAACCGGAGGTTGAACAGCTCCTCCTTGCCCTTGCGCAGCTCGTCGACCAGACGCTCGTCGGTCAACTCACGCAGCTCGACCGGAGTCAGGTCCTTGGATCCGACTGCCATCAGTTGCCACCACCCTCACGCACGACGAAGCGGCACTTCATCGGCAGCTTGTGCATCGCCAGGCGCATGGCCTCGCGAGCGGTCTCCTCGTCCACGCCGGAGATCTCGAACATGATCCGGCCGGGCTTGACGTTGGCGACCCACCACTCGGGCGAGCCCTTACCGGAACCCATGCGGGTCTCAGCCGGCTTCTTGGTGAGCGGACGGTCCGGGTAGATGTTGATCCAGACCTTTCCGCCACGCTTCATGAAGCGCGTCATCGCGATACGAGCGGCCTCGATCTGGCGGTTGGTGACGTAGGCCGGCGAGAGTGCCTGGAGGCCGTAGTCACCGAAGGAGACGGCGGTGCCGCCCTTGGCCATGCCGGAACGCTTCGGGTGGTGCTGCTTGCGGTGCTTGACCCGTCGGGGGATCAACATCTCAGGACTCTCCCTCGGTCTTGGCCGGCGCCTCGACAGCAGGAGCCTCCGCAGCGGGGGCCCCGGCCTGAGCCGGAGCCTCGCTGCGGTCGCCACCACGACGGGCGCGGGCGGGACGGTCGTCGCGGTCGCGACGGGGGCCACGGCCGCGGGGGGCTGCGGTCGCCTGCTGGGCCGCGAACTCCTTCTCGGTCATGTCGCCCTTGTAGATCCAGACCTTGACGCCGATGCGGCCGAAGGTCGTGCGGGCCTCGTAGAAGCCGTAGTCGATGTTCGCCCGGAGGGTGTGCAGCGGCACGCGACCCTCGCGGTAGAACTCGGAGCGGGACATCTCGGCACCACCGAGGCGCCCGGAGCACTGGATCCGGATGCCCTTGGCACCGGCGCGAAGGGAGGACTGCATCCCCTTGCGCATGGCGCGACGGAAGGTGACACGAGCAGCGAGCTGCTCGGCGATGCCCTGGGCGACCAGCTGAGCCTCGATCTCGGGGTTCTTGACCTCGAGGATGTTCAGCTGCACCTGCTTGCCCGTGAGCTTCTCGAGCTCGCCGCGGATGCGGTCGGCCTCGGCGCCACGGCGACCGATGACGATCCCGGGACGTGCGGTGTGGATGTCCACACGCACGCGGTCACGGGTCCGCTCGATCTCGACGCGTGCGATACCGGCGCGCTCCATGCCCGTGGACATGAGCTTGCGGATCGCGACGTCTTCCTTGACGTAGTCGCGGTAGCGCTGACCCTCCTTGTTGGAGTCGGCGAACCAGCGGCTCTTGTGGTCGGTGGTGATGCCCAGACGGAAGCCGTGCGGGTTGATTTTCTGACCCATCAGCGGGTCCCTCCCTTCGCGGCCTTCTCAGGCTTGCTCGTCACGAGGACGGTGATGTGGCTGGTGCGCTTGTTGATCCGGCCGGCGCGGCCCTGGGCCCGCGGACGGAAACGCTTCATCGTCGGACCCTCGTCGACGAATGCCGTGGAGATGACGAGATTGCGCTCGTCAAAGGGCTCCCCGGCCTCATCGGCCTTGACCCGCAGGTTGGCGATGGCGCTCTGCACGACCTTCAGGACCGGCTCAGCCGCCCCCTGGGGTGCGAACTGCAGAGTCGCGATCGCGGTCTGCGTGTCCTTGCCACGAACCATGTTGACGACACGACGCGCCTTCTGCGGCGTGACGCGCAGGTTGCGCGCCGAGGCGCGAGCCGACAGCGTCTCCTGCTCGGTGATCTCGGTTGCAGGCATCAGCGACGACGTCCCTTCTTGTCGTCCTTCACGTGACCGCGGAAGGTGCGGGTCGGTGCGAACTCGCCGAACTTGTGGCCGACCATCGCCTCGGTGACGAACACCGGGACGTGCTTGCGACCGTCGTGGACGGCGAAGGTGTGGCCGAGCATGTCCGGTGAAACCACCGAACGACGCGACCAGGTCTTGATGACGTTCTTGGTGCCCGCTTCGTTCTGGACGTCGACCTTCTTCTGAAGGTGGTCGTCGATGAAGGGGCCCTTCTTCAAACTACGAGGCATGTCAAAGGCTCCTATCAGCGCTTCTTGCCGGTGCGGCGGCGACGGACGATGAGCTTGTCGCTCGCCTTACCGGGACGCCGGGTACGACCCTCGGGCTGGCCCCAGGGCGAGACGGGGTGACGGCCACCGGAAGTCCGGCCCTCGCCACCACCGTGCGGGTGGTCGACCGGGTTCATGACGACACCACGGACGGTCGGGCGCTTGCCCTTCCAGCGCATACGGCCGGCCTTACCCCAGTTGATGTTCGACTGCTCGGCGTTGCCGACCTCACCGACGGTGGCGCGGCAGCGCACGTCGACGCGACGGACCTCACCGGAGGGCATGCGCAGCGTGGCGTAGGGACCCTCCTTGGCGAGCAGCTGGATGCTGGCACCCGCGGAACGGGCCATCTTGGCGCCTCCACCCGGACGAAGCTCCACAGCGTGGATCGTCGTGCCGTTGGGGATGTTGCGCAGCGGCAGGTTGTTACCCACCTTGATGTCAGCGGACGGGCCGTTCTCGATCACGGTGCCCTGCGCCAGCTTGTTCGGCGCCAGGATGTAGCGCTTCTCGCCGTCGGCGTAGTGCAGGAGTGCGATGCGGGCGGTGCGGTTGGGGTCGTACTCGATGTGAGCGACCTTGGCCGGGATGCCGTCCTTGTCGTGGCGACGGAAGTCGATGACGCGGTAGGCACGCTTGTGGCCACCACCGATGTGACGGGTGGTGATGCGACCGGTGGAGTTGCGGCCACCGGACTTGCTCAGCGGGCGGACCAGCGACTTCTCAGGCGTGGAGCGCGTGACCTCGACGAAGTCGGCGACAGAACTGCCGCGACGACCCGGGGTTGTCGGCTTGTACTTACGGATACCCATTGGTTCTTCCTTGTCCTCTCCGTCAGCCCTGGCCGCCGAAGATGTCGATCGTGCCCTCGCGGAGAGAGACGATCGCGCGCTTCGTGTCCTTGCGCTTACCGGTGCCGAACCGCGTGCGTCGGGTCTTGCCGACACGGTTCATGGTGTGCACGGAGTCAACCTTGACGCCGAAGACCTGCTCGACCGCGATCTTGATCTCGGTCTTGTTGGCGCGCGGGTCGACGATGAAGGTGTACTTGCCCTCGTCGAGAAGGCCGTAGGACTTCTCCGACACGACGGGACGGATCAGGATGTCGCGCGGGTCCTTGAGCTCGGACGCAGTCACTTGCTGGCCTCCTCGGTCTTGGGCGCGGGCCCGGCGAGGAATGCCTCGAGAGCCGCCTGGGTGAAGACGATGTCGTCTGAGCACAGAACGTCGTACGTGTTGAGCTGGTCGGCAGCGAGCACGTGCACGTCGGCGAGGTTACGCACCGACTTCCACGCGGACTCGTTGTCACGCTCGATCACGACGAGCACGTTCTTGCGCTCGCTGATCCCACCGAGGACGGTGGCGACGTTCTTGGTCGAGGGGGTGTCGCCCTCGACGAGTGCGGTCAGCACGTGGATGCGGCCGTGGCGCGCCCGGTCGGAGAGAGCACCGCGCAGGGCGGCTGCCTTCATCTTCTTGGGGGTGCGCTGGGCGTAGTCGCGCGGCTGCGGGCCGTGGACGATGCCACCGCCAGCGAACTGCGGCGCACGGGTCGAGCCCTGACGGGCGCGGCCGGTGCCCTTCTGGCGGTACGGCTTGCGGCCACCGCCACGCACGTCGGCGCGGGTCTTGGTCGAGTGCGTGCCCTGCCGCGCTGCGGCGAGCTGGGCGACGACGACCTGGTGGATCAGCGGAACGTTGACTGCCACGTCGAAGATCTCGGCGGGCAGCTCCACGCTGCCGGAGGCAGTTCCTGCAGGGCTGAGGATGTCGATGGTCGGCACGTCAGGCTCCCTTCACCGCGGAGCGGACGAGGACGACGCCGCCGCGGGGGCCGGGAACGGCACCCTTGACGAGCAGAAGGCCCCTGTCAGCGTCGACCGCGTGGATCGTGAGGTTCTGGGTGGTCTGGCGCACGCCGCCCATGCGGCCGGCCATGCGCATCCCCTTGAAGACGCGACCCGGGGTGGCGCAGCCACCGATCGAGCCGGGCTTGCGGTGGTTGCGGTGGGCACCGTGGGAGGCGCTCACGCCATGGAAGCCGTGACGCTTCATGACGCCGGCGAAGCCCTTGCCCTTGGTGGTGCCGGTGACGTCGATCTCCTGTCCGCCTTCGAACAGGTCGACCGTCACCTCCTGGCCCAAGGAGTACTCGGAGGCGTCCGCGGTGCGGAGCTCGACGAGGTGGCGACGCGGGGTGGCACCGGCCTTGGCGAAGTGGCCGCCCGTGGGCTGGTTCACCTTGCGGGGGTCGATGGCGCCGTAGGCGATCTGCACGGCGGCGTACCCATCGGTCTCGACATTGCGGACCTGGGTGACGACGCACGGGCCAGCCTGGATGACGGTGACCGGGACGAGGCGGTTCTCCGCGTCCCAGACCTGCGTCATGCCGAGCTTTTCGCCGAGAACGCCCTTGACGGTCTTGGTGGCAGTTGTAGTCATCTCGATGCGCCTCAGAGCTTGATCTCGATGTTGACGTCAGCCGGGAGGTCGAGACGCATCAGCGAGTCGACGGCCTTGGGCGTCGGGTCGATGATGTCGATGAGGCGCTTGTGGGTGCGCATCTCGAAGTGCTCGCGGCTGTCCTTGTACTTGTGCGGCGACCGGATGACGCAGAACACGTTCTTCTCCGTAGGCAGCGGCACTGGGCCGACCACCGTCGCGCCGGCACGGGTCACGGTGTCGACGATCTTTCGCGCCGAGTTGTCGATGACCTCATGGTCATACGACTTCAACCGGATGCGGATCTTCTGTCCCGCCATCTGTGTGTCCGTCTCTCTCTCGCCGTCTTGCCTGGTCTGTGTCGAGTGCCTGGCCTCCGACCCACGCGGTCGGGTGTGTCGCACCCGCTCCGCGGCCCAACGGCACGCCATATGGCTAGCCGTCGGTCTGGTCGTCAACCCGGATCAACCGGATCGTGCTCTTGGTTCCGATGTGTCGCCCCGCTCGAAGCGGTTCGGTGCGTTGTCATCGGGAAGGCAGAAACGCGAGCAACCGGGGCAAAACCGATCGTCGCGTCACCGCTCAACAAGCAACCTGGATAGTGTGCCAGAGGCCAGCGCCCCAGGCCAAATCGGGGCGGGCGGTGCGTGACACTGCGCGCGAAGGGGGGCTCCCCCTTCGTCCTCGGCCTGCCGTCAGTCGTCGCGGTCGGCGAGCTCTGCCGTGGACCTGCCCTGGTCCTGCAGCCCCTTGATCCGCAGGGAGCGGGCCTCTTCCCGGACCTCTTCCTGCGCCTCGGCGGCGGCATCGGACTTCGTCGTGTCGCGCAGCGGGAGCAGCAGCTCCTCCTCTGCGGCCATACCGGCCTGCAGCTGACGCGAGCGCTCGATCTCGGAGTCGACCTCCGCGCCCAGCAGCAGCACGTTGTTGAGGATCCACAGCCACAGGAGGAAGACGATGACGCCGGCGAGCGAGCCGTAGGTCTTGTTGTACGAGCTGAAGTTGGAGACGTAGAAGCCGAAGGCCACCGAGGCGAGGATCGCCACGAGGATCGCCACGGCAGCGCCGGGCGTCAGCCACCGGAACTTCGGTTGGCGCACATTGGGTGTCGCCCAGTAGAGCAGGCCGACCATGAAGATGACGACGACCAGGATGACCGGCCACTTGGCGAGGTTCCACGTCATCACGGCGGCGTCGCCGAGCCCGATCGCATCACCGATGGCACGCGCCAGCTCGCCGCTGACGGCGACCGACAAGATGATGGCCGCGGCCAGGACCAGCAGGACCGCGGTGACGATCAGCTGCATCGGGCGCAGCTTGATGAAGCCGCGCCCCTCGGGCACCTCGTAGATCTTGTTGAGGGCCCGCCCGAAGGCACCGACGTAGCCGGACGCGGACCACAGGGCACCCGCCAGACCGACGACGAGACCCAACCCCGCGGCCGGCGAGTTGACCATCTGGTCGAGCGGGCCCTCCAGGGTCGAGCCGACACTGCCCGTGCCGAGCTGGTCGAGCACATCGAGGATCGTCGACTTGGTCGTCTCGGGCTCCCCCACCAGCCCGAGGATGGAGACGAGGGCCAGCATCGCGGGGAAGATCGACAGTACGGAGAAGTAGGTGAGCGCCGCTGCGAGGTCCGTGCAGCCGTCCGCGCTGAACTCCTTGATCGCCCGCTTGAAGGCGAAGGTCCAGTTGCGCTTCTTCAGCTCACGAAGGGAGGGCTTGGCGCTCTCGTCGAGCCCCTCGGAGTCCTCGGGGAGTGCGTCCGTCTCGGTCGTCTCGTCGATGGCCATGTGTCGTGGCGTCTCCGTGGTCGGGTGCGGCGGGCAGCTCAACACTATGACAGCGCGCCTAGGGTGTGGCGCAGGAACGTCTGCACAACGCGAGGAGGGGACATGACCGGGGACCACAGCGTGGTCGAGACCAACCGCCTGACCAAGCAGTACCCGGGGGTGACCGCCTTGGACGCTCTCTCGCTGGAGATCCGTCCGGGCATCACCGGCGTGGTCGGCGTCAACGGCGCCGGCAAGTCGACGCTCATCAAGATCCTCCTCGGGCTGCTGCCTCCCACCTCCGGGTCGGTGCGCGTCCTCGGGATGGACCCCCAGGAGTCAGCGCGGGACATCCGCGCCCTCGTCGGGTACATGCCCGAGCACGACTGCCTGCCGGCCGATGTCACGGCCGCCGACTTCGTCCTGCACATGGCGACGATGTCCGGCCTGCCGCGCCAAGCCAGTCGCGAGCGCGCCTCCGACGTCCTGCGCCATGTCGGCCTCGACGAGGAGCGCCACCGGGCCATGGGCGGGTACTCGACCGGCATGAAGCAGCGCGCCAAGCTGGCCCAGGCGCTCGTGCACGACCCGGCGCTCGTCTTCCTCGACGAGCCGACGAGCGGGCTGGACCCGCGCGCCCGGGACGACATGCTGGAGCTCATCGCCCGCGTGCACGCGGACTTCGGGATCTCGGTGATCGTGACGAGCCACCTGCTGGGCGAGCTCGAGCGGACGGCCGACCGCATCGTGGTCCTGGACAGCGGACGTCTCCTGCGCGCCTCGTCCACCTCAGACCTGACCCAGACCACGGGCACCGTCCTCGTCGAGGTGCTCGGCCCGGCCGGCAGCGACCGCCTCCTCGGGCAGGCGCTGCTCGACCGGGGCATCAGCGCCTGGCCGGTCGGCAGCGACACCGAGGTGCAGGTGGACGGACCCGAGGTCCTGGACGTCATCCGCGATGTCGCTGTCGACCTCGACCTCGGGCTGGTGCGGCTGCAGGAGCGTCGCCACACCCTCGACGAGGTCTTCCTCCCGCCCCCTTCGTCATCCCCTGCGCTCGCCGCCCACCCAGGAGGCCACCCCTGATGACCACGCCACCTCGTGGTGTCATCCACGACCTGGGCTACCGGCGCTTCGGCGGGCGGCGCCTCGACGACGGCGCGATCACGCGCGAGCTCTACCGCAACTCCGTGGCTCAGGCCTTCGGCATCGGCCGCTCGGGCAAGGCCAAGATCATGCCGTGGCTGATCATCACCTTCATGGCCGTGCCAGCCATCGTCATGGGGGCGCTCAGCATCCAGGCCGCCCAGGTACCCGCGATGGACGCTCCGTCCAACTACTTCAGTTACCCGTACTGGACCCAGTTGCTCATCACGATCTTCGTCGCGACCCAGGCTCCTGTCCTCTTCGCGCGGGACCTGCGATACCGCACGATCGTCCTCTACTTCGCCCGGCCGGTCTCGCGCACGAGGTTCGTGCTCACGCGGCTCGCCGCGCTGGCGACAGCGATCTTCCTGGTGATCATCGTGCCGATGCTCGTGTGGTTCGCCTGCGCGCTCTCGACGGGTGTCGACAGCGGCATGCACGCCCAACGCTTCGGAGCGGCACTCGTCGGCGTCGCCGTCCTCTCCCTCGTGCTCGCGGCGCTGGGCGGGCTCGTCTCCACCCTGGCCACCAAGTCCGGTCTCGCCCTCGCGGCGATCATCGTCGTGCTCATGGTCCCCTCCGCGATGATCACCATGGCGCTGGCGATCACGACCGAGCTCGCGCGCGACGGTCTCGGCGCGCTGGTCGCCTCGGCACATCCCTTCACCGCCGTCGCCCAGCTCGTCTCCGGGGTCTTCGGTGGTCCTGCGGTCAACCCCACGATCCCCGAGCCCGAGGGATGGCTCATCGGCCTCGCCGTCGCCGTCTGCATCGCGTGGGTGGTCCTGCCCACTCTGGCTCTCGTGGCCCGGATGCGATCGGTGGCCTCGCTGTGAGCACGCTGCGTCTGGACTCGGTCTCCCGCTGGTACGGCAATGTCGTCGCGGTCAACGACGTGACGATGGAGATCGGGCAGGGCATCACCGGCCTCCTCGGCCCCAACGGCGCCGGCAAGTCGACCGTCCTGTCGATCATGGCGGGCCTGCTCTCGCCGTCGGCGGGCACCGCGACACTGGACGGGCACCCCCTTCGGCAGGACACCGCGGTGTACCGGCAGATCGGCCTCGTCCCCGTGCAGGAGTCGGTCTACGACTTCCTCACCGCGCGGCAGTTCGTCCGGCTCAACGCCGACCTGCACAAGCTCCCGTCCGCGCGCGCCGCGACCGACCACGCACTCCAGCTCGTCGATCTCGTCGACGCCGCCGACCGCCGGGTCTCGACCTTCAGCAAGGGCATGCGGCAGCGGGTCAAGATGGCCTCGGCGCTGGTGCACGACCCGCAGGTGCTGCTGCTCGACGAGCCCTTCAACGGCATGGACCCCATCCAGCGGCACTCGATGGCCACCCTCCTGGCGGACTACGGCGCGCAGGGTCGCACCATCGTCTTCAGCTCGCACATCCTCGAGGAGGTCGAGTCCTTGGCGGGACAGATCGAGGTCATCGTCTCCGGCCGCCATGCGGCCTCCGGTGACCGGACGGCCATCCGCCGATTGATGACCGACCGACCCAACCAGTACCGCATCCGCAGCAGCGACAACCGACGTCTGGCATCGGCCCTCATGGCCCGGGCCTCGGTCCGGGGCGTGCGGCTGCACGGCGACCGGTTCCTCGAGCTCGAGGCCGACGACTTCGGCTCCTTCGTCCGTGTCGTGCCCCGAGTGGCCAAGGAACACGACATCCGCATCCTCGAGCTGACCCCGACGGACGAGTCGCTCGAGAGCATCTTTGGATACCTGGTGAACCGATGAACTCCGCGATCATCCGACTGGCCATGCGCTCGCTGCTCGGGCGCTCCCGGGTCCTCGTCCTCCTCGCCATGGCCGCCGCGCTGCTGGCGCTGGCGCTGCTCCTCCGTCTGGCGCCCACGGGTCCCCTCGACCCGGCTGGCGGGCCGTTGAACCTCGTGCGCACCTTTGGTATCGGCGTCGTCATCCCGGTCGTCACCCTCATCGGGACCACGACACTGATCACCTCGGAGATCGACGACGGGTCGATCATCTATCTGCTGAGCAAGCCGGTCCCCCGCTGGGTGATCGTCGCGAGCAAGATGCTCGTCATCCTCGCGAGCTCGATGGTCTTCGCGGTACTGCCCATGGCGCTGGCCGCGCTGATCATGGTCGGCACCGACGGCGGTCTGTGGTGGGGCGCGCTGCTCGGTGGCACGGTCTCCGCGGCGGCGTACACGGGGGCCTTCACGCTGCTGGCGATCATGGTCAAGCGCAGCGTCACCGGCTGCCTGCTCTACTGGCTGGTCTGGGAGGCCCTGCTCACGAGCGTCCTCAAGCCGGCGCAGTACCTGTCGGCCCGAGCCTTCGGCGGGAGTGTCACGCACGAGGCGATGGGCCTGGATGCGCATCCCGCTGCGTGGTTCGCGGTGGTCGCAGCGGTGCTGGTGCTCGTCGCAGGCGCTGTGGTTGCCGGTCGGCGGTTGGCACGGACGACGATCTCGGAGGTGTGAGGCGGGACGACGAACGCGCCCACCGTCCGCGAGGGACGATGGGCGCGTGGTCGATTACAGGATCAGCTAGGTCGGCAAACGGAGAGGACCCCGCCAATAAGGTTGGCTGTGAGGTTCATGGTTGCGCTCTTGTCGTCCACCCCGAGCGTGATCGAGCCGAGGACGGTCACGTTGATGCCGGGAGGGAAGGCATTGATCACGACGGACTTGCCGGGTGCGATCGGGTTCTGCAGAGCCACTGTGCCACCGGTGCTGTACAGCACACCAACGTTGGCCAGATCCGGGCCCAACAGGTTGATGCTCGCCAAGCCCGTCCGTCGTCACGGTCACCGGAGTGTCGGCCGGCACGGTGCAGGTCGCGTTCGTGGGGTTTGTGAGCCGGAATTTCGGCGGCTGACCAAGGAGCGTAATCCCCGAGCAGTTGTCGACCGTGACCACAAGGGTCGAAGCCCCAGGCGCACAGGCGTCTCCCGGCGAGGCGGCGAGGCTCGGAGCGGCGGCGGCGACCGAGACGGCGGGGACGGCCCAGGCAGCGCCCTTCGCGATGGAGCGGCGGGACGGGCCCGAGGTGGTGAGGTCCTTCGACACGAGGCAGTTCCTTCTGCGGACAGGCGCTGAGTCTGAGCACCGAGCTCTGTCGCGTCGGCGCGATGGTCGGGTCCTCCCCGGTGGCGGGTTCCCTGTCGACCCCCGCCACGAGCGACCTTAGAGTTCGCTGAACAGATCCAGACCAAATGCCTGCAAAAGGACTAGGCGATGGTGACCATCTCAGTCGATCCACCCGCGCACGGTGAGCGCCCGCAGCAGGCCGTCCCGCGTCGCCGTCCCTCGGTGGCCGGCCTTGGCCCGGATGTTGGCGATGTGCACCTTGAGTGTCCGCTAGCTGATCCCGAGCTGCGCCGCGACCTTGGCCCGTGTCCGGTCCGCCCAGAGCACGAGGTAGGCCTGCGCCACCTGTCGCTCCCGCGGTGTCAGCGTGACCGTCGGCGCCGCTCCCGCCGACCACGTGGGCCGTTGGCCCTCCTGCACGCGACGGACCACCGCCGCCAGCTCCTGCGGCGAGTCGAGACCGGTGACGTAGGCCGAGGCCCCCGCATCCCGCAGTGCCGCGACCCGGGGAACCGGCAGGGTCCCGCCCCACACCACGGTCGGCCGGCCCTCCCTTCGCCTCCCGGTGAGCAGCCGCAGGTCCTCGCCCGCCACCAGCTCCGCGACGAGGACGCCGGGCACTCCCCACGGGTCCCCGGCGACCTCGGCGGCGATCTCGTGATCCGTCAGCACGGACACCACCGCGTCGGCGTGCAGACGCCACCGTGACCACACGGAGACCACGGACGGCAGGGGCATGGGACCATCGTGCCCGATGCTCACTCAACCGCGTCTGGACCTCGTGCACACCTCCCCCGTGGTGGCCACGGCGCTGGGGCGCGCGCTAAGGGAAGGGCCCTGGCCGGTACACGTCACGACGAGCGTCCACTCGTGGACCGACTTCCAGCGGGAGTGGGACTTCGCCGGGGACATCGTCGTCCTCGACGCCCTGCTGGACGACCACGTGCCGCTCCCCCTCAAGGTCCGTGCGCTCACGCGCCTCGGCTCCCACACCGTCGTCCTCGGGCCCGGGCGCGCCACCCCGGCCGCACGCCGCTCGGGGACCGAGGGCGCCGTGGCCTGGATCGAGCCGACGACGGGCCTCGTCGACACCGCGGAGGCCATCCGCCAGATCGTCCTGAGGAACCCACCACCGGACACACGCATCGAGCCCGCCCACCCACCTGTCGCCCGCCTGACCGACCGTGAGCTGCAGGTCCTGGCTCTGTACGTGAGCGCCCGCGGCCACTCACCTGCCCACCTGGGCCGCGTCCTCGCGCTGCGCACCGAGACCATCCGCAGCCACCTCGAGCGGGGCCGCGCCCACTACCGGGCGGCAGGTGTCCCCACCAACAACCGGGCTGCCCTGCGCAATGCCCTCGTCGCGGACGGCTGGGCGCCGGACCCGCAGATGTGGATTGACGCCGGGCGCCCCTGACCCTCCCTTCGAGACGCTTGCTGCCCTTCGAGACGGCGCTGGCGCGCCTCCTCAGGGAACGGGTGACGCAGGCGCGCCGGGCACGACGCAGGGCCCGCCTCCCCTGATGGGGAGACGGGCCCTGCGTGGATGCTGACCGAGGTCAGCCCAGGATCACTTGATGATCTTGGTGACGCGACCGGCGCCGACGGTGCGGCCACCCTCGCGGATGTTGAACTTCAGGCCCTCTTCCATGGCGATCGGCTGGATGAGCTCGACCTTCATGTCGGTGTTGTCGCCGGGCATGACCATCTCGGTGCCCTCGGGCAGCGTGACGACGCCGGTGACGTCCGTGGTGCGGAAGTAGAACTGCGGACGGTAGGAGTCGTAGAACGGCGTGTGACGGCCACCCTCCTCCTTCGACAGGATGTAGACCTGCGCGTCGAACTCGGTGTGCGGGGTGATCGAGCCCGGCTTGCAGATGACCTGCCCGCGCTCGACGTCCTCGCGCTTGGTGCCACGCAGGAGCAGGCCGACGTTTTCGCCAGCGCGACCCTCGTCGAGCAGCTTGCGGAACATCTCGATGCCGGTGACGGTGGTCTTGGTCGCCGGACCCTCGTGGATGCCGACGATCTCGACGTCCTCGTTGACGTTCAGGATGCCGCGCTCGATACGACCGGTGACGACGGTTCCACGACCGGTGATCGTGAAGACGTCCTCAACGGGCATCATGAACGGCTTGTCCAGGTCGCGCTCGGGCTCGGGGATGTAGGAGTCCACAGCCGTCATGAGCTCCATGATCGACTCGCCCCACGTGGCGTCGCCCTCGAGCGCCTTGAGCGCCGAGACCTTGACGACCGGGACGTCGTCGCCCGGGAACTCGTAGGAGGACAGCAGCTCGCGGACCTCCATCTCGACGAGCTCCAGGATCTCCTCGTCGTCCACCATGTCGGCCTTGTTGAGGGCAACGACGATGTAGGGGACGCCGACCTGGCGGGCCAGGAGCACGTGCTCCTTGGTCTGCGGCATCGGGCCGTCGGTGGCGGCGACCACGAGGATCGCGCCGTCCATCTGGGCCGCACCGGTGATCATGTTCTTCACGTAGTCAGCGTGACCGGGGCAGTCGACGTGCGCGTAGTGACGCGACTCCGTCTGGTACTCGATGTGCGAGATCGAGATCGTGATCCCGCGCTGCTTCTCCTCGGGAGCCTTGTCGATCGTGTCGAACGCCGAAGCCTCGTTGAGGTCGGGGAGCTTGTCGTGCAGTACGCGGGAGATCGCGGCCGTCAGCGTCGTCTTGCCATGGTCGATGTGACCGATGGTGCCGATGTTGACGTGCGGCTTGCTCCGCTCGAACTTTGCCTTCGCCACTGTGTGTCCTCCTCAGGACGTCTTCTCGAATACGCCTTATCCCGGCAGGGTGGCGTCGATTTTGGGGTTGTTGGGATGTTCCGTGTCGGGACCGACGGTAATGCTACCGGTCACTCGCCCCGGGTCTTCTTGATGATCTCCTCGGCGACTGCCTTGGGGACCTCTGCGTAGGAGTCGAACTCCATGGAGTAGTTGGCACGACCCTGGGTCTTCGACCGCAGGTCGCCGACGTAGCCGAACATCTCGGACAGCGGGACGAGGCCGGTGACGACCTTGGCTCCGCTGACGTCCTCCATGGACTGGATCTGGCCACGGCGCGAGTTGATGTCGCCGATGACGTCACCCATGTAGTCCTCAGGGGTGCGCACCTCGACCTTCATCATCGGCTCCATGAGCACCGGGTCAGCCTTGCGGGCGGCCTCCTTGAAGGCCATCGACCCAGCGATCTTGAATGCCATCTCCGAGGAGTCGACATCGTGGTAGGCACCATCGATGAGGGTCGCCTTGACACCCACGACGGGGTAGCCAGCGAGGACGCCGAACTGCATGGCGTCCTGGATGCCGGTGTCGACACTCGGGATGTACTCACGCGGGATGCGACCACCGGTGACGGCGTTCTTGAACTCGTAGAGCTCGCCATCGCTGTCCTCGGTCGTCTCCAGGGGCTCGAAGGTGATCTGCACCTTGGCGAACTGACCCGAACCACCGGTCTGCTTCTTGTGCGTGTAGTCGTGCTTGACGACGGCCTTGCGGATCGTCTCGCGGTAGGCCACCTGCGGCTTGCCGATGTTGGCCTCGACCTTGAACTCGCGCTTCATCCGGTCGACGAAGACATCGAGGTGCAGCTCGCCCATGCCGGCGATGATGGTCTGACCGGTCTCCTCGTCGAGGGAGACCTGGAAGGTCGGGTCCTCGGCGACGAGACGCTGGATGGCGCCACCCAACTTTTCCTGGTCACCCTTGGTCTTGGGCTCGATGGCCACCTGGATGACCGGGGCGGGGAAGGACATCGACTCGAGGATGACCTGGTTGTTGATGTCGCACAGGGTGTCACCCGTGGTGGTCTCCTTGAGACCGATCACCGCGTAGATGTGGCCGGCCATGGCCTCACCGACGGGGTTCTCCTTGTTGGCGTGCATCTGGAAGAGCTTGCCGATGCGCTCCTTCTTGCCCTTGGTCGAGTTCATGACCTGCGTGCCCGGGTCGAGACGACCCGAGTAGACGCGGATGAAGGTCAGCGTCCCGAAGAAGGGGTGCGATGCGATCTTGAACGCCAGCGCCGAGAAGGGCTCCTCGGTGCTCGGCTTGCGCAGCACGACCTCGTCCTCCTTGCCCGGGGCGTGGCCCTCCATGGCAGCGACGTCGAGGGGGCTGGGCAGGTAGTCGCGCACCGCGTCGAGCACGGGCTGGACGCCACGGTTCTTGAAGGCAGAACCACAGAAGATCGGGTAGAGCTCCGAGTTGACCGTGAGCTTGCGGATGCCCGCCTTGATCTCGTCGTTGGTCAGCTCCTCGCCACCGAGGTACTTCTCCATGAGCTCGTCGTCGGACTCGGCGACGCGCTCGATGATGGCGTTGCGGTACTCGACCGCCTTGGCCTGCAGGTCCTCGGGGATCTCGTGGGTCTCGTAGGAGGCGCCCAGGGTGACGTCACCCTTGGAGTCGCCGGGCCACACGAGCGCCTTCATCTGGATGAGGTCGACGACCCCGACGAAGTCGTTCTCGGCACCGATGGGCAGCTGCATGACGAGCGGCTCCGCACCGAGGCGGTCCTTGATCGTCTGCACGGTGAAGTAGAAGTCGGCACCGAGCTTGTCCATCTTGTTGACGAAGGCGATGCGGGGGACGTCGTACTTGTCCGCCTGGCGCCAGACCGTCTCGGACTGGGGCTCGACGCCCTCCTTGCCGTCGAAGACGGCGACGGCACCGTCGAGGACGCGCAGGGAGCGCTCGACCTCGACCGTGAAGTCGACGTGGCCAGGGGTGTCGATGATGTTGATCTGGGTGTCATCCCAGAAGGAGGTGACCGCGGCGGACGTGATCGTGATGCCGCGCTCCTTCTCCTGCTCCATCCAGTCGGTGGTGGAGGCGCCGTCGTGCGTCTCCCCCAGCTTGTGGTTGACGCCGGTGTAGAAAAGGATGCGCTCAGTCGTCGTCGTCTTGCCGGCGTCGATGTGCGCCATGATGCCGATGTTGCGGACCTTGGTCAGGTCCGTCAGGACGTCCTGTGCCACTCGTTATCTCATCTCGCTCGTTGCGGTCGTGTCTGCCCGGATGGGGCGATGGTGGTCGGGGCCGACATGGAGCCGGCCCCGACCTGCTGTCACCAGCGGTAGTGCGCGAAGGCCTTGTTGGACTCGGCCATCTTGTGCGTGTCCTCGCGACGCTTGACCGCGGCACCCAGGCCGTTGCTCGCGTCGAGGATCTCGTTCATCAGGCGCTCGGTCATCGTCTTTTCGCGACGCTGACGCGAGTAGCCCACGAGCCAGCGCAACGACAGGGTCGTGGCGCGGCCGGGCTTGACCTCGATCGGGACCTGGTAGGTCGCACCACCGACGCGGCGGGACTTGACCTCCAGGGACGGACGGACATTGTCCAGGGCGCGCTTGAGCGTCTGGACGGGGTCGGTGCCGGTCTTCTCGCGGACGCCCTCGAGGGCGTCGTACACGATGGCCTCGGCGATGGACTTCTTGCCATCGAGGAGGATCTTGTTGACCAGCTGGGTCACCAGCGGGGACTGGTAGACCGGGTCGATGACGAGAGGCCGCTTCGGGGCGGGACCCTTGCGAGGCATTACTTCTTCTCCTTCTTGGCGCCGTAACGGCTGCGGGCCTGCTGACGACCCTTGACACCCTGGGTGTCGAGGGACCCGCGGACGATCTTGTAACGGACGCCGGGGAGGTCCTTCACACGGCCACCGCGCACGAGCACGATCGAGTGCTCCTGCAGGTTGTGACCGACGCCCGGGATGTAGGCGGTGACCTCGATGCCGCTCGTCAGGCGCACGCGGGCGACCTTACGAAGGGCGGAGTTCGGCTTCTTGGGGGTGGTGGTGTACACACGCGTGCACACTCCACGGCGCTGCGGCGAGCCCTTGAGGGCAGGCGTGGCGGCCTTGGACGGCTTGTCCTGCCGGCCCTTGCGCACCAGCTGGTTGATGGTAGGCAACCTGTGTCTCCGTACGTAGGTGATGTTGTCTGCACCCGACGGGCGAACCCGTCCGATACTCCTTGGATGCCACCTGCGACCCCCGCACTCGGGCGTGTCGCTGATGGTGCTCTCCCCTGCACTCCCCTACGCGGTCCATGTGGACCACGCCAGGGCGCCCGGCGAGAGGTACGAGGCAGATCATCACTGACCCTCCTCGATGCGCGTCACGGCACAGCCGTGCCACGCACGCTGATCAACGATACCGGCGCGCCCCGCGGCGTCACAAATCGAAACCCCCATGCCCCCGTCAGGCGAGGCGGTCGAAGGCCGCGGCGTAGCGGAATGCGCCGGCCATCTCGGGCCGCCAGGCCCGCAGCGTCAGCGCCTGGAAGTGCGTGTCCTCCCACGCCCCCGGGGAGCCGATGCCGAGGCCGGACGCCGGGACGAACCCGAAGAACCCGTAGTACTCCGGATCACCGAGGAGCACGATGGCCGGCTCGGCGATGCGGTCTGCGCTGGCGACGACAGCCATGACCAAGGCCGCCCCGATCCCCTGCTGCTGGTGGTCCGGCCGCACCCCGATCGGTCCGAGCCCGACCGAGGACGCGTCATCGATGCTCGCGCGGCTGCAGACGACGTGACCGACGATCTCGTTCTCCAGCTCGGCGACGAAGGTCAGCTCGTCGATGATCGATCCATCGGCACGCAGGCCGCGCAGCAGCTCGCGCTCCACGGACTCCCGCCGTCCCTGCGGGACCCCGAAGGCCGCGTCGTGCAGCATCTCGGTCGCAGCCGAGTCCGCAGCGCTCTCGCGCCGGATGATGAGGTCGTCGCGCATCAGTACCTGTCCGTGATCCAGTGGCTGTTGCCAGTGAGGAATGCCAAGAGGTAGAAGCCCGCAAAGAGCAGCAGGACGACCGTCACGATCGTCGCGTCACTGCGCGAGCGCCGGGTGAAGACCACGACAGCCGCCCCCGCGAGCACCAGGCCGAGCAGCTTGGTGATCCCGCCCGGCTTGAGGATCAGCACCAGCGCGCCGACGGCGAGCACCGCGCCCAGCCCCCAACGAGCCGCGGTGGCGCGCACCGACATCGGCTGGTCCTGCTGCTCCCCGGTCATGGCTGCATCCTCTCTCATCATCACCACCCGGGCACACACGAAGGGGGCCGGTCACCATGACGGTGAACCGGCCCCCTTCGAACGATGTGGGCGATCAGCCCTTGGCGGCGGCCTTGAGGGCGCTACCGGCAGAGAGCTTGGCGGCGTAGCCACCGGGGATCGTCATCTCGGCACCGGTCTGCGGGTTGCGGCCCTTGCGCTCGGCACGCTCGACGCGCTCGAGGCTGAAGAAACCGGGGACGGTGACCTTTTCGCCCTTCGCGACGTTCTCGGACAGGACCGCCTGGAGGGCGGTGATGACCTCGGAAGCCGCAGACGCGGACACGCCGGCCTTCTCGGCGACGGCGCTGGCGAGCTCAGACTTGTTCATGTGGGATCTCCATCTGTGAAGTTCGTAGGTCGAACAAGGCCAATCAACCACGAACACCGGGCTGTCGTCGACTTGAACACCGGCGTGTTTCCCTTGATTTTCCGGCGATCTTGAGGAATACACCCTCAGATCGACCACATCCGTCACGTTGGCACCACCCATCAGAGCCGCGACATGACGAAGGGGGGTTCCACCGCGATCGCGGTGGAACCCCCCTTCGAGACGCTTGCTGCACAAGCTCCTCAGGACAGCGCCCTTCGCTCGTGAGCGAGTCGGCTCAGACGTCCAGGTCGAGGTCGTCGAGGCGGATGGCCTCGCCGGACCCCGGACCGAAGACCGGGTACGCGTACTCGTCGTAGTTGGGCAGCGAGTACATCGCGGCCTTGGCTTCCTCGGTGGGCTCGACATCCACGTTGTTGTAGCGGGGCAGGCCCGTACCAGCGGGGATGAGCTTTCCGAGGATGACGTTTTCCTTCAGACCCAGCAGCGGGTCCGAGCGACCCTCCATCGCGGCCTCGGTGAGGACGCGAGTCGTCTCCTGGAAGGAGGCGGCGGAGAGCCAGGAGTCCGTGGCCAGCGAGGCCTTGGTGATCCCCATCAGCTCCGGACGACCCGAGGCCGGGCGACCGCCCTCGGACACGACGCGACGGTTCTCGATCTCGAAGCGGGCGCGCTCAGCGAGCATGCCCGGCAGGAGACCGGTGTCGCCGGCCTCGAGGATCGTGATCCGGCGCAACATCTGCCGGACGATGATCTCGATGTGCTTGTCGTGGATCGACACACCCTGCTGGCGGTAGACCTTCTGCACCTCGTCCACGAGGTGCTTCTGGGCGTGACGCGGGCCGAGGATGCGCAGGACCTGCTTGGGGTCGATGGCGCCCTGGACCAGCTGGGTACCGACGGTGACGCGCTCGCCGTCCTCGATGAGCAGGCGCGAACGCTTGCTCACGGGGTAGGCGTGCTCCTCGCCGTCGCGGTCAGCGACGAGCAGGAGGCGGCGACCCTTGTCGGTCTCCTCGATCGTGACGCGGCCATCGGCCTCGGCGATCGGAGCGACACCCTTGGGGGTACGCGCCTCGAAGAGCTCGACGACACGCGGCAGCCCCTGCGTGATGTCGTCACCGGCCACACCACCGGTGTGGAAGGTACGCATGGTCAGCTGGGTACCGGGCTCACCGATCGACTGGGCCGCGACGATGCCGACGGCCTCGCCGATGTCGACGAGCTGACCGGTGGCCAGGCTGCGCCCGTAGCACTTGGCGCAGGTGCCGACCTTGGACTCACAGGTGAGCACCGAGCGGATCTTCACCTCGTCGACACCGGCCTGGTACAGCCGGTCGATGACGACGTCACCGAGGTCGGAGCCGGCCTCGGCCAGGACCACGCCCTCGTGCTCGACCGCGGCCGCGACGCACCGGGCGTAGACGGTGAACTCGACCTCGTCGTGGAGACGACGGGTCCCCGTCAGCTCGTCGTGCTGCGCGATCGGCATGGTCAGGCCACGCTCGGTCCCGCAGTCCTCCTCGCGGACGATGACGTCCTGGGAAACGTCGACGAGACGACGGGTCAGGTAGCCCGAGTCAGCGGTACGCAGAGCGGTGTCGGCCAGACCCTTGCGCGCACCGTGCGTCGAGATGAAGAACTCGACGACGGAGAGACCCTCACGGAAGTTCGTACGGATCGGGCGGGGGATGATCTCGCCCTTCGGGTTGGCCATGAGGCCACGCATACCGGCGATCTGACGCAGCTGGAACCAGTTACCACGAGCACCCGAGCTGACCATCCGGTAGATGGGGTTGTCCTTCGGGAAGTTCTCCTGCATCTCTGCAGAGACCTCGTTGGTGGCCTGGGTCCAGATCTCGATCTGCTCCTGACGACGCTCGTCGTCAGTGATCAGACCGCGCTCGTACTGCTTCTGGACCTTGGTCGCCTTCTCCTCGTAGATCGCGAGGATCTCCGGCTTGCGGGGAGGCGTGACGACATCGGACAGCGCGACCGTGGTGCCGGAGCGGGAGGCCCAGTGGAAGCCGGCCTCCTTGAGCGCATCCAGGGACGCCGCGACCTGCACCTTGGTGTACCGCTCGGCGAGGTCGTTGACGATCGTCGACAGACGCTTGCGGTCGACCGACTCGTTGACGAAGGGGTAGTCCTCCGGCAGCGTCTCGTTGAAGAGCGCGCGACCGAGGGTGGTGTCCGCCGTCCAGGCGGCGACCCGGCCCTGCTCGTCGGTCTCGGCACCCTCGGGCAGCTGGCCACCCGTGGGGACGACATCGTGCAGGCGGACCTTGATCGGCGTACCGATCTTGATCGCGCCGGCGTCGTAGGCCATGCGGGCCTCGTCGGACGACGAGAAGGCACGTGGGTGCTCGGTCTCCAGAGCCACCTCGGAGGTGAGGTGGAAGAGCCCGATGATCATGTCCTGGGTCGGCATGGTGACGGGGCGACCGTCGGCCGGCTTCAGGATGTTGTTGCTCGAGAGCATCAGGATCCGGGCCTCGGCCTGGGCCTCCGCGCTCAGCGGGAGGTGCACGGCCATCTGGTCACCGTCGAAGTCCGCGTTGAAGGCGGTGCACACGAGCGGGTGGATCTGGATGGCCTTGCCCTCGATGAGCTGCGGCTCGAAGGCCTGGATGCCCAGTCGGTGCAGCGTGGGCGCACGGTTGAGCAGGACCGGGTGCTCGGTGATGACCTCTTCGAGGACATCCCAGACCACGGAACGGTGCCGCTCGACCATGCGCTTGGCCGACTTGATGTTCTGGGCGTGGTCGAGGTCGACGAGCCGCTTCATGACGAAGGGCTTGAAGAGCTCGAGCGCCATGGCCTTGGGCAGACCACACTGGTGCAGCTTCAGCTGCGGGCCGACGACGATGACCGAACGGCCGGAGTAGTCGACGCGCTTGCCGAGGAGGTTCTGACGGAACCGACCCTGCTTGCCCTTGAGCATGTCGGACAGGGACTTCAGCGGACGGTTGCCCGGTCCGGTGACCGCACGACCACGACGACCGTTGTCGAAGAGGTTGTCGACGGCCTCCTGCAGCATCCGCTTCTCGTTGTTGACGATGATCTCGGGGGCGCCGAGGTCGAGCAGTCGCTTGAGACGGTTGTTGCGGTTGATGACCCGGCGGTACAGGTCGTTCAGGTCGGAGGTGGCGAAACGGCCACCGTCGAGTTGAACCATCGGGCGCAGGTCCGGCGGGATGACCGGGACAGCGTCCAGGACCATGCCCGCGGGCTTGTTGTCCGTGGTGAGGAAGGCAGTGACGACCTTGAGGCGCTTGAGCGCACGGGTCTTCTTCTGACCCTTGCCGGTCGCGATGATCTCGCGCAGCTTCTCGGACTCGGCCTGCAGGTCGAAGGTCTCCAGACGCTTCTGGATCGCCGCGGCACCCATGCCACCCTCGAAGTACAGACCGAAGCGGTCACGCATCTCGCGGTAGAGGACCTCGTCGCCCTCGAGGTCCTGGACCTTGAGGTTCTTGAAGCGGTCCCAGACCTGCGACAGCCGCTCGACCTGCTGGTCGGCACGCTTGCGGATCTGGTTCATCTCGCGCTCGGCAGAGTCACGCACCTTGCGCTTGGCGTCGGACTTGGCGCCCTCGGCCTCCAGCTCGGCGATGTCCTTCTCGAGCTTCTGCGCCCGGGTCTCGACATCCGCGTCGCGGCGGTTCTCGAGCTCCTTCTTCTCGGCATCGATCTGGGCCTCGAGCGAGGGCAGGTCGGTGTGACGCTGGTCCACGTCGACGCTCGTGATCATGTAGGCCGCGAAGTAGATGACCTTCTCGAGGTCCTTCGGTGCCAGGTCGAGCAGGTACCCCAGGCGTGACGGGACGCCCTTGAAGTACCAGATGTGGGTGACGGGAGCGGCGAGCTCGATGTGGCCCATGCGCTCACGGCGCACACCGGCGCGAGTGACCTCGACGCCGCAGCGCTCGCAGATGATGCCCTTGAAGCGGACCCGCTTGTACTTGCCGCAGGAGCACTCCCAGTCCCGGGTCGGGCCGAAGATCCGCTCGCAGAAGAGGCCCTCCTTCTCGGGCTTCAGAGTGCGGTAGTTGATGGTTTCGGGCTTCTTTACCTCGCCGTGGCTCCAATTGCGGATGTCTTCCGCGGAGGCCAGGCCGATGCGCAACTCGTCGAAGAAGTTGACGTCCAGCACGATGTGCTTCCTTCTCTCGTTCTCGAGGATGACTCGATAAGTTCTGTTGCCCTTGCGGTGGCGGTGTGCCAGCCACGCGGGCTATGGGGAGGAGCGGACCGGGGTCCCGCGGATGGAGTGCGTCCGCGGGACCCCCGGACCGTTAGACCTCCTCGACGCTGCTCGGCTCCCGCCGGGACAGGTCGATGCCGAGCTCTTCTGCCGCGCGGAAGACATCGTCCTCGCTGTCGCGCATCTCGATGGTGCCGCCCTCGGAGTTGAGGACCTCCACGTTGAGGCAGAGGGACTGCATCTCCTTGATGAGCACCTTGAAGGACTCCGGGATCCCGGGCTCCGGGATGTTGTCACCCTTGACGATGGCCTCGTAGACCTTGACGCGACCGGTCACGTCGTCGGACTTGATCGTCAGCAGCTCCTGGAGCGCGTAGGAGGCGCCGTAGGCCTCGAGGGCCCACACCTCCATCTCGCCGAAGCGCTGACCACCGAACTGGGCCTTACCACCGAGCGGCTGCTGGGTGATCATCGAGTACGGACCCGTGCTGCGCGCGTGGATCTTGTCGTCCACGAGGTGGTGCAGCTTCAGGATGTACATGTAGCCGACGGACACCGGGGCCGGGTACGGGTCACCGGTGCGGCCGTCGAACAGGTTGGCCTTGCCGGAACGGTCGATCAGGCGGACGCCGTCACGAGTGGGGGTCGTCGAGTCCAGCAGACCGGCGATCTCGTGCTCGTCGGCACCGTCGAAGACGGGGCTGGCGACACGGGTGTCGGCCGGAGCCTCACGCGCATCCTGCGGGATCATCGACGCCCAGTCCGGGTTGCCGTCGATCTTCCAGCCTCGGCTGGCGGCCCACCCCAGGTGCAGCTCCATGATCTGACCGATGTTCATACGGCCGGGGACACCGAGCGGGTTGAGCACGACGTCGACCGGCGTGCCGTCCTCGAGGAAGGGCATGTCCTCGACCGGGAGGATCTTGGAGATGACGCCCTTGTTGCCGTGGCGGCCAGCGAGCTTGTCACCGTCGGTGATCTTGCGCTTGTTGGCCACGTAGACGCGGACGAGCTGGTTGACGCCCGGGGGCAGCTCATCGCCCTCGTCCTTGTCGAAGACCTTGACGCCGATGACCGTGCCGGTCTCGCCGTGGGGGACCTTCATGGACGTGTCGCGGACCTCGCGCGCCTTTTCGCCGAAGATGGCGCGCAGCAGGCGCTCCTCCGGGGTCAGCTCGGTCTCACCCTTGGGCGTGACCTTGCCGACGAGCAGGTCGCCGTCGCGGACCTCGGCACCGATGCGGATGATGCCCCGCTCGTCGAGGTCGGCGAGGACCTCCTCGGAGACGTTGGGGATGTCCCGCGTGATCTCCTCCGGGCCGAGCTTGGTGTCGCGGGCGTCGACCTCGTGCTCCTCGATGTGGATCGAGGAGAGGACGTCGTCCTGCACCAGACGCTGGCTGAGGATGATCGCGTCCTCGTAGTTGTAGCCCTCCCAGGGCATGAACGCGACGAGCAGGTTGCGACCCAGCGCCATCTCGCCACCGTCGGTGGCGGGACCATCGGCAATGAGCTGACCGACCTCGACACGGTCTCCCTCGGAGACCATGACGCGCTGGTTGTAGCTGTTGCCCTGGTTGGACCGGGAGAACTTCATCATCTTGTAGGTCTTGCTGCCGCCCTCGTCCTGGGTGACGGTGACCAGCTCAGCAGAGACCTCGGTGACGACGCCGGCCTTTTCGGCGCGAACCACGTCACCGGAATCGAGCGCGGCGCGGTGCTCCATGCCGGTGCCCACGTAGGGCGCCTCGGCCTGGACCAGCGGGACGGCCTGACGCTGCATGTTGGCGCCCATGAGCGCACGGTTTGCGTCGTCGTGCTCGAGGAAGGGGATCATCGCGGTCGCGGCGGAGACCATCTGGCGCGGCGACACGTCCATGAAGTCGACGTCCTCAGCGGGGATCTGGTCGACCTCGCCACCCTTGGTGCGGGCGAGGACGCGCTCCTCGGCGAAGTTGCCGTCGTCGAGCAGGACGGCGTTGGCCTGGGCGACCACGACCTTGTCCTCCTCGTCCGCGGAGATGTAGACGATGTCGTCAGTGACGCGACCGTCGACCACCTTGCGGTACGGGGTCTCGATGAAGCCGAAGGGGTTGATCCGCCCGTAGGACGCCAGCGAACCGATCAGACCGATGTTGGGACCCTCAGGGGTCTCGATCGGACACATGCGGCCGTAGTGCGACGGGTGGACGTCACGGACCTCCATCTGCGCGCGGTCACGGGAGATACCACCCGGGCCCAGCGCGTTGAGGCGACGCTTGTGCGTCAGCCCCGACAGGGGGTTGTTCTGGTCCATGAACTGCGACAGCTGGCTGGTGCCGAAGAACTCCTTGATGGAGGCGACGACCGGCCGGATGTTGATCAGGGTCTGCGGCGTGATGGCCTCGACGTCCTGGGTCGTCATCCGCTCGCGGACGACGCGCTCCATGCGCGAGAGGCCGGTGCGGACCTGGTTCTGGATGAGCTCGCCGACACTGCGCACCCGGCGGTTGCCGAAGTGGTCGATGTCGTCGGTCTCGACCGGCACCTCGAAGGGCTCGCCGTCACGCACACCCGGCAGGGTGGCCTGGTCGGCGTGCAGCGCCACGAGGTACTTGAGGGTGGCGACGATGTCCTCGAGCGTGAGCACGGAGGAGCTGAGCTCGGCCTCGAGGCCCAGCTTGCGGTTGATCTTGTACCGACCGACCTTGGCCAGGTCGTACCGCTTGGGGTTGAAGTAGAGGTTGTCGAGCAGGTTCTGCGCGGCCTCACGGGTCGGCGGCTCGCCGGGGCGCAGCTTGCGGTAGATGTCCAGCAGCGCAGCGTCCTGGTCCTCGACCGTGTCCTTCTCGAGGGTGGCGCGCATGGAGTCGAACTCGCCGAACTCCTCGAGGATCTCGGCGGTCGTCATGCCCAGCGCCTTGAGCAGCACGGTGACCGACTGCTTGCGCTTGCGGTCGACGCGCACGCCGACGAGGTCACGCTTGTCGACCTCGAACTCGAGCCATGCACCACGGCTGGGGATGATCTTGGTCGAGTAGATGTCCTTGTCGGACGTCTTGTCCGCGGAGCGCTCGAAGTACACGCCCGGGCTGCGGACGAGCTGCGAGACGACGACGCGCTCGGTGCCGTTGATGATGAAGGTGCCGCGCTCGGTCATGAGCGGGAAGTCACCCATGAAGACCGTCTGGCTCTTGATCTCGCCGGTCTCGGCGTTCATGAACTCGGCCGTGACGAACAAGGGTGCGGAGTAGGTCTGGTCCCGCTCCTTGCACTCGTCGACGGAGTACTTGGGCTCTTCGAAGCGGCTCTCCCTGAAGGAGAGGCTCATCGAGCCGGAGAAGTCCTCGATCGGGGAGATCTCCTCGAAGATCTCCTCCAGTCCAGGACGCTCGGGGACGTCACGTCGACCGGCATCCAGAGCAGCGGCAACGCGCTCCTGCCACTTCTCGTTTCCGAGGAGCCAGTCAAAGCTCTCGGTCTGCAAGGCCAGGAGGTCGGGGACCTCCAGAGGCTCGCGGATCTTCGCGAAGGACAGACGGCCAGAAGCCGTCCGTGCGGTGGACATCGGGGAAGCGGTGCGCGAGGCAGCCAAGGATGGATCCTTCCACGGGCCTTGAGGGTCGGGCGGCGCTGCGGGGCTCCCGGTCGCACTCCGTCAGGCACTCAACACACCTCGGCACTGAGGGGATTCGAGCGGTCAGACGGAGTCACGGCAGGACTAAGGCAGCGCAAAGCGACAGCATAGTGGCAGAGACACACGCGTGTCCAACCCGGTCGGGCCAGCGGCGCGACGGTGGTCAACAGCGCTGCGTCCACGGAGGTGGCGGCGCCGGATCATTCGACGCCATGAGGATGGATCACGAGAGGAGCGACGTCAAGGTGCTGACTCGGCGGGTCGCAACACGGTCCCGCATCTGTGCGCCCCCTTCGCCCGCCTCTAGGGTGGGCCCATGGAGATCCGTGCCGCCCGTCGCCGCCGTCGCCGTCGCGGTGCCCGTCGCGTGGTGCGTCGGGCCGCAGCAGGCGTCCTGGCCACCCAGCTGGCCACTGTCGCAGGGCTGCTCATCTTCGACAGCGCGAGGCGCAAGGACCGTCCGGACCGGGAGTTCCCGCACCGCCACGGCGACCCCGTCACGGTCGACGGCGGTGAGGTGCGCATCTACACCTTCGGCGAGCACCTCTTCGAGGACATGATCGCCGACATCGAGTCGGCGCAGAATCGCATCTTCTTCGAGACCTACATCTGGAAGGACGATGCCGTCGGACGACGCTTCCGGCAGGCTCTGATCGATGCCCACGAGCGCGGCGTGGAGGTGTACATCGTCTTCGACACCTTCGCCAACCTCGTCGTCCCCAAGGACTTCTACGCGGGTCTCCCGACGGGCATCCACGTCAAGCGCCATCCGCTCATCACCGGTGGGACGAAGTTCCTCTTCCCGAGCCACTGGGGTCGCAACCACCGCAAGCTGCTCGTCACCGACCGCACGGCCGCCTACCTGGGCGGGTACAACATCGGCCAGGACTACGCCAACCGCTGGCGAGACACCCACGCGCGCTACAGCGGCGACATGGTCGTCGAGCTGGAAAACACCTTTGTCGACTACTGGAACCACTACGGGGGCAGCCCAGCACTCCCCCAGCCACCCCGGCGCACGTGGAGCCACAACATGCGAGTGCACCGCAACCTGCCGGCCGACATGGTCTACCCGATCCGCAACATGTACCTCGAGGCGATCGACCGCGCGGACACCCGGGTCTGGCTGACCACCGCCTACCTCATCCCCGACGATGCCTTCGTCCGCGGCCTCGTGCAGGCCGCCGAGCGTGGGGTCGACGTGCGCCTGATCGTCCCCCACTTCAGCAACCACATCATCGCCGACTGGCTCAGCCGCACCCTCTACGAGCGCCTGCTCAAGGGCGGCGTGCGCCTCCTGCGCTTCGAGAACGCGATGGTCCACGCCAAGACCGCCACCATCGACGGCGTCTGGTCGACGATCGGCACGGCCAACATCGACCGGCTGAGCCTCGCGGGCAACTACGAGGTCAACATGGAGATCCTCGATCCCGACGTGGCACGGCGGATGGAGGAGATCTTCAACCTCGACTCCGGCAACTGCACCGAGCTGACCCTCGACGAGTGGACGCGTCGGCCACTGGTTGCGCGAGTGTCCGAGGGCGTCCTCTCCCCCTGGCGGCCGCTGCTGTAGTCGTCTCGAGACGATCGCTGCGCGACCTCCTCGACGAGCGATGGCAGACAGACCAAGGGCGGGTCGCACCGTGAGGTGCGACCCGCCCTTCGGCAGATCAGTGCCCGTCAGAGACGGGCGAAGATCACTTGAGCTCGACGGAGGCGCCGGCGCCCTCGAGGGCCTCCTTGGCCTTCGTGGCAGCGTCCTTGTCGACCTTCTCGAGGACGGGCTTGGGGGCGCCGTCAACGAGGTCCTTGGCCTCCTTGAGACCGAGGCTCGTGAGCGCGCGGACCTCCTTGATGACCTGGATCTTCTTGTCGCCAGCGGCGGTCAGGATGACGTCGAACTCGTCCTGCTCCTCCTCGGCGGCGGCCTCGCCACCAGCGGCGGCGGGGGCACCCGCGACGGCGACCGGGGCCGCGGCGGTGACCTCGAAGGTCTCCTCGAACTGCTTCACGAACTCGGAGAGCTCGATGAGGGTCATTTCCTTGAAGGCCTCAAGGAGCTCGTCGGTGCTGAGCTTCGCCATGATGGGCGTCCTTTCTGCGAACGTTTGTGCCGTGAGTGGCGTGTGTGTACTGCGGTCCGAGGCGGGTTGCCTCAGGCCTCGTCGCCACCCTCGGGGGTGGACTCGGTCGACTCGGTCTCCGCAGCAGCGGGGGCCTCGTCGGGGGCGTCGGTCGCAACCGGGCCCTGCTCCTCGACCTTCGCGCGCAGTGCGTCGATGACCCGAGCGGTCTGCGACAACGGCGCGTTGAAGAGGTATGCGGCCTGGGTGAGCTGAGCCTTCATGGCCCCAGCAAGCTTGCCCAGGAGAACCTCGCGCGACTCAAGCTTCGCGAGCTTCTCGATGTCCTCCGGCGTGAGCGGGTTCCCGTCCAGGATCCCGCCCTTGATCACCAGGAGGGGGTGGTCCTTGGCGAAGTCACGCAGACCCTTCGCAGCCTCGACGGGGTCGCCCTCGACGAAGGCGATCGCGTTGGGGCCGACGAGCTGGCCCTCGAAGGCGGACTCGACGCCCGCCTCCTTGGCAGCGCGCTCGGTCAGCGTGTTCTTCACCACGGAGTAGGTGGCGTTGCCACGGAGCTTGCTTCGCAGCTCTCCGAGCTGCGCCACGGTCAGACCGCGGTACTCCGTGATGACGGCCGCGGTCGACGTGCGGAACTTGTCCGCCATGTCGGCAATAGCGGCGTCCTTCTCGGCGTTCGCCATGCGGGCCTCCCTTCTCGTGTGGTGCCACCGGGGCCCGAGACGAAAAAAGGAGCCCCGCGCAGGCACGGAACTCCAAGAGGCACTCCACGAGGGAGGCATCGGTGTCAGTGTCCTGCGCTGGTCGCCCGCTTCGCGGAACCTTCAGTCACCTCTGCGAGCAGCGATGACAACCGGCGGTCAATGGTCGTTGGTCAGCGTACGGCAGCAGTGCCGTGCCCACCAAATCGTGGATGACGAAGGGGGCTGCCTCCCTGTGCGGGAAGCAGCCCCCTGCGTTCAGGCGATCGTCAGATCACGCGCCGGAGGGAACCTCGTCGACGGCCACCGGAGCGGTCTCCTCGAGCAGGTTCTTCACCCGCGAGCTGTCGAGCTGGATACCCGGGCCCATGGTCGTGCTCAGCACGGCCTTGGTGATGTAGCGCCCCTTGGAGGCGGAGGGCTTGAGGCGGAGGATCTCCTCGAGCGCGCTCTGGTAGTTCTCGACCAGCTTGGTCTCGTCGAAGCTCGCCTTGCCGATGATGAAGTGCAGGTTGGCGTGCTTGTCGTTGCGGAACTCGATCTTGCCGCCCTTGATGTCCGTGACGGCCTTGGCCGTGTCCATCGTGACGGTGCCGGTCTTGGGGTTGGGCATGAGACCACGCGGGCCGAGGACCTTGCCGAGACGACCGACCTTGCCCATGAGGTCCGGGGTGGCGACGACGGCGTCGAAGTCCATCCAGCCGCCCTGGATCTTCTCGAGCATGTCGTCCGAGCCCACGTAGTCGGCACCGGCCTCACGGGCAGCGTCGGCCTTGTCGCCGTTGGCGAAGACAAGGACACGGGCGGTCTTGCCCGTGCCGTGCGGCAGGTTGACCGTGCCGCGGACCATCTGGTCGGCCTTGCGGGGGTCGATGCCGAGACGGAAGACGACCTCGACGGTCTCGTCGTAGGACTTCTTGGCGCTGTCCTTGGCGAGGCGGATCGCCTCGAGGGGGGCGTAGGCCAGGTCCTGGTCGATCTTCTCTGCCGCGGCGCGGTAGCTCTTGCTGCGCTTCATGTGCTGCTCCTTGGTGGTGGTGGAGATGTGGTGCGGGCCAGCGCTGGCCCTCCCACGGGTGGTGCGTCGGGTATCAGATACCCGGGGTCTCGATACCCATCTGACGGGCGGTGCCGGCGATGATCTTCATCGCGGCATCGATGTCGTGGGCGTTGAGGTCAGGCATCTTGGTCTCGGCGATCTCGCGGACCTGGTCCTTGGTCAGCGAGGCGACCTTGACCTTGTGCGGCTCGCCCGAGGCCTTCTTGACTCCGGCGGCCTTCTTGATGAGCTCAGCGGCCGGCGGGGTCTTGGTGATGAAGGTGAACGAGCGGTCTTCGTAGACCGTGATCTCGACCGGCACGACGTTGCCGCGCATGTCCGCCGTGGCGTCGTTGTACGCCTTGACGAACTCCATGATGTTGACGCCGTGCTGACCGAGGGCCGGGCCGACGGGCGGGGCCGGGGTGGCGGCACCTGCCTGGATCTGGAGCTTGATGTAGCCGGAGATCTTCTTGCTCTTGGGGGGCATGCGGTGTTCCTACTTCCTTGTTGGTGGGCCGACGCCGTGGGCGATGACCCGGTTGCATGAGGTGCCGCCGATCGGCGGCACCGGACCATCAGATCTTGGCGACCTGGTGGAAGCCGAGCTCGACCGGGGTCTCCCGGCCGAAGATGGAGACGAGGACCTTGAGCTTCTGGCTCTCCGGGATGATCTCGGAGATCGAGGCGGGCATCGTCTCGAAGGGGCCCTCCATGACCGTGACGGACTCGCCGATCTCGAAGTCGACGTCCATCGTGGCGGCGGACGAGCCGCCACCCTGGGCGGGGGCGCCGGAGGCAGTGGTGGCGGCCGGCTTGTCGAGGTCGGCCGGCTTGATCATCGTGAAGACCTCGTCGAGGCTCAGCGGCACCGGGTCGTGGGCGTTGCCGACGAAGCCGGTGACACCCGGCGTGTGGCGCACCGCGCCCCAGGACTCGTCCGTGAGGTCCATGCGCACGAGGACATATCCGGGCATGCGCGGCTGCTTGCGCACCTTCTTCTGACCGGCCTTGATCTCGGTGACCTCGTCGATCGTGACGGCCACCTCGAAGATGTAGTCCTCCATGTCGAGGTTGGCGACACGGGTCTCGAGGTTGTGCTTCACACGGTTTTCGTACCCCGCGTAGGTGTGGATGACGTACCAGTCGCCGAACTTGGAGGCGAGGTCGTCCTTGAAGGCCTGGACCGGGTCCTCGGCCTCCTCTGGCACGACATCGCCGTCCTCGTCGGTGCCGGCGTCGACATCGGCATCCGCTGCGAGGACCTCTTCGTCGGCGGCCTGCTCAGCAGCAGCCTCCTCGAGGGCCTCGTCGGCGGCGCGCGCGTCGTCGACCTCCTGGGCGGAAGGGAGGTCGGCCGGCGGCTGTGCCGCGCGCTCGGCCTGCTCGGCGGCGACGACGCTCGAGGTGCCCTCATTTTCCTGGGGCTCGGGGGTCTGGGCCTGCTCGGACATGACCTGGTTCCTCACTTCGACTACTACGACGGCGCAGGTGCGCGCCCGGACTGCGGTTGTGGTGGCGGCGTCAGCCGCCGAACACCCAGAGCACGACGCGGGTGAACACGGCGTCCAAGCCAGACACGATGAGCATCATCACGGCCACGAAGACGATGACGACGAGCGTGTAGTTGATCAGCTCGGACCGCGTCGGCCGGACGACCTTGCGGAGCTCGTCCAGCACCTGGGCCAGGAAGAGACCGATCGACCCGAAGAAACGAGAGATCGGATTGCCGCCCTTGGGGCCGCGCCGCGCGTTGGTCGGCTGCGCTCCGAGCTGGCTCACGTCATCTCTTCTCATCCGGGATCACCTAGCTGCGCAACGGATGTCGTGCAACGCAGGGCAGGAGGGACTCGAACCCCCAACCGCCGGTTTTGGAGACCGGTGCTCTACCAATTGAGCCACTGCCCTTCGGGAAGCCCTGGTTGGGGCGACTTCCCGAGTCAACTTCGTCCTTCATCTCTGCATGCGGGCATGACGGAGAGTCTGGTCGAAGTCAACCGAGGAACAACTCTACGTCACGGAGGGCACACACCGCGAACCAGGCGAAGGTGGAAGACTGACCCCGTGACTTCGACGAACGCCGCTCGCCCTCTGTCCGACCTCAGCACGCAGGAGCTCGCTGCTCTTGCGACGTCCCAGCGCGAGGCCCACGCGGCCCAGGCCGCCAAGGGCATCACGCTCGATGTCACGCGTGGCAAGCCCAGCGCCGCCCAGCTCGACCTGGCTGACGAGATGCTCTCACTGCCCTCCGCGACCACGGACCGCGCCGGCACCGATGTCCGCAACTACGGCGGACTCTCCGGGTTGGCCGAGCTGCGCGAGATCTTCGCCGAGCTGCTCTGGGTCGAGCCCGACCAGATCGTCGCGGGCGGCAACTCCTCGCTGACGATGATGCGCGATGTCCTCGTCGACCTGCTGCTCTTCGGCGCGATCGACTCCCCCCGCCCGTGGGCGAAGGAGGACAAGGTCACCTTCATCTGCCCGGTCCCCGGGTACGACCGTCACTTCGGGCTCCTGGAGGACCTCGGGATCCAGATGATCACCGTCCCCATGACCGATGAGGGCCCTGACGCCGAGGAGATCGCCCACCTCGCCGCGTCCGACCCGTCGATCAAGGGCATGTGGGTCGTCCCGACCTACGCCAACCCGACCGGCTCCGTCGTCACCCAGGAGGTCGCCAGCCGTCTGGCCGCGATGGAGACTGCGGCTCCCGACTTCAAGATCTTCTGGGACAACGCCTACGCGGTCCACCACCTCACCGAGGACGAGACCAAGAGCGCGGACATCATCAGCCTCGCCTCCGGCGCCGGCCACCCGCACCGCGCGATCATGTTCGCCTCGACCTCCAAGATCACCTGGGCGGGCGCCGGCGTCGCCTTCCTGGCCTCCTCCGTCGAGCAGGTCGCCTGGTACCTGGAGCACCTCGGCAAGGGCTCGATCGGCCCGGACAAGGTCAACCA
The DNA here is from genome assembly GCF_001570985.1 of Janibacter limosus NBRC 16128. GTDB lineage: Bacteria > Actinomycetota > Actinomycetes > Actinomycetales > Dermatophilaceae > Janibacter > Janibacter limosus. The sequence continues at coordinate 56,007 of NZ_BCSS01000008.1, read as the reverse complement.
GCTGCGTCACGTGGAGTTCTTCGGCGACGCCGAGGGCGTGCGTGCCCACATGCGCCGCCACGCGGAGATCATCGCCCCCAAGTTCGCCGAGGTGGACCGGGTGCTCACCGAGCGCCTGGGCGGTCTCGGCGTCGCGACGTGGAACCGCCCGACAGGCGGCTACTTCGTCAACCTCGATGTCCTGCCCGGCACCGCCTCGCGCGTCGTCGCCCTGGCCAAGGAGGCCGGCCTGTCCCTCACCCCGGCCGGCGCCTCCTTCCCGCACGGCGATGACCCGCAGGACACCAACATCCGACTGGCCCCGACCATGCCGCCGATGTCCGAGCTCACCGAGGCCATGGAGACGGTCGCCACGTGCGTCCTGATCGCCGCGGCCGAGCAGCTGGGCGCAAACCCCACCAAGGAGTGACCATGACCGAGCGCGAAGACCTCGACACCGACCTGACCAGCTACAGCCTCGACGACGAGGACCAGCTGCAACCCGGAGACAGCCTCATGGGCGACGGGCGCGGGGACGAGGACGCGCTCGACGCGGGGTACTCCCCACCGGACTCCGCCAGGGGGTCCTACGCGCATGGCGTCACCGCTGCCGAGCAGCAGGTCAACGAGACCATCGACGAGCGCCTCAAGCAGGAGGAGCCGGACACCTCCTGGGAGGAGGAGCAGGGCCGCCGCGGTGCCGACCAGGTCGGCGGGGACGACCCTGACGCGATCTCCGCAGAAGACGACTGGCTCGGTGACAGCGAGGTCGGCGATGCTCGAGCCGGCCGGCTCGTGAGCCCCGACGAGGGCAGCCACGAGGACCGCGACGACCAGGCCTGGGGCCGCGATGTCGGCGTCGACGGAGGCGCGGCGTCCGCCGAGGAGGCCGCCGTGCACATCATCGGCAGCGAGCGGGACGATGAGGCAGGAGACTCCGCCTGAGCACCACCGGCCGGGACCTGCGGGACCTCCCCAAGGCCCACCTCCACCTGCACTTCACGGGGTCCATGCGGGTGGAGACCGTACGAGACATGGCCGCCGGCCACGGGATGCGGCTGCCCGACTCCCTTCGCTCCGGGTATCCCCCGCAGCTGTCCGCTGCGGACGAGCGGGGGTGGTTTCGCTTCCAACGCCTCTACGACGCCGCACGGCACTGCGTGCGCGGAGAGGCCGACATGCGCCGGATCGTGCGCGAGGCCGCGCTGGACGACGGCGCCGAGGGGTCGCGCTGGCTGGAGATCCAGGTCGACCCGACGTCGTACGCCCCCTTCGTCGGTGGGATCACGCCCGCCATGGAGATCGTCCTCGACGAGGCGCGCTCGGTGAACTCGACCGCCGACGAGACGGGCTCGGCGCGGGTCGGCGTCCTGATGGCGGCCAGCCGCATCCGCCACCCCCTGGAGGCACGCACCCTCGCCCGGCTCGCGGCGCAGTACGCGGTCCCCGACGGCGTGGTGGGCTTCGGGCTGTCCAACGACGAGCGAAGGGGGGACACCCCGGACTTCGCACCCGCCTTCCGCATCGCGGAGCGGGCCGGACTGGCCCTCGTGCCCCACGCCGGAGAGCTCCTCGGCCCCGAGTCCGTGGCCGAGACCCTCGCGACGCTCCGTCCCGACCGCCTCGGGCACGGGGTGCGCAGCACCGAGGACCCACGCGTGCTCGCTGCCATCGTCGAGGCCGGCGTGGCCCTCGAGGTGTGTCCGGGCTCCAATGTCTCGCTCGGCGTCTACCACGAGGCACCGGAGGTTCCCCTGCGAGCCCTCGTCTCGGCCGGCGCGACGATCGCGCTCGGCGCCGACGACCCCCTGCTCTTCGACTCACGCCTGCTCGACCAGTACGAGACCGCGCGCACCGTCCACGGCCTGGACGACCAGGAGATCGCCGAGCTGGCCCGCGGCTCCTTCCGGGCGAGCCGGGCACCGCGCGAGGTCATCGACGCGGCGATGACTGACATCGACACGTGGTTGGCCGCCCCCGCCTGACCGGACCATCCGGCATGTGAGGGGCAAGACCGCAGGATGTGTGGCGTTCGCACTGCAGGTCGACGATCCTTCTGCCATCATCGGGCCAACGCGCGCGGAACACCCGCTCTCGCGTCACCCTGACACAGGCACGAAGGAGTGCACATGACCACCCGCATGAGGCCACGCACAGCCCGTCTCGCGGCCACCGCCGCGATCCTCGGACTCGGCGTGATGGGCGCCCAGTCAGCCACCGGAGCAACCCAGGACGAGCCGGCGTCGACCCCGGTGCCGATCTCGACCCCCGACGGACAGATCTCCAGCTATGTCATCAACACCAAGGCCGCCAACCCGGGTCAGGTCCGCAAGGCCGAAAAGGCGGTGACGTCCGCCGGCGGCGTCGTCATCCAGTCCTGGCCGCAGATCGGGGTCGTCGTCGCCCACTCGACGCAGGCCGACTTCCGCACCGCCGTGGTCTCGTCCGCCAACAACGCCATCGAGTCCGTCGGCCCGACCCGCTCCGTCGCGGTCAGCGAGGGCACGCCCGAGGGCGTCCAGGCTCCCTGGGGTCCGGGCAAGGGCCAGCTGAAGGCCTCCGCCACCAAGAAGGGCGACATCTCCGAGGGCACCGCGGCCACCACGACCGACCCGCGCGAGGGCGAGCAGTGGGACATGCAGATGATCAACGTGCCGCAGGCGCACGCGATCACCACCGGCTCCCCTGATGTCACGGTCGGCGTGCTCGACTCCGGCATCGACCCCGACCACCCGGACCTGGCCAACCAGATCGACCGGTCCACGTCGGTCGGCTGCACCAACGCCGGACGACCCGCAACCGGCGAGGACGCGTGGGCCCCGACGACGAGCGACCACGGCACCCACGTCGCCGGCACGATCGGCGCCGAACGCAATGGCGTCGGCATCGTCGGCATCGCGCCCGGGGTCAAGATGGCCTCGGTCAAGGTGGTCAACGACGACGGGTTCATCTACCCCGAGTACGCGGTCTGCGGCTTCATGGAGGCCGGCCTCAAGGGCATGGACGTCACCAACAACAGCTACTACGTCGACCCCTTCGAGTTCTGGTGCGGCGACCAGCCGGAGCAGGCTCCCGCCATGGAGGCCGTGCGTCGTGCCGTCGAGTGGTCGACCGACCAGGGCGCCGTGCACGTCGCCGCGGCTGGCAACAGCTCCTACGACCTGTCGGACAAGACGACCAACGACTCCAGTCCCAATGACGCCGCGGTGCAGACCGACCGGGTCATCAACAGCTCGTGCAAGGACATCCCGACGGAGCTCGACGGCGTCGTGACCGTGTCCTCGATCGACCGCCAGGGCAAGCTGTCGTACTTCTCCAACCGCGGTCTCGGCTCGATCGACGTCGCTGCCCCCGGCAGCTCGATCCTGTCGACCATCACCCGCGACAACGGGTGGGGCACCAAGAGCGGAACCTCGATGGCGTCCCCGCACGTCGCCGGCGTCGCGGCCCTGATGAAGTCGGCGCACCCGACGTGGGGTCCGGACAAGATCGTCAGCGAGCTGCGGGCGCAGGCCACGGACACCCCGTGCTCGACGACCCTCATGGGCGCACCGTGCGTCGGCAGCCCTCAGGAGAACTCCTACTACGGCGACGGCATCGTCGACGCCTACGCGGCGGTCCGCTGACCGGCGCACACACATGACGAGGGCCACGGTCGATGTCGACCGTGGCCCTCGTCATGTCAGCAGGACGCCAGCTACAGGGAGTGCCCGACGAAGACGGGCTCGTTGACGAGGGTGACGCCGAAGGCCTCACGCACCCCGTCACGCACCTCCCGGGCGAGCTCGGCGACATCGGCGGCCGTGGCACCGCCACGGTTGGTGATCGCGAGCGTGTGCTTGGTCGACAGTGCGACCGGACCGGGCATGCGGTGCCCCTTGCCGAAGCCTGCCTTGTCGATGAGCCAGGCGGCACTCGTCTTGGACTGCCCCTCGCCCGCAGCGAAGACCGGCGGCACGGGCCCGTCCGGCCCGAGACGCTGGGTGGCCCGCTCCACGAGTGCATCCATCTGCGACGTGGGCAGGATCGGGTTGGTGAAGAAGGAGCCGCAGCTCCACGTGTCGTGGTCGCTCGCGTCGAGCACCATGCCGCGGTTGCCGCGCTGCACGAGGACGGCCTCGCGCGCCGCGGCGAGCGGGACCCGCTCCCCCTGCTCGACGTCCAGCTGCCGCGCGAGGTCCGCGTAGGCCACGGGGGCGGACAGCCCGCCGAGACCCAGCTCGAAGGTCACCTCGAGCACGACGTACCGGTCGCTCTGCTTGAAGACCGAGTGCCGATAGGTGAACCCGCACTGCGCGTTGTCGAAGGTGACCTGCCGCTGCTCCTGGCGGTCCCAGGCGAGCACCCGGGTGATGGTCTGCGCGACCTCCTGCCCGTAGGCGCCCACGTTCTGCACCGGGGTGGCCCCGGCCAGCCCGGGGATCCCGGACAGCGCCTCGATGCCCGACCAGCCCTCGGCGACGGCTCGGGCCACGACCTCGTCCCAGACCTCGCCCGCAGCGACGGTCACGACGACGTGCTCGTCGTCCCGGGACTCGACGCGCAGACCCTGCGTCGCGATGCGCACGACCGTGCCGCGGAACCCGTCATCAGCGATGACCAGGTTGGACCCGCCGGACACGAGCAGAAGGGGGGTCCCCGCCTCGTCCGCCGCACGGACCGCGGCCACGACCTCGTCCGTCGTCACGGCCGTCACGAGCGTGTCGGCGGGGCCTCCGACGCGCATGGTCGTGAGCGGCGCCAGAGGGGCGCCGTGCTCGCTCAGCGCCATCAGTCGAGCTGGACGACGGCGCGGCAGCGGCCCAGGACCTTGTCGCCACCGCAGGTCACAGTCAGCTCCACGGTCGCCTGTCTGGTCTCGGGGTCGGTCTTGGTGACCTTGCCCGCGACGTCGAGCACGGCGCCTCCGTCGTGCGGGACGACGACCGGCTTGGTGAAGCGGGTCCCGTAGTCGATGACCCGGCCTGCGTCACCGACCCAGTCGGTGACGACCTGGACGGCGGAGCCCATCGTCCACATGCCGTGGGCGATGACGTCCGGCAGGCCGACGGCCTGCGCGGTGCGCTCGTCCCAGTGGATGACATTGCGGTCGCCGGAGGCGCCCGCGTAGTGCACGAGGTGGGCCCGGGTGACCGGGATCGAGCGCTCGGGGAGGGACTCCCCTTCGCTCACCTGCGAAAACTGACGCACGGTCTGATCGCTCATGCTCACTCCCCTCCTCGGACGACGATCGTCGACAGGCTCGTCGCCACCGGCTGGTCCTGGGCGTCGATGATCTCGCTGCGCATGGTCACCATCTGGTGGCCGCCGGCCGCGCGGATCGTGTCGATGTGCAGGACACCCCGCAGCTCGTCCCCGGCCACGATCGGCCGGTGGTGGGCGAAGCGCTGCTCCCCATGGACCACACGGGTGTAGTCGACGCCGGCATCGGGGTCAGCGACGAACTGTGCGTCGGTGCGCTGGCCCGGGATCACCGCAAAGGTCGGCGGTGCGACCAGGTCGGCGTATCCAGCGGTGCGGGCTGCCTCGACGTCGTGGTGGATCGGGTCGGTGGCGCCCACCGCGGCGGCGAAGTCGCGGATGTGCTCACGCCCGACATCGAAGGGAGGGGTCGGGTCATAGCTGCGCCCCTGGAAGTCCTCGTTCACGGCCATGGGGCCAGTGTAGGCAGGCGCGACGACGACGCGGCCGCCGAGCAGGTGCTCGGCGGCCGCGTCGGGGTGGTACGGGGTGCTGGACTCAGCGGGTCTCGCGGTGCGGGGTGTGCGCGCGGCACCGGTTGCAGAACTTCGCGAGCTCGATGCGGTCCGGGGTGTTGCGGCGGTTCTTCTTGGTGATGTAGTTCCGCTCCTTGCACTCCGTGCACGCCAGGGTGATCTTGGGGCGGACGTCGGCGCTCTTGGATGCCACGGTAAGAACCTGCTCTCAGACACTTCGGGTGGTACTCGCCTGCGCCGGTCTGCGCTGGGCGGGAGGTGCGTGTGGTGCTGCAGCCCTGTGGGCACAACACGGCGACGCACAAGAATAGTCCACGGGGCGCCTCCACCGGAAATCGGCGGCTCGACACTCCGAGGCACTGCGTAGCGGGAGCGGGACTCGATCCCGCGACCTCACGATTATGAGTCGTGCGCTCTAACCAGCTGAGCTACCCCGCCATGACGGACGACCCACGCCAGGCGCCGGTCGAACGAGAGCCCCCTGTCGGAATCGAACCGACGACCTTTTCCTTACCATGGAAACGCTCTGCCGACTGAGCTAAGGGGGCGGGTCTGCCGGGCGCCTTGCGGCGGTCCGGTGAACACCTCGGGAGAGATTACACGGCAGATGGCCCGGTCATGAAATCGGGGTGGTGACGAGCGCTTCGAGACTGCCCCGGAGGCTCTCCGGGACCGCCGACGGTCGCCGCGTCACGGCGTCGACGAAGACATGCGCCGAGGTCGCGAGCGCCACCAGCGCACCGTCGCTGGCGCGCACGAGGGCGCACTCCCAGCGCACGCTCGACCGGCCGACGGACAGGGCGCGCAGTCCGACCTCGAAGGTGTCCGGGTAGGACATCTCGGCCAGGTAGCGGCACCCGGTCTCGGGGATGAGGTTGATCGTGTCGCCGCCCTGGGCGACGTCGAAGCCGTGCACCTTGAACCAGTTGTTGATCGTCGTGTCCATCACCGAGTAGTGCACGGCGTTGTTGACGTGACCGAACTGGTCGTTGTCGCTCCATCGGGTGGGGACGGTGACCCAGTGCGGGTACAGGTCGCGGTCGAGGGTGCTCATGTCAGACATCCTCCACCGGCAGACCGTCGCCGCGCCACACGCCCGATGAGCCGCGGCGGTGGCTGTCGAGCAGATGGGTGTCGACGATGCCCACCGCCTCCATGAGCGCGAAGGCCGTGGTGGGACCGACGAAGGCGAAGCCGCGCCGCTTGAGCTCCTTGGCCAGCGCCCTGGACTCGTCGGAGGTCGTGGGCACCTCGGCGAAGGTCCGCGGCATCGGCGTGCGCGCCGGACGGAAGGACCAGATGAGGTCCGGTAGGCCCCCTTCGGCGCGAAGGGAGATCGTGGCGCCGGCGTTGCGGATCGTCGCCTCGACCTTGGCCCGGTTGCGCACGATCCCGACGTCGTCCATGAGGCGGGCCACGTCCTGCTCCCCGTAGGCCGCGACCCGGTCGGGGTCGAATCCGTCGAAGGCCGCCCGGAAGTTCTCCCGCTTGCGCAAGATGGTCGCCCACGAGAGCCCCGACTGGAAGGCCTCGAGGCTGAGCCGCTCGAAGAGCCCACGCTCGTCGCGTACGGGCAGGCCCCACTCGGTGTCGTAGTACTCCTGCATCAACGGGTCGCTGGCGGCCCACTGCGGCCGGGCCAACCCGTCGTCTCCCACGATGACGTCCATGCCCGCATCGTGCCCCACTGCGACGGGACAGGTGAAAGCATGGCGGTCATGAAGATCATCGCCTCGTACAGCATCAAGGGTGGCGTCGGCAAGACCACCGCCGCAGCCAACCTCGCCTGGCTCGCCGCGAACGAGGGACGACGCGTCCTGCTGTGGGATCTCGATCCGCAGGGCGGCGCCACGTGGCTCTTCAAGGTCAAGCCCAAGGTGAAGGGGGGCGGCGAGGCGCTGGTGGCCGGCAAGCTCGACATGGCTGATGCGATCCGGTCGAGCGACTTCGACAACCTCGACGTGCTGCCCTCCGACTTCTCCTACCGCAACCTCGACCTGCTGCTCGACGCGGAGAAGAAGCCCACCCGCACGCTCAGCCAGCTGCTCGACGGACTGTCCAAGAAGTACGACCTCGTGATCCTCGACTGCGCCCCGAGCGTGTCCCTCGTGTCCGAGAGCATCGTCCGCGCGGCCGACCTCGTGCTCGCCCCGGTCATGCCCTCTCCCCTGTCGATCCGCACCCTTGACCAGCTGCGCGAGTTCATCAAGGACACCAAGGGCAAGTCGCCGAAGCTGCTCGCCTTCCTGTCGATGGTCGACCGCCGGCGGCGCCTCCACAAGGAGCTCCTCGAGGAACTTCCGGGCTCGCGGGCCGATGTCGCCACGACGGCCATCCCGGCGGCGAGCGCGGTCGAGCAGATGGGCGTGCACCGCGCCCCGATCGTCCAGTGGCAACCGCGCAGTGCGGCTGCCCAGGCCTACGAGGAGCTGTGGCGAGAGGCGCTCAAGCGGCTGAAGTGATCACAGCCCGTGGGCTCGGGGAGCACTGCGGATCGCCTCGTCGGGACCAATCCGGTCATCGGCCAGGTCGAGCACGATCGAGATCGCCCCGTTGGCCAACCCCACCGCGAGCCGCGGACGGCCGAAGGCCGCATCCGCCCACCTCTCGAACCGTCGTTGGGTGCGCAGCCCGACCTCGCTCACCCCAGCGGTGAGCGCGAAGGTCGCCACGCCGAGCGCAGCGGCAGCGATCGGGGATCGCTCGCCCTCGGCCTGGTCCAGGCGCTGCCCGTCCTCCCGATCCGTCAGGGGCACGATGCCCGCGGCGGCCAGGCCGGCAACAGCCCCGAGGCCGGCAGCCACGACCAGTCCCATCCGGCGCATGGCCACCGGGTGACGCTCGGCGCTCATCGCCGCCCCGATGAGACCCGTTGCCGTCGCACGGGCGAGGACCCCGGCGATGTGGACGGGTGAGGTGCCCTGGTCACTCATGACTTCCCCTTCGTCGTGGTCCTGTCAGGGTGGACAACGCAGCGAGCCCCGGGCCGGGTTCCCGGCTCGGGGCTCGCTGTGCACTGTGGTGGCAGGTGAAGGATTCGAACCTTCGTAGGGATAACCCGACGGATTTACAGTCCGTTTCCATTGGCCGCTCGGACAACCTGCCGTGTGCGTCTGGAAGGATAGCAAGTTGATCCCCCTCCAACGCAATTCCGGCACCAACTTCCACGAAGGAGCCCGCAGGACATGGCCAACAGCAGCTTCGACATCGTCAGCAAGGTCGACCGTCAGGAGGTCGACAACGCGCTCAACCAGACCTCCAAGGAGGTCTCCCAGCGCTACGACTTCAAGGGCGTGGGCGCCTCCATCGAGTGGAGCGGCGACAACGTCGTCATCAAGGCCAACAGCGCCGACCGCGTCCTGGCGGTCGTCGACGTCTTCGAGTCCAAGCTGATCCGTCGTGGCGTGTCGCTGAAGAGCATCGACTTCGGCGACAAGGAGCCGCAGGCCTCCGGCAAGGAGTACGTCCTCTCCGGCCCCACCAAGGAGGGCATCGACCAGGACAACGCGAAGAAGATCTCCAAGATCATCCGCGACGAGGGCCCCAAGGGGATCAAGCCGCAGATCCAGGGCGACGAGCTGCGCGTCACCGGCAAGTCGCGCGACGAGCTCCAGGAGATCATCGCGCTGCTCAAGGGCAAGGATCTGGACGTGGCGCTGCAGTTCACCAACTATCGCTGAGGCACCCCGAAGCCGGCCGTGACGACCCTGTGGTCGTCACGGCCGGCTTCTTCGTCGGTCCTGCCTCAGCGGGCGCCGACGGATGCGGCCTCGGGCTCCTCGGCCGGCAGCTCACTGTCGTGACGCGCCAGCAGGCGTCCCAGCAGCGGGACGAGGACCAGACCGAGCGCTGTGGCGGCCACGAGGACCCACAGGCCGGACGAGGGCGAGCCGGTGGCCTTCTCCGTGAGGCCGAAGGCGTAGGGCCCGACAAAAGCGCCCGTGAGGCCGATCGTGTTGACGAAGGCGAGGCCGGCGGCGGCCGCGACCCCACCGAGCCGGGCCATGAGGACCGACCAGTAGAGCGGCTGCACCCCGACGACGAAGAGCATCGTGGCGCTGAGGATGATCATCTTGGCCACCGGGTTGCCGACGGAGATGAAGGCCAGGGCGAAGACGATCGCCGCAGCGGTCGTGATGCCGATGAGGCGGACCTCGGAGCCGGGGCTGCGCTTGAGCAGGCGCGGGAAGAGCAGCACACCGATGACGGCACCGATGCCGACGACACCGGAGATCAGTCCGATCATGAAGCTGTCCGTCACGTCCATCGCCTCGACGATCGACGGGACGAAGAAGATGACGCCGTAGGTCGCGATCTGGTTCATGAAGTAGATCGCGGCGATGGTCAGCAGGAAGGGCTTGGACATCGCGTTGCGGATGATCGCGCCGGGCCGCGCCTCCTCGGGCTCCTCACCCACGGCGCGCAGCATCAGCTCTCGTGCTTCCTCCGGCTCGAGCCACGACGCCTTGGCCGGCGAGTTGGGCAGCGCGAAGAAGATGAAGATGCCGAGCAGGACCGTGGGGATGCCCTCGATGACGAAGAGCCACTGCCAGCCGTGGAGTCCGCCGATCCCGTCCATCTTCATCAGGGCGCCACCGATGGGGTTGGCGACGATGAAGGCGACCGAGGACGCGGTGAGGATGAGGCCCACGGCGGTGGCCCGGTCCTTCTGCGCGAACCAGGTGGTGATGAGGTACATGATCCCCGGGTACAGGCCCGCCTCGGCAGCACCGAGCAGGAGGCGCAGGACGTAGAAGATCGCAGGGCTGGAGATGAACATCATCGCCATGGTGATCAGGCCCCAGGTGACCGCGATGCGGCTGATCCACACCTTGGCCCCGATCCGGTGGAGCAGCAGGTTGCTCGGCACCTCGAGGACGGCGTAGGTGATGAAGAACAGCCCCGCCCCCAGCCCGTAGGCCGCGGCGTCGATGCCCGCGTCCACCTCGAGGGAGTTCTTGGCCAGCCCGACATTGGTCCGGTCGACGAAGGCCATGAAGTAGGCCGCCATGAGGATGGGCATCAGGCGCAGGAAGGCCTTTTTGGTGGCCCTCGCATGCACCTGGTCCGACGTCGTTGTCGGTGAAGTCATCTGTGATCTCCTGTACTTGAAGGCTAATTCGGGTTCATGTTGTGGGGGTGTGGTTTCCCCTGTCAAGGACCACCCGGTGCTACTGGACGGTCACTCGCGGGAGACGACGACCTGCTGTGCGCGCTCGAGCAGCTCCGGCTTGCGGATCTTGCCCGTGTCGGTGAGCGGGAAGGCCGCGACCACCTCGACGAGCGGGACCTTGTAGCCGGCCATCTGACCGCGTGCCCACTCCTCGAGCTCTCCCGCGGTGGGGGTGGCGTGCGCCACCAGGCTGACGAAGGCGACCGGCCGCTGGCCCGCGGCCTCGTCGTCGGCGGGCACCACGGCGACCGACTCGACCTCGGGGTGCGCGGCGAGCATCATCTCCACCTCTGCGGGGAAGACGCTCATGCCCTTGACCTTGATCATGTCCTTGCTGCGGGCCAGGTAGTGCAGGCACCCGTCCTCGTCGAGGTAGCCGGTGTCGCCGGTGTGCAACCACCCGTCACGCAGCTGCTGTGCCGACGCCTGCGGGTTGCCCCAGTAGCCGGTCATGATCGACGGGCTGCGCAGGAGGATCTCCCCCGCGTCGCCCAGGGCCATCGGCTCCGCGGTGACGGGGTCGACGACGATCACGTCCGTGCCGGGGACGGGCAGCCCGCAGAAGACCGGCTCGGTCAGCAGGTCATGGTCTCCCTCGTGGAAGCCGTACGGGACGACGTCGACCGTATGACTCTCGGTCATGCCGTAGGAGCCCTCACGCAGGACGGAGCCCGCCCCGACCGTGTCCGACCACTGCCGGCGCACCTGCGGCGTGAGCTTGCGGATGAAGGACATCGTCATGGGCGCGGTGAAGCAGGAGAGGTCGCGATCGGCCACGCCCGGCACCTGCAGGATGTCGAGATAGCTCTCCACCGTGGCCGCGGTCGTCGTCACGCGATGACGCTCGACGAGGTCGACGACGGTGGCCGCATCCCACCGCTCGAGCAGCACCGTGGTCCCGCCCATCACGAGCGGGATGAGGATGCCCAGGTCCTCCCCCGCGATCCAGAACACCGGGATGAAGCACAGCGAGACGATCCGCGTCCCGTCGAAGCCGTTGGCCCCGGCCGCACTCACCGCCGTGTAGACCATGTGCCGCTGGGTGTGCTCGCAGCCCTTGGGCAGGCCCGTCGTGCCGCCGGTGTAGTTCAGCGCCGCAAGCGCATCGAGGTCGGCGGCGGCCTCGAGCAGCGGTGGCGCGCCCTCCGTGTCGGACCAGCGCACGATGTCGATGCCGGCCACTGAGGGAAGGGGGTCACCCTCACCTGCGAGGACGACGACGGTACGCACCCCGGTCTCGACAGCGGCCTCGCAGAGGCGTTGCGCCAGAGCCGCGCTCGTGACGACGATGCTCGCGCCGGAGTCACCCAGCTCGTGGACCAGCTCGGCGTGCTGGAACATCGGGTTGACCGGGACGTGCACGCACCCGGCCCGCAGGGTGCCGAGGAAGGCGATGACGAACTCGGGGACATTGCCCAGGTGGACGCCGACGCACTCGCCGGGGGCCACCCCCTTCGCGCGGAGCCACCCGGCCCACCGGGCGTGGCGGTCGGCCAGCTCCCGGTAGTCGGTGACGATGTCGTCGTGGACCACGGCCGGCCGGTCGGGCTGCCGCTGCGCCCAGGCGTCGACGTACTCGGGGACGGTGAGGTCACCCAGGGGGTGGACGACGTCACGGGGCGTGCCGGCGGGCCGGACCCGCTCCTGCCGCTCCCGGAGGTCCTGCAGGTGCTGCGTGTAGTCCATGCGCGCGCTCCTTTGCGTCACCAGGTGTCGATGTAGCGGGCAGTGCCCACGGTCGGGATGGCGCTCGCCATCGCCGTGAGGATCCACCGGCGCGTGTCGACCGGGTCGATCACGTCGTCGAGCTCGACGACCGCCGCGGCGTTGACCGCACGGCCGCGCTCGTACAGGTCGTCCAGCAGCCGCCGTTCCAGCTCACGTCGCTCGCTCGGGTCGGCGACCGCCTCGAGCTCGCGGCGGAAGCCGAGACGGACCGCGCCCTCGAGCCCCATGCCGCCGACCTCGCCCGTCGGCCAGGCCAGCGTCGCCGCCGGGCGGTGGAAGCTGCCGGCGGCCATCGCCTGTGCGCCCAGCCCGTAGGCCTTGCGCAGGACGACGGTCACCATCGGCACCCGCAGGTGCGCCCCGATGACGAAGAGCCGCGCGAAGTGACGCACGGTCGCCGTGCGCTCGTGCTCCGGACCGACCATGAAGCCCGGTGTGTCGCACAGGGACACGACCGGTAGACCGTGCGCGTCGCAGAGCTGGAGGAAACGCGCCAACTTGTCGGCAGCAGGGGTGTCGATGGCTCCGCCGAGGTGTCGCGGGTTGTTGGCGACCAGCCCCATCGGACGGCCTTCGATGCGCACCAGCGCGGTGACGACTCCCGGAGCGAAGCCGGCCCGCAGCTCCAGGACCGAGCCCTCGTCGGCGAGGGTGTCGATCGCGGCGTGGATGTCATAGGCGCGCACCCGGTTCTCCGGGACGACGTGGCGCAGTGCCCGCTGGTCGGGCTGCGTCCACTCCTCGTGCGCACCCTGGAAGTAGCCGAGGTAGCGCTTGGCCACCGCGACCGCCTCGGCCTCGTCCTCGACGACCACGTCGACGACGCCGTTGGCGCCCTGCACCTCGATGGGGCCGACCTCCTCGGGAGCGAAGACCCCCAGTCCACCGCCTTCGATCATCGCCGGGCCGCCCATGCCGATCGTCGAGTCGCGGGTGGCGATGATGACATCGCAGCAGCCCAGCAGCGCGGCATTGCCGGCGAAGCAGCGCCCGGCCGCGATGCCGACGGTCGGGACGAGCCCGCTCAGTCGCCCCATCGTCGCGAAGGTCGGCACGTCCAGGCCGCTGGCGACCGTCGTGTCGGTGTCGCCGGGGCGACCTCCGCCCCCTTCGGCGAAGAGGACGACGGGCAGACGTTGCCTCTCGGCGATCTCGAGGAGGCGGTCGGTCTTCTTGTGGTTGAGATAGCCCTGGGTCCCGGCGAGGACGGTGTAGTCGTAGGACAGCACTGCGCAGCGGGAGTCCTGCGTGGGTGCGGAGCTGATCCGGCCGATGCCCGTGACGATGCCGTCGGCCGGGGTGTTGGCGATGAGGTCCTCCTCGCTGCGGCGGGCGCGCTGGGCCGCGACCGCGAAGCCGCCGTACTCGACGAAGCTGTCCGCGTCCACGAGGTCGGCGATGTTTTCCCGCGCGGTCCGCTGACCGCGAGCGTGGCGCTTGGCCACGGCCTCGGTGCGCGCTGCGTCCATGCGCCGGTCGCGTCGCTCGAGCACCCGGGTGAGATCGGGTCGATCGGCATCGAGGTCCGGTCCGTCGTCGAGCGTGCCGGCACTCGACTGGTCGGACGAAGGGAGCACCCGCACCAGCAGGTCTCCGGGCGCGGTCGTCGCACCCGCACGAGCACGGACGTCGCTGATGACGCCCGTGACCGGCGCGGGCACGAGGTGCTCCATCTTCATCGCCTCGACGACGACCACGGGCGTCCCGGCCGTGACCTCCTGGCCCTGCTCGACGAGGACGGAGATGACCGTGCCGGCCATCTCCGCGACGACCTCGCCATCGAGGCCCTCACCGGTGTCGGCTCCCCGGGCGATGTCCGCTCTCCCGAGCCACTGGGTGGTGACGTCCCACGCGGCGACGTCCTCGTGCTCGAGCAGCGCTCGCAGGATCGGGAGGTTGGTCTCGACTCCCGCGATGGTGCACTCGGCGGCCGCTTGCCGCGCCTTGCCGAGGGCAGCGGTCAGGCCGCTGTGGCTGTGGGTGATCACCTTGGCCACGAGCGAGTCGAAGGCGCCGTCGACGCGGGCGCCCTCGACGAGGTGGGTGTCGACCCGCACGCCCGGCCCCGTGGGCAGGGACAGGCCGGAGACGACGCCGTGGGCCGGAAGGGACTCGCCGGTGCTCCCGATGCGCTCGGCAGCCACCCGCAGCTCGACCGCGGCGCCGGTGACACGTGGCGGCACGGCCAGACCGAGGTCGGCGAGGCTCCCGCCGGCCGCCAGCTGCAGCTGCGCGAGGACGAGGTCGACGCCGGTGACCATCTCGGTCACCGGGTGCTCGACCTGCAGGCGCGGGTTGACCTCGATGAACCACCACCGGGTCGGGTCGTCTGCGTCGACCAGGAACTCGACGGTGGCCAGGCCGCGGTAGCCGCGACCGGCGATCAGTCGCACCGCTGCAGCGTGCAGGTCCGCGCGCACCTCCTCGGGCAGGTCGGGCGCGGGGGCGACCTCGACGACCTTTTGGAAGCGGCGCTGGAGGGTGCAGTCGCGCTCCCCCAGGTGGGTGACCTCCCCTGCGCCGTCGGCAGCGATCTGGACCTCGATGTGGCGGGCGCGCTCCACGTAGAGCTCGGCGAAGAGTTCGCCGGAGCCGAAGCTGCGCTCGGCCTCGGAGCGGGCACGCTCCCAGGCCTCGGCGAGCGACTCACCGGCCGACACGGCACGCATGCCGCGGCCACCACCGCCGGCGGCGGCCTTGATCATCACGCCCGCCGGGTGCTGCTCCCGGGCGAAGGCCTCGGCCCGGTCCCGGGTGACGCCGACCGGGGTGGCGGGCAGGACCGGGACACCGGCCTGCTCCGCCACCTCGCGGGCGCTGCCCTTGTCGCCGAAGAGCTCGAGCAGCGAGGCGTCCGGCCCGACGAAGGTCACGCCGGCCTCGGCGCAGGCCCGGGCGAGTACCGGGCTCTCGCTGAGGAACCCGTACCCCGGGTGCAGCATCGTGCACCCGTGGTCCCTCGCGCCCTCGACGAGGGAGGCGGCGTCGAGGTAGGCCGCCGCCCCCTCACCGGGGAGCACATGGACGCCGGTCGCCAGTCGGGCGGCCAACGAGTCGACCTCGGCCCGGGTCACGGCCACGACGACCTCGAGACCTGCCTCCTTCGCCGCCCGGACGATCCGGACAGCGATCTCTCCACGGTTGGCGACGAAGACGCTCACGTGCAGCTCCTTGAGGATGGTGGGTGGTGACGGTCAGAAGATCTCGAAGAGACCTGCAGCGCCCATGCCACCACCGACGCACATCGTCACGACGCCGTAGCGCGCGCCACGACGCTTGCCCTCGATGAGGACGTGGCCGGCCATGCGTGCACCGCTCATGCCGTACGGGTGGCCGATGGAGATCGCGCCACCGTTGACGTTGAACTTCTCCGGGTCGATGCCGAGGGTGTCGCGGCAGTAGAGGGCCTGGACGGCGAAGGCCTCGTTGAGCTCCCACAGACCGATGTCGTCGACGCTCAACCCGTGCTGCGCGAGCAGCTTCGGGACGGCGAAGACCGGGCCGATGCCCATCTCGTCCGGCTCGCAGCCGGCGACGGCCATCCCGCGGAAGGCACCCAGCGGGGTGAGCCCGCGGCGGGACGCCTCGGAGGCCTCCATGACGACGGCGGCGGAGGCGGCGTCGGACAGCTGTGAGGCATTGCCCGCGGTGATCGAGAAGCCCTCGGTGCCGTCCTTGGCGAGGACCGGGTTGAGTCGCTGCAGGTCCGCGAGCACGGTGCCGGGACGGTTGCCCTCGTCCTTGGTCAGCGTCACCTCCTGCGAGCCGACCTCACCGGTCGCCTTGTCCTTGGTGAGCATGGTCGTGGTGAGCGGGACGATCTCGTCGTCGAAGGCTCCAGCCTCCTGGGCGGCCGCCGTGCGACGCTGCGACTCGAGTGCGTACTCGTCCTGGCGCTCGCGGGAGATGCCGTACCGCTGCGCCACGACCTCGGCGGTCTCGAGCATCGACATGTACGTCGCGGGGACGTGCTCGACGAGCCACGGGTCCTGCGAGCGGTAGGTGTTCATGTGCTCGTTCTGCACCAACGAGATCGAGTCGACGCCACCACCGACGGCGACGTCCTGGCCGTCGAAGATCACCTGCTTGGAGGCGGTGGCGATGGCCATCAGACCGCTCGCGCACTGACGGTCGACGGACATCCCGGCGACGGTGACGGGCAGCCCGGCCCGCAGCGCGGCCTGGCGACCGATGTTCATCGCGGTCGAGCCCTGCTGCATGGCGGCGCCGATGACGACGTCCTCGATCTGGCCGCCCTCGACGCCGGAGCGCTCGACGGCGTGCCGCACGGCGTGGCCGATGAGCTCCTGGGCCTGGGTGTCGTTGAAGGCGCCGCGGTAGGCGCGGCCGATCGGGGTGCGAGCGGTGGAGACGATGACTGCTTCACGCATGGTCACTCCTGTGGGTGAGAGAGGTCGGACGAAGGGGGTGGATCGAGTCGATCACTCAGCTGGCCGGGAGGTCCACCAGCACGGCGAGGTCGCTGCGGTGCCGGTCGGGCGTGCCGAGGGCCAGCTGGTCGGACTTGGCCCGCTTGAGGCGGGTGTGCACGAGGGCCTCCCAGGTCATGCCGATGCCGCCGTGCAGCTGCAGGGCCTCCTCCGCGGCGCGGACGGCCGCGTCGGAGCAGAAGGCCTGGGCCACGGCCTGCGAGACCTGCTGGTCGGGGTCGTCGTCGGCGAGCGTGCCGGCGGCCTGTCGGGCCGCCGCCTGGGCGCTCACGAGCAGCAGGTAGAGGTCGGCCAGGCGGTGCTTGATCGCCTGGAAGGAGCCGATCGGGCGGGCGAACTGCACCCGCGTCTTGGCGTACTCCACGGTCGTCTCGAGGCACCACTGCGCCAGACCGAGCTGCTCGGAGGCGAGCAGTGCCGCGCCAGCGGCCAGGGCAGCGTCGACGGCCACCTCGGCGCGCGTCCCGGACGCGACCTCGCTCCCCTGGCCGGTCACCGTCACGCGGGCGAGCGGACGGGTCATGTCGAGCGAGGTGATCGCTTCCACCTCCACGTCACCGCGGTCATACGCGCGCAGGGAGGGCACGCCCCCTTCGCCCGTGGTGGGGACCAGGAAGAGGTCCGCGTCGAGGGCGCCGGCGACCGGCTCCGTGCTCCCCGACACCGCCGACCAGGCACCCCGACGGGCGGTCCAGGGCAGCACGAGGACAGCGGTGCGCTCGCCCGAGGCGAGCGCCGGCAGGTGCTGCTCGTCGCCCGCCTCGAGCAGGGCGGTCGTCGCGATGACGGCGCTGGTGAGGAAGGGCACGGGTGCGACCGCACGGCCGAGCTCCTCCAGGACAACGGCTGCCTCACGCGGGCCGGCCTCGACGCCGCCGAGGGACTCGGGGACGAGCAGGCCGGCGAGGCCGAGCTGCCCGGCGAGCGCCTGCCAGAGCGCGCCCACATCGGTGTCCGGCTCGTCGTAGAGGCGAGCAGGCAGACCCTCGTCGAGGGAACGCTGCAGGGTGGACCGCACGCTGGAGCGCAAGGACTCCTCGACGTCGGTGTAGAGAAGATCGGTCATCGCGGCACGTCCTTGAAGGGGATGCCCTTGTCAGGGCGGTGGTCCGGGGGCAGGCCGAGCACGCGCTCGGCGACGATGTTGCGCATGATCTCGCTGGTACCACCCTCGATGGAGTTGCCCTTGGCGCGCAGGTAGCGGAAGCCGGGGCCGTGGCCGAGGAAGGAGCCGCCCTCGGGCCGCACCATGGTCCAGTCGTGGTAGGTCAGGCCCTCCTCGGGCGCGAGCTCGAGGGCGAACCCGGTGACCTGCTGGGCCTGCTGGGCGAAGGCCAGCTTCATCGCCGAGCTCTCGGGCCCGGGCTGGCCGGCCTCGAGACCCTGGCGCAGGCGCTCGCCGGCGAGGCGGGTCACCTCGGTCTCGACCCACCACTGCATGAGCTCGGTGTGGTTGCCGGGCGTGCGCACGGAGGGGTCCGTGCGCCAACGCTCGGTGACCAGGCCGATCTGGCCGGCCTCGCGGTCGTTGCCGGCGCTGATCGCGACCCGCTCGTTGTTGAGTGTCGTCGTGGCGACCTTCCACCCCTCGCCGATGGCACCCACGCGGTTGCGGTCGTGGACGCGCACCCCGGTGAGGAAGACCTCGTTGAACTCGGCCTCACCCGTGATCTGACGAAGGGGGCGGACCTCGATCCCCGGATCGGTCATGTCGACGAGGAAGTAGGTCAGGCCCGCGTGCTTGGGGACCGAGGTGTCGGTGCGGGCCACGAGGATGGCGAAGTCGGCGTTGTGCGCGCCGGAGGTCCACACCTTTTGCCCGTCGACGACCCACTCGTCGCCGTCGGGGACCGCACGGGTCGCGACGGCAGCCAGGTCGGACCCGGCACCGGGCTCGCTGAAGAGCTGGCACCAGATCTCCGTGCAGGCGAACAGGGGTCGCAGGTAGCGCTCCTGCAGCTCCTGCGAGCCGAAGGCCAGGATCGTCGGCGCGGCCATGCCCAGGCCGATGCTGTTGCGGCCGAAGTCCGGTCGCGGTGCGCCCGCCGCATCCAGCAGCGCGTCGACCTCGAGCTGGCGGCCGCGGGAGATGCCCAGGCCCCCCTTGCCCTCGGGGAAGTGCACCCATGCCAGGCCGGCGTCGTACTGGGCGCCGAGGAAGTCCGCGGCGTCGCTCGTTCGGGGGTCGTGGCTCGCGAGGAGCTCCTCGACCCGCTGCTTCAGGTCAGACATGTGCGGTCATCCTCCGGATCTCGTGGCGGGCGAGGGCGTTCTTGTGCACCTCGTCGGGGCCGTCGGCGAAGCGCAGGGTGCGCACCTGGGCGTACCACTCGGCGACCGGGAAGTCCTGGCTGAGGCCGCCGGCGCCGTGCACCTGGACGGCCTTGTCGAGGATCCACTCGACGGTGGCCGGCGCGGCGATCTTGATCGCCTGGATCTCCGTGTGGGCGCCCTTGTTGCCGACCGTGTCCATCAGCCAAGCGGCCTTGAAGGTGAGCAGCCGCAGCTGCTCGATCCGCACGCGCGACTCCGCGATCCAGTCACGGATCACGCCCTGCTCCGACAGGGGCTTGCCGAAGGCGACCCGGCTGGCGGCGCGCTCGACCATCAGCTCCAGGGAACGCTCGGCGATGCCGATCAGGCGCATGCAGTGGTGGATCCGGCCGGGACCGAGCCGGGCCTGGGCGATGGCGAAGCCGCTGCCCTCCTCACCGATGAGGTTGCTCACCGGGACCCGCACGTCGGTGAAGTCGATCTCGGCGTGGCCGCCGTGGTCGCGGTCGTCGTACCCGAAGACCTTCATCCCGCGACGCACGTCCACACCGGGAGCGTCCCGCGGCACGAGGATCATCGACTGCTGCTTGTGACGGTCCGCCGTGGGGTCCGTCTTGCCCATGAGGATGAGCACCTTGGCGTTGGGGTTCATCGCGCCGGAGATGTACCACTTGCGGCCGTTGATGACGTACTCGTCGCCGTCGCGCACGATCGAGGTCTCGATGTTGGTCGCGTCGGAGCTGGCCACCCGAGGCTCGGTCATGGCGAAGGCCGAGCGGATCTCGCCGGCGAGCAGGGGCGTGAGCCACTGCTCCTTCTGCTCGTCGGTGCCGAACATGTTCAGCACCTCCATGTTGCCGGTGTCCGGCGCGGCACAGTTGGTCACCACGGGGGCGATGTGCAGGCTGCGCCCGAGGATCTCGCACAGCGGTGCGTACTGCAGGTTGGTCAGGCCGGCGCCGTCCTCGCCGGGGAGGAAGAGGTTCCACAGCCCCTGGCTGCGGGCGGCCTCCTTGGCCGGCTCGATGATCGGCGGCGGCGACCAGCGGTCGGGGGCCGCGTCGATCTGCTCCTGGAATGCCGCCTCGATGGGGTAGACGTGCTCGTCCATGAAGGCGGTCAGCTGCTCTTGCAGCTCGGTGGTCCTGGCGTCCAGCGTGAAGTCCACGGGTCGCTCCCTTCGCTCAGGTGGTGGGGGTGGTGGCCCGGGCGGGCCGCTCACCGGTGGTCGCGATGTCCCCGCGGTCGATGGCCCGCTTGAGGATCTTGCCGGTGGCGCCCTTGGGCAACGCCTCCACCAGCTGGTAGATCCGCGGGACCTTGTAGGCCGCGACCCGCTCCTCGAGCCAGATGCGCAGCTCGGTGGGGTCGATGCTCCGGCCCGGCTGCGGCGTGATGACCGCAGCGATCTCCTCGCCGAGACGCTCGTCGGGCACCCCGATGACGGCCGCCTCGAGGATGTCCGGGTGCCCGTAGAGCACCTCCTCGACCTCCCGCGGGTAGACGTTGTACCCGCCTCGGATCACGAGGTCCTTCTTGCGGTCGACGATCCACAGGTCACCGTCATCGTCCATCCGGCCGATGTCGCCGGTGAGGAACCAGTCGCCGTGGCGTACCGCAGCGGTGGCCTCGGGCTTGTTCCAGTACTCGCGCATGACGACCGGACCACGGATCGCGACCTCGCCGACCTCGCCCGGAGGCAGCTGGCTGCCGTGCTCGTCGAAGATGGCGAGCGCGCAGCCGTCGACGGCCCGCCCGACACTCATCTCCTTGCGCGGGTGGATCGCCCGGTTGACGGTCGCCGCGCCGGTCGTCTCGCTCAGCCCGTAGCCATCGAGGACGACCGCGCCAAAGCGCTCCTGGAAGGCCTTGCCGACCTCGAGGGGCAGCGCGGCACCGCCGGAGCAGGCCAGGCGCAGGTGCGACAGGTCCTCCGCCGTCAGGTCCGTCTCGGCGTGGAGCATGGCATTCCACATCGTCGGCACGCCGGCGAGCGAGGTCAGCTCCTGGTCCGCCGCCAGCTGCAGCAGCCCCGCGGGGTCGAAGGGCCGCTGCAAGGTCATGCCGCCGCCGAAGGTGAAGGTCGTGAACATGACCGAGGCCTGGCCGAAGACGTGGAAGAGGGGAAGGGCGGTGCCCATGTGGTCCTCGCCCGTCACCTCCAGCGCCTCGGCGTAGGCCGCACCGCAGGACAGCAGGTTGCCGTGCGTGAGGACGGCTCCCTTGGGGGCGCCGGTCGTCCCGGAGGTGTAGAGCAGCACGGCGGCATCGTCGGCGGTCACGTCGGCGAGGCCGATGCCCTCGTCGGAGGAGCGCACGCAGCCGGGCTCGAGCACCCACAGCGCGATGCCTGCCGCGGACGCCGTCCCCGCCACGGGGCCGTCGTCCTCGTGCCAGCCGATCGCGAAGGTGCAACCGGCGTCGTCGACGAAGTGGGTCAGCTCGCGCTGGGTGCACAGCGGGTTGACGGTGACGGCGGTCGCGCCGATGGCGAGCAGCGCGTGATAGGTGAGGACGAACTCCGCGCACGTCGGGACGACCATGAGGACCCGGTCCCCGGGACGCACCCCCCGCTCGGTGAGCTCCTCGATGGCGCCCCGGACGCCGGCGCGCAGCTGCGCGAAGGTCCACGAACGCTCTCCGTCGCGCACGGCGATGGCGTCGGGCGTCCGGTCGGCCCAGGTCCAGATCAGGCTGGCTCCGTTCGTCATCAGACCTCTCCCATCAGGTGTCGCTGGTAGCGCTGCATGCCGTGGATCCACCGGTCGTGGTCTGCGGCCTTGCGCCGCATGAACTCGCGCACGTCGGCGTGCGGAGTGATGAGGAAGGTGCCCTCCGCGACCGAGGCAAGCACCTGGTCAGCGACCTCCCGGGGGGTCAGCACCTCGCCCGCGCCGGTCACGGCAGCGGCGGCGACCTTGCCCCCGGTGCCACCACCGGAGGTCATCCCCGACCGGAGCATCTCCGTGTCGACACCCATGGGACACAGGCAGCTGACGCCGATGCCGTCGTCGCCATAGGTCACGGCGAGCCACTCGGCGAAGCCGACGGCCGCATGCTTGGTCATCGAGTAGGTGGCCGAGCCGATCTGCGTGAGCAGGCCTGCGGCAGAGGCGGTGGTCACGAAGTATCCCGAGCCGCGCTGGACCCACTGCGGCACGAGCGCCCGGGCGGCGCGCACATGGGCCAGGACGTTGATGTCGATCGCCTGCTGCCACTGCTCATCGGTGGCGGACATGCCCAGCCCGTCCCCGATGCCGGCGTTGGCGAAGAAGAGGTCGACGGGACCGAAGCTCACCTGCGCCGTCGCGATCATCCGCGCGATGACGTCCTCGCTCGAGGCGTCACCGGCGACGGCGACCGCCCCGATGCGCTCGGCCGTCGCGGCCAGCCGTGCCTCGTCGATGTCAGAGATGACGACGTGGGCGCCCCCGTCGACGAGGGCCTCGGCGAGCGCTGCCCCGATGCCACCGGCGGCACCGGTGACGATCGCAACCTTGTCCTTGATCTGCATCGCGGTGCCCATCAGTCGCACGGCCCGCCGGCGACGTAGAGGACCTGTCCGGTGGTGAAGCCGGCGCCCTCGCTGACGAAGAAGGAGACGGCGTGGGCGATGTCCTCGGGCCGACCGGTGCGGGCGACGGGCGCCTGCTCGCGGGCCATCTTCTTCAGCTCCTCGAAGTCGATGCCGATGCGCTCCGCGGTCTCCTGGGTCATCTCGGTCTCGATGAAGCCCGGGGCGATCGCGTTGGCCGTGACGCCGAACTTGCCCAGCTCGATCGCCAGGGTCTTGGTCAGGCCCTGCATGCCGGCCTTGGCCGCCGAGTAGTTGACCTGGCCGCGGTTGCCCTGGGCCGAGGTGGAGGAGAGGTTGACGATGCGGCCGTGACGCTCCTGCGTCATGTAGGCCTGGCAGGCCTTGGTCATGAGGAAGGCACCACGCAGGTGCACCGCCATGACCGAGTCCCAGTCCTCCACGCTCATCTTGAAGATGAGGTTGTCGCGGATGATGCCGGCGTTGTTGACCAGCACCGTCGGTGCGCCGAGCTCGTCGGCGATGCGCTGGACCGCTGCCTCCACCTGCTCCGGGTCGGAGACATCGGCGCCGACGGCCAGTGCCCGGCCCCCCTCCTGGGTGATCGACTCGACGACGGGCACGCAGGCCGACTCGTCGAGGTCGAGGACGGCGACGGCCATCCCGTCTGCGGCCAGTCGGCGGGCGACACCGGCGCCGATGCCTCGGGCTGCACCGGTGACGACGGCGACGCGTTGCTGGTCTGTGGTCATGTGAGAGCTCCTGTGATCTCGGCTGCCTGACGCCTCGAAACATACTTGAACCCGGCTTCAAGTTCAACTACGGTCAAGGGGACCTGTTCGTGATCGAAGGAGCTCACCATGACCCAGACCACCCAGCACCGCCCAGCGTCCGTGCAAGACCTCAAGGACCTCGTCGGCGTCGAGATCGGCCCCACCGAGTGGCACGTCGTCGACCAGGCCAAGATCGACGCCTTCGCCGAGCTCACCGGCGATCACCAGTGGATCCACGTCAACCCCGCGAAGGCAGCCGACTCCCCCTTCGGCTCGACGATCGCGCACGGCCTCTACAGCCTCTCGCGCACGCCGGCCTTCCTCGAGGAGCTGATGGCCTTCGACGGCTTCGCCCACAGCCTCAACTACGGCTACGACAAGGTGCGCTTCATCCACCCGCTGCCCGTGGGCTCGCGCATCCGTCTGCGGGCCGAGCTGACCAAGGTGGAGGAGACCGCTCCCGGCCAGGTCAACGTCGTGACGAAGCTGACCGTCGAGGCCGACGGCATCGACAAGCCGATCCTCGTCGCGGAGTCGATCGGCCGCTTCAGCGCCTGAGAACCCCTCGACGCACTCGGGCCCATGACCTCCGCGAGGTCATGGGCCCGAGTCGTGGGCGCGCCGGGTCAGCGGCGCACTCCCATGCTGCCGGCAAGCGGCAGGCTCCACGGCAGGGCCCGGTGGACGGCGATCTCGGCGTCGACGCGCTGCGCGAGCCCCTCGGGGAAGGCAGCGGCGCGGCGGGTGACGAGGTCGACGTGCCCCTCGAGGACCTCGAGGGTGTTGGCGACCGTTGCGGTGTCATGGTTGACGATCACCGAGATGCCGTGGAACACCTTGTTGCCGCGGTCCAGCCAGCGCACGTGGGCGGAGATCTCCTGACCGATGCGCACCTCGTCGTAGAAGCGGAAGTGCTGCTCCATGCTGAAGACACCGCACCTGCTGCGCTCGCGGTAGTCGTCGTCGAGACCGATCTGCTGCAGCGCCGTCTCGGAGGCGGCGAGGTGGAAGGCGTAGAAGTGCGCGACGTTGACGTGGCCGTTCTCGTCCTCCCACTCCGGGCCGGCGACGGCACGGCGGGACTCGGGGACCTGAGTGATCTCCTCGATCGAGGGCAGCGCCGGGCTCATGGCACCAGCACGACCTTGCCGGTCACCGTCCGACCCTCCAGGGAGGCCAGGGCCGCGGCCGCGCCCTCGAGCCGGTGGGTCTCCCCGACGACGGGACGCAGGGCGCCGCTGCGCAGGTGCGGGAGCATCGCGTCCCACTCCTTGCCCACGTGTCCCGGACGGGACATCGCGTAGGCGCCCCAGCCGACTCCGACGACGGAGACATTGTTGAGCAGCAGGCGGTTGACCTTGACCTGCGGGATCTCGCCGGCCGTGAAGCCGATGACGAGCAGTCGTCCGTGCTCCTTGAGGCTGCGCAGGGAGTCGGTGAAGCGGTCGCCGCCGACCGGGTCGACGACGATGTCCACACTGGCCTTGCCGACCGCGTCGAGGAAGCCGTCGGCCATGACGACCTCGTCCGCCCCTGCGGCCCGGGCGATCTCCCCCTTCGCCTCGGTGGAGACGACCCCGATGACCTTGCTCGCCCCGAAGGCCTTGGCCATCTGGATGGCCGCGGTCCCGATGCCGCCGGCCGCACCGTGGACGAGGACGGTCTCCCCCTCGGCCAGGCCACCACGCTCGACGAGCGCGAAGTAGACCGTCGCGTAGTTGAAGGTGAAGGACGCCGCCTCCTCGAAGGAGACCTCGTCGGGCAGGGCGAAGGTCAGGTCGGGACGGGCCAGCGCCTTCTCGGCGAAGCCTCCGAGCAGGGTCAGCGCCGCCACGCGGTCACCGACGGACAGCCCGCTGCCCTCGGGGGCAGCCGAGACGACCCCGGCGACCTCGGCCCCGGGGACGAAGGGGAGGTCCGGCTTCATCTGGTAGAGCCCCCGGGTCTGCAGCAGCTCGGGGAAGGCCACACCGGCCGCCTTGACGTCGATCGTCACGAGCTTGTCGTTGCTGGGGTCGGGCAGGTCGACGACCTCGACGGCCTCGGGTCCGTCGAGGGTGGAGATGTGGATGGCGCGCATGGTGGTTCCCTTCGGTGGATCAGAGCTGGAGGAGGAGCTTGCCGGTGTTGACCCCGTCGAAGAGGCCGAGCAGGGCCTCGGGGAAGGCGGCGACGCCGCCGTCGAGGACGGTCTCCGTCGCGACGAAGCGGCCGTCGCGGATCAGGTCGCCGATGCCGGAGATCGCCTCGCCGTAGCGGTCCTCGTAGTCCATGACGACGAAGCCCTGCATGCTCGCGCGGAAGACGAGCAGCGCCATGTAGCGGCGCGGGCCCTCGGCGAGGGTCTCGTCGTTGTAGGTCGAGATGGCACCGCAGATGGCGATCCGGGCGCCGTGCGCGAGATTGGCCAGGGCCGCGTCGAGCGACTCGCCACCGACATTGTCGAAGTAGACGTCCACGCCATCGGGCGCGGCCGCGCGCACCTGCTTGAGCAGGTTTCCCTCTCGGCGGTCGATGACCTCGTCGAGCCCGAGCTCGCGCAGCCAGTCCACCTTGTCCGGGCCACCGGCGATGCCGATGACCCGACACCCCTTGGCCTTGGCCAGCTGGGCGACGGTGCTGCCGACGGCGCCGGCCGCGGCGGAGACGAGCACGGTGTCACCCGGCTTCGCTCGAGCCACGTCCTCGAGACCGAACCACGCGGTCATGCCGGGCATGCCGAGCGCGCCCAGCCAGGTGCTCATCGGGGCGAGGTCGAGGTCGAGGTGAGCCACTCCCTTCCCGCTGGAGATGGCGTACTCGCGCACGCCGAAGGTCCCACTGACGACATCGCCGACGGCGAAGTCGTCGTGCTGCGAGGCGATGACCGTCCCGGCACCGAAGGCACGCATGACCGCGCCGATCTTCACGGGCGGCAGGTAGGAGCGCACGTCGTTGAGCCAGCCGCGCATGGCGGGGTCGAGCGAGATCTGCTGCATCTCGACGAGGAACTCCCCCGGCCCGGGCTCGGGCACCTCGCTCGTGGCGAGCTCCCAGGTGCTCTCGTCGGGGCGGCCGTGCGGACGGGCGGCGAGGCGGATCTCCTGCGAGGTCCGGGTCATGGGGTGCTCCTGTGGTCGAGTCGGCGGTGACGTGGCCACCATCCCACAACGTGAATCCACATTCAACTACTCTTGAACCCTGATTCAAGTACGGCTACGGTCGTCTCACACTCCCGAGCGAAGGACCACCATGGACATCCCTGCACTCTTTTCCCTCGACGCCCGCGTCGCCCTCGTCACCGGCGGTTCCCGCGGCATCGGTCGGATGATCACCGAGGGGCTGCTCAGCCAGGGCGCGACGGTCTACATCACCGCGCGCAAGGAGGAGGCCTGCCGGGCGACGGCCGCTGAGCTGACGGAGCAGTTCGGCGAGGGCCGCTGTGTCGCCCTGCCCGGCGATGTCTCGACGACCGCCGGCATCACGGCCCTGCTCGAAGCCTTCGGCGAGCACGAGAGCCACCTCGACATCCTCGTCAACAACGCCGGCGCGGCATGGGGCGAAGCCTTCGACACCTTCCCCGAGAGCGGCTGGGACAAGGTCATGGACCTCAACGTCAAGGCGCCCTTCTTCCTCACCCAGGCCGCCAAGGGCCTGCTGCTCGCCGGGCACCAGCGCAGCGGCCACCTGGCCAAGGTCATCAACATCGCGTCCATCGACGGGCTCTCCCTCAACCCGATGGAGACGTACTCGTATCACGCGAGCAAGGCAGGCGTGGTGCACCTGACCAAGCGGATGGCGGTCACGCTCGCCCCCGAGGGCATCATCGTCAGCGCGATCGCGCCCGGCGCCTTCGCCTCCAATATGAACAAGGAGGCGCGCGACCACGGGGACGAGATCTCCGGCAGCATCCCGTCCGGACGCATCGGTCGCTCCGAGGACATGGCTGCCGCGGCGATCTATCTCGCCTCGGACGCCGGCGACTACGTCGTCGGCAGCACCCTCACCGTCGACGGTGGGGTCACCATCGCCCGGTGACCTCGGTCGAGCATGACGCAGGGGGTGCCACCGGTCGGTGGCACCCCCTGCGTCGTGCTGGCTCGTCGCGCTCGGCTCAGTCCGCGCGCAGCTCCGGTTGCGTGAGCCCGAGCGCATTGGTCCACATGCGGGTGGCCGCGTCGACGAGCTCGTCGACGGGTGCGAGGAGGAACTCGTGGACGAAGGCGTCCTGCGCCAGGCGCGAGACCATGCCGGACAGCGCCATCGCCGCCGTCGTCGCGTCGACGCCACGGTCCGCCAACCCGCGGGCCTGCAGCTCGGCGATCGCCTTGGCATTGCGCATGACGAAAGCATTGGCCCTGGCCTGCCGCAGGGCGCGGATCTTGGGGTCGACGGTCGCGACCTGCAGGAGGAGCTGGTTGAGCCGGGCATTGCGCCGGTAGGCCTCGAAGTAGGCGCGGTTGCTCGCCGTGATGATCGCAACCGGGTCGTCCGATGCCTCCATGCGGCTGGTCCCGGGGTGGAGCATCTCGCTCTGTGCCTGGTGCAGGACGGCGGCGAAGACCTCGTCCTTGCTGTCGAACCACGTGTAGAAGCTGCCGATCGAGCACTTGGCCTCTGCCGCGATGTCGACGAGGCGTGAGTCGACGAAGCCATCCCGCTCGAAGATCGTGCGGGCGGCGGCGATGAGCGCCTCCCGGGTGCGCTTGCCGCGCGCCGTCTGCGGCTGGGTGCCGAGGTGCTCGGCGTCGACGAGATCGGGGACCTCCGTGGTGGTGTCTGCGTCGCTGGCCATGCC
The DNA here is from genome assembly GCF_001570985.1 of Janibacter limosus NBRC 16128. GTDB lineage: Bacteria > Actinomycetota > Actinomycetes > Actinomycetales > Dermatophilaceae > Janibacter > Janibacter limosus. The sequence goes on along the minus strand of NZ_BCSS01000008.1, from coordinate 27,600 downwards.
GGACATGCTAATGCGCGTCGTCCAGCACGACGTGCGCACACGCGACGAGCTCGTCCACGGCCTCCGCGGGGATCGCGCCCACCGCCGTGAGGTTGCGCGGGTCGTCGAGCTGACGACGGCGCACTCCCTCGAGGATGATCGCGAGCTTCCACAGCCCCAACCCGTGCCAGAAGGGCACGGCCGTGACATCGCGACCGGCCACCTGCGCATAGTGCTCGACGAGCTCGTCGCGGGTGGCGAAGCCTTCGACCGTCGAGGCATCGAAGCGCATGCTCGGCGGATCGCCCGCCTGGGGCCAGTACGCCAACAGGGTCCCGAGATCGGCGAGCGGGTCGCCGAGGGTGGCCAGCTCCCAGTCGAGGATCGCCCGCACCTGCGCGTCGTCCGGGTCGACGATGACATTGCGCAGGTGGCTGTCGCCGTGGACGAGGCTGATCTCGCCCGGCGCCGGCGCGCGCTCCTGCAGCCGGTCGGTCAGTCGCTCCAGGTCGGGCAGCTCCCGCGTGCGGGAGAGCTCCCACTGCCCCGCCCAGCGGCGCAGCTGCCGCGCGGCATAGGGCTTGTGGCTCGCCAGGTCGTGCAGACCGACCCGCTCGAGGTCGACGGCATGGATGCGGGTGAGGGTGTCCGTGAGGGAGAGCCCGACGGCATGGCGGGCTGGCGGGGCGAGGCCCTCCGCGTCGCTCCGGTCATCGAGCACGAGCCCGTCGACGAAGGAGACGACGAGGACCGGCTGGTCGGCGACTGCCGGGTCCTCGCACAGCCCGTGGACGACGGGAAGGGGGACATCGCTCGACTGGAGCGCCGAGAGGATCCGGTGCTCCCGTGCGACATCGTGCGCCGACGCGAGCAGCTCCCCCATCGGGGGGCGCCGCAGGACCAGGCGCACCCCCTTCGCATCCGTGGCGAGGTAGGTGAGGTTGGACTGCCCCAACCCCACCCGCTCGTAGGTCAACGGCGGTTCGACGTCGACCCGCGCGCTGATCCACGCCGTCATCGCCGTCGTGTCGACGCCCTCGATCACTTCTTGCCCCACTCCGGGCTGCGGCGGCGGTACTCGCGCCGGGCGATCGTCATCTTGTGCACCTCGTCGGGGCCATCGGCCAGACGAAGGGTCCGCATGTGGGCGTACCACATGGCCAGCGGGAAGTCGTCACTCACGCCACCTCCGCCGTGCACCTGGATGGCCCGGTCGAGGACCTTCAGGGCCATCTGCGGTGCGGCCACCTTGATCGCGGCGATCTCGGTGCGGGCGACCTTGTTGCCCACGGTGTCCATCATGTGCGCGGCCTTGAGGGTGAGCAGTCGGACCATCTCGATCTCGATGCGGGCCTCGGCGACCCAGTCCATGATGTTGGACCGGTTGGCCACGGGCTCACCGAAGGTGATCCTGGACTGGGCGCGGTCGATCATCAGGTCCAGGGCGCGTTCGGCCACACCGATGGCGCGCATGCAGTGGTGGATGCGGCCCGGCCCGAGGCGGGCCTGGCTGATCATGAAGCCGTCGCCCTCACCGGCGAGCAGGGCCTCGCGCGGCACGCGCACGTTGTCGAAGACGACCTCGGCGTGACCCTCACGGTCCATGTAGCCGAAGACCGGCAGGCCACGCACGATCGTGACGCCCGGGGCGTCGATCGGGACGACCATCATCGACTGCTGGCGGTGCGTCGGGGCGTCCGGGTCGGTCTTGCCCATGACGATCATGACCTTGCAGTTCTGGTGCAGGGCATTGGAGGTCCACCACTTGCGGCCGTTGATGACGTACTCGTCACCGTCGCGCTCCATGCGCGTCTCGACATTGGTCGCGTCCGAGCTGGCGACCGCCGGCTCGGTCATGGCGAAGGCCGAGGCCATCTCGCCGGCGAGCAAGGGCTTGAGGTACTTCTCCTTGTGCTCCTCGGTGCCGAAGAGGGTCAGCACCTCCATGTTGCCGGTGTCGGGCGCATTGCAGTTGATCGCCTCGGGAGCGATCTCGATGCTGCGTCCGGTGATCTCGGCGAGGTGGGCGTACTCGAGGTTGGTCAGGCCCGGCCCCCACTCGGTGTGCGGGTGGAAGAGGTTCCACAGGCCCTGGCTGCGCGCCTCCGCCTTGAGGTCCTCGAGCACCTGCGGGTGGTGGTTGGCGTTGCCGGAGGCGCGCATCTGCTCGCGGTAGACGCTCTCCGCGGGGTAGACGTGCTCGTCCATGAAGGTGAGCAGGCGGTCGCGGTAGTCCTGGCCGCGTTCACTGAGTTCGAACATCGTGGTGATCCTTTGGCTCGTGGTGTGGTCGACGACCGGTCAGCGGGTGGCGCCGGTCGGGGTGGGAAGGGAGAGGGCCTCGCGGACACGAGGGATGGACTCGGCAGCGGTGCGGTGGAGGATGCCGCGGATCCCGAGGCGCGCGGCGCCGACGAGGTTGTGCTCGAGGTCATCGACGAGCACGCAGTGCTCGGGCTCGACGCCGAGTCGTCGGCAGGCGATGCGGTAGATCTCGCGGGAGGGCTTGCGTATGCCGACCTGCCCCGAGATGACCGTGACGTCGAAGAGCTCGTCGAGGTCGACCCGGGCGTAGCAGTCGCGACCCAACGAGTTGGAGACGAGCGCGACGGGGACACCCGCGGCACGTGCCTGCCGGACGAGGTCGATCATCGGCTCGTCCAGGTCCATGTGCGTGGCCAGGCCGGCCAGCAGGCCCCGGGGCTCGATCCGGCCACCGGCCTCGACGAGCGCGGCCGCGAAGGCATCCTCGAAGCCCTCGTCGTCGAGCCGGCCGACCTCGTGCTCGGACAGCGCCACACGCGCCCCCTCATGGGTGGCGAGCACGCGCAGCGCGTCGTCGGGCCCGAGTCCGGCGTCGGCGCCGAGCGCCCGGAAGGCAGCGCCGATCGGGGCCGTGAGCACTCCCCCGAAGTCGATGAGCAGCGCCTGCGCCGGGCGCGCGTCGACCGGGGTCGGATCGGGTGACATCGTCGTCATGGGGGCACTCCTTGTGGTCTTCGGCCTCACCATAGGTATACTTGAACTTAGATTCAGATTCAAGTCTGTGACGACGATGTCCGAGGAGCCACCATCTCCAGCGCCGCCTTGCCACCCCCACCGCACCGCGGGGCCCTCGCGAGCGCCATCGCCGTGCTCTTCGGCATCACCGGCCTGGGGAGTGCAGCGGTCGCCGTCGCCCTCCCCGCCCTCGCCCAGGACCTCGAGCTGACGACCGGCCGCGCCGCGCTCGTCGTCAGCTGCTACTCCCTCGCGCTCGCGGTCGGCAGTGCGGTCTTCGGCCGCCTCGGTGACATGTTCGGCATCCGCCTGCCCCTGCTCATCGGCATGTCCGTCATGGTCACCGCAGCCTGCGCCGGTGCGCTCGTGGACTCCCTTCCCGCGCTCATCCTCACGCGGACCCTGCAGGGCGTGGGGGCAGCGGCGGTGCCGGCCCTGACGCTCGCCGCCATCCAGGCCCTCTTCGCCGGTGACGGCCGAGCCCGGGCCCTGGCCACGTACTCCGGCGTCGGGGCCACGATCAATGCTCTCGGGCCCGTCGCAGGGGCCCTGCTCGTCGACCCCTTCGGGTGGCGGCCCGTCGTGGCCATCCCGGTCTTCACCCTCCTCGTGGTCCCCCTCGTCTGGCGCGACCTGCCGACCCACCGTCAGCCCGGAGCGACGCTCGACCCCGTCGGCGCCCTGCTCGTGGCCGGCGCCGCCACCGGTGCCGTCCTGTCCCTGCAGGTGGCGACGCTCGGCGGCACCACCGCGCTCGTCGGCCTCCTCCTGCTGCTGGCGAGCGCTCCGGCGGCCGTCCTGCGCGTGCGCCGTCGACCGCACGGTGTCATCCCGGCAGCACTCGTGCGCGACCGCACCGTGCGGCTCAGTCTGCTGACTGCCGCGAGCCTGCCGTCCGCGTGGTTCGGGATGCTCGTGGCCGTGCCCACCGTCCTCATCGCCCACGGCTGGTCGGGCACCCAGGTCGGGCTGCTGCTCCTGCCATGCGCCGCCCTGGGGGTCGTCGCCCCCCGCATCACGGGCCCTGCACTCATCCGCTTCGGCACCACCCGCAGCCAGCTGCTCGCCACGACGGGAGTCACCAGCGCGGTGGTCCTCGCAGCGATCGGCTCGGCCCTGGTCAACCCCGGAGCGCTCATCGCCGCGACCCTGCTGCTCATGCTCTCCTTCGGCCTCGGGCAGCCGGCGATGACGGCGCTCGTCGCCGACTCCGTCCCCGTGCACACCCGCGGTGGAGCGCTCGGCCTGCTCACCCTCGTCTTCCTCCTCGGGGGCAGCCTCGGGGCCGCCACCGTCGGGGGCCTCGGGGACGCCATCGGGTTCCCCCGCGCCCTCCTCGTCCTGGCGGCCCTCCCCGCAGTGGCTGCACTCGCCTTCGCCCGTCCGATCTCGACCCACCGACCCGACCCCCAACCCCAGGAGATCTCGTGACCGACACCGACCACGTCCTGTACGACCTCACCGATGGCATCGCCACCATCACCCTCAACCGACCCGACCGGCGCAATGCGATGTCGGTCCCGATGATCGAGCGGCTCGGCGAGCTCCTCGCGCAGACCGACGAGGACCCGGCAGTGCGTGTCCTGGTGCTCACCGGCGCCGGTCGTGCCTTCTGCGCCGGCGGCGATGTCCAGCAGTTCGACGCCGACGGGGGCGAAGGGGGCGGCGCCACCGAGGTCGACCCGGCTGCCGTGGCCGAGCAGCTGCGCCACCAGGAGCTGACCGTCGGCCGCCTCCACGCCTTCACCAAGCCGACGATCGCCGCCCTCCCGGGCGCTGCTGCCGGCGCGGGCCTGGGCCTCGCCCTCGCCACCGACCTGCGCATCGGCACACCGCGCACCGTCGTCGCGACGGCCTTTGCCACGGTCGCCCTCTCCGGAGACTTCGGCGTGGCCTGGCTGCTGGACCGACTCGTCGGACCGGCACGCGCCCGTGAGCTGATGCTGCTCAACCCGCGCCTCGACGGGCAGGCCTGTCTGGACCTCGGCCTGCTCACCCGGCTCGTGCCCGAGGACGAGCTCGAGGAGGGCACCCGCACGCTGGCGACCCAGCTCGCCGACGGCCCCGGCCTCGCGCTGGCCAACATCAAGCGCAACCTGCGCGAGGCCCCTCACCAGACGCTGTCGCAGTCGATGGCCGCCGAGGTACCCCGGCACAAGGCCTGCGGCCTGACGGGCGACCACGTCGAGGCCGCGCGCGCCTTCGTCGAGAAGCGTCCCCCGGTCTTCGCCCGCTGACGGATGTCGGTGCCCGGGCCTAGGTTGGGGACATGGCCCAGGTACTGCTCTTCCCCTCCGTCCTCGGTGTGCGTCAGGGCGTCACCGACCTCGCCGACGCACTTGCCGCGGCCGGCCACGGCGTGACCACGCTCGACCCGTACGACGGCGAGACCTTCGACGACTACGCGAGCGGCATGGCCGCCACCAAGTCGGTCGGCGACGAGGCGCTGCACGCCCAGGCACTGGCCGCGGCGCAGGGGCTCGCCGCCCCCTTCGTCGCCGTCGGCTTCTCGGTCGGCGGGGCCACCGCCCAGTGGGTCGCGGCGCAGTGCCCCGACACGGTCCGCGGGGTCGTCATGGTCGGTGGGGGCGTCCCGATGCGCTTCCTCGAGGCGACGTGGCCGCCCGGGGTCCCGGGGCAGGTCCACGTCACGTCGGAGGACCCCTTCCACGAGGAGGACCGGCAGTTCGACGACGAGGTGCAGGACGACGTGGAGCACGCCGGGGGCGAGTTCACCTTCGTCGAGTACCAGGGCGCGGGGCACCTCTTCACCGACCCGACACTGCGCGCCGAGTACCAGCCGGAGGAGGCACGCATCTTCACCCGACGCGTCCTCGAGTTCGTCGCGACGGTGGGCTGACCCACCGCTCGACGGCTGACTACCCCTCGAAGTACCTGCGCGGGTTCTTCACGAGCATCGTGTCGATGTCCTCCTGCGTGGCGCCGCCCTCGAGCAGGGCGGGCAGGACGTCCTCGCTGATGTGCCGATAGTTCCACCGCGGCACGACCTGGCGCTTGGCCTCGGGGTCGAACCAGTCGATGAAGCACGACGCGTCGTGAGCGAGCACCATCCGCTCGGCGTAGCCCCGGCGCAGCAGCTCCAGCACCGTCGCGACCCGGTCCTCGAAGGGCAGCAGCACATCGAGCCCGAAGCGGTCCATCCCCAGGTAGGACCCGGCATCGGCAACCTCGCACAGGTAGTCGACGTCCGTCGTGTCTCCGCTGTGCCCGATGACCACCTTGGCCAGGTCGGCACCCTCCTCCGCCAGGACCCGCTGCGCCACGAGGCCCGAGCCGGTGTGCGGGTTGGTGTGCACGGTGATCGGGGCGCCGCTCTGGGCGCTGGCCGCGCCGACCGCACGCATCGCCCGCTCGACGCCCGCCGTCAGGCCTTGCTCCTCGATCGCGCACTTGAGGAAGCCCGCGCGGACACCGGTGTCGGCGATGCCCTCGGTGAGGTCCTTGAGGAAGAGCTCGGTGAGCGGCTCGGGCACGTCGAAGAGCAGACCCGGGCCCGTGTAGTGGAACTGGAAGGGGATCTCGTTGTAGGTGTACAAGCCGGTCGCGACGACGATGTTGACGCCGACCTGCTCGGCCACGCGCTGCACCCGCGGCAGGTAGCGGCCCAGGCCCAGGACGGTGGGGTCGAGGATCGTGTTGATGCCCAGGTCCGGCAGCGGCGCGAGCTCGGCGACCGCCTCGGCGACCTTGGCGTCCTCGTCCCAGTCGCCCTGGAAGTTCTGCCGGTACTCCTCCCCGAGGACGAAGATGTGCTCGTGGGCGAGCACTGCACCCAGGTCTGCGGAGTCGACGCTCCCGGTCACGGTCGGTACAGCCACCACGGCACACTCTCCTTCGAGTCGGTCCTCGGAGCCTAGAGTCATCTGAACCCCAGTTCAAGTGACGATCTGGGGGTCTCGGGGATGACGGACCACAAGGAGCCCGGTGTACCGACGCGCGCCGGACAGCCCATCGAGCCCGGTCGGACCTGAGGATCGCTGGTCATGGACCGACCGTACGTCCCGCCTCTGTCCCTTCGAGTCGCAGCAGGGTCCGCTTGGCGTCGAGGCCTCCGAGATAGCCCCCGGCTCCCCCGTCGCTGCGCACGACCCGGTGGCAGGGCAGGAGGAGGGGCACGGGGTTGTTGGCGCAGGCGCTGCCCACGGCCCGAACCGCCCGCGGTCGGCCGGTGAGGGCCGCCAGCTCGGCATAGGACGCGGTGTCCCCGTAAGCGATCCGCGGCAGGGCGGTGACGACCTCGCGCCGGTATCCGGTGAGCAGGCGCAGGTCGATCGGGACCGTGATCTCCCGGAGGTGTCCGGCGAAGTACTCGTCGAGCTCGCGAGCGGCCTCGTCCAGCCGACGCGGCGCACTCAACACCCTCGGGCTGACCCGATCAGCGAGGTCGGCCAGGACGGCATCGTGGCCTTCGCTGGCGAAGGCCACCCGCAGGACGCCCCGCTCGGTCGCGGCGAGGAGAAGTGCGCCGAGCGGCGAGTCGACGACGCGGTAGGCGATGTCCAGCAGCCCGGCATCGTCGGCACGGGCGGCCAGGCCAGCACGCAGGCGCGCGAGTTCACCAGTCTCAGTGGTCATCGGATCTCCTTCTCTCGCAGGGACTTCAACCCATCACTGGCCGCTCGACGGGCGGCTGCCTCGGTGCCACCGACGAGGTCGATGATCTGCGCATAGGACAGCCCGCCCAGATATCGGTAGGTGATGACCTGACGCTGTTTGCCCGGCAGTGCGGCGACGTGACGCCACACCCCTTCGTCGTCGCTCTCGGCTCCCTGCGCCACCACCTCCGGCAGGTCGGCGACCGGGTCGGTGCGCCGACGGGCCCGCAACCGATGGATGTCGATGCACTTGCGGCGAGCCACGGTCACCAGCCAGGCCGTCACGTCGAGGTCCGTCGGCAGGTCCGGCCAGGCCGACAGCGCGGCGAGGAAGGTCTCGCTCCACGCGTCGTCGACGTCCGCTGCGTCGACCATCGCCCGGCAGACGGACAGCACCCGCGGGCCGTGCTCCTGCACGACCTGCTCGAAGGGAGGCAGGCTCACGCGGGACTCCTCAGAAGAGGGCACCGCGGTCCTCGGCATCCGGCTCCTCCAGCGACAGCAACGCACGCTTGCGGTCGAGCCCACCGGCGTAGCCCGTGATCGACCCGTCGGCCCCGATCACGCGGTGGCACGGGACGATGATCGACACCGGGTTGGCCCCGACCGCCCGACCCACGGCCTGGGCCGCGCCCCCGGTCTCGCGCGCGAGGTCGCCGTAGCTGACCGTCTGCCCGTACGGGATCCGCTCGAGCACCTCCCAGATGCGCCGGTGGTGCTCGCCCCCGCGCAGCTCGTAGGGGATGTCGAAGTCCGTCCTCGTCCCGTCGAGGTACTCCCGGAGCTGCTGCGCCAGCGCGACGAGGACCGGCTCGGCCGTGACCTCGACCTCGGGCCCGTGCTCGGCCCCGTCGGGGAGGGTCCAGTGGCCGGGGAAGTACAGGCCGACCAGGACGCTGCCGTCGCCCGACTGCGCCTCGTCGAGCACGGCCACGAGCTCACCGAGCCGGGTCGGGAGCAGGGCGTGGCGGGTCGTCATGATGTCGATCATGTCCCATGGACGCACCGCGACCCGGATGTGTGAGGTCGATAGTCTCGCGACCCATGAGCATCCGTGCATGGCAGGTCCAGCAGCTCGGCGATGCCGCCGACGTCCTCACCCTCGTCGACACCAAGGCGCCGCGTCCCGGCCCCGGTCAGGTGCGGGTGCGGGTGCGCGCGACCGGGGTCAACTTCGCCGACACCCTCATGTGCCGCGGCGAGTACCAGGTCCGGCCGGAACCCCCCTTCGTCCCCGGGCTGGAGGTCTGCGGTGACGTCCTCGAGGTCGGCGCCGAGGTCACCCACGTGGCTGTCGGGGACCGGGTCCTCGGCGGGACCACGGTGCCGCACGGAGGCTACGCGAGCGAGTGCCTCATGGACGGGGCCAGCACCTTCCCCGCACCCGCGGGCCTTGACGACGCCGCGTGCGCCGCGCTGATGATCAGCTACCAGACCGGGTGGTTCGGACTGCACCGACGAGCCGCACTGCGCGAAGGGGAGCACCTCCTCGTCCACGCCGCTTCCGGTGGCGTGGGGTCGGCTGCCGTCCAGCTCGGCAAGGCCGCGGGAGCGCACGTCATCGGCGTCGTGGGTGGTGCCGACAAGGTCGACATCGCGCGTGGGCTCGGTTGCGATGTCGTCATCGACCGGCGCGAGCAGGACGTCATCGGAGTCGTCAAGGAGGTCACCGGCGGCCACGGCGCCGATGTCGTCTACGACCCGGTGGGCGGACCGTCGTACGCGGCGAGCACCAAGTGCATCGCCTTCGAGGGACGGATCATCGTCGTCGGCTTCGCCAGCGGCCGCGTCCCCGAGCCGCGGCTCAACCACGCGATGGTCAAGAACTACTCGATCCTCGGTCTGCACTGGGGCCTGTACCAGCAGCACGACCCGGCCTCGGTCGTCGCAGCCCACGCCGAGCTGGTCCGCCTCGCTGACGCCGGGCAGGTCGCGCCCCTCGTCGCGGAGACCTACCCCTTCGAGGAGACCCCGGCCGCGCTCGCCCGCCTCGCGAGCGGGTCGAGCACGGGCCGGATCGTCGTCACCGCATCTGCTTAGGCAGATGCGAGCGAGGGGTCAGCCGGCCGGCGGGTAGGCCCGGCGGGAGGCCAGTGCCTCCTCGAGCTCGGACTGCTGGTCGACCATCGAGCGCCGCACACCCTGCTGAAGGTCTCCGGCGAGCGCAGCGCGCGAGAGAGCGAGCGTCCCCTCGCTGACGAAGCGCGAGGGATAGCTCATCGACGCCACCCGTGAGAGGGCGTCCTCGCCGAGCCACGCCGTCATCGGCGGGATGTCGGTGAAGTAGCGCGCGACATAGGGCTCGACGAGCGAGAGGTCCTGCGGCCCCCAGAAGCCGGCAGCGATCGCGATGAGCTCGTAGTTGCTTCGCTCACGGTTGGTCGTCAGGTCCGCCCACGCAGCGGCCTTGGCCTCTGCGGTCGGGATCGCGGCCCGCGCGGTGAGTGCACCGAGCTGGCCACTCATCGTCTGGTCCCGGGCGAGGGCCTCGTCGATCTCGGCGGCACCGATGAGCCCGCGCCGGGTCAGCTGCCCCAGGAGGATCCAGCGGAAGTCGGCGTCGCCCTCCAGGCCCGCCGGCAGGTCGCGCCCCTGCGACCACGGGAGGAGCCGGCCGTCGACGTCATCGGTCGTGCGGGCGATGAGGCGAGCTGCGTGCAGCGCCATGGAGGAGCCCGGCTCGGCGCTCGCGAGGACCTGCTCGCCGACGCCCGCCATGCGGGCCCGCGCGGCGTCCTGCTCGCGCTCGGCCAGGAGCACCCGGATGACGCGGCCGGTCAGGTGCATGCCCGCCCGCGAGAAGATCGAGTCATTGGTCTCGGTCGGCAGAGCCGCCTCGCCGAGGTCGACGAGGAGCCGCGGGTCGACGTGGGCGAGGGCGACGCCGTCACGCAGACCGACCCAGATCACGGCCCGGGCCTGCGCATCGGTCAGGCGCGCCAGCTCGGTGGGCAGCGCCGCCAAGGAGGGCCCGTCGAGGAGTGGGGTGGCCCAGGTGAGGTCCCCCGCGTTGGGCAGGACGAGGGCCGCGTCGAGGTCAAGCCCCTCCACCTGCTCGCGGTCGGTGGCGAGGGTGAGCGCGCTGCGCGAGGTCTCCACACCGTCGGTGTAGGTCGCGATGTCGAAGGCGTGCGGCCGGTCGGCGGGGTAGTCAGCAGGCGCCTGACGGGTCACGCTCCCGGCCCGATCGACCGCGATGGTGTCGACCCCGGCGGTGAGCAGCCAGGCCTGGCTCCAGTCCGCCAGCTCCATGCCGCTGGCACTCTCCATCGCGCCGAGGAAGTCGGCCAGCGTGCCGTTGCCGAAGGAGTGGTCGCCCAGGTACTGACGGATACCGGCGAGGAAGGCCTCGTCACCGATGAACTCGATGAGCTGGCGGATGACCGCGGCGCCCTTGGCGTAGGAGATGCCGTCGAAGTTGGCCAGCGCCGACTTGGCGTCCGGTGCGGGCGACCCGGCGACGGGGTGGGTGGACGGCGCCCGCTCGGCGCCATATCCCCAGGACTTGCGCGACATCGTCGAGTCGACCCAGGCCTCGGTGTACTCCGTGGCCTCGACGAGACACCGGTGGGCCATGTACTCGGCGAAGGACTCGTTGAGCCACAGGTCATCCCACCACTGCGGGCTGACGAGGTCGCCGAACCACATGTGGGCCATCTCGTGGCTGATCGTGTTGGCCCGGGTGAGTAGCTCGTCGCGACCGACGGCCCCGCGGAAGAGGTAGGAGTCGCGGAGGACGACGCATCCCGGGTTTTCCATCGCACCGGCGTTGAACTCGGGGACGAAGACCTGGTCGTAGTCGTCGAAGGGGTACCGGATGCCGAAGATCGAGTGGAAGTAGTCGAAGCTGCGCTTGGTCACCTCGAGCATCTCGGGCGCGTGCTCCTGCAGCTGGTCGACGATCGAGCGCCGGGCCCACATGCCGAGCTTGATCCCGTCGTGCTCGTCGGTCACGGATACGTAGGGGCCGGCACACAGCGCGACGAAGTAGGTCGAGAGCGGCTTGGTCTCGGCCAGGTGCCACACAGCCCCGTCACCGATGGCGCCCGAGCCGTTGCCGATGACCTGCCAGTCGGCAGGTGCCTTGACGCTGAAGGCGTACGGGGCCTTGACGTCCGGCTGGTCGATGCAGGCGAAGACCGCCGGTGCGGCATCGAGGAAGAGGTGGCTGAAGACGTAGTCCTCGCCGTCCGCCGGGTCCGTCGCGCGGTGCAGCCCCTCGCCGTCATGGCTGTAGGCCATCGTCGCCTCGACCTCGACGACGTGCTCGCCGGCGGTCACGGACAGCGGCAACCTCCCTTCGGCCAGGAGGGCCACGTCGAGGTCGACGCCGTCGAGGCTCGCTCGGTGCAGCTCGCTCGGCTTGACGTCGACGAAGGTGTCGCCGTCTGCCGTCGCGGTCATGTGGATACGGGTCAGGGAGTGGAAGGTCTCGCGTCCACGGTCGAGGTCGAGCTCGACATCCATCCGGGTCACGGACAGCAGGTCGGCGCGGGCAATGGCTTCGTCACGGGTGAGGGAGGACACAACCGTCATCCTGTCACCGTCAGTCCGCAGGAGAGCGACGGGACTGGGCCGGTCGTGGCCCTAGACTGACTGGCTGCGACGAAGACGACGCGCAGGATGGAGGCGGCATGAGCGCAGGACCGAGCGACCCGCCCGTGCGCGAGCCCGGGCTGCTGGCCCTCCTGCTCGTGCGCGCCCGCGCCCAGCGGGTGGAGCCGATCACGCAACGACTCGTCGCCTCGATCGCTCGGGAGAACAACGCCTACGACGCGACCGGAGTCGTGCCCGACGAGGACCTCTGGCGGTCCTGCTACGACAATGTCGAGCGTGTGCTCGAGATGCTCGTGCTGTCCGTGCAGCCCGATGGAAGCCTCTCCTCGGTCGATGACCTCGACGTGCTCCTCGACGCGGCCCGTGCGACCGGCGGACGCCGCGCCGAGCAGGGGTTGCCGCTCGACGACGTCCTGCGGTCCTACCGGATCGGCGGCCGGCTCATCTGGGAAGACCTCGTCGCTCAGGCCGATCCCCCGCTCGACCCGGAGAGCTTCCTCAACCTCGGCGTCTGGTTGTGGTCCAGCGTCGACACGTCGTCCGCGGAGGTCGCCCGCGCCTATCGACACACCGAGCAACATCTGCTGCGCGCCGACACCCAGCGGATGGCGGCGTTGTGGGAGGGCCTGCTCAGCGGTCGGGCACGGGAGGAGGCCTTCGCGCAGGAGGCCTCACGGTCGATGGACCTACCGGCCCACGCACCCCTCCTGCTCGTGCTGCTGCGCCGCACGACTCCCGAGGACGCTGCTGACGTCCTGGTTGACGTCGTCACGGAGCACCACCTCCTCACCGCATGGCAGACCCGTGCCGATGGTGACGTCGTCGGCATCCTCGCCCTCCCCGACGAGGCCAGCCACCATCGGGTGGTCGCCGCGCTCGTCGACGTGGCAGAGAGCACCGGACTGTGTGGCGGCGTGTCGGGGCGCTGCGGCGGGCTGGCCGAGGTGGACGAGGCCTTCGAGCAGGCACGGATGGCGGCGGCCGGTCTCGACCGTGGGACGGGCCTGCGATCGCATGACGACCGGCTCGTCCCGGCCCTGCTCCTCAGCTCTCCCCACATCTCCCGGCAGCTCGTCGACCACTGGCTCGGCCCCCTCCTCGCCCTGCCCGAGGCCGAGTGCGCGGAGCTGCTCGACACGCTCTATGCGTGGGTGGCCGCCGGCGGCTCGACCAGCCGTGCCGCCACAGTGATCCCGTGCCACCGCAACACCGTCCTCAACCGACTGGTCCGGGTCTCGGCGATCACCCGGCAGCACCTGCTGGACGGACCACCGCCGACAGGTCTGGCACTTGCGCTGCAGGCCTACGCGGCCGGCTTGAGCTGACCGACCCGACCGACACGCCCTCTGTGCGTGCTGCACAACCGCGCGCACGCGAGCGTGGGCAAACTCGCATTGCGAGAGTGGTCCGCCGGACGGTCGAATGTACGTGTCCTGACAACGCCGTCGACCCCGGAGCTGACGATGACCGACACGCACCACACCGAGCACCTCGACTCCCGCTCTGGTCTGAGCCGACGGACCTTCATGGGCTACGTCATCGCCGGGGCCACCCTCGCGACGGGCGCCGAGATGACTGTGGGTACCGAGACGGCCGAGGCAGTCATCCCGACGGTGCCCGGTCCGGCGGAGATCCTCGACCTCAACGACCTGCTCACCCTGGCCGCAGCGCCCACCGCCAACCTCATCACGGTCAAGATCGGCACCGACGGCCGCGCCTCCTTCGCCCTCCCCCGGGCCGAGGTCGGGCAGGGGATCGTCACCTCGACGACGATGATCATCGCCGAGGAGCTCGACCTGCCCTTCGACAAGATCGATGTCACCCTCGCCAAGGCCCGCCCGGAGCTGATGTTCAACCAGCTGACCGGCGGCTCCAACACGACGATCTCGACCTACACCCCGATCCGGGTGGCGGCCGCCCTGGCCAAGCAGCAGCTGCTCAAGGCGGCGTCCACCGTGCTCGGCGACACCGTGGACGCCTTGGTCGCCAAGGCCGGCGTCATCACCGGGCCCACCGGCCAGAGCGTCACCTACGGCGAGCTCGCCGCCAAGGCCTCCGTCGCCGACACCGTCCGTGCGCAGGTCACCCTCAAGACCCGCTCGGAGCACACCGTCATCGGCACCCCGCGGGGCCGCACCGACGCGCTCGATGCCGTGACGGGCAAGAAGAAGTTCGCCATGGACCTCGACATGCCCGACGCGCTGCCGACGATGGTCGCTCGTCCGCCGACCCACAACGGCACGCCGGTCCGGCTGAAGAACGAGGCCGCGGTGCTCGACCTGCCAGGGGTCACCCACGTCGCCAAGATCCCGACCGGCATCGCGGTGCGGGCCAGGACCTTCGGCCAGTGCATCGACGCCATCCGCGAGATGGACATCGAGTGGGCAGGGGGCACGCTCGCCGGCGAGTCCGACGCGACGATCCTGGCCAAGGTCAAGAAGGCCGAGCTGCCCATGGTCGTGCCCAAGGTGCCGCTGCTGACCCAGCAGGTCGACGCCGAGTTCACCTTCCGCTTCCGCAGCAACTCCTCCCTCGAGCCCAACTGCGCCATCGCTGACGTGCGCTCCGGCACTGCCGAGATCTGGGGCTCGATGAAGTCCCCGGTCGTCGCCCAGGAGGAGATCGCGCTCGAGCTCGGGCTGCCCATCCCCAAGGTCACCGTGCACGTGACCCAGGGCGGTGGCTCCTTCGGCCGCAAGCTCTTCCACGACGCCGCGCTGGAGGCCGCCCGGATCTCCAAGGCCATGGGCAAGCCGGTCCGCCTCATGTGGCACCGGGTCGACGAGCCCCGCCAGGGGCGCCTGCACCCCATGGCCACCTCACGCGTGCGCGCCACCCACCTGCTCGGCGAGGTGCTCACCTTCGAGCAGCGGCACACCAGCGTCCAGACCGACTTCGGTCACGGCTTGGGCGAGATCATCACCTCCCAGGCCGCGAAGCTGCCGGTGGCGGGCAACCTCACCTTCGCCCAGACGATCTTCACGCTGACCCAAGAGGTCCCGTACAACTTCGGGGTCGTCACCCAGCTGCTCAGCGAGACCGACGACCGCTTCAACACCGGCAGCATGCGCAACATCTACTCACCCGACGTGCGCACCGCCAACGAGCTGGTCGTCGACGAGCTCGCCCGCAAGATGCGCAAGGACCCGGTCGCCTTCCGCCGCAAGTTCCTCCGCAGCACGGCGGCTCGGGACGCGCTCGACAAGGTCGCCGAGATGGGCGACTGGGGACGCTCGCTCCCCCGCGGTGTGGCGCAGGGGGTGGCGATCCACAAGGAGTACAAGGGCGTCACCGCCTGCCTCGTGGAGATCGACGCCCGCCCCGAGACTGTGGGTCGCAACGTGCGCAACGGCGTGACCGGGCCGCGCGTGACCAAGGCCTTCTTCGCCGTCGACGCCGGCCTGGTCATCAACCCCACGGGGCTGGAGGCGCAGATGCTCGGTGGGGTCATGGACGGCATCGCGCTCGCCCTGACCTCGAGCTGCCACTTCGAGGAGGGGCACTTCCTCGAGGCCAGCTGGGACAACTACTTCTACACCCGCCAGTGGAATGTCCCCCCGGAGATCACCGTCGAGATCATGCCCTCGACCTCCGGTCAGCCCGGTGGCGCCGGTGAGGCCGGTGTCGCCGCGAGCTTCGCCGCCATCGCCTGCGCCTACGCGCGGGCCACGGGCACGATGCCCAAGGAGTTCCCCATCAACCACGCCGACGAGCTCGCCTTCGAGCCCAAGCCCTTCACCCCGTCGGTGGTCCAGTCGCCGACCGACGGCCTCGACCACACCTACTGAGGAGCACGCCATGCCCAGTCACACCTTTGTCCTCAATGGCGAAAAGGTCACCGTCGACGTCGAGCCCGGCGTGCGCATCCTCTGGGTGCTGCGCGACGTCCTCGGCGTCACCGGCCCCAAGTACGGGTGCGGGATCAATGTCTGCAAGGCCTGCACGTCGCACATCAACGGCAAGGCCTTCAACCCCTGCTCCGTGCCGGTGAGCGAGCTGTCTCCCGATGACGAGATCACCACCATCGAGGGTCTGGCCGACACGGCCGACGGCGACCTGCACCCGATGCAGGAGGCCTGGATCGAGCATGACGTCGCCCAGTGCGGCTACTGCCAGCCCGGCCAGATCATGGCGGCGGTCGCCCTGGTCAACAAGGTCAAGGCGGAGGGACGGGCCATCGCCGAGTCCGACCTCGACGGCATCCGCAACCTCTGCCGGTGCGGGACCTATCCGCGCATCCGGCAGGCGATCCGCACGGGCGAGCAGCACATGTGACGACGGGCCCGCGCCGGCCTCAGTGCAGGCGCGGGCCTCCGGCCATCCCCTCGAGGCGGGCAATGCGCTCGGCCATCGGTGGGTGGGTGGAAAAGAACGTGGAGACATCGCGCGCCCTGAAGGGGTTCGCGATCATCATGTGGCTGGCGTTCTGCAGCTCCGGCGTGGGCTCGAGCGGCGCGTTCTGCACACCTGTCTCGAGCTTGCGCAGCGCCGAGGCGAGGGCCAGCGGGTCACCGGTGAGCGAGGCCCCGTCCTCGTCCGCGTCGTACTCCCGGGTGCGCGAGATCGCCATCTGGATGACCATCGCGGCGACGGGGGCCAGGAGCGCCACTGCGATGGCGGCGATGGGATTGCGGTCACGGCCGCCGAACCACAGGCCGATCGAGGCCACCGACGAGATGATGCCGGCGATCGCGCCTGCGACGGACCCAGTGAGGATGTCCCGGTTGTAGACGTGCATGAGCTCGTGCCCGAGCACGCCGCGCAGCTCCCGCTCGTCGAGGAGCTGCAGGATGCCCTCGGTGCAGCACACTGCAGCGTGCTCCGGATTGCGCCCGGTGGCAAAGGCATTGGGCGCCGCCGTCGGCGAGACGAAGAGCTTGGGCATCGGCTGGTGTGCGCGCTGGCTCAGCTCCTGCACGATCCGGTACATCTGCGGGAACTGCTGCGGGTCGGCCGGCACGGCGCGCATCGCCTTGATCGCCAGCTTGTCGGAGTTCCAGTAGGTGTACGCGGTCATGCCGACGCCGAAGAGACCGAAGATCCACATGAACATGCTGCCGCCGAGGGCGTAACCGACGAGGAGCAGCAATGTGAAGATCGCTCCGAAGAGCGCCGCGGTCTTCAGCCCGTTGAAGTGGTTGTGCATGCCTCGTCCAACGCCGGGAGGACTCAGGTCGTTCCCGTGCCGAGCAGGATCACGGGCACGAGCGTCGCGGCGAGCAGGACGAGGCCGGCCACGACCGCCAGTCGGGTGGCGGTCGGGTCGACGTCCTCCGGCGCCCGCTGGTCGTCGGCGGGCAGGAGCAGCAGGGCCACCCAGCGCAGATAGGCAGCGAAGCCGATGACGACCGCGACGACAGCCGCCAGGACGACCCACCAGAGGCCCTGGTCCACGAGCGGCCGCAGGACGACGAACTTGGCGAGCAGACCAGCGACACCCGGGGGCAGCCCGGCAAAGGTCAGCAGGGCCAGGCCGAGGACGGCCGCGTGGAGGGGGTGACGCCGCAGCAGTCCCCGATCGTCCTCGAGCAGGCGAGGTCCGTCGGTCGACAGCGACGCCACGACGGAGAGGGCAGCGACGACCGCGACGACGTAGACGGCGAGGTACCCGACGGCGGCATCGACGTCACCGGCGACGAGCGGCGCGACCACCCAGCCACCTTGGGTGACACCGGACCAGGCGATCAGCCGAAGGGGGTCCCTCGCCCGCAGCGCGAGGACGGCACCGATGAGCATGGAGACCACGGCCAGGACCGAGAGGGCAGGCTGCACCGCAGCGTGCACGCTCACCGACCCGCGCACGACGGCGACCATGCCGCCGAGCGCTGCCACGGTCGACACGCTCGCCAGGAGCATGGCCACCTCGGCGCCGGCCCGCGGGTAGGTCGTCGGCGCCCAGGCGTGGAAGGGGACGAGTGAGAGCTTGAAGGCGACCGCCGCGACGAGCATGACGATCCCGAGCGTCAGGACGGCCCGCAGAGCGCTCTCCTGTCCAGCGGCCCATGACGCGACGCCTCCCAGACGCATGCTGCCGGTGGCGCTCATCCAGAGCCCGGCACCGACGACGGCGATCGCGAAGGAGGTGATGGAGGTGGTGATCAGGTTGAGCGCACCACTGTCGCGGGCACCACCGCGCATCACGGCGAGCGCCACGACGGGCAGGGTCGCGAGCTCCAGCCCGACGAGCCAGGTCCCGAGGTCGTGGGCCACGGCGACGGCCGCGGCCCCGGTGACGGTGGCGAGGAGCAGGGCGACCTCGACGCCGGGGTCGGCGACCGGTCGGCCACCCGGGCCTGCTGGGCTCTCGGACGGGCTGCCGCGACGCCGGGCGAGGAGGACGAGGACGGCCGCGCCGGCGGCTGCAGCCAGCGCCTGGAGCAGTGCACCGGACGCGGTGACGCGCAGGAGGCAGTCGCTGGCGACCATCCCGGGCGCGTCGGTGACGGCCATGGCCGGGTCCCCCGTCAGGCACAGCGTGGAGACCTCACCGCCGCCGTGCGCACGCACACGCAGCAGGACGGCGCACACCACCGCGGCCAGGAGGGCCACGGCACCGACTGCGGGTGCGGGCAGCCGTCGTCGCGGCGCGATGGCGTCGACGGCCAGGGCCGCGACCGCACCGATCGCGGGGGCGAGGACGGGTGCTGCGACGAGGAGATCGATCGTGGGTGCACTCATCGGGTCACCACTCCCACCAGGGCGGGGTCGGTGACGGCGAGGAGCAGCCCGGGCACGACCCCGAGCACGAGGACGGCGAGCGCGAGGAGGCCACCTGCGAGGAGGTCGACGCGGGCCAGCTCTGGGGACGGCGCATCCTCGCCACCGTTGTGCCCTTCGCCCAGCCAGACGAGCCGGGCCACGCGCAGCGAGTACCCCGCAGCGAGTGCAGCCCCGACGGCCGCGACGACGGCACAGGCGACGAAGAGCGTCTCGGGTCGGCCCTGCGCAGGGGAGAGCGCGGCGATGATGGCGGTGAACTCGCCCCAGAAGCCGGCGAGCCCCGGGAGGCCCAGGCCGGCGGCGAGGCCGACGAGCAGGAGGAGCCCGGTGCGCGGGGCCACCTCGCGCAGTGCGGCCCTCGGTGTCGTGAGGTCGTCGTCGCCCCACTGGTGCTTCAGGCCGCCGACGACGAGGAAGAGAAGCGCGGAGATGACGCCGTGGGCGATGTTGGCGTAGAGAGCGGCCGCGACCCCGGTGTCCGACCCGGTGGCCAGGGCCAGCGCGATGAAGCCCATGTGGGCGATGGACGACCAGGCGATCAGGCGCTTGAGGTCGCGCTCGACGAGGCAGACGAGCCCGCCCCAGATGATGCCGATGCTGCCGCAGACGGCGAGCACGGGCGCGATCTGGGCGAAGCCGTCGGGCACGGTCGCCAGGGGCAGGCGCACGAGACCGTAGGTGCCCATCTTGAGCAGGACTGCCGCCAGGAGCATCGAACCAGCGGTGGGCGCAGTGGTGTGGGCGAGCGGCAGCCAGGAATGCAGCGGCCACACGGGCACCTTGACCGCGAGACCGAGGGTGAGCAGGACGGCGATGGTCACCTGGACCCCGGTGCCGAGCCCCTCCCCCCGAGCCGTCGCCAGCGCGCCGAGGTCCGCCGTCCCGGCGCGGGTGACGAGCAGCAGCACCCCGAGGAGCATCAAGGTCGAGCCGAAGCCGGTGTAGAGGACGAAGCGGGCGCCGGCCTCCCGACGCGCCTCGGGGTCGCGGTCGTCGCCGAAGCGGGTGATGAGCACCCACATCGGGATGAGCACGAGCTCGAAGGCCACGACGAAGAGCAGGGCGTCACGAGCGGCGAAGGTCGCGATGGCTCCGGCGAGGGTGAGCAGGAGGCACCCGGCGAAGGTCGCCTCGCTCCCGCCACGTGGGCGCTCCCCCCAGGTGGTCAGGGTGGCCGCGGCGGTGATGGCAGCGGCGAGGACTGCGAGGGGTCCGCTGATGCCGTCGAGGCCCAGGTGGATGCGCAGTCCCAGTGTGGGTAGCCACGGGATGTCGACGACTGCGTGGCTGCTCCAGGCGATGACGACGAGGACCAGGGTGGCCAGGGCACCGACCAGGCCGGCACGGGAGGCGGTCCTGCCGGACAGCTCGGTGCCTCCACCGAGCAGAACCGTCCCGACGAGGAGCGGCAGGACGCAGGCGAGGGCGATCACGTTGCCCCCAGGAGGACGACGGCCGTGACGAGCCCGACCGCGAGCAGGCCGCCCCCGAGGAGAGCGAGGCCGGACGCGGGGCGCGAGCGACGGTGTGCCACCGTCCCGGCGTCCCCGATCCCGAGCACGCCCCATGCCGCGGCGCGGACGTAGGTGTCGACGACCTCACGGTCGAGGAAGGCCACGAGGCGGGCCAGCGCGATGAACGGCCGGACGACGACGGCCTGCTGGACGGCGCCGATCCCGAGACCGGCTCCGACGGCCCGACCGACGCGCCCCTCGACGAGGCGGCCCTGGATCCTGGTGTGGTGGAGGGCGTACCCGATCGCGACGCCGACCAGGACGAGGGCGAGGACGAGCGCGAAGAGACCGAGCGGCACGTGGCCTGCGTCCGGCAACCGTCCGCCGAGAGCCAGGCCACCGATGATGCTGGCGACGGCGAGCACGACGAGGATCCCGCTCACCGCGACCGGCATGACTGCCCGCGAGCGCACCCGATGGTCCCCTCCGAGGACGACCACGAGCAGGGCCCGGGTGGCGTAGGCAGCGGTGAGCACCGCGGTGACGAGCAGCGACCCGAGGACGAGGTGCGCCACCGGCCCACGCGCTCCGATGTCGTCGCCGACCGCAGCGATGACGTGCTCCTTGGTCAGCCCGCCAAGGACGAGGGGCAGTCCGGCGAGGGAGACCAGACCGGCACCCCAGGCCACCAGGGCCACCGGGTGCGAGCGGCCGCTGCCGACGAGTGCGGAGGCGGCCGTGGACCCGCGGGTCACGGCGAGCCAGCCGACGGTGAGGAAGAGCAGCGCCTTGAAGATCGCGTGGCCGTAGAGGTGTCCGAGGGCTGCTCCGGCGGTCGGGCCCGCGCCGGCCGCGGCGAGCGGCGCCAGCATGACCCCGATCTGGCTGATCGTCGACCAGGCCAGCAGACGTTTGAGGTCGGGCTCGACGAGGGCACACAGTGCGGCGAGCACCATCGTGGCGGCGACGGACAGCCCGAGCAGGGCACGTGCGGGGTCGGCACGCAGCAGCAACGGCAGGAGCTGGGTGAGCACGACGGTCCCGGCGGCGACCATGGTCGCGGCGTGGATGAGCGCGGACGCCGGGGTCGGGCCCTCCATGGCCTCGAGCAGCCAGTGGTGGAAGGGCAGCTGCGCGGACTTGCCCAGGACACCGATGACGATGAGCACGAGGGCGGTGGAGCGCGTGGCCGGCTCGGCGACGGCCGAGGTCCAGTGCGCGATGACCTCGGCACGACCGGTGGTCCCGGCGCCGGCGATGAGCACGGCGACGCCCAGGAGCAGTCCGATGTCCGCGATCCGGGTGACGATGAAGGCGGCATGGCCCGCCCGTCGCGGCGCCTCCCGGCGCGACCAGTGCCCGATGAGCAGGTACGAGCACCAGCCCATGACCTCCCAGCCGACGACCGTGAGGATGAGATCGGTCGACAGGACCACGAGGAGCATGGCCGCGGCAAAGAGGGCGATCGTCGCGTGGAAGACCCCGCGCCGGTCGTCATCGGCGAGGTACCAGGCCGAGTAGGTCTGCACCAGGACGGTGACGAGGACGACGACCAGGGCCAGGAAGGCGCTGGTCGTCGACAGCGCCAGCGTGAGCGGCAGGTCGATGCCTCCGAGCGTGGCACCCGGCCCGGTCCCCAGCCCCTCGGCGAAGGGGGCTCCGCGCGCCCCCGCCGGTGCGCCGGCCAGCGCGACGACAGACAGGACGAGGGTGGCGGTGCCGCCCAGCACGGCGACGAAGGCGGCGAGCGAGCCCCGGCGCGCGATACCGAGGGTGAGCGCCGCGGTCAGGCACGGCACTGCAAGGAGCGCCCAGGCCATCAGCCGGCGTCCTGCGTGAGGTCGATGTGCCCCTGGCGGCGATAGGCGGCGACGATGACGGCCAGCGCGATGACGACCTCGGCGGCCGCGATGGTGATGACGAAGAGGGTGAGCACCTGCCCCGACCAGGACGGGTCGCGACCGAGCGCACCGGCCGTGACGAGCAGCAGACCGCCACCACCGAGGACCAGCTCGGCACCGATGAGCATCAGCACCGCGTTGCGGCGAGCGAGGATCCCATAGAGCCCGAGGCCGATGAGCAGGCTGGCCAGCAGGTAGGGCCCGGCGGTGTGGATCATCGCGTCCCCTCCTGCGAGGTCGTCAGCCCGGCGACCGCGAAGGCGCCGACGAGTGCGGCGAGCAGCAGGAGCGAGAGCAGCTCGAAGGGCCACACCCAGGTGGAAAAGATCTGCCGGGCCAGCTCCTCGCTCCCACCGGGGCGCAGTGGGGTGCGCGCAGCGGTCGGCAGGAGCACGGCCGCGACGAGCCCGCCCGTGCCGGCTCCCACGCACGCGGCGAGCACCCGGTGGGCGGGGCCCGTGGTGTGCTCGGCACGTGGTCCGATGGGGGCCCGGGTGAGCATGAGCGCGACGATGACGAGCACGACGACGGCGCCGACGTAGACGAGCACCTGGACGAGGGCGACGAGCTCGGCACCGAGGACGAGATGGCAGCCGGCGAGACCGAGCAGCGTGACGACGAGCCAGAGCGCGGAGTGCACCACGTGGCGCGTGGTGACGGCGAGCGCGGCGGCGGCCGCGGTGATCAGGCCGGTGGTGGCGAAGGCGAGGTCCAGTCCCGTCATCGACGCCCTCCGGCGCGTCCAGCCCGGGCCGGCTTGCTGGCCGCGGTCACCTCGGGCGCCTCCGCTGCCGCGGGGTCGAGCTCCGGTGGGGCGGGGACGTCGGCGACCCACTGGCCCAGACGGTCCTTCTCGTGGAGGAGGTCGCGGATGTCGGTCTCGGCGTACTCGAACTGCGGGCTCCAGAAGAGCGCGTCGAAGGGGCAGACCTCGACGCAGATGCCGCAGTACATGCACAACGAGTAGTCGATGGCGAAGCGGTCGAGGACATTGCGCTGGCGGGCACGGCCGCCTTCCTTGGTCGGCGGGACCTCTTCCTTGTGCGAGTCGATGTGGATGCACCAGTCGGGGCACTCACGGGCGCAGAGCATGCACGAGGTGCAGTTGCTCTCGACGAGGGCGATGACTCCGCGGGAGCGGGCCGGCAGCTCCGGCGCGACATCGGGGTACTCGGCCGTGTGGGTCGGGCTCATCATCTGGCGCGCGGTCGTCGCCATGCCCTTGACGAGGCCGGGGATGAAGTCCTTGCTCATGTCGTCACCACCACTCCGATCGCCGTGAGCGCGAGCTGGGCGAGGGCCAGCGGCACCAGGACGGTCCAGGCCAGACGCTGCAGCTGGTCCTCACGCATCCGCGGCCACGAGACCCGGATCCAGATGATGAGCAGCACGATCAGCGACCCCTTGGCCAGGGTCCACAGCCACCCGAGCTGGTCGGCGAAGGGCCCCTGCCAGCCGCCGAGCCAGAGGATGCCGAAGAGCAGGCCCATGACGACCATGCCCGCGTACTCGGCAAGCATGAAGAAGGCGAAGCGCAGGCCCGTGTACTCGGTCCAGGGACCCATGACGACCTCGCTGTCGGCGATCGGCGCATCGAAGGGGACCCGCTGCAGCTCGGCGGTGGCCGCGATGAGGAAGACGATCGCCCCGGGCAGCTGCCACACGAGCCACCACGGGGACCACGCCTCGACGACCCCGGCGAGGGACAGCGTGCCGGCCGCCATCGCGACCGAGGCGACGGACAGCACGAGCGGCAGCTCGTAGGCGAGCAGCTGCGCGGCAGAACGCATCCCGCCGACGAGCGCGTACTTGTTGGCGCTCGCCCAGCCGGCCATGAGCGTGCCGAGCACCCCCACCCCGATGACGGCCAGCACGAGCAGCACGCTGCCCGGCACCTCCGCCGCGGCCAGGCCGGGGTGGATCGGCAGCAGCGCGATGGCGATGACGTACGGGATCAGCGCGACGGCCGGGGCGAGGCGAAAGACGGAGCGGTCGGCCGCAGCGGGAGTGATGTCCTCCTTCTGCACGAACTTCACCCCGTCGGCGACGAGCTGGGCCCACCCGTGGAAGCCACCGGCGTACATCGGACCGAGCCGGCCCTGCATGTGCGCCATGACCTTGTGCTCGGCCTGCCCCGCGACGAGCGGCAGCACGAGCACCGCCGCGAGCGCGGCGAGGGAGCGGAGGGAGATCTCGAGCAGGCTCATGGCTCCCGCGGCCCCCACTCCGGGCCGGGTACGCCGGGTGCCGCGACGCGGCGTCGGCTCGGTGACTTGGTCGAGTGCCCTTCGCCGGGCTCCTTGCCGCCGGGCCAGGGGCGGGTGGCGCGGGCGGCGAGGACGAAGGACTTGCGCAGCGGTGTCCCCTCGAAGCCGTCGGGCAGCAGGAGCGGACGCAACCCGAGCCCGGTCCCGTCGACGAACCCCGTGAAGTCCTGACCGAACATCTCGTGGGTCTCCCGCTCGTGCCAGGCCGCTCCGGCGAAGACGCCCGTGACGCTGTGCAGGCTCTCCCCCAGGGGCACCCGCGTGCGCATCAGGAGCGTGCGCTGGTCCCGCTCCGGGGTCGGGACGGGGTCGATCAGGTGACAGACGATGTCGAGGCCCGGTGCGTCCTCGCGGTCGCTCTCGTCGACGGCGCTCAGCCAGTCGAAGTGGGTGAAGCCGGCGTCGTGGGCGGCGCGCACGGCGCGCAGCCATTCTGGTGGGGAGACGGTGCGGTCCTCCTGGGTCACGTCACTCCCCCTTCGTCGGACGCCGCAGGAGCCCGCGGCGCACCTCACCGGCGCCGGCGGTCCGGTGCCCGGCGTAGCGCGCCCGCAGCGTCTCGGTCGAGATCGACTCCGCGGCGATGTGGTCCTGCAGCGTGAGGATCCCGTGGAGGAGCGCTTCCGGGCGCGGCGGGCACCCGGGGACGTAGACGTCGACGGGGACGAGCTGGTCGACCCCCTTGGTCACCGAGTAGCTGTCCCAGTAGGGGCCACCGGAGTTGGAGCAGGCACCGAAGGAGATGACGTACTTGGGCTCGGGCATCTGGTCGTAGAGCCGCCGGATCGCCGGTGCCATCTTGTCCGTGACCGTGCCCGAGACGACCATGAGGTCCGCCTGTCGCGGGCCGGGGGCGAAGGGGATGACCCCGAGCCGGATGAAGTCGTGCCGGGCCATGGACGCGGCGATGAACTCGATGGCGCAGCAGGCGAGGCCGAAGTTGAAGACCCACAGCGAGTAGCGCCGACCCCAGTTGAGGACGATCTTCATCGGCTGGGGGGCATGTGCACCCACGGGCCCCACACGCGGCATCGGCAGGTCGGTGGTCATCGCTCCCCGTCCATCAGGTCCACCGCAGCAGGCCACGGCGCAGGGCGTGGACGAGGCCGAGCAGGACGACGCCGATGAAGATCGCGACCTCGAGCAGGCTCACGAGCCCCAGGTCCGTGCGCAGCACGAGTGCCCACGGGAAGAGGTAGACCGCGTCGACCGCGAAGACGACGTAGAGGAAGGCGTAGGCGAGGTAGCGCACCTGGGTCTGCGCCCAGTCGCGCCCGACCGGATCGACACCCGACTCATAGGTCGTCAGCTTGGCCCGGGTCGGCGCCGCGGGCGCGATCAGGCGCCGCGCGGTGTAGGCGGCCACGACGAGGAGCACGCCCACGACGAGCGTGCCGGCGACGACGAGGTAACCATCCACGCTCGGCACCCTATCCGCGCGTCGGCCTCGTCGAGCGGTTCGCGCTGCGGACCTGCCGGTAAACCCCTACTCTCAGGTGCCATCGACCGGGCAATGGGGCCCGGTGGATGACCCATCGGAGGAAGACATCGTGCGATCACGTACCGCAGCCGCCACCGCGGCAGCCGCCACCGCGGCCCTGGCGATCACCACCCTCGCCACCGGTCCCGCCCAGGCGAAGAACCCGAACAACTCGAAGAAGATGACGCAGGCCGTCACGGTCGAGAACGTCCACGGACACCTCGAGGCCTTCCAGGCCATCGCGGACGCCAACGACGGCAACCGCGGCGCCGGCACGTCCGGCTACGAGGCCAGCGCCCAGTACGTCGAGGCGACGCTGCGCGACGCCGGCTACACGACGCAGCGGCAGGACTTCTCCTTCGTCTACGAGGAGGTGCACGAGTCCAGCCTCACCGAGGTCTCCCCCGAGGCCCGCACGGTCGACGGCATCCCGATGTCCTACAGCCAGCCCACCCCCGTCGAGGGCGTCACCGCCGAGCTGGCCGCCCCGACGACCGCCATCGGCTGCACCACCGGTGACTACGCCGGCGCCGACGTCGCCGGCAAGATCGCGCTCGTCAGTCGCGGCGAGTGCTCCTTCGGCGAGAAGGCGATCGCCGCCAAGGCCGCCGGTGCCGACGCCGTCATCATCTACAACAACACGACGGGCGCCCTCAACGGCACGCTCGGCGGCGTCGAGCCCGACAGCGCCCCCGCCAGCGGTGTCACCCAGGAGGAGGGCCAGGCCCTGCTCGCCAAGATGGCCGCCGGCCCGGTGACGATGAAGCTCGTCCTCACCAAGACGATGGAGGAGCGCCAGACCTTCAACATCATCGCCGAGACCGACGCCGGACGTGACGACAACGTCGTCATGCTCGGCGCGCACCTCGACAGCGTGGGCGACGGCCCCGGCATCAACGACAACGGCTCCGGGAGCGCCGGCATCCTCGAGACGGCCGTCCAGCTGGCCAAGGTCAACAAGCTCAACAACAAGGTGCGCTTCGCCTTCTGGGGCGCGGAGGAGCTCGGCCTGCTCGGCTCCGACCACTACGTTGCCGACCTGCAGGACAACGACCCGGCCGCCCTGGACGACATCGCGACCTACCTCAACTTCGACATGATCGGCTCGCCCAACCACATCATCGGTGTGTACGACGCGGACGAGTCGACCTACGAGGCTCCGGTCGAGGTCCCCGAGGGGTCGGCCGCCACCGAAAAGGTCTTCACCGACTACTTCGACAGCACCAACCAGCCCTGGGTCGACACGGAGTTCTCCGGACGGAGCGACTACTCGGCCTTCATCGCGGCGGGTGTCCCCGCATCGGGCCTCTTCACCGGCGCCGACGGGACCAAGACCCCCGAGGAGGTCGAGAAGTTCGGCGGCGAGGCCGGGATCATCTACGACCCGAACTACCACACCCCCGCTGACGACATCACCAACATCAACATGGAGGCGCTCGACATCATGAGCGACGCCATCGCCCACTCGACGATCACGCTCGCCCAGTCGACGCAGGACATCAACGGCAAGACCAGCCGTGGCAAGTCGGGCAAGCCCGGCCCGACCGTCCTGCCCGACGGCGTCGAGGCGGCCTGACCGCACCACCCCGCCGGGTCGAAGGGGGGGATGTCCCCCCTTCGACCCGG
>NZ_BCSS01000007.1 GCF_001570985.1 Janibacter limosus NBRC 16128 | reverse complement strand
CGAGCCGACGCTCACGACGGGGGCGGCGTGGCCGGCGGCCCTCAGCCGCTCGGCGGCGTCGACGGTGGCGCGGCGTTCCTGCTCGGCGGCCGCGCGCTGAGCGTGCGGGGTGGTCGCGTGATAGGACCCTCCCGCGTGCGCCATGACCCCACGCACCTGCGCCCCGCCGTCGGCGAGGACGCGCGCGATCTCGAGGAGCTGCGGGGCGTCGGGGAGGACCCCGGCTCGGTGCCCGTCGGTGTCGATCTCGATGAGCACCGGCAGTGACTCCTCGTGCTCGGTGGCGAAGTCTGCGACCGCCTGGGCCTGCGCCACGGTGTCGAGCAGGATCGTCAGGTCGATGCCGCGCCGGCGCAGCCGCGCGACCCGCTCGAGCTTGGTGGGCGCGATGCCGACGGCGTAGAGGATGTCGGTGTAGCCCGCGTCGGCGAAGAACTCTGCCTCGGCCAGCGTCGAGACGGTGATCGGTCCGGTCCCGCCGTCGAAGATCATCGCCGTAGGCTCGAGCGCCTTGCTCGTCTTGACGTGCGGGCGCCAGGTCACGCCGAGGGCGTCGAGGTGAGCCCGCAGGCGGGCGATGTTGCGCTCGACCTTGGCTCGGTCCACGCGGGCGAAGGGAGTGTCCGGTGACGTCGTCATGGGCTCATGATGCCCCCAACGCTCCCTGAGGAGGTTGCGCAGCAACCGTCTCGAAGGGCCGCCCTGGGATGCGGCCTCACACCGGGTCGTCGGGGAACTGCATCGGCAGCAGGTCCAGCGCCTCGGTGGTCAACCGCGCGGTGCTCTCGAGCAGCTCGTCGACGGTGGCCGAGCGCAGGAGCGTCTGATGGTCCAGGGTGCCGAGAGGGGCGATCCCCGCCAGCTGCCAGCTGCGGCTGACGGGGTCGTCGGACAGCTCGACGTCGGACGGCCAGAGGTGCTCGTGGTACTCGCTCATCACCGCCAGGGCCCGCCGGACGAGGTGCTCAGCCTCTGTCAGACGCGAGGCATCCTCGCTGCTCCACTCCAAGGTGGGCACGAGGCGCACCTCGGCCCGCGGATAGGGGTCGTCGGGGAGCCACTGGACGACCTCGAATCGGTCGCCGCCGCGTGCCAGCAGGCCCACCCGGCCGCCCGGCATCGGGCGCAGCTGGTCGATGGTGGCGACGGTGCCGATCGAGAAGCGCTGGTCTCCCCCGCCGACCTCGACGCCCCGCTCGATGAGGACCACCCCAAACTGCCTGTCGCCGCCCACGACGTCCCGCATCATCGCCAGGTACCGGGGCTCGAAGACCTGCAGGAGCAGCGGGCTCCCGGGGAGCAGGGCCGCCCCTAGAGGAAACATCGGCAGGAGGTCCACCTGACCAACATGGCACACGTGGTGGCGGGCTGGGCGCGAGCCGGCCCCAGACCTGCCCGCCGGACACACCTCGCGAGGGCGGCTGGCCGTGCTTCGCGCCCGATCAGCCCTGACGGGGACCGAAGTCGATGAAGTCGGCGAACCCGTCGGCGCGCTCGTCTGGTGACCAGACACCCGCCACCATCCAGTCCTCGTGTCCTCGCATCGCCTCGGCGATGCGCTTGCGGACCTGCGACGCGGACATGTTGAGGGGCCACGACGTGGTGAGGCTTCCGGCTGGCCCTTCGACGTGCGCACCGCGCGCCTCCAGTCGACGGGCGAAGGCCACGCTGGCGTGGTCCAACACCTCGCGCGATGGAGCCACCTGCTGAGGCTTGCGCAACGACCGCCCGCCAACACCGCTCAGGTCAAGGCCCGCGACACAGCGGTTGGCCACCGACACCACCTCGGTGATCTGCAACCGCGAGTCGCCGCCGCGAGTCACTCGCACGACGTCGTCCGGAGCGAGAGCACAGAACATCGAGACGTTGTGCAGGACGAAGGTGTCCGCGCCCTCTCCGGCGGGCTTGGCCCACAGGGATTCCGAGCCCACCGGCCCTTCGTCGGTGAACCGCACGATCAACTTGACGAAGTCAGCGTCGATTCCTTGGACGCCCTGACCAAGACTTTCTGAATTCTGCAAAACAATCCCTGCCTTTTCGAATGGTAGAAAACATGCATATCTGAAAGGAATTCAAATCATGCAAATGGCACTTGCACCATCGCCGTCGTGGCGTCGTTCAGAGGTCTTGATCGAGGTTTAGAAGGAAGTCCGATTCGGGACCCGCGTAGAGGCGCAGGTCGACTCGCTCCTGGACACCCATCGCCCACCGGGCGCTGTGGATGATCTCCTCTGACTGAGTCCACACCATGGGCCGGGCGTTCGGCTTGTGCACGACCAGCGAGTCCCAGGCCCCACCGTTGACGCGGACCTCGACGACGGTGTCATCACTAGGCGCCCACGTGTAGGTCGTCAGGTCACCTCGGACGCTCGTCATCGGTTCAGGCAAGTCGGTGTCGTGCCGGATGAGGTCCTTCGCCCGGACGGCCGCGACGCTGGGCTGACCCTGCTCCCCCGTGGTGTCGTGACGCCGGACTCGCACCATCTCGCATGTCCCCCATACGTTTTGCAGATAGTCCGCCAGGCGCATGCCCTGCTCCCGCTCGTCGGAGCACTCCCAAGCCTCGAAGCCCGCGGTGTCCCGGTCCTCGAGGTCGCCGCGCGCGCTGGCGCGCGTCACGCTGTAGCCACAGTCGTCGACGATGCTGCCGTCCTCGAGCACGAGCCACACGCTGTCCGGGACACTCCCATCCCGATGGATCTCGTACTTCACGTCCTCGACCTCGACGATCGAGGCGGGCCGGCTCCGCACCTCCCCTGCCAGGGACTCCAGCTCGGCGGCACGGCGGAGAGCGTCCTCCTTGGTGACGTGGAATCCCTCATCGAGGTTGAAATCGACAAACCAAATAGAACTCATCAAGAGCCTTTCAAAAAGATGGGTGGTGAAGCCATTTTCTCCGCTTGGCTTCTAGGATTATTTTACCCCGATCCAGGGCCACGAAGAAACCCGAAAACCCCCGGTGATTCACGTCGTGACCACGACGTCTCGGACCAGACCAAGACGACATTTCACACCACTTTGGCGGTCGTCGACTGTGGGCTCACAACTAAGGACAAAACGCCGTCGGGGTGCGCTACCGCTCCACTCCTCGCCAACTGGTTACGGTCAGACGCTTGGCAGCTCGCCCCGGCTTCTCATCTGCTGCTCCTTGTACCCCCGCAGCCCGGCCGCCTCCTGGGGGTCTGTGTCAGCAAGCAGCTCGAGCGCTTCCCAGTCGGAGTCGCCGTGATTGGCGCCCCCAACCCAGGCGCTGACGAGCGGCACGCCCTCCCACGCTCCACCGCGCGCGACGGCGACGACGGCGTGCGGGGCGCGGAAGTCGAGCTCCACCCGCTCCACCTCGACCCGGCTGAGCTGCGGAGGCATCGACCCCACCATGTCCAACGCAGTGAGCGCGGCAACGCGGAACCCGTCGGCGTCGTACTCGGCGCGCACCGTCTGCACGCACCTCGTCACGGCGTCCGGCTCCTCCGGCAGGATCGCCGCGGCCACGCCGGCCACCCCGGGTGCGCCCGTCAGGTCGAGCGTCTCCTGGGCCGCCCAAGCGGGCACGCGGCTGCGCCACTGCTGCGGTCGCCCCATGGCGTCGGTCGGCAGGCCCGACCGCTCGTCCTCGGTCATCTGCACCCTCGCAGTCCGGACTCGCCAGCCAAACCCGCTGGCCTGCAGATCTCCCGGCCGCTCGGCATGCCACAGCCCCCCGTCGTCGAGCAGGGCCACGACCTCGTCGACGGCCTGCCACACCTGCGCGGGCTTGGTCCGCGGATGGGCGCGAACGCTGACGACGTCGATGCCGTCCTCGGAGTGCGGCTTGGCCACGATGACGGGGCCGGCGGCCTGCGTCTCGACGATGGTCTGCAGTCCACCTGTGAGCCTGAGCCACGCGCCATCGGCCACCAGTGGCTCGGTCCACATCGGTTCGAGGACGAGCGCGGTGGTCAGCACGATCCGGGTCAGCTCGGTGACCTCGAGCGGGAAGCGATCGATGAGTCCCCGCGTGCGCTCCGCCGCCCACGCGTCGAGCGAGGCCTGGTCGGGGATCGGCCGCTCCACCCCGACGGGCGTCACCGCATCTGCGGCGGCCCACGCCCCGGCGGCCGCCGCGAGGGTCGAGTGCGGCGCGGCGAGCAGGCGCCTCGCCGCGGCGCCTGCCTCCTCCAGAGGCATCCCGAGGATCTCCTCGAGCGTGGCCCGGCCCTCTCCCGTGGAGTGCTCGGCGGCGGAGGCAAGGAACAGCCACAGCCCAGCGTGGGAGACGACGGAGGTCGTCGTCTGGTCGAGCTGCTCGCGGCAGCGTGCTGCGTAGCCGGTGATGGCTCGTGCGACGGTCCTGTCTGGCGCCGGCGTGGCGGTGAAGTCCGCGGGTCCCCCGTCGACCGTCTCGCGCTGCCCGCACGTGAGGCACTCGGCCGTCCACGTGCCCGGCACGATGAGGCAACCACCGAGCCGCTGCCACGGGGTGGCGGCGACCTGCTCGGCGAGCTCGAGGGGCGGCATCCCCATGACGATCTGGTGGCTCGCGCTCGAACCGCAGCGGCCACATCGCAGGCGCATCGGCTGCCCGTCAGTAGGTGACGTCATGGGGTCTCCTGCCGGTCGCGGGCTTCGGGCAAGACCTCGTCGTCCCAGTCGGCGATGAGCTGGAAGAGGTGGTGGATGTGCTCGCGCAGGTGCTCGGGCACGAAGGGTATGGCCAGCATGTCGATCATCAGCAGGAAGTCCGTGTCATCGAGAACCTTGAACTTCACACCGTGCACGGTGTCATTCAGCGCAGTGCGATCCTGGCCGCTTCATCGAGGTCCGGGGTCTGGTGCGCGAGAGTGCAGCAGATACGGATGAGCGGCATCCGCACCGACGAGCGAACCCAGACAAACGTGTCGAGGTAGTCGATGCAGGCGTCACCCTCGTCGGTCCGGCCGACATCCCCGAGCATCGGACGAAGGGCGATCCGGACAAGGTCGTTGATCTCCGCCTTGCACGTCGGACGGGCACTATCGGCGTGGACCGGGCTGGCCTGCCAGGGCTCCACGGAGGGCGGAGTGAGCTCGTCGGACGGGCTCGCCAGCAGCGCCGGGTGGACGATGCCGAAGACGTCGCGGAGCACGCTGATGACCATGATGGCCGGCTCGTCGGGGCGAGTCTCGTCGCAGTACCTCCCATAGGTCGGCTCCTGCCGCGTGGGGCACACCATCCCCCATCGTCTGATCGCCGCCTGCTGCGTACGGTTCATCCGCCATTCGCGTGCGAGGGTCATGTTGCTCGCGACCTCGACGAGCACATGAGGGCGCACGAAGTTGAGTTCGACGAAGGGGGCGTCTCCCCCGACGTCCTTGCTCGTCCGGTCGAGCGAGATGCGGAAGATGTTGTCACCGTCCCACTCCTCGATGACCGTGACCAGGCGCTCGTGGAAGTCCCTCCATGCTGCCTCGACCTGCTCGTCGAACATGCCCCGCTCCCCTCTCTCGACCCTTGAGCAAGGCTAGGTGGCAGCACCGACAACGATCTTCTCGTCAGGTGGGGAATGGCGAGTGTCGGCTCACTGGCCGAGGGTCAGGCTTACCGGATCATCACGAAGCCGAGGCGTCCAGCCAGCTGGCCATGGTTCTTGGCGATGTACTTCTCCGCGTCACTGGGGCGCGCATACCAGGCGAGAGCCTCAAAGAGAATGAGCTCAAAGGCCAAGCTCTCGAACCAGTCAACATCCTCGGTGAACCCCGTAATGACCTTCGCACCCAACGCCCTGAGCAGCTCGCCCTGTTGCACCTCGTCGGTGAGCACGGAACATGATCCGAAGTGGAGCACCTTTTTGGCCAGGGCACCCTGTGGAAGTTCAGCTTCGAGACCCACCAACTCGATCGACTTCCGACCGGCGTAGACCCTGCCGGGGCTACCGTGCATAGCGACGTAGCCGATCGTGTAGTCCTCGTGCTGTTTCTGCGCAAGTCGCTTCAACTGCTTGACGAGGTCATCGCGACTGTTGATCGCCTGACGGGTGTGACGCGCCACCCCTGCGTCCTGCAGAGCCTGCAGAACCGGCGTCACGCTCCGCACATCCGATACCCGAGAAGACCAAGGGGCCTCCATGGCCCAGATCCCAGGCTTCCGTCGTCTTGCCATGAACTTCCCTCGCTATTCCGCCCTGTCGGACCCGACAAGTGTGGGGACGTACCCACCGCCGCATGATGGACACGGGAGTGAACTCCCCAGCGCTTAGAGCGTAGCGGTGTAAGCGCTCTCGCAAGCGAGCTGCGAGTCGTGGAGGCCGCCCGTAGAAGACCGAGGCCGGGTGCAGCCGTACATAGGAATATGAGGTCCGCCAGTGTCCGCCCGGCGTGCCGCCGGTCGAGGAGGGCGACCCGCAAGTCGGCGTGGCTGATGAGCGCCTCGGTGAAGGCCATGCCCATGGCCCCCGCACCGACCACGACGTAGTCGGCCTCGATGGTGCCCATCCCCCAGCGTCCTCCCGCCGCGGAGGTGGGTCAACGCTCGTGCACCCCCTGGGTGGCGCCGCGGTCAACCCGCGCCCTGGTCGATGATCTGCCACGGCTCGGCGTCGTGGTGGCGGACGAGGAGGTACCCCCAGACGGTCCTGTCATCCGAGGGGAAGCTGCCATCAGATTGGACGATGTGAAGCTCCACGGGGACGCGCACGATCTGCTCCCACCCATCCGCCATGGTGCCGTCACCCGGGGTCGGTGCATCAGCGCCGACCTCCACATCGTCGACGATCATGTTGTCGCGCAGGAGGATCTCTACGTGGCCGGGGACGAAGTGTTCCTCCCGGCTGTCCTCGACGATCGCACGCATCGTCTGCAGATCTCGGGCGTTGCCAGCGTCGATGTAGGTTCGAACGACATCCCGCGGAGAGGTCGCGGCCGTCGGGTCCTCCAGCCTGTCACGGGGTCCGACGAGCACGTAGGCGCCGGCCATGGCAGCCGCCACCACCAGGACCACCACGGCCGCCAGGTATCGAACTCTCATGACCCTCCCCATCGTCAGGGTGAGTTTATGCCGTGCCAGACCCCTGACACCGTGGGCGCACGTCCGGCAGCAGCGCCTCCACCTCGAGCTCGCGCAAGGTCAGGCCACCACGCGGCTGGGGCCTCATCAACCCAAGGGCTCGAGCGCGAACCGTCCCCACGCGATGAAGGCGAAAGCCGCGAGGAAGAGCAGGTCCCCGGCCATCGCGCCGTACTCACGCCGGCGGAAGCGCGTCGTGCCAGCACCGGTCATGAAGAGCATGAGCCCGCACGCGGCCAGGGGCGTGAGCACGGGCGCGATGCCGAGCGCGGCCGGGAGCACCAGCCCCAAGGCACCGGTGGTCTTGGTGGCGCCGATGACCTTGAGCTGGCCGTCGGTGAACTCGTCGGCCCACTCCTGGCTCTTCGCCAGCGCGCGGTACCTCGACCTGGGGAGGAAGATCTGGGTCAGGCCGCCGATGGTGAAGGCGACCCCCAGGACGATGGTCATGATCCACAACACGGTGTTCACCACGTGCTCCTTGCGTCGGTTACGTCGGCCCGGGTGGGCTCGTCATCTCCATGACGGACACCGGACGACGGAGGTAACAGGCGATGACGGATCACGTGGCGCTAGCGCGAGAGTTCGACGCAGAGCGTGGGCGCCTCGTGGCGCTCGCGCACCGGATGCTCGGGTCACGGGCGGATGCCGAGGACGCGGTGCAGGAGGCGTGGATCCGGCTGTCACGTCAGGACGCTCGGGCGATCGACAACCTCCCCGGGTGGCTGACGACGGTCGTCGGCCGGGTCTGCCTCGACGTGCTGCGCTCGCGCCGCGCCCAGCCGGAGGCTCCCCTAGACGATGCCCTGCCGGATCTCGTCGTGTCCCAGGACGAAGAGGGTCCCGAGGACACCGCGGTCCTCGCGGACTCCGTGGGGGTCGCCCTGCTCGTCGTCCTCGACACCTTGCGTCCGGACGAGCGCCTGGCCTTCGTGCTGCACGACATGTTTGCCGTGCCTTTCGCGGAGATCGCGCAGGTCATCGGCTCCTCCCCCGACGCCGCAAAGATGATGGCTAGCCGGGCGCGGCGCAAGGTCCAGGGCGCCCCGCGGTCGTCCGATGGGCGCCAGCAGCAGCGGGAGGTCGTCGACGCCTTCATCGCGGCAGCGCGGGACGGCGACTTCGAGCGGCTGCTCGAAGTGCTCGACCCGGACTTCACCTGGACGACCCACCGACCTCACGCCGAGGTCGTGCGACTCGGTCGGACCGAGGTGATCGCGGCCGTGGCGCGGGGTCGCCACGCCTCCGTCGTCGCCCGCCGCGTCCTCGTCAACGGCGAGCCGGGCGTCCTCACGTGGTCGACGACCAGCAAGCCGCTCAGCCTGATGTCGTGCACGGTCGTCGGCGGTCGGATCGTCGACGTCGTCGCGCTGGTCGACCCCACCCGGCTGGCGTCGATGGACTTGCCTGAGCCGCCGATTGGATGAGCTGCGTCGCACCCGCGACAGGCCTCGAGTCCACCTCAGCGCCTCACGGCAGGTGGCCCGGTAGTTCATGACGCCTGGGCCCGACCAGCCGGGCACCGGAACCTCGTCGAAGTGCGATTCGTCGTCTCCCTCCTCAGGGTCGGCCGCGCCGCAGTTCAGGCAGGCCGCGACCAGCACGCGCGACAAGATGACGCAGCCGCTGAGGTCCTGCCACGGGATCGCTGCGACCTGCTCGACGGTGGCCGGCGCGGCGGGTGACATCCGCCGAAACCGCCGGTCCGCCGACCGATCTCACCAGGCTCCGTCACTGCAGGTCGGCGGAACACAAACAACTCCAGCGTTATCCGCCGAGCCGACCCGCCCGGCTGGCCTATCCTGCTCGCAGCATCGGAAACGAGAGGACGTGGCGAACGAGTGGGACTCATCGGCAGGTTCAAGAGCGGCGCGGATCAGCCACGCGCAGCAATGACATCCTCCCTCGTTAACGGGGGGAATAGCGTGTTCGTTGTCCGAACTGCCGGACTCAGCACTGAGCGGGACCCTGTCGCAGTCGTTCGAGACTCGAGCGTCGAGGCGGCCGGGTAATGAATCTCGAGACCGTCACGATCCGCGGCTTCCAATCCTTCGGTCCCGAACCAATAACACTGGCATTCGACAACATGACTTTCTTGCTGGGGCCGAACGGCTCGGGCAAGACCGCAGTGCTCCACGCCCTAGCGCGCATGTTCGCCGTAGACCCGTCCCTTCGGGGCCTACGAAAGAGCGATTTTCACGTTGGGCCAGACGGCACCGAACGTGAACTCTTCATCGAGGCACGGTTCACATTTCCGGAGGCAGGCACTGACACGGCGTCCCCCGCAATCCCAGAATTCCTCACCCAAATGCAACTCGAGTCCACCGGTGGGACCATGGCTGTGCTGATTCGCCTTTCAGGCACCCTTGACGACGCGGACGAGATTGAAGAGGACCTTCTGTTCATCCGCTCGTTCTCTGCGGATGGAAGTCCGGAGCAAACGTCGCGCGTCGACAATTTCACTCGACGCCTAATCCAGCTCCACTACCTTCCCGCCCGCCGCAACCCACGAGAACACATCTCCTATGCCCCGTCCACGCTGCTCGGTAACGCGTTGCGTGCGGTTGACTGGACCGCCGAAACGGGCACGGTCGACGAGTGGAATAGGCAGATCACTGAGGACCTCTCGGCGAACGCCGGAATATCAACTCTGACGGAGGCGCTTAAGGCCGCTTGGTCGGGACTTCACCGAGGGTCCACACTCGCCAGCCCAGCCATCGGGTTCGGGTCCAGTGGCCTCGACCACCTCTTGCGGCAGTTGACCGTGAACTTCACGCCTGACCACGCCGGGGAATCGGTCGGGTTCGACATGCTCAGCGACGGCCAACAGTCGTTGCTGTACGTGTCGACCGTGATCGCGCTTCACGAGATCGGTAAGGAGGTCATGGCTGGCGTTTCCACGTTCGATGAGTCCAAACTGCGTCCACCTGTTTACACGCTCTTCGCAGTCGAAGAGCCCGAGAACAGTCTCAGCCCGTACTACCTGAGCCGGATCTTCAGACTTCTTCGCACTCAGGTGGAAACTGACAACTGCCAAGCCGCAGTCGCAACACACTCCCCCTCCGTCGTCAAACGAGTGGACCCAGAAAATATCCGGTTCTTGAGACTCGATAGAGATCGCAGAACGCTAGTGCGCCACGTCGAGCTACCAGCCGTAGAGAACGAAGCCCGAAAGTACGTGAAGCAGGCCGTGGAAGCCTTCCCCGAGCTGTACTTTGCTCGCCTGGTTGTGCTGGGCGAGGGTGCTAGTGAAGAAGTAGTGATCCCTCGAATACTTAACGCTTCCGGCACCGAGGCAGACGAACTAGCCGTGGCGGTCGTTCCTTTGGGAGGCCGACACGTCAATCACATGTGGCGACTGTTGAACCAATTACAAATACCACACATCACTCTCCTAGATCTCGATCGAGGTCGTTTCGGAGGCGGCTGGGGACGAATCCGAACGGCACTGCGCAATCTCCAGCAGTACGTCGTGGACCCACCCCAATACGTCAAAGAAGTTGATGTTGATCAACTTCCCGCATGGCACGAGGCCGGCCCTGAAGAAGGCGATCCACTGCTCGTAGCGCTAGAGACGGCCGACGTGTTCTTCTCAGGACCGCTCGACCTCGACTTTCTACTATTAGAGGCCTATCCTGATGCATTCCCTCGGGAAACCCAAGCAATCATCGGCGACACCCAAGCACCCTCAGCGGACGCCGGGGACGCCGGGGACGCCGGGGACGAAACGGAAATCGACGAAAAGGTTCATCGCCAAGTGCTCGGGAAGAAACACACAGATCCGACCATGAACTTCACGCCAGCCCAGTTAGCACTTTTCGATAGGTACCACGCGGTGTTCCAACTCGGCAGCAAGCCGACCGCTCACCTCGAGGCCATGTCCAATCTCGACGGTCTCACCATCGACAATCTTCCACCAGTGCTTAGACGCCTAGTCATGCGTGCGGCGAGCTTGGTCGCCGAGGCGCCCGAATGATCAATTATCCTGTCCGCCACTTTCGGTGCATCGCTCGATGAGTCCAGGTAAGTGGATGCCGAGCCCAGGGATAACGCTGGAGCCGAACGCCGCAACGGCTGTGCAGGAGCTCACCTGCAACACAGCGATCGCAGCTGGTCCGGGGTCAGGCAAGACCGAGTTGCTGGCTCAGCGCGCAAACTTCTTGTTCGAGACAGGCGCTTGCCCCCCACCACAGCGAATAGTAGCGGTCTCGTTCAAGGTAGACGCCGCTAGGAACCTACGGGCCCGCGTGGTCGAACGGTGTAACGGACGGTCGGCGCGACGCTTCGACAGCTACACGTTCCATGCATTCGCCCGCAGCATCATCGCGAGGCATCGTGAAGTGGTTGCCGACCAGGTGCCACCCAACTTCACCGTGGGTCGCAACCGAACCATGACCCAACTAGCCTATGACGATCTCATTCCGTTGGCTCTGCGGATCCTCGACCACGATCACGTGGCGTCCGGGATCCTTCGACAGTCCTACTCATTCGCGTTCTTCGATGAGTTTCAAGACTGCACGACCCAGCAGTTCGAACTGATCGAGAAGGTCTTTGGCGACAGCGACATTCGAATAACCGCCGTCGGCGACTCCAAACAGCGCATCATGGGCTGGGCGGGCGCGCTCGAGAACGCCATGGATGACTACTTAGATCAGTTCTCCGCAGCTGAGTTGCCGATCTACCAGAACCACAGATCACTTAAACGGCTACGGAGAGTGCAGAACGCAGTGATCAAGGTGATGGCACCCGCCGCCGCACTACTCGATGCCGAACTCGCCTCGCAAACGGCGGAGGAAGTGACCTCGGATGGAGAGGTGGACGTTCTCGGCTTCGCGACGGCAACGGATGAGGCGAAGAAAATATGCGAGCTCATCGTCCGGGACATCACACTCGGAACGCCTTCGTCGGAGATCGCTATTCTCACCGTTCATGAACCGGACCTAATCGGTGAGGAACTCGTCCAGCTGCTCACCGATCGGGGTGTGGCTGTCCGGCACGAGCAGAGTGCGCAGGATGCCTTCGGCGAGCCTGTCGGTGAGTTAATTCTGGATATGACGCGCCTTCTGATCTTGGGCCACGCTCCAGATGAGTACGTCCGCATAAGTGAGTTCATGACACGCTTTTGTGTCGACGAGGAACAGGCTCACCGACGCCTTCGACGGTTCGACCAGTTCCTCAAGGACACCCGGGCGGAGACGGCATCCGGGCTATTTGACCTATCTGAGGCCAAGACCCTCGAAGGCTTGATCTTCGAATTCCTAAAGATATGTCAGCGCCAGTACTTATCACGTCTATCGGTCGAATACACCGATGATTTGGCTCTCACGGCGGCCGCCAGAGCAGCAATCACCGTGATCAACGACGCCATCAGCCAGAGCGACAGCCCACGGACCGCTGTGAGTAGCCTCTCTCAAGACGATGCAGTTCGTCTTCTCACCGTCCACAAGAGCAAGGGTTTGGAGTTCGATCACGTCTATTTCCTGGCGGTTGAGGCCGAGTGCTTCTTCAAGGGAGCGGACGCCGGACGTTCGACATACTTCGTCGGAATCAGCCGCGCTCGCACCAAGTTGGTCCTCACCCACGTTCAACAGCGGGTGCTCGTCTCGGCGACCCCCTACTGGTGGAAACCGAAACGGCACAGACTCCACGAATTCCTTGAATACGCAGCCGTGGAGTGCTCCGGGAATCTCTAAAAAGGAAGCGCTTGTGCGCTGTTTATCGAGACTTATCATTACCGCGCGACATACCTCGGCGCCATCGCCTCCATCTGCTCGATGACAAGCCGGATCGCCTCGGCCTGCTTGTCCGGCGGGTACTTGTGCACAACCAGAAGTCGCTTGATCGAGGAGCGCAACTTAGCCCGGACATCGTCACGGGAGGTCCAGTCCGTCTTGATATCGCGCTGCATGACGGCCACGAGCTCGCGGGCGATTGTGGCCAAGATGTCGTCCCCCATGAGCTCCACCGCGGAGTCGTTCTGCGAGACAGCGTCGAAGAAGGCCAACTCGTCCTCGCCCAGGGCCGGATCGAACCCCTCTCCACGCTTGGCCTCATGAGCGATGTCCTTGGCCATGTCGATGAGCTCGGCGATGACCTCGGCGGAGGTCAGCTGCTGGTTGGTGTACTTGTTCATCAGCTCGGTGAGCCGCTCGGAGAAGGCACGCTGCCGCACGAGGTTGTGCCGCGACACCTTCGTCGATTCCTCGGTCAGGGTGGCGCGCAGTGCTTCGATGGCCAGGTGCGGGTTGGTCGCGGACGTCGCCTGCTCGACGAAGTCCGGCCCCAGGTCAGCCAGGCTCGGCTTCGGCAGGCCGGCCGCCTCGTAGATGTCGATGATCTCACCGGAGACCGTCGACTCGGCCACGAGCCGGCTGAGTAGGCGTTGGATGTCGTCCGGAACGGGTTCGCCACGGGCCTGTCGCTCCGTCGCGTCGAACTTGCCCATGTAGACGCGCACTTCCTCGTAGAAGCGCACATCCGGACGCAGGTGGTCCAGCGTCTGCGAGCCAGAGGCGATCGCCCAGGCGCGCGACAGTTGCGCGCTCAGCTTGCGGAACCGGTCACCCAGGCTCTCCTCCCCTTCGGGCACGTCGTGATTGCCTGGAGTGGCAGGGTTGCGCAGGTGGTTGGTCATCGCGACAGCAGCCTTGAGCCACGAGGTCGGTCCGCCGTCGAGCGTGGCCTTCCAGCTGTACCCGGAGCACACCTGAGCGATCTGGGCGACGAGGGTCTCGGCCAGCGCCACGGCCTCGTCGATATTGCGTCCCATCGGCTTGGCGGCCTGGTCGCTGGCGCTGTACTCCGCGAGAGCCTTGTTGAGGTTCTCAGCCAGCGGCGCGTACGCGACGAGCAGGCCGTCCTCCTTGCCGCGGTAGGTGCGGTTGACCCGCGCGAGCGTCTGCATGAGCAGCGCGCCCTTGAGCGGCCGATCGAGGTAGAGGGTGTGCAGCGGCGGCGAGTCGTACCCGGTGAGCATCATGTCCTTGACGATGACGATCTCCAGCTCGTCGTCGACCTCACGCAGACGCTGCTTGATGACCTTGTTGTCCGAGTCGCGGCGCACGTGGTCAGCGACCGGCGGCTGGTCGGTGGCGTTGCCGGAGTAGACGACCTTGATCTTCCCCGACTCCAGGTCTCCGGAGTGCCAGTCCGGGCGAAGGGAGATGATCTCGT
Organism: Janibacter limosus NBRC 16128; assembly: GCF_001570985.1. GTDB lineage: Bacteria > Actinomycetota > Actinomycetes > Actinomycetales > Dermatophilaceae > Janibacter > Janibacter limosus. The sequence goes on along the minus strand of NZ_BCSS01000007.1, from coordinate 96,439 downwards.
CGTAGAGGTTGGCGCAGATCTCGCGGGTTCCTCCGACGATCATCGCCTTGCCGGGCGCTCCGATGGCCTTGGTCATCTGGGAGCGGCGATTTTCCCAGTGCTCGACGATGTCGGCGGCCAGCGCCTTGAGGCGCGCGGGCGCGCCGTAGACGGCGTTGATGACGGCCACCGACTTTTCGATCCGCTCCCGCTCTGCCAGGTCGAGCCCGACAGCGGCCTCGTCGGCAGCCGTGTCGATGTCGTCCTCGGAGACACCCTCAGCCAGGCCGACCTTGATCAGTCGCGGTTCGAAGAAGACGGGGACGGTCGCGCCGTCCTCGACGGCACGCGAGAGGTCGTAGATGTCGATGTAGTCGCCGAAGACATCGCGGGTGTTGCGGTCGCTGAAGGAGATCGGGGTGCCGGTGAAGGCGATGAGCGTCGCCTTGGGCAGTGCGTCCTTGAGGTGGCGGGCGTACCCGTCCAGATCGTCGTAGTGGCTGCGGTGTGCCTCGTCGACGATGACGATGACATTTGACCGGTCGGACAGCATCGGGTGATCGGCGCCGGCGTCGCGCTCGGCCTTGCTCAGCCCGAACTTCTGCAGGGTCGTGAAGTAGATGCCCCCGGTGACGCGACCGGCGAGTTCCTCGCGTAGCTGCGCACGGCGAGTGACCTGCACGGGCTTCTCCGGCAGGAGCTCGCTGCGCTGGAAGGTCTCGAAGAGCTGGCCGTCGAGCTCGGTGCGGTCGGTGACGACGACGATCGTCGGATTGAGCAGCTTCGGGTGGCGCATCACCCGGTTGGCGTAGAGCTCCATCTCCATCGACTTGCCCGAGCCCTGTGTGTGCCACACGACACCGGCCTTGCCATTGCTCTGCACGGCCTGGACGGTGGCGCCGACGGCTTTGCTCACCGCGAAGTACTGGTGCGGCTTGGCGATGCGTTTGAGCAGCCCGGCGTCCGGATCGGAGTCGAAGGCGGTGAAGTCCCGCATCAGCTGCAGGAACCGTATCGGGTTGAAGACCCCGTCGATGAGGTGCTCCAGCCCAGTGCCGTAGTGGCTGTCCTCGTGCTGAACGCCGGGGGTGATGGGTGCGCCGTCGTCATCGACATTCCACGGCGAGTAGTGGTTGAGCGGGGTGAAGGGGGTGCCGTACCGCGCCGAGATCCCATCACTGGCGACCGTCACGACCACGCTGCGGAAGGCCATCGGCAGCTCGCGGACGTAGGTCGTCAGCTGGGCGTGGGCGGCAGTGACGTCGACATGGGCTGCGCCGGCCTGCTTGAGCTCGAGCACAGCCACTGGTAGACCGTTGAGGTAGAGCACGACATCGAATCGCCGCTCGACCTCACCCGAGCGGACGGTCACCTGGTTGACGGCCAGATACTCGTTGTCCTCCACCTGCGCACCGACCAGGCGGATCGTCGGGTTCTGCTCCTGGCCATCGCTGTCGAGGTAGCTCACTCCGCGATAGCCGTCAACGAGCCAGCCGTGGAAGCGGTGGTTCTCGGTGATCGCGTCCTGCGACCTCGGCGCAAGGATGTCGGCCATCGCCTGCTGCAGGTACTCGGTAGGCACGCTCGGGTTGAGTCGGGTGAGCGCGGCCATCAGACGCGAAGGGATGACCGGGTCCTCCCACGTGGCCCGCTCCCCCGAGCCCGGCGCGATCGCCGTGCCGTGCTGGGGCTGCCACTCCTGCTCCGACAGCGCCTCGAGCGCTAGCTGCTCCCACGCGTCCTCGCTGAAGTTGCCCACCTGGACCATCACACGACCCCCTCGACGACTGACTCTGCGTCCCTGACGGTGACCTTGCCCGACATTAGGAGGGGGAGCAATGCATCGCGCATCCGTGCAAGATGACCCCGTTGACGCGCGAGCGAGACGCGATGATCAACCACTGGCTGCGCCTTCGCCTCGAAAAAGATCCTGTTGGCCTCGGCCGGCATCAGGACCTTGGCCTGCTGCAGATCGCTCTTGTTGAGGTGGATCACCGTGGTAGCACTCTTGGACCGCTCAATCCTCGCCAAGGGCGCTCGAAGGGCTTCCGCCACGAGGGCGGATGTGGAGTCCCGTGCACGCACTCGGCAGACCCGCTGATTGAGCAGTCCATCGTCACCCAACCACCATGTCGCTCGGAACTCTGCGTCCATGCCAACGACAACGTCCCCTGGTCGGACCACCGTCTCACGAGGCCGCTTTTCAGAGGTCCATATCTGCGAGCGGAAGGTCTTCAGGTCACGAATGCGGATGAGAGGTCGGCCTACTCCGGGGTCAGTGAAGGACGCGCCCTTGAACGCCTCCCCAAAGTCGACGTAGAACACGTCGAACAGGGGACGCTCCTCCGCGTCATGACGTACCGACTGTGCGTACATGGCCCTCACCAGTTCATCGCTCGCAGCCTCGACAGACTTGTTGGCGGCGATCTTGTCGTCGAGTGCCCCCAGCACCTCCGCGATCGCCCGTTGCTCGGCAACGTCCCGGTGCACCTCGAGGTGCAACCTGTGAAAGTCCCCCTTCTTAAAGTGGGGGATCATCGTTCCGACATGCATGTTGGCAATCTGCCTCCTCACTTCGAGAGAGGTGAGGATGTAATACAAATACTCAGGTTGCACCTTCGTGGGATCTGCTCGTAAGGCGACCATGTCCTGCGCGATACAAAAGGGCACTGGGTCAGGCACCATCGCGACGCGACCTGGTGACCCCTTGCAAACGAAGATGATGTCCTTGGGTTGGGGGTGCGCCCGAAACCACGTCTCCCGAGTGGCGTCGTCGACATAACGCACGTTCTCCCAAACAGGAAAGCGCTGATCGTCCTTGATGCAATTGGTTGCGATGAGGGGGAAGCCCGAATCGGTTGTCGGGCACGACCGCCCCCTGTTATCAACGATGAATTCTAGGAGGTCCGGCAACGGAATCGTCATTTTCTCATTCATGACAGCCTCCCCACCTGTTCGCGCACAACCTGCTCCAGTCGTGCCGACTCGTCGAGCTGCTCGAACAACTCCGTCGTCAGCCGCTCGATCTTCTGGTCGACCGGCTCATCGTCGTCTTCGATCTCGGGCGCCCCGACATACCGCCCCGGCGTCAGCGCGTAGTCGGTCGCCTTGATCTCAGCCAGCGTCTTCGTCGCGCAGAACCCGGGCACGTCCTCGTACTCCAGCCCCTTCTCCGCAGCAGAGGCCGAGCCCTGCCAGGCGTGGAAGGCATCGGCTATACGAGCAATGTCCTCGGGCGCGAGCGACCGCTCCGCGCGGTCCACCATGTACCCGAGTTCCCGCGCATCGATGAAGAGCACTTCACCAGTCCGGTCGGTCGCTCCCTTCGTCCCAGCGCTCTTGTCCTTGGCGAAGAACCACACGCACACCGGGATCCCCGTCGACCGGAAGAGCTGGGTCGGCAGCGCGACCATGCACGAGACCATGTCGGCCTCGACGATCCGGGCGCGGATCTCCCCTTCGCCACCGCTGTTGGAGGACATCGACCCGTTGGCCATGACCACTCCGGCCTGACCACCCGGCGCGAGCTTGGACAGGATGTGCTGGATCCACGCGTAGTTGGCGTTGGTCTTCGGCGGCACCCCATAGACCCAACGCGGGTCCTCCTCGGCGCGGTGCCAGTCCTTGATGTTGAAGGGCGGGTTGGCCATCACGTGGTCCATCGACAGCTCCGCGTGGTAATCCCGCACAAAGGTGTCACCCCACCGGTTGGCCAGTCCCTTGTTGCCGATGCCGTGGATGGCGAGGTTCATCTTCGCCATCCGCCAGGTGCGCTCGTTGTGCTCCTGCCCGTAGATCGACACGTCCTTGGGGTCGCCGTCGTGCTCGTAGACGAACTTTTCCGTCTGGACAAACATGCCGCCCGACCCGCAGCACGGGTCGTAGACGCGGCCGCTCGTCGGCTGGAGCACCTCGACGAGCACCTTGACGACACTCGCCGGCGTGTAGAACTCGCCACCCCGCTTGCCCTCGGCCCGGGCAAACTTCTCGAGGAAGTACTCGTAGACCTCACCGAGCAGGTCACGGGCCCTCCCTTCGCCCTGGCGAGAGAAGCGAGCACTGTTGAAGAGGTCGAGCAGCTCCCCCAGCCGGCGCTGGTCGACGTTGTCCCGGTTGAAGATCCGCGGGAGGGTCCCGGCCAGCGGAGGGTTGCTGCCCATGACATAGTCCATGGCCTCGTCGACGAGCTGCCCGATGTTCTTGGGAGGCTCGCCCGCGGCTGCGGGCAGACCCTTGGCGTTCTGCGCGAGGTAGGTCCACCGTGCCCGCGGCGGCACGACGAAAACGCCGTAACCCTGGTACTCCTCGGGATCATCGATGAGCATCCCGATCTGCTCCTCGTCCATCCCCTGCCCCGACAGCTCGGTGCGGATCGCCTCGCGGCGCTCCTCGTAGGCGTCGGACACGTACTTGAGGAAGATCAGCCCGAGGATGACGTCCTTGTACTGCGACGCATCCATCGACCCACGCAGCTTGTCGGCGGCCTTCCACAGCGTGTCCTTGAGCTCCTTCATCGTCGATGGGGCGCTCGGGTCCTTCTTGGTCCTGGTTGGCATGTCAGGGTCCTTCCTCGGTGGTCTTCGGAGTGAGTATCAGTGCGCCCGCGGCAACGCCTTGGGCAAGTTCTTTCGCGAGTGACGACAGGCGTGACAGTCGCTCGCGGGTGCGGATCTCGTCGGATCCCAATTGCCGTAATACGGTCCCCAAGATGGCGGCCTGGTCGACGGGTACCTGGGGTACGCGCCAGTTACGCCAGCGAGGCGAGTGCGATGGCAGGTCGTTGATCGCGCGGGCCACCGCCTCGGGCACCATTCCCCGATCGGGTGAGCACCTGAGCAATCTGGCGGGAAATGCGACGACGGAGAAGCCCTCATGATCAACGACCGCAGCAGGCCGTGGTGAAGCGCAGAAGATGACGTCACCCGGCTCGGTCCGACGCGCGCGAGGCCACGACTGCTCCAGCTCGAGCGGATCGAGTCCACGTCGGGGTCCAGCCGGGTCATGGACAGCCTGGGCATCGACGATGCGCACTCCGGACAGGGTCGCCGGAGCTGCGACATCGATGCGCGATCCACTGTGGATGCTGACCAGTCCACCCCGCTCGGCCGCGTCGATGGAGATCCCGACGTCCGACCCCGCGGCCTCGCCCGGTTCCAACGTCACACCGTCGAGCGGCGACAGCCACGCCTGCTCCTCGAGCTCGGCCGCCATCTGGCTCACGCCGACAACGCCTGCAGCGCCCGACCTCATGGTCACACGGTCCGGACCAGACCCGAGAGCAACGATCGGTCCTGACCCCGCCAACAACAGAGACGTCAGGTGCAGACGCGCGTATCGGAAAGCGTGGGTGGCCCGGCTCGAGTCCGTCAACGACGCGACCACGTCGGTAGCAACGTCGTTGACGACATCGGGTTGAGGGGCCTCATTCGTGAGATCTGCGGTCGCGAGCCGCCTGGCCTCGACTCGAACCGAGGCCGGCTCTCCGCCCAAGACCCACAGACCGAGGACCAGACGAGAGCCATCTGCGACTAGACCAAGGGGCAGACGCAGCGCGCAGCGAAGGCGCCCCAGCCGAATGAAGTGGTCGCGCTGTTGGTCGAGCTCCGCATCGCGGAGGGCGTCACACATCACGGAGGCAGGGCCGACGACCAGCGCACGCTGCTGATCACGGAGGTCCAGCTGGACGTCATCAGCCGACTTCAACACGGAGGCCGGATCACTGGCACCGTCCGGTACCGGGACGCGACTGACCACGAGCGGCAAGATGCCCTCGGGTGCCGCGTCCACCACGGTGCGTCCTTGCGTCCAATGGAGCCGGCGCGCTGCACGTGCCCCGACGGAGTCACCCGACACGAGGACGTGGGCGCTCACCCCTTCACCCAGTTGGGTCAGGACTGCGTCCACCAGGTCGGTGTCCGAGGACAGCGGATCGTGAATGACGATGTCACCTTCCACGTCCAAAGCGATCGCAGCCCCAATCTCACCGAGAAGATCAAGAGCGCCCCCGCTCAACTCCGCACGTGATCGGACACTACGAGTTGTCCACCGCGTCCGGATCCGATGGTGGGCCGACGCCGCATCCCACATCGAGTCCGACAGCCGTTCCGCGTATGCGGCGAGGGTGCTCAGGTCATCGCCGGCGGCCACGAGCTCACGGACGAGGTGGTCGTCTGTGGGGTCGGCCTCACTCGCGTGGGTGACGATCTCGTCCGCAGGTAGCTCCACGAGATCGAGTCCAGTGCGCGCCTTCAAGCACAGCAAGGCGTCAAGAGCCGTGAGCATCACCGCGTCGTCCAGCAGCACGAAGGGCCGCGCGTGTCCGAGAGCGTCAGCGCGGACATCACAGTTGTTGCCCCGTCCCGTCGTCTCGAGCCAGGCGACCACGTCCGACATGGCAAAGAACTCCTGACCCTCCCGGGTCTCGAACGGCTCCGGGAAGGGCACGAGCTCGCCACGGACCGAAGGGCGTCGCCTCCACATGGAGACGACGGCACGTTGGACGTGGGCCAGCGACGCGATGTCGGCCAACGACATGAAGTCGGTCGCCGTTATTTCTCCGGGCACTGCTCCACCTCCTGCACTGTCGATAAGGGCTCGAACTATGGGCCCAACCTAGATGCCGATGGTGACAAGGACTAGAGCAAGCACTGATAAGCCCCCTTATCAGTGCATCAACTACCACGTCATGGAACTTTGCCCCGACGCTTGAAACACGCCACACCCCTTCAGCGAAAGGAACGTCATGAATACCGAGTCCACGTCCCCCAAGGTCACCTTTGACCCGACCCACTCCGCTCTGCTCGTCTCCAAGCTGAGCGTGCAGCACCCCGCCGTCACCCAGGAGGCGCTCCGCTGGTCCACCGGCAGTCGCGGCCAGGCAGTCCGGGCCGACGCCCTCGAGGACTGCGACCTCTCCCCCTTCGTCCTGCAGGCGCTCACCGTCGGCGCTACGGCCATCAGCGCCGCGGGCGGAGCCCAGGACACGTACAACCTGGAGCAGCTCATCCACGACGTCGGAACCCGGACGACCGAGGCCACGCACCGCGCTGCGGAGTCGACGGCGAAGGTCACGAAGGACGCCGCCGAGGCGATGGACAAGGCCACCAGCGGAGTTCGCAAATCCTTGGCGGAGTCGAGCGAGTCATCGAAGAAAGCCATCGGCGACACAGTGACGACCGCCCGCAAGGAACTGCGAGAAGAGCTGACTCGCCTCTTTGGTGGGGACGACCCTGAGTTCATCGGTCGCCTCCAGCCGGTCCTCGACGAGTTCACGACGAAGCTGACCAAGCGCACCGACGAGCACACGGCGTCGATGTTCGAGAAGGCGACCAAGGCGCTGAACCCGGACGATCCGACGTCGCCCATCGCCAAGCAGATGGCGGCCTTCGACAAGCGGCATGCCCAGCTCGTCGAGCAGTCCGCGAAACAGAACGACGACCTGAAGACGAAGGTCGGCGAGCTCACCAAGGCCATTGAGGTCCAAAAGGCTGCTGCAGCGGCCACGAAGGCCGCCACCAATGTCACCCCGATCAAGGGTGCGAGCTACGAGGAGAACGCCGGAGCGGTGCTCGCTGCACTGGTGAACGGATTCGGCGACGAGTACGTCGCCACCGGCACGACGACCGGTGCCATCCCCTACTGCAAGAAGGGCGATGGCGTCCTGAGCATCGCAGGATCGAGCTCCAAGGTCGTCGTCGAGATGACCAACTCTCAGGGGAAGCCTCGGTCGTGGACCGACTACCTCGACGAGGCTGAGCGCAATCGAGGCGCCGCCGCATCTCTCGGCCTGGTGCCCTCGGTCGAGGACAACGACGGCCATCGCGTCCGGCCGATCGGCAGCCGCCGGATCATCATGGCCTTCGACCCCGAGACCGACGACCAGTCACTGCTGCACACCGTGCTCTGCCTGCTTCGGGCAGCCTCCCTCGCCGCGACCACGCGCGACGAAGGAGGTGAGGTCGCTACGGCCAAGGAGCGCATCGACGAGGCGCTGGACGCACTCGGCCGGCTGGACGAGATCCAGAAGGTGGCGGGCCAGATCCGCAAGTCCAGCGACAAGGTCGCCACTCAGGCAGACGGGCTCCAGACGACCCTCAACCGTCTGCTCCTGCAGGCGCAGACGGCCCTCGCCGGTAACAAGCTCACGTCCGTTGCCGACTCCGACAAGACCACCGGCGTCGCCTGACTCCGGCCGCTGGTGGGTCGCGGCCCGAGGTCCGACCCACCGGCACCCATCTCTCAATTCACAGGAGACAGAAATGAAGACCATGCTGCATCTGGCCGGGTACGCCGCTACGGCGCTCTTCGCCTTCGTCTTTGGCGCATCCGTCGTGGCCATCGGCTCCGAGACGACCTCGGCCTCCGACAAGCCATCCACTTCAACCGTCACATCGACCGCGACAATCACCGACCCGGGTGCGACCACGACGACCACAGCCGCTCCGGAGACGTCCACAAAGACCAAGACGGCGACTGTGACTGCCGAGCCGCCCGCCCCTGCCAGCGCCATCCCCGGTGACGGGACATTCGCCGTTGGCGTTGACGTCGAGCCTGGCACGTACGTATCAGCACCTGCCTCAAGCGGGAACTGCTACTGGGCGCGACTCAGTGGCAGTGACGCGTGGGACAACATCATCGACAACAACAACTCGAGTGGCCAGTCGCTGGTCACCATCGCCGCCGGCGACAAGTTCTTCGAGTCAAGTGGGTGCAGCGACTGGACGAAGCGGTGAGGGAGGCGACGCGACAAGATCGCGAGGAACGCTCGGGCGCAGAGGCGATTGCAACCAAGGCGGCCTGTCATCTTCAAGGCCCTGCCTTCCAGCCGAGATGCCCTCCGGCGTGGACCTCGCCTTGCTAGCGCCGGTGAGTCTGGAAGGACGGGGCCGTAGGGCAACCCCGGACGGAGGCCCAAGGTTAAGGTCAGACGGGAGTTGTCGTGAGTTGGAAGGGACACAGTGTCGAAATACAAGGTCACCCAATCGGCCGTGAGTCAATTGCTTGCCGATGTGCGTAGCGAGCAAATCGCCATACCTGAGCTCCAACGACCCTTCGTGTGGGACACAGTCAAAGTCCGCGATCTCATGGACTCCCTCTACAAGGGATACCCCGTCGGGTACCTCATCACTTGGCAGTCCGTGGGGGCTCACCTCAAGGGGGGTCTGGTTGCGGCTCATCAGCAAATCCTCATCGATGGCCAACAGCGGATCACCGCACTTCGTGCCGCCGTGGCCGGATTGGATGTCATCGACAAGCGTTACCGGCGCAAGCGGATCAAGATCGCCTTCAATCCCATCACCGAGGCGTTTGACACCCTCACCCCTGTCATCGACCGAGACCCCGAGTGGATCTCCGATATCAGCGACTTGTTCAACAGCCCATCGACGTACACCTTCTACACCCAATACTTCAACAGCAACCCTGAAGTTGACCGCTCCCGCGTGGAGGCAAACATTTCCCGCCTGGAGCAACTGAAGAACGCCCAGATTGGCATCATCCAGCTGAGTGACGACCTCGACGTCGAGACGGTCTCTGAGATATTCATCAGGATCAACTCCAAGGGAGTTCCGCTGTCCAGCGCCGACTTCGCCATGAGCAAGATCGCCACGTACGGTGACCGGGGGCGAAACCTGCGAAAACTGATCGACTACTTCTGCCACTTGGCGACCGCCCCCCACGCATACGAAGACATCCGGGACAACGACTCAGACTTCCGCGGCAGCCAGCATCTCGCGAAGATCGCGTGGCTCAAGGATGACTCCGAGGATCTGTACGACCCTGCCTATGGGGACATGATTCGAGTCGCCGGACTGGTCGGCTTCAGCCGCGGTAAGGCTTCCAGCATTGTGTCCGAGTTGTCAGGACGAGACCCTGAGACCAGGAAGGTCGACGAAGCACGAATCCCAGTCGCCTACGACAAGCTCGAAGCCGCGCTCGACGCGATGGTGCGCAAGTACAACTACGAGAACTTCATCATGACCATCAAGTCTGCGGGATTCATCTCTCCTGGCATGATCGGCTCCAAGAACGCACTGAACTTTGCCTATGCCCTCTACCTTCGCCTACGCGCGGATCAAGCGATGAGCGAAGGCGAACGCAAGCGGGTGGTTCGCCGGTGGTTCGTCATGTCGATGCTCACGGCGCGACACTCTGGCAGTTTTGAATCCACCTGGGAACAAGACATCCGTCGGATCGGCGTCCTAGGCGCAGCCGCGTACCTCAAGCAGATCGAAGAGTCTGAACTCACGGAGGGGTACTGGGACGTTGCCCTGCCGGCCGCCCTAGAAACCACGAGCACGACGAGCCCCTACTTCCAAACGTTCCTCGCTTCACAAGTTCGGTCAGGCGCTCGGGGATTCCTGTCTAAGTCCATCACTGTGGCCTCTATGCACCAGCAGTCCGGCGACATCCACCACATCGTGCCCAAGGACTACCTACAGAAGCACGGCTACCCAGACCGAGGCGACTACAACCAAGTCGGCAACTTTGCGCTCACGGAGACGTCCATAAACATCAGCATTTCGAACAAACCGCCCACTACATATGTGGATGAACTCGAGCAGCAGATCGCGACGAAGCAACTGACCCTCGGCGAGATCACTGACGCGGATGACCTGTCTGCCAACTTCGCCGAGAATGCTGTGCCGAACTATTTGCACGATGTCTCCGAAGTCAACTACCCGGAGTTCTTGGCAGCGAGACGTAAGTTGATGGCATCCCGGATCCGCACGTACTTCGATCAACTGTAAGCCTCAGGCGGAACCGCCGGCACTGCCCTCATCCACCAACGTCAACGACCCAATGAGCGGGATGGACCCATGCAACTGATCTCTTTCTACGACACCGACCCGGTCAAGGCAAAGGGCGCTTCGGTGAAGCAACTCCCCTTGGAACGGGCGGACGAGTTCACCTTCGGGAACGAACCAACCATCTCCAAAGTGGTCTACGTCCGTCACCCTCGTATCAAGTCTCGCGTGGTGCCGTACGGTCAGTACGACAGCCTCGTCATGACGGACAAGTTCAATGAAGCCTTGCGCATCGTTCAGACCTTGGGCGCTCACACCGTGGTGACCAGGAGCTTCCGCGGGGACTTGTCACGCTTGGCCCTCAAAGGGAGATTGCCTCAAGGAACTGCCTCAGCAGAAGTCTCCAAGAGCACACGTGAAGAGATCGCCTTCGAGCAACTCGGGACAGGCGGGCCAGCGGTGGACCCAGGCGACAGCGTCTATCCGCACGAGGCCGGCTTCGAAGCCGCCCGACGCGCCGTCCTTCTCAACGGGGCTATGCACGTGGCTATCAACATCGAGAGCCAATCCGCGTTTCGTGTGGATTCCGACATCGCAACGCTCTTGCGGAAGGCAGGCTTCTCGCTGGGTGCCACGGCAGAACGCGCCCAAGTCCGTTTGCTGCGACTCGACGCCTACTTCCCCGAGAAGGGCAAGTTGCACGCGCCGAGTGAGGAGCAGGTCCGCCCCCTCGTGGAGCCCAGGCCCGCTTTGGCTCCCGACGAGCAGCCGGGCGAGCACAGGAGGATGTGGCGGTCCCGCTGACAAGATTCGACCATTGGATGTTCGAGATGGGCCATACCGCAACATCCGCCCTGCTGAGCCGGGTCGACGGGCAGGACGTGCGGTCGCGCCCCATGAAGCCGGTCCTCCAGGCACGCGAGTCAACCTTGGGCGTCTCGGCACACTGAGACCGGGCGGCGCGGGCCATTCGAGCGCTCACGCGGACTCGCCGAGCGACTCCTCCTCGCCGACGAGGTCCTCGAACCACGCCTGCTCGGGCAACCTGCAGTCCTCGACCCGCACGGGCAGCCCATCGCGGGTGACGCGCAGCATTCCGAGGACGAGGCGTGCTGACTGCAGATCTCCCAGACGTCGAGGTCTCCCTCTTGTGAGTACCACTCGGCAGAGCCGACCCAGCGGGCCAGGTCATCCTCCGACGCGAAGTGCACCACAACCTGGTGCTGTCCACCCTCACCCTTCGGTGACCAATGGCGATTTGTACGACACCGCGCTGGTCCCAACGCACGCCCTATGAGCCCTGCGGCGAGATGTCACCAGCCGAACTCGAGGGAGGCCTACTGCGCTCGACACACAGCCCCCACACTCCGCTGAGCAGACCGTTTGAGACATGTCTCCGGACATGCCGGGCGGTTCAGTCCCGTGAGTTGTCGATGCCCACGGACGCTCTGGTTGGATGGAGGTCGTGACAATCGAAGGCCGCTGGACCAGGAACGCCGGGGCGCTCAAGTACATCGTTCCGAGCGCGGAACGCCCTGGATTCAGCCGTTGGTTGGCACTGCTGTCGCTCGCGATCGCCGCACTCGGGATCCTGATCATGGTCATGGCCGGGGCACAGATGCTCGATGGTGATTTCACATCGACGGGCACGAGCAGGAAGTCGGGGTGGATGACCCCTCCGATCGCCTTCGCCCTCGGCGCGCTGCTGAGTCTCTCCCCCATCGCCATCTGGCTCCAGGTGAAGAGGTTTCGCCCGCACGCAGACGACGGACGCGTCGCCGTGGTGACCCTCCGGCCCGAGGCGATGTCACTGGCTGACTGGCCGGGCCACGCGCGGCGCGCATGGGACGACATCACCGACGCGATGGTCGCGGAGGTGCCGGAGCAGGCTCGCGCCGTGGTCCAGCACTATCGGGACCACCCCGAGGACCGTGCCGAGATCGGCACACGAAGCTCCCTGGTGCGAGCCAGCGGGACATCCTCCTGACGCCTGCTGGCCACTTCGGCAACTGACCGTTGTCGGTCCTCGCCGACCCGGGTGGACGCTGAGCGGACCTGGCGCGCGGTCGCTCAAGACCTCAGCGAAGACCAGTCCCCCATCAGGCCGGACCATCCGGCAACTGCAGGGGCAGGAGATCCACCGCCTCGGTGGTCAGCTGCGCGGTGCGCTCCAGCAGCTCACCAACGGAGGACGAGCGCAGGACGGCCAGTTGGTCAAGGGCACCCAGAGGGGTGATCCCAGCCAGCTGCCAGCTCTTGGACACAGGCTCGTCGGACAGCTCGACGTCCGCTGGCCACTGCGAGGTGCGGTACTCGCTGATCACCGCGAGCGCGCGCCTGACGATGCGCTCCGTGGCCTCCAGCTGCGAGGACTGCTCGTCATCCCAGACCAGGTCGGCAGAAGTCGTACCTCGGCACGCGGGTAGGGATCGTCCTCCAACCACCGCACGACCTCGAAGCGTTCTCGACCGCGCGCCAGCAGACCGATGCGGCCGTCCCCCATCGGGCTCACCTGCTCGACCGAGGCAACGGTGCCGATCGAGAAGCGCTGGTCTCCCCCGCCGACCTCGAAGCCACGCTCGATCAGCACCACACCAAACCGCCCGTCACCGGCGGCGATGTCCCGCAGCATCGCGAGGTACCGGGGCTCGAAGACCTGCAGGGGCAGCGGGCTGCCGGGGAGCAGGGATGCCCCCAGGGGAAACATCGGCAGGACGTCCATGCAGACCAACATGGCACACGTGGGCGTCGGTCACCTCGAGGGCACGAGGAACCCACGCAGAGCCTTCGTCAGCACGGGCGAGACGAGGTAGACCATCGCCCCCACGATGAAGACGACGTTGATCGCCGTGGCGACCAGGAAGGGCAGGCCGAGGTCCTTCCAGACGGGCGCGAGGAACCACAGCACGATCGAGGCGAGCGGCCAGATGCCGAGCCAGGTGACGACTGCCGTCTTCCATCTCGGCACCCTCGTCCCGCTCGGCACGTCCGGACCGAGGAACCACTCATCGATCGCACTGAGGCGGCGATGCTCGGGCTCGTCCTCCGCGTGCGGACGCATCCGGGCGAGGATCTCCCTTCGCTCGGCGGAGCCGTCCCAGTGGGCCAGCTCGTCCTCCGACGCGAAGTGGACCACGACCTGGTGCTGTCCACCCTCGCCGTCCGGTGGGATGAGGTCCGCACCGAGGAAGCCGCGGTGCCGGCGCATCAGGCCAAACATCTCCCGGACGAGCTCCTCGTACTGCCCGGCGTGCCCTGGCAGTACGCGCCGTCGCGCGATCCGGGTGATGGCCGACTGGTTCGCGGTGTCAGACACGGGAGATCCCGCCCTCTCCGTCGGGCGCGACCCGTGCCGCGCCGATCCTGGCGAGCCAACCACGCCCAGTGCCGCGATCGACGAGCCGTTCGCGCGCAGGGAACGGCAGGCGCGCGCTCAGTCCACCTTGTGCAGAGCCGACCCCTTGTGCGCGGCGACGTGGTCGGTCTTGTCGCTCGTGATCTCGTACTGCGGCTCGTCCTTGCTCGCTCGGCGCGTGTGCCCCTTGTAGTCGAAGTCGCGCGTGTGAACCTTGGTGATCGTGCCGGTCACTTGGCCGGCCTCGGAGTTCCACCCCACGTGGTCCCCCACCTCGTACGTCGCGCTCATCGGCTTCTCCTTGTCTCTCGTCACGTGCGCAGGGACGCACCCCCCAGACGACTACCCGGACCCACGGACGTCAACCCCACGCGAGCGATTCCCGCGTCCACGGTGGGGGGAGCGTGCTCAGGCCACCAGCCCGAGCCGAGCCACCACCTCGACGACCTTCTCGCGCTGGTCATCGTCGAGACCCTGGATCGGCAGCGGCAGGCAGCGCGGCGCGACCAAGCCGAGGTGCTCGGCGATGGTCGCGACGACGCGCAGGCTCCCTCCGTACTCGGCGAAGAGGTCCCACAGCGGCTCCAACCGGTCCGATGCTGCGAGTGCGTCCGCGGTCCTCCCTTCGCCCACGGCACGGGTGATCTCGAGAGCCGGCTGCGGGAGGGTGCCGCCGATGACGGAGTACCAGGCGTCGCACCCTGCGACGAGACCCGCCGCGGCCATCCCGTCACCAGAGATCCCGATCGTCACGTGCTCGGGGACCACGGACCGGATCGCGGCCACGTGCTCCCGGGCCGCGTCCGGATCACCGGGCACGCCGGGGATCTTGATCGAGGCGATGCCCGGCAGCTGAGCGACACGGCCGTAGAGGTCGGTGGAGAAGCGGAAGTGCGTCGTCCCCGGGTTGTCGTAGACGACGACCGGCAGGTCGGTGCTCTCGGTGACCGTGCGGAAGAGCTCGAGGACGTCGTCGTCGGTGAGCGGCTGGTAGGTCATCGGGGCGAGCAGCACCCCCTTCGCCCCCGCGCCCTCGGCGCCGGCGACGTGCTCGAGTACGTGCGAGGTGCGCAGCGCCCCCACCCCGACGATGACCGGAGTGGACCCGGCGTGCTCGACGGCGAGCCGGGCGACCCGGGCCCGCTCCGGCGCGGTGAGATAGGCGTAGGAGCCGGTCGAGCCGAGTGCGGTCACCGAGTCCACGCCCGCCGCGGCGAGTCGCTCGACGAGCCCGGCGAAAGCTCGCTCGTCCACCGCGTCATCGGCCATCGGGGTCAGGGGGAAGGCGCTCAGTCCGGTGAACATGGTGGGACGGTACCGGTTGGCCGGCGGCCAGACGGGTACGGAAGGCCCGCACTGACCGCGACCCAAGGACTGCCATGGAAGCCGACATCACCCTCGTGGTCGACGGGGAGCGCCGCTCGCTCACGGTCGACACCCGCACCAGCCTGCTCGACGCGCTGCGCGACCACCTGGGTGTGACCTCGCCCAAGAAGGGCTGCGACCACGGCCAGTGCGGTGCGTGCACCGTGCTGCTCGACGGGCGGCGGGCGACGAGCTGCCTGACCTTCGCCGTCGCCCAGGACGGCGCGGAGGTCACCACCGCGGTCGGGCTCGTCACCGACGGGGAGCTCCATCCGGTGCAGGAGGCGTTCTGCGAGAACGACGCCTTCCAGTGCGGCTTCTGCACACCCGGCCAGGTCTGCTCCGTCGTCGGCATGCTCGACGAGCTGCGCGCGGGCCACCCGAGCCACGTCACCGCCGACCTCACCGCCGAGATCGGCACCGACCCGGGCATCGAGGACGACGAGATCCGCGAGCGGATGAGCGGCAACCTCTGCCGCTGCGGCGCCTACGGCAACATCCTCGCCGCCGTACGGCAGGTGACCTCGTCATGAAGCCCTTCGACTACCGCCGCGCCGGCGACGTCGACGAGGCGATCGCCCTGGCCGCCGGCTCCCCCACCGCCCGCTACCTCGGGGGCGGCACCAACCTCGTCGACCACATGCGGCTGGGCCTCGAGACGCCCGACCTGCTCGTCGACGTCAGCCGCCTGCCGCTGGCCGAGATCGAGGACCTGCCCGACGGCGGGCTGCGCATCGGCGCGGCGGTGCGCAACAGCGACCTGGCGGCCGACCGCCGCATCCGCGAGCGCTACCCCGTGCTCTCCCGGGCGCTGCTCGCCGGCGCCTCCGGACAGCTGCGCAACCTCGCGACGACCGGCGGCAACCTCCTGCAGCGCACCCGCTGCCCCTACTTCCAGGACGTCACCACACCGTGCAACAAGCGCGAGCCGGGCACGGGCTGCTCGGCGATCGAGGGGCACTCCCGCAACCACGCCATCCTCGGCGCCTCGGACGCCTGCGTGGCCGTGCACCCCTCCGACATGGCCGTCGGCCTCCTCGCGCTCGACGCGGTCGTGAGCGTCCACGGACCTGACGGCGAGCGCACCATCCCCATCGACGAGCTGCACCGCCTGCCCGGCGAGCACCCCGAGCGGGACACCGTCCTGGAGCCCGGTGAGCTCATCACCGCCGTCGACCTGCCGCCGGCCCCCTTCGCCCGGCGGTCCACCTATCGCAAGGTGCGCGAGCGGGCCTCCTTCGCCTTCGCCCTCGTCTCCGTGGCCGCGGCCGTGGAGCTGCGCGAAGGGAGGATCGCCGACCTGCGCATCGCCTGCGGCGGCATCGCCCACACACCGTGGCGGGCCCGCCGCGCCGAGGAGATGCTCGTCGGCATGGCGCCTGACGAGTCGCTCTTCGAGCGCGCTGCCCGGGCCGAGCTCGCCGACGCACGGGCGTTGCAGGACAACGGGTTCAAGATCCCCCTGCTGCGACACACGCTGGTCGCCACCCTTCGCGACCTCACCCTGGAGACGTCATGACCGACATGCTGACCGCACACTCGATGGGCACGCCCCTGGTCCGGCAGGACGCCGTGGCCAAGGTCACCGGCATGGCGCCCTATGCCTACGACCACCGGCAGACCGACCCTGCCTACCTCCACCCCGTGCAGGCGAGCATCGCGCGCGGACGCGTCGTGGAGATCGACACCACGGCGGCCGACGAGCTCGACGGGGTCCTGCTGACCCTCACCCGGCACGACGCGCCGCGCCTCGCCGAGAGCGAGGACACCGAGATGCTCATCCTCCAGCACGACGAGGTCGCCTTCCGCGGGCAGCTCATCGGCGCGGTGGTGGCGCGCACCCCCGAGATCGCCCGGGAGGCCGCCGCGCTCGTGCGCGTCACCTACGACGAGGAGCCGACCGATGCCCGGCTGTCCGCCGACCGGGAGGACCTGTACCGACCCGACGAGATCAACGGGGGCTTTCCCACCGACACCGACACCGGCGGTGTCGACGCCGCGCTCGCGTCCAGCGCGGTGCAGGTCGACCAGACGTACACGACGCCCATGGAGCACAACAACCCGATGGAGCCGCACACGACCGTGGCGCTCTGGCAGGAGGAGCACCTGACCCTGTGGGACTCCGTCCAGGGGGTGCACGCCGCGCACAGCGCGCTCGCCCCGCTGCTGCGTCTGGAGCCCGAGCAGCTGCGGGTGGTCACCCCCTTCGTCGGTGGTGGCTTCGGGTCCAAGGGCAAGCCGCACTCCCACGAGGTGCTCGTCGCGATGGCCGCGATGCGCCTGCCCGGGCGGGCGGTCAAGCTCGCCCTGACCCGCCAGCAGATGTTCACCCTCGTCGGGTACCGCACGCCGACGATCAACCACGTGCGTCTGGGCGCCGACCGCGACGGGCGGTTGCAGGCGATCAGCCATGAGGTGGTCGAGCAGACGGCCCGGCTCTACGAGTTCGCCGAGCAGACCGCCGTGCCGACCCGCACCGTCTATGCCGCGCCGCACCGCCGGACCAGCCACCGCCTCGCGACTCTCGACGTGCCGGTCCCCTTCTGGATGCGCGCCCCGGGCGAGTGCCCCGGCATGCACGCGCTGGAGGTGGCGATGGACGAGCTGGCGGTCGCCTGCGACCTGGACCCGATCGAGCTGCGCGTGCGCAACGACACCGCGACGGACCCGGAGACCGGGCTGCCCTTCACCCACCGCGACCTCGTGGGCTGCCTGCGCGAGGGCGCCGCTCGATTCGGCTGGGCGGAGCGTGACCCCCGGCCTCGCCAGCGCAGGGAGGGCGACTGGCTGGTTGGCACCGGAGTCGCCGCCTCCACCTACCCGGCGATGAGCATGCCGGGCAACACCGCCCGCATCCGCTACGGCTTGGGCCGTTATGCCGTGGAGATCGGGGCGGTCGACATCGGCACCGGCACGTGGACCGCGCTGGCGCAGATCGCCGCCGACGCCTTGGAGTGCCCGGTCGCGCACATCGACCTGCGGATCGGCGACAGCGACCTGCCGCAGGCCACGGTCGAAGGGGGGTCCAGCGGCATCGCCTCGTGGGGCGGGGCCGTGGTCGCGGCAGCCAGGGCCTTCCGTGCCGAGCACGGGCGGCTTCCGGCCGAGTGGGCCCAGACCGAGGCCGACCTGCCGGAGAGCGACGTGACGCAGCGCTTCGCCCCGCACTCCTTCGGGGCGCAGTTCGCCCAGGTACGGGTCAACGCGCGCACCGGCGAGGTGCGGGTGCCGCGCATGCTCGGCGTCTTCTCCGTCGGCCGGATCGTCAACCCGCGCACCGCCCACTCGCAACTCACCGGCGGCATGGTCATGGGCCTGTCGATGGCCCTGCACGAGCACAGCGTCATGGACGAGCGGTGGGGGCACGTCGTCAACCACGACTTCGCCGAGTACCACATCGCGTCCCACGCCGACGTCTGCGACGTCGACGCGATCTGGCTCGACGAGGTCGACGAGCACCTCAACCCGATGGGCACCCGCGGCATCGGCGAGATCGGGATCGTGGGCGCAGCCGCCGCCGTGGCCAACGCCACCTTCCACGCCACGGGCGTGCGGGTGCGTGAACTGCCGCTGACGCCGGAGCACTTCCTGGACGCCTGGGCTCCTCGCACCGCCCTGCGTGAGCAATAGCGCGGCCTTTGCCTCGCCGATCCTGCCGAGTCGGCCACGTCCGGTACCGCGATGGGCAAGACGTTCGCGGGCAGGGAACGGCAGGCCGGCAGGCCTCAGCTGACCTTGTGCAGCGCCGACCCCTTGTGCGCGGCGACATGGTCGGTCTTGTCACTCTTGATCTCGTACTGCGGGTCGTCCTTGCTGGCCCGGTGCGTGTGTCCCTTGTAGTCGAAGTCCTTGGTGTGGACCTTCGTGATCGTGCCGGTCACCTGGCCCGCCTCGGAGTTCCACCCGACGTGGTCACCCACCTTGTAGCTGCTACTCATCCGCTCCTCCTCGTCTCGTCCATCAGGTGCGTAGGGACGCGATCCGACTGACCGCCTCCGGGTAGGCCGCCACGACCTCTTCGATGTCGACCAGCTGCGGCAGGTCCTCGGCGCCTTGGTGCTCCAGGAGGAACCGGATCGTCGCGAGGGCCGTTCCCTCGTCGGGACTGAGCTCTCCCCCGCTGCATGACTCGGCGTCACCGAGCAGCAGGTCCAGCGTCACCGCCCCCTCGTCGGTGCCGACGCGTACCGCGTACTCCCCGTCGTCCTGCGACGTGACCTCGATCTCCGGCATCGCCCTCTTCCTTCCTCGTCCCTCCAGATGACACCCGAACCGCGCGGACGTCAAGGCGACCGCGGTGCCGGCCGCGGCTTCGCTCACCACCCGTGAGGTCGGTGCCGCGCCGGCGCAGCCGCTGGGTGGTCACCCGCCCCCAGCCAACAGGCCTATGGTCGGCTCATGGTCAACTTTGCGCAGGTCACCTTCCAGGACGTCCAGGAGGCGGTCTCCGAGTACGACCGCGTCGGTCAGGACGAGTTCCTGCATGGGCACGATTTCGGCCGCAGCCGCGGGTACGAGCTCCTCCTCGATGGCAAGGCATACGACTCCAAGGCCGTGCTCGGCGTGGCCCACCGGTACGCGACCGGCGCCCTCGCCGCCAGCCGCGACTTCAGCGGCGGACCGTACGGCGCGGCCAAGGTCCTCGGGGATCTGGGCTTCGAGGTCACCCAGCCGGCCCCGTCCTCACCGGAGATCGTCCCCGCCACGGGTTCGTGGCAAGACGTCTCCGACATCGGCTCCGAAGCGGCCCGCGAGGCCTGGTGTGCCGCCGCACGTCCGGTGCTCCTCGACATCGCCCGCCGGTACCAGGCGGTGATCACCTACAGCGAGCTGTCGGCCGAGATCCAACGGCAGACCGGCATCCGCACCAAGCAGGGTCTGCAGCACTGGATCGGCAAGGTCCTCGAGCGGGTCGCCCTCGACTGCCACGAGCGAGAGGAGCCCAACCTCAGCTCCCTGGTCATCAACAGCTCCGGCAGCGTCGGTGCTGGCTATGCGGCAGCAGTGCGCAGCATCGGCGGGGAGGAGCCGGCCGACCACGACGACCACGCCGCCGCCGAGCGGCTGGCCTGCTACCGATTCTTCGAGGCTGAGGGCCTGCCCGCCAACGGCGGAACCCCGGCCCTGTCCCCGCAGCTGGCCCAGCGCCGCGAGCGCATCCGCAGCCGGGCGACTCCCCCGCCGGAGCCGAAGCTGTGCCCGACCTGCTTCATCGCGCTGCCGTCATCGGGGCAGTGCGACGGCTGCGCCTGAGGTCCCTGAGGTCATGGACAGCCCAGCGGTGATGCACGTGCGCAGAGCGCTCGTGCGGGCCGCCGCCCTTGGCGTGGCCGTGGCCGTCCTCATCGTGCTGATGCGGGTGATGGGCCCGGGCACGAGGACAGTGGCCGTCGGTGCACTCTTTGCCCTGGTGGCCCTGTGGTGCACCAGCTTCACGTGGTCCTCCAGGGACGCTCTGCGCTCTCCTGTGGTCGGGCCCGTGATCATCTGCTGGCTCGAGGTCGTCGCCCTCCTGCTCTGTGGCTATGTGGTCGCTGCCCTCGTGCTCGCAGGCAGCTACGCACAGGAGATGCCCCTGCCGGAGATCGTGATCTCGGCCGTGGTCCCCGGGGTGCTGTGCCTGGCCCTGCCCGCCGCACTGGGCATCGCGCTGGGACGCTCACGACGCGCTCAGCACTGACCCTCCCGGCCGCGCTACTGCGGCAGCATCCCGAAGATGTCGGCGAACTGGTAGACCGCCAGGCCGGTGACGACGAGGAAGATCGCAATGCCGAGTGTCGTGGCGATCGGGCCGTTCTTGTACTTGCCGAGCACCGACGAGCGGCTCATCACCACGAGGAGGAACCCGGCGACGATCGGCAGCAGCAGTCCGTTGGCTGCCTGGGCGAGGATGATGATCTGGATCGGGTTGACGCCGGTGAGGGCGATGACCATGCCGATGCCCATGACGGAGATCCAGACGGCCCGGAAGCGCACCGACTTCAGGTCACTCCCCCAGCCCATGACCCCGCAGATGGCGTAGGCCGCACCCAGCGGGCCGGCGACGGCACTGGTCATGCCGGCAGCGAAGAGTCCCAGCGCGAAGACGTAGGGCGCGGCATCCCCGAGCAGCGGCTCCAGCTGCGTGGCCATGTCCGCACCCGACTCGGCGGTGACCCCCTTCGTCCACATCGCTGCGGCCGCGGTGATCATGATCGCGAGAGTGATCGCGCCACCGATGGCGATCGAGACGATCGTGTCGACCTTGGCGTCACGGATGGCGCGGTCCTTCGGCAGGCCGCCCCACTTCTCCTGCGCCAGGTTGGCGTGGAGGAAGAGGTTGTACGGCACGACCGTCGTCCCGATCAGCGCGATCGTCGTGAGCAGCGCACCACTCGGGATTGACGGGGTGAAAGTCCCTCGCAGGATCGCCCCGATGTCGGGCTTGACGACGACCATGGTCAGGAAGAAGACCGCGGCCAGCACGGCGACCAAGACGACGAGGACCCGCTCGAGGACCTTGTAGCTACCCGAGATGAGCAGACCGAAGATGATCAGGCCGACGACCACGATGAGCAGCTTGGGCGGCAGCCCCGTCAGGCCTGAGAGACCCAGGGCCGTGCCGGTCGTGTCCCCGCCCGCATAGCTCGCGCCGCCGATGCCGATGGCCGCGACGATGAGCACGACCATGCCGATGCGCAGCACCGGATGGGTGAATGTCGCCCGCAGCGCCTCACCGAGCCCCTGCCCGGTCGCGATGCCGAGACGGGCCGACATCTCCTGCAGGATGATCGTCGCCACGATGGAGAAGGCGATGGCCCAGGCCAGCGTGTACCCGTAGGACGAGCCGGTGACCGTCGCCGTCGTGATCGTGCCGGGACCGATGAACGAGGCGCTGATGATCAGCCCCGGGCCCATGCGCTCCCAGAAGCCCTTGCGCGCCGACGCGTCGCCGCCCTGCTCTGCCTGTGTGGACTCGTCATTGAGTCTGTTGCGTGCCACCGCGTGCTCCGTATCGATCGTCTGCGGGGTGGGTGAAGACACCTACGCTAGAGATTGTTGAGCAATCGGTCAACGGATTCCCGGCATTTTGGGCGATTTTTGCGAAATACTCTGGCCTTCCTGTTGAGCAATCGGCAGCGCTCTCGATACTGTCTCCTCATGACTCAGGACCAGCCGGGCGGTGCGACCTCGCAGATCGCCGCGTCCCTGCGCTCGCGCATCATCACCGGCGCCCTGGTCCCCGGGGCGCCTGTGCGCGACTCGACCGTCGCCGGGGAGCTCAGCGTCTCCCGCAACACAGCACGTGAGGCGCTGAGCCTGCTGCGTCACGAGGGCCTGCTCGACCACCGCAACCATCAGGGATTCGTCGTGCGCACCCTGACGACGGCCGACGTGCGCGACATCTACGCAGCTCGGGTGGCGCTCGAGCTGCGCGCGGTGCAGGACGCGGCCTACGCCCCGGACGAGGCACTCGACGAGGTGCGACGGGCGGTCGAGACGACCGAAACCGCCGAGCGAGCCGCGAGGTGGGAGGACTATGCCAGCTCGAGTCTGCAGTTCCACTCCGCCCTCGTGCGGCTGCTCGGCAGCCCACTGCTCGACCAGTTCTTCGACACGATCCTCGGTCGACTGCGGTTGGCCTTCCACGCCGCCGGGGACACCAGTTCCTTCCAGCGCCCGTGGGGTCCGCGCGACCGCGAGATCTGGGAGCACCTCGCCGACGGCGACCGCGCGGGAGCCGAGCGGCTCCTGCGGGACTACCTGAAGGACTCCGAGCTGACGGTCCTCGACATGGTCCGACGCCAGACCACCCACCGATAGGAGACACCCATGAGCCTCACCGACGCTGCCTACCAGTCCGATCCCGGCGGCCCGCTCGACGTCGACCGCGAGCTGTACGGCCGCATCGGGTCCATGACCGAACGGCGTGAGCTCGTCGACTCCTTCACCATCCCGATCCGCAGTGGCCGGGCCTGGGAGGTGCCGGCGGGGCACGTCTGCCGGATCGTCACGATCGAGGGACCCCAGGTCGCCGACCTCAACCTGTGGAACCTCCATGACCCCCGCGAGCGGCTGTGGGCAGCGCGCACGCGACAGCTCCAGGCCGCGCACGTCTCGGTCAACGACCGGCTGTGGTCGACCCTGCCCTTCCTCCGGCCGCTCGTGACGATCACCGGCGACTCGCTGGCGGACTACGGCGTCGATGACGAAGGGGGTCGCGTCCACGACCTGCTCGGCACCCGCTGCGACCCCTACGTCAACCAGATGCTGAACGACGCCCCCTTCGACTACCACTGCCACTCCAACCTCACCCGGGCCGTGCGGCCCTGGCATCTCACGGAGTTCGACGTGCACGACGTGCTCAACGTCTTCCAGTGCACGGGGCTCAACGAGCACGACGAGTACTTCATGAAGACCTGCCCGGCGCAGCAGGGCGACTACTTCGAGTTCTTCGCCGAGATCGACATCCTCGCTGCCCTGTCCACCTGTCCCGGTGGTGACCTGTCGGTCCCGATGTTCGGCCCCGGGGCCGGGGACACCGAGTCGGTCTGCCGTCCGCTGGGCATCGAGGTCTACACGGTCCCCGACGCCGCGCTCGCAGGGTGGGTACCGCCCCAGCCCGCGGCCTACGCGCAGGACCACGGCCTGGCGGCCCGCCCGTGGGCATGACGGGGACTGCTCCCCATCGACGCCTCCCGCTGGGACTCATACCTTCGTCCTCAACAGCCCGACGAAAGGACCCATCCCATGCGCTCCACCACCAAGACCAGGACCGCTCTGGCCACCGCCGTCTCCTCCCTGGCCCTCATCGGAGGCAGCCTCTTCGCTGCGGCCCCCGCCCAGGCAGCCACCCACATCGTCTGGGGAAAGACCTACTCCTCCTGCTCGACGCAGTTGCGCGCGGCCATCCAGGACCTGCGGGCTGGCGGCCAGTTCGTCTCCTCCACCTCCTGCCGCAAGTACCGGTCCGACCTCTACGGCGGCTACGTCTACCAGGCGTACATCACCTACCGCTGATCTCCGCCGCAGGAACAACTTGACGCAACAACTTGTTGTCGAGTCGGCGATGGGCGGTCCCCTCCCGTCGCCGACTCCACCTCCATCCACAGCAAGGAATTGCTCATGTCCACGATCGTCATCTTCGGCGGCACCGGCTACGCCGGCGGCAACATCGCAGTCGAAGCCGTCTCCCGCGGCCACCAGGTCATCTCCTACAGCCGCACCGCCCCCACCGAGACCGCAGACGGTGTCGAGTACCGCACCGGCTCGCTGACCGATGACGACGTCGTCGCCCGCGCCGCCACGGACGCCGATGACCTCGTCGTCGCCACCCATGGAGCGGACGTCGGCGGTTCCCCGCTCGTGGACCACGTCGCCCGCCTCACCTCCGCCGCGATCGAGCACGGTGCCCGCCTGTCCTTCGTCGGCGGCGCCGGCACCCTCAACGTGACGAAGGGGGGTCCCCGCCTGGTCGACACCCCCGAGTTCAACGACGAGTGGAAGCCCGAGGCCCTCTCCCACGCGCTGGTGCTCGACGCCCTTCGCTCCGGGCCGGAGGAGCTGAGCTGGTTCTACGTCTCCCCCGCCGCCCTCTTCGGTGCGTGGACCCCGGGCGAGACCACGGGCAGCTACCGCCTCAGCGACGACGAGCTGATCGTCAAGGAGGACGGGACCTCCGAGATCTCCGGCACCGACTTCGCCACGGCGTACGTCGACGAGATCGAGCAGGGCAAGCACCCGAGGCAGCGGTTCGCCGTCGGGCACTGAGCTCGCAGGACTACCGCGTCCCGGCAAACACCGCCGTCTTCACCCAGGTCGTCGCGGGCTTGCCCCTGTCGACGGACCGCTGCACGGTCCACGCCTTGGCGTCGTCGTCGAAGGTGCCCTCGATCGACTCGTCGGTCAGCAGCTCGGACCCGTCGTCGCAGCTGTACCAGCTGAACTTCCCGTTCCAGTGCTGGTCGTGGTCGTGCGAGACGACCGAGCACTGGGCACCGTCCTCGAGCTCGACGTACATCGGGATCGGGCCGGTGCCACGCTCGTGCATCTCGCCGTCCCAGTTGTCCACGGTCGACGAGGTGAAGCGGATCGCCTGGTGGCCCACCGGGTCGGTGATGCAGGTGGTCTGCCCGCCGTCGGCGTAGGTGCACGCCTTGACGCTCGCCGCGGTGGGCCCGCAGGTGAAGAGCTCTACCTGATGGGAGTACGCCGACGTCGTCAGCCCACCCGTCGCACACAGGTCCTCCTTGACCGTCTCGACGCTCCAGGTGTCGTCGATCCAGAGCTGGGCGATGTTGGTTGCGCCACCTGAGCCCCCGCCGTCGCTGGTCGTGCTCGATGGTGTGGTGGTGCTCGACGACGGCGTGGTCGTGCTCGACGAGGAGTCCTGCGAGGTCGACGTCCCCGACGAGGTGCTCGTCCCGGTCGTGGGTGCCTGCGTCGTCGTGGTCCGTGTCGTCGTGGTCTGCGAGGACGCCGTCGAGGTCTCTGTCGCGCTCTCGCCCTCGGAGTCCCCCGACCCGCAGGCCGACAGGCCCACCGTGAGGAATGGCACGGCCATCCACGTGATGCTGCGTCGCATGATCTGCCCCCTTCTGGCCACGACCCCCTGCCGCGACCTCCCTCCACCAGACCGGATGCGGACGTTCGATGCAAGCATCTTGACGAATCCTTGACCTCAGTCCTGGGGCATCAACGGCTGGTCGACGGGTGCACTGCACAGGACGACGCCCCACGGGCTGCAGCCCAGGACGGTGGTCGATCGGGGTCCATGCACGGTGACGACCGTGTGGCTGCCGCCGTCGACGTCCTCATTCACATCCCACACCGGCTCGGTCCCGACGCTCGTGCGGTAGCTGACGCTCGGCTGCGTGGTCACCGGTTCCGTGCACCGCACCTGTGTGCACTCGGATACTCGGACACCCTCGCTCAGGTCGGCCAGGCCCTCGGCCTGCGACAGCACCGAGGCAGGGTAGACGTCGACGACCTGCCGCGAGCACAGCTGGGTGTAGTCGTTGACCATCCACCCGCCGTCGTTGGACCCGATCTCGCAGACCACCTGCGACCACGACCGCTCCGGCTCACCCAGCGTCGCCCGGTTGTCCTGGACGATCTGGTCGGTGGTGCCGGTGTCCCGCTCGAGCATCCGCACGCTCTCGAGGGCATCCCCCTTCGCCCCGTGCACCTGGGCCATCCCGACCAGTCCGCTGACGACGTAGATGAGCAGCATGAGCGCGAAGAACCCCACGATGATGCGGAACGTCCAGCGCACAAAGGTCTTCATGTCGATGACGATACGAAGGGAGCCCAGCCGGCGCCTGAGTCGCGGTGCTCAGTCACGCGACCCCTGTCGATCACCCGACACCTGTCGATCACCCAACGAAGTCCGGCCAGCCAGCGTCCAGATACTCCACGAAGGACTCACTGACGTGCTCGGCGTGCAGGTGCTCCCGGCTCACCGGCAGCGGCGCCATCGCGAAGGCGTGGTCGGCGTCCGACTGCTGGGGGAAGTCGTGGTGCACGATCGCCGCGCGGCCGATGTCGACGAAGTCCGCCCCCTTCGACAGGCACCACCGCGCCTGCTGCGCGGAGCGGATCTTGCCCGCGACGCCCAGCCGCGTCAGGCCGCGCGGGAGGGAGGTGAAGGCGTCGATGAGCAGGTCGCCCTCCTCGTCGACGGTCATGAAGGCGTCCCAGAGCGACATGTCGACGTAGTCGACGAGGCCGGAGTCGAGGATCCAGCCGGTGACGGTGACGGCCTCGTCCAGGACGATGCCGTTGCCCTGCGGGGTCAGTCGGATGCCGACCTGGAACTCCGGGCCGGTGCGCTCCCTGATCCCACGCAGCACCTCGAAGGTGATCCGCGCGCGGTCCTCGAGCGAGCCGCCGTAGCCGTCGGTGCGCTGGTTGTGCCGGCCGTCCAGGAACTGGCAGAGCAGGTACCCATGGGCGCCGTGCACCTCGACCCCGTCGAAGCCCGCCCGCTCGGCCCGCTCCGCGGCGACGGCGAAGTCCTCGACGACCTGCTGGATCTCGGCCGTGGTGAGGGCGCGGGTGTTGCGCTCGAGGTCGTCCCAGGGCGCGACATTGGGCGCGCCGGTCACGCTCGGGTCGGAGCGCCGGCCCGCGTGGTGCAGCTGCACCGACGAGACGCTGCCTGCTGCGCGGATGCCGTCTGCCAGTCGGGTCAGTCCCGGCAGGTGCCGGTCGTCGCTGATGCCGAGCTGCCCGGCCCACGCCTGCCCCAGTCGCGACACATAGGTCGCGCAGGTCATCGTCAGGCCGAAGCCGCCCTGCGCCCGCGCCACGAGCCACCGGTACTCCTCGTCCGAGAGCGTGCCGTCGTCGTGGCTCTGCGTGTTGGTGAGCGGTGCGAGGGCCAGGCGGTTGCGCCAGGTCGGGCCGTGGGCGAGGTCGAGGGACTCGTGGAGCGTCATGGGTCAATCGTCTCAACCCGCGGGGACGCCCGACACCCTGGTCACGGTGTGACGAGGCGCACCAGGCGTCAGCCCTTGCTGCGGAAGGCCGCGAAGACCTCGTACATGTAGTCGCTGCCCTGGGCGAGCGCCTCGACGAAGATGCGCTCGTTGTTGCCGTGCATCCCGATGAGCTGCTCGTTGCTCAGGACGTACGGGTACACGCCGTAGCCGGGAACCCCCTTCTCCCGCCACGGCCCCAGGCTCGTGCCCGCCTCGAAGAGCGCCGGAGCGAAGGGGGTGTCCTCGTACGTCGTCTCGGACGCGTCCGACAGAGCCCGCCACAGGTCGGTGTCGAGGTCCGCCGGCGGGGTCGCCCACGTCTCGTCGAGGCGCGCGAGGGTCTCCTCCTCGCTCTCCCCGTCGGCGCCGATGACCTTGACCTCGACGTCCCGGTCCCTGAGCAGCTCACGCACGGCGGCGACGAACTCGCGGGGCTTCTCCCCGCCGGGGATGCCGCGGCAGTTGACCCGCGTCGTCGCCTCCGACGGGATGACGTTTTCCTTGTACCCCGCCTCCTGGATGACGAAGGCGTGCGTCGTGCGCAGCAGCGCCCGGTGCAGGTACGGGTAGTCCGAGAGCTTGACGACGAGTCGCGCCGCGCGGTCACGCGAGCGCTGACTCCTGGCCTTGAGCAGCAACCGGATCGCCTTGGCAAAGTTGCGATCCGACGTGGCATCGGCCACCGCCTGGAAGTACTCCCGGGTGACCTCGGTCAGGTGCACCTCCGCCTCCCAGGCGCCGAGAGCGCTGATCGCCCGGGACACCGTCACGACCGCCGAGTCGTCGGGCATCGGCTTCGACGAGTGCGTCGCCGTCCCCTGCGCCACGAGGTCGAGGTTGAAGTAGACGTTGTCCTGACGGGTCGCCGTGATGAGCATCGGAGTTGTCTTGTCACTCTGCGCAAGGAACCAACCCCCTTCCGTCAGAACGGAACCCGCGTCGATCTTGTCCCAGTGGTTCTCCGCCAGCCAACCCGAGCCGTAGTCACCCGCCTCCTCGTCGCAGTCGGTGAGCACGATGATGTCGCGGTCGAACTGCGCACCTTCGTCGACGTGTCGCAGCAGGGCGCTGATCATTGCTGAGTTCGCGCCCTTCATGTCCAGCGCACCGCGACCGTAGATCTCGCCGTCGACGACCTCCCCGGCGAAGGGATCGACGTCCCAGTTCTCTTCCTCGACCGGCACGACATCGGAGTGACCGAGGATGAGCAGCGGCTCCTCCGTGCCGTTCCCGGGGATCCGGGCGATGAGGTGCACGTTGTCCGGCTGTGGGGTCTCGATGATCTCGACGGGCACCCCCGCTCGCTCCCACACCGCTTGGAGCATCTCGGCGTGCGGTCGGGTCTTGCCGCCCGTGCCGTGGTTTTGCGTGTCGAAGGACAACATCCGCTTGAGCAGGTCCAGCGGGTCCATGTCGGCCGCGGGGATCGCGGCTCCGGAGAGGCTGGACGAAGGGGAGGTCGTCCGGGCGTATGCGCTCGCACCTCCGGCGGTGGCAGCGCCCAGGACGGCCACGCCGACGCCTCCCAAGAAGGTGCGGCGAGGGAGGGTGCGTGGGGTCTCGTCGGGTGTGGTGTGCATGTCACGACTCCTTTGTCGGTGGTCCCCGCAGGCTTTCGCCGGGCCGCCTTGCGCCCCAAGGGTGACCGTCCGGTAGTGAGGTGAACGGTCCCCCCTCCGCGACGGACGGACGAGCCGCCCGGCAAACCTGACCACGTGCCGTCCAAGCCTTGGCGAAGACGTGACCTTGGACCTCGCGCCGGCCGGGACGAGCCCGACCGCTACCTGTTGCGGCGCGCGATCGCCGTCGACAGCGCCGTGGCGAAGGCCGTCCAGGCTGCGTAGGGCACGAGCGCCCACCGCCCCCGTCCACCGGCAGCGGCGGCCCGACGGGCCAGGTCGGCCGAGCTCACCGCGAGCACCCCGGCCTCGAGCGCTGCCAGCCTCGTCCGGCGCACCCGCCAGAAGACGACGCTCCACCCGGTGTTGAGCACGAGGTTGACCCACAGCGCGCGACGGTAGGCAGCCGCCTCGTCACTGCGCCCCTCGGCCTCCAGTCGCGCGAGGGTCGCGACCGAGCTGGCTGCGATGTCGGCGTACAGAGGCGTCCACACGAGGGGGAAGGCGAGCGGCGGCGGCTGCCACGACGGGAGGTCCAGCGAGCGGTACCAGCGGCTGTCCGGCTGCGTCGCCACGCCCCCGGTCGCGGCACTGGCGATGGTCGCCGCGGTCACCGTCAGCACGTCGCGCAGCACGTGGTCGGGCCGCGCGGTGCGCATCGCCCGCCGCACTGCGTCGTCGAACCCGATGAGCCCCTGCGCAGGCAACCCCACCAGCTCGTCGAGGTCCTGCTCGCGTCGCACCACCTCGTGCACGAGGCTGCCGACGAGCGGCTTGGCGACATCGGCCGCGACGGGCGTGATGATCCCGACCCAGTGGCTCGCCAGCCACGGCGTCAGCACCGGCACCCCGACGATCAGGCGGCGGTGCAGCCCGTTGACCGCGGCGAACCGCTGGATCATCTCCTCGTAGGTCAGCACCTCCGGTCCCCCGATGTCGAAGGTCCTGTTGACCTCCGCCGGCAGTCCCGCTGCGCCCACCAGGTAGTGCAGCGCATCGTCGACGGCGATCGGCTGGATCCGGTTGCGCAACCACTGCGGAGCGACCATCGCGGGCAGTCTCTCGGTGAGGTAGCGCAGCATGTCGAAGGAGACCGACCCGTCGCCCAGGACGACCGCCGCTTGCAGAACCGCAGCCGGCACGGGCGCGTCGAGGAGCACCTGCCCGACCTCCACGCGTGAGGCGAGGTGGACCGAGAGGTCGGCGCCCTCGGGGTGCAGGCCGCCGAGGTAGACGATGCGGCTCACCCCTTCGTCGGTCGCTGCCGTGGCGAAGCCCTCGGCCAGCTCACGGTCTCGCCGCGCGAGGTCGCCGCCGCCGTCCATCGAGTGCACGAGGTAGTAGGCGACGTCGGTGCCCGACAGGGCTCGCCGCAGGTCGTCGCCGGACGTCGCGTCGCCCTCGACGACCTCGACCCGATCGCCCCAGTCGTGCGCACCGAGCTTGTCGGCGGAGCGGGTGAGCACGCGCACCGTCCACCCCTCATCCAGGAGGCGGGGCACGAGCAGGCCACCGATGTAGCCGGTGGCCCCGGTGACGAGCACCGTGCGGGGAGCGAAGGGGGTGGACGTGGCTGTGGACGTGGACATGTCGGTCACCTCAGGAGGTCGAAGGCGGGTGGGAGGAGGAAGAGCATCGAGCTGGACCAGATGACGTGCGTGATGATCGGGGCGAGGACGCCGCCGGTGACCCGGCGCTGCGCCCCCACGAGCACCCCGAGCAGGAGCGCGGCGAAGGTCAGCAGGAGGTTGCCGGTCGCGGCGGTGACGAGGACGTAGACGAGGGTGGTGATGGCGATGGGTCGCCGCCGGCCGACGGAGGCGAAGAGCGCCCCACGGAAGAAGAGCTCCTCGCCGATGCCGGTGACGACGGTGATCGCCCAGACGATCGGCAGGGACCCGTACCGGGCGTGGTCGAGCACCTCGTCGACGAGGCTCGCCAGCCACGGCACCCGACCCACGACGAGGGCGCCGGCGAGGAAGATCGCGACGGCGAGCAGCGC
Organism: Janibacter limosus NBRC 16128; assembly: GCF_001570985.1. Lineage (GTDB taxonomy): Bacteria > Actinomycetota > Actinomycetes > Actinomycetales > Dermatophilaceae > Janibacter > Janibacter limosus. The sequence goes on along the minus strand of NZ_BCSS01000007.1, from coordinate 64,913 downwards.
CAGCGCGATCGGCTGCACGACCGGTCGGGCGAAGCCGGCCTCGCGGGTGTGCGCCCAGCCGACGTGGAGGCGACCGGCGGACAGGCCGCCGACGATCCACACCAGGGCCAACGCGAGCCCACCCAGGTAGAAGCTGTCGTCGCCCGGTGGGATGCGCAGGGTCACCGCGAGGACGAGCGTCCCGACGACGAGCGTCGCGAGCGTGACCACCCGGCGCCGGCGCACCAGCGCGTCCGGCTCGTGGTGGTCCCTCGGGACCGGCGCCACGAGCGCGGCAGCGACGAAGGAGCGCAGCTCCCTGACCGGGTGGATCACGTCTGCGCCCGCGCCATCTCGTACCGGTCCAGCGCCTCGCGGCGCTCCTCGGCGTGGTCGAGGACGCGCTCGGGGTAGCCGTGGGCGGCGCCGTCGGGGTGGGTCCACGGTGTGTGGGCGGCCTTGCCCGGCAGGTGGGCGAGCTCGGGCACCCAGCGACGCACGTAGGCGCCGTCGGGGTCGAAGCGCTCCCCCTGGGTGATCGGGTTGAAGACCCGGAAGTACGGTGACGCGTCGGTCCCGGTGCCCGCCACCCACTGCCAGCCGTGGCTGTTGGAGGCCAGGTCGCCGTCGAGCAGGTGGTCGAGGAAGTGCCGCGCCCCGACCGGCCACCACACGTGCAGGTCCTTGGTGAGGAAGCTCGCGACGACCATCCGCACCCGGTTGTGCATGAACCCCTCGGCGAGCAGCTGGCGCATCCCCGCGTCGACGAAGGGGTAGCCGGTGCGCCCCTGCCGCCACGCCTCCACGAGCCGGTCGGTCTCCGACCCGTCGTCGTAGGGCAGGCCGGCGAGGGCATCGCGCAGGTCGGCCCACGCCGAGTCGGGGCGGTGCCACAGGACGTCGGCGTAGAACTCCCGCCACGCGAGCTCGGTGACGAAGCGCTGCGCGGCATCGGAGCCGGCCGCCGGGTGCGCCGCAAGGTCGGCGAGCATCGTGCGTGGGTGGATCTCGCCGTGGGTGAGGTGGATCGACATGCGGCTCGTGGCATCGCGGTCGGGCCGGTCACGGTCGGTGTCGTACCCCGCGAGGTCGTCCCGGAGGAAGCTGCGCCACCGCTCCTGCGCCGCGTCCTCCCCTGCCGGCCCGTCGATCGCGTCCTCGTCCGCGGCGGCGAGCACGCGCTCGAGGCCGTCCTCGCCGACCTCGGCGAGCAGGTCGGCACCGCCGGGCAGCCACACGTCGTCGCCGACCCGGTCCGCGGGCGCCGGCCAGCCGTGGTCGCGCCAGGCCCGGGCGAAGGGGGTGAAGACCTTGTACGGCGTGCCCTCACCCGTGAGGACGAGCCCGGGGCCGACCGCGCAGGGGGTGCCGGTCGTCACGAGCTGCGCGCCCTGCTCCTGCAGCCGCCCGCCGACGTCCTCGTCCGGCACCCGGCCGGCAGGGGTCGTGTCACGGGTGATGTGCACCCGCTCGGCCCCGGCCGCCGCAGCCGCCTGCGGCACGAGGTCCACCGGGTCACCACAACGGACGACCAGCGCTCCGCCGGTCGCCTCGTACAGGGCCGCGATCGAGCGCAGCATCCGGCGGGCCGACGGGCGGTGGTCGGTGAGCAGTTGCGGCTCCACGACGACGAAGGGGAGGACCTCCCCTTCGTCGGCTGCGGCCAGGAGCGCCGGGTGGTCCGACAGTCGCAGGTCCCGGCGGAACCACATGAGGGCGGTCACGAGGACGAGCGTGCCACGCGGGCGGTGATCGCCGCCCACAGCCGCACCGGCAGCACACGGGCGACCTTCATCGTCACGGCCATCCGGCGGGGGAAGACGATCTCGACCTTGCCCCCTTCGAGCCCGTCGGCGATCTCGGTGGCCGCTTCCTCCGGCTCGATGATGAAGGGCATGGGGAAGGAGTTGGTCTCGGTCATGTCGGTGCGCACGAAGCCCGGGCAGACCGTCGTGACCTGCACGTCCTTGGTCGACAAGGATGCGCGCATCGACTCCAGCAGGTTGATCTGCGCCGCCTTGGTCGCGGCATAGGCCTCTCCCCCGGACAGGCCGCGGTAGCCGGCGACCGAGGCGATCCCGACGAGGTGCCCGCTGCGGTGCGAGACCATCTGCGGCAGGGTCGCGGCGATGACGTTGTTGAGCCCCAGGAGGTTGACCTCGACATGCGTCACGAACTCGTCGGCCTGCCAGTCGGTGGCGGTGTAGGTGTGCCAGTACCCGGCGCACCAGATCACCATGTCGATACCCCCGATCGCCGTGCGCACCCGCTCGGCAGCGGCCCAGCACGCGCTCCGGTCGGTGACGTCGAGCGGGACCGTGACCATGCGTCCGCCCGAGACCTCGTCGAGCCGCTCCGCCCGGCGGGCGCTGATCGCCACGATCGCGCCGCGGCGCTGCAGCTCCTCCGCCAGGGCCGCACCGATGCCGCTGGAGGCCCCGACCAGCCAGATGCGTTGTCCGACAAGGCTGCTCATGCTGCCTCCATCCGCTCGAGACGGATCTGCGCCACGTCGATGTAGTCGGCGGCGAAGCCGGCCTCGCAGTACGCGAGGTAGAACTCCCACTTGCGGCGGAAGGTCTCGTCGAACCCGCTCGCAGCGATCGTGGGCCACTCCTGGATGAAGGTGCGGCGCCAGCGGCGCAGGGTCTCGGCGTAGTCGCGGCCGAAGCGGTGCGTCGCGGTCACCCGCAGCGAGGTGTGCTCGGTGGTGGTCTCCTCGATCGCCTCGCTGGAGGGGATCAGCCCGCCGGGGAAGATGTGCTTCTGGATCCACCCGTAGGAGCGGCGCGTCGCCAGGTAGCGATCGTGCGACATGAGGATCGACTGGATCGCGGCGATGCCCCCGGGCGCGAGCAGGTCGTCGATCGCGCGGAAGTAGGTCGGCCAGTACTCCTCGCCGACGGCCTCGATCATCTCGACACTGACGATGGCGTCGAACTGCCCGCTCACCTCGCGGTAGTCCTGCAGCCGCACCTCGACCCGAGCCGCGAGACCCGGCTCGTCGACGTCGGCCGCGGCGATGCGCTCACGGGCCAGGGCGGCCTGCTCGTGCGAGAGGGTGATCGAGGTGACGGTGGCGCCGCGGCGGGCGGCGGCGATGGCCAGCGAGCCCCACCCGGTGCCGATCTCCAGCACCCGGCTGCCGGCCGTGACATCGGCGGCGTCGAGGACCGCATCGATCTTGGCGTGCTGGGCCTCGACGAGGGTCTGCTCCGCCAGCGGACGAGAGCGGTCGAAGAGCGCGGAGCTGTAGCTGAGGGTCTCGTCGAGGAAGGCGGTGAAGAGGTCATTGCTCAGGTCGTAGTGCGCCTCGATGTTCTTGCGCGAGCCGAGCAGCGTGTTGCGCGTGCCGCTCGGGATGCGCCGGTCGACAACGCGCTTCATGCGCGCGAGTCCCGAGGGGACGAGGGTGGTGATCCGCTGGGCGAAGGGCAGCAGCGCGTCCGCCAGGTCGGTCCCGGGAGCCGCCTCCCAGTCCCCGGCCATGTAGCCCTCCCCCATGCCGATCTTGGGGTGGTGCGCCATCCGCTCGAAGAGTGCCGTCGGGTGCACGATGTGCAAGGTCGGGGCGTCGGCCTCCCGGCCGCCACCCAGGGTGGTCCCGTCGGGCATCGTCACCCGCACCGGCGCCCGGTCGAGCACCGCGGCGAGGATCGGTCGGGCCAGACGGGCCCGCAGGCACCACGGACGCAGGGCGGGTCGGCGCAGGCAGATCGGTTGGTCGAGGGTGGGGACAGAAGCGGTCATCGGAGGTCCTCCTGCGAGTGCGGGGTACGAGGCTGGATGGGGAGTCGGCGCGTCCACAGCCAGATGCCGTGGACGCGGATCAGGGCGCTGACGCGCCAGGTCATCAGCAGGTGGCGGGCGGCGGTGCGCACGACGGTGGCGTCTGTCGCGGCGCGTGGGACACCGCTCGTCGTGGCGGTGAGGATCCGCTCGCCGTCGCGGTCCAGGCCGACGGTCACGACGACGCGGTCACGCTCCAGGCGCAGGCTCACCGCGTACTCGCCGCTGGTGTCGTTGAAGGGCGAGACGTAGAAGGCCTTGTCGGTGCGTGCCCGCCCGCTCTCGTCGACCTCGAGCAGGTAGGCGTGCCGCTCGCCGTAGGTGTTGTGCACCTCGAAGACGCAGGCCCGCAGGCGCCCGTCCGGCGCGAGGCACCAGTAGACGGTCAGCGGGTCGAAGACGTGGCCGAGGACCCGCGCGTTGGCGAGCATGACAACCCGGTCGTCGGCAGCGAGCGTGATGTCCCGGTGGGCGAGGAATCGCGCCAGGTCACCGCGGATGCCGCCACCCTGCTCGCCCCCGTCGAGGTGATCGCGTGCGTCGATCCGGGTCAGGGCGCTCAGCGGCCACCGGTGCCGCGGCAGCTCGTCGACGTCGACGAGCCACTGGTACTGGCGGTTGCTGAAGGCGTGCTCGACCGGGGTGCGACGGGTGTGGCTGACGGTCCCGACGACGAGGCTGGGCAGGGTCGGCAGGTCCGTGAGGGTCGGCGAGATCGTCACCACGCCACCCCGAGCCGCTGCGCCGCCTCGACGCCCGAGCGGCAGCCGTCCTCGTGGAAGCCCCAGCCGAGGTGGGCTCCGGCGAAGGCGAGCCGGTCGCCGCCGGCGGTGCGCAGGCGGGCGGCTGCGGCGACGGCCTCCCGGGTGAAGACCGGGTGGGCGTAGTCCATCCGGGCGACCACGTCCCCGTCGTCGAAGGGGGTCGAGGAGTTGAGCGTGACGACCAGCTGGTCGCCGTCCTCGTCGAAGCCCTGCAGGCGGTTCATCCAGTAGCTGACCCGCGCCTCGCTCGCCCCGCCGCAGGTCTCGCTGCGGTAGTTCCACGAGGCCTTGGACCGCTTCGCCCGCGGCAGGTGCGTCGTGTCGTGGTGCAGGACGGTCGCGTTGCGGGAGTAGCGGATCGTTGCGAGGTCCTCCTTCTCCTGCGGCGTCACGTCAGCGAGCAGGCGGAGCGCCTGGTCGGCATGGGTGGCGATCACGACCTTGTCGAAGGGGGTGACCCCATCGGCGGTGCGCACGTCGACCCCGCCGGCATGGCGGGTCACGGACGTGACGGCGGCACTCGTTCGGACGTCGGCCAGGCGCGCCGCCAAGGCGTCGACATAGGTCCTGGACCCGCCGACGACGGTGCGCCAGGTCGGGGACCCGGAGACGCTGAGCATGCCGTGGTGCTCGAGGAACGCGAAGAGGTGTCGGGCCGGGTAGTCGAGGGAGTCCTCGTCCCCGGACGACCACACGCACGACACGAGCGGCAGCGCGAAGTGGGCGATGAAGTACTGCGAGAACTTGCCGCGCTCGAGGAACTCACCCCACGTCGGGTCGTCCCCCTCGCGCTCGTCGGCGAGGACCGCCCTGGCGGCCCGGTGAAAGCGCGGGATCTCCAGCAGCATCCGCAGGAAGCGTGGGTCGGCGACCCGCCACGGCTGGGCGAGCACGGCGCCGATCCCGGCGCCGCCGGCCCAGGACAGGCCGCAGCCGTCACAGGTGATCGACATGCTCATCTCGGTCGGACGCGTGGCCACGTCGAGCTCGCGGAAGAGTCGCAGCAGATGGGGGTAGGTGCGCTCGTTGTGCACGATGAAGCCGCTGTCGACGCGCACCTCACCGCCACCGCTCGTGGGGACCGTGTGGGTGTGGGCGTGGCCGCCGAGCCGGTCGTCGGCCTCGAAGAGGGTGACGTCGTGGGTCTGCGACAGGACATACGCCGCAGTCAAACCGGAGACGCCCGCGCCGATGACGGCGACGCTCGGGCGGTCGGGGTGGTGCTCGGTCACGACGGATGCTCCTGCTGGGAGAGGAAGGGGGGCACGTTGGGTTCGGAGCCGACCGCGCCAAAGGATTGTTCAACCTTTGTCCAAGACGCTAGAGTCACCTTGACCGCGCTGTCAAATGTTTGTTCAAGGATGTGCAGCCATGAAGATCACCCGAACCATCAACGTCGCCGATACCCCACCGTCGGCCGTCTACGCCTACCTCTCCGACTTCACCACCAGCGAGCAGTGGGACCCCGGCACGCTCGAGACGACCCTCGTCGAGGGTGACGGCGGCGTCGGCAGCCGCTACCTCAACCGCTCGGTCTTCCGCGGCCGCCAGACCGAGCTGACCTATGTGACCGTGGACCTGCAGCCCGACCGGCTCGTCGTCATGCGCGGGGAGAACAAGAGCGTCATCGCTCAGGACACCATGTCCATCAGCCCAGGGCCTGACGGGAGCGGTAGCGTGCTCGTCTACGAGGCGGACTTCACCTTCAAGGGGCTCGCCAAGCTGGCCACCCCCTTCCTGCGCGGCCAGCTCACCGCGCTCGGCGACGAGGCCGAGCAGGCTCTCGCCCGAGAGCTCCCCCGGCTCTGACAGACCCAAGGACCGCCCCGGATGTACACGATCAAACGCGCTGCCGAGCTGACCGGCGTCCCCGCCGCGACGCTGCGCGCCTGGGAGCGCCGCTACGACCTCGTCGAGCCCGAGCGCACCGAGTCGGGCTACCGCCTCTACGACGACGAGGCCGTCGCCCGGGTCACCCAGATGGCAGCCCTGATCGCCGACGGCTGGAGCGCGAGCACCGCTGCGGCAGAGGTACACCGGTGCCTCGGTCCCGACAGCGCGACACTCCCCCCTTCGCCGTCGACGGACGGCCCGACCGCCACCGCCCAGCTCATCGAGGCCACCGCCGCGATGGACCCGGCCGAGCTCGACCGGATCCTGGACGAGCAGCTCGCGCGCACCCCCTTCGAGGCGGTCGTCGACGACTGGCTCATGCCGACACTCGAGGAGGTGGGCCGGGCCTGGGCGGACGAGCGCATCTCCATCGCCGGCGAGCACCTCGTCGCGCACGCGGTGCTGCGCCGACTCGCGGCCTTGTTCGACGCCGCCCCGGGCCGTCCCGGCGGTCCGCGGGTCATCGTCGGGCTGCCCGCCGGGGTGCACCACGAGCTGGGCATCTTCGCCTTCGCCGTCGTCCTGCGGCGACTCGGCGTTGACGTGGTCTACCTCGGACCTGACCTGCCCGCACCGGCCTGGCGTGACGCGCTCGAGACCCACGGCGCGAGCTGCGCGGTGCTCGGGGTGCCACGACGACGCGACGCCCGGCCCGCCCGCGAGGTCGTCGAGGCGCTGCACGACGTCGACGACACCCTGAGGATCCTCGTCGGAGGAGGGCACCAGGACGAGCTCGACGGCACGCGCACCACGCGTCTGGGGCACCTCATCGGCCCGGCCGCCGCCGAGGTCGCCGCCCTGCTGCGCTGACGGACCCCCCTTCGTCACGCCCCGGTCACGCCCGACGTGTCGCAACGCCTCGCGACGACCCCGCAGCCAGCGTGGCCGCCAAGGGACATCGGGACCACGCTGACATCTCACGAGGTCCCGCCGCTCGGGTGGAGGGGTGGTGCGCATGTGGGCCAACCGGACGGCGCGCGTCACGGTGCTGCTGACCTCGACGGCGGCACTCGGGATGCTCGTGGGTTGCTCGTCCACATCCGAGACGACCACGTCGTCGCCGAGCGAGTCCGCCACCCACACCAGCTCGACGACCAGCGCAGATGGGACTCCCGCCTCTCGTACGCAGCATCGCCACAGGAGCGTGGAGCGGTCCAAGACGGCCGCGGCGCAGTACGACTACCGGGGCGCGTTGCAGCACCTTGAGGGCCTCGAGGGCGCGGACGTCGATCGGCTCACCACCCGGATCGCCGCGCAGAAGAAGGACGCGGTGGAGTGGGCAGACAATGCGCAGATCCCCCACCTGTTCTTCCACTCCCTCATCGTCGACGCGGACCGGGCCTTCGTGTCGCCGGACAGTGCGCAGGGCTATGCGGACTACATGGTCACCGTCGAGGAGTTCAGGGCCGTCCTCGCCTCGGTCCACGACAAGGGCTATGTCCTCGTCAACCCCGACGACTTCGCCCGCGAGGACGCGCAGGGAGAGATGGCGTACGTGCCGATCAAGCTGCCCCCGGGCAAGAAGCCACTCGTCATCTCCGAGGACGACGTCAGCTACTACGAGTACATGAAGGGCGACGGGTTTCGCCACCAACATGGTCATCGGTGACGACGGGGCGGTCACCAACACGTACGAGGACGCTTCCGGTACGAGCGTCGAGGGCGCCTATGACATGCCGGCCGTCGTGGACGAGTTCGTCGAGAAGCACCCCGACTTCTCCTACCGCGGCAGCAAGGGCATCCTCGCGCTGACCGGGTACAACGGTGTGCTCGGATACCGCACCAGCGACATCGAGTACGGCAACGACCCGGACATCGACGTCGACGAGCAGAAGAAGCGGGCAACAGCTGTCGCCGACACCCTCAAGGACGACGGGTGGGTCTTCGCCTCGCACACCTGGGGCCACACCAATGTCACGGATGCGTCGATGACCCGGCTGACCGCGGACACGACGAAGTGGAAGGACGAGGTCGCCCCGATCATCGGCGACACCGACCTGATGATCTTCCCCTTCGGCGCGGACATCAGCGGGGTGGCGCCGTACAACGGGCCGAAGTACCAGCTCCTGAAGGACGACGGCTTCGACTTCTACTTCAGCATCGACAGCTCGACCCCCGCATGGGGGCAGCTCACCGGGGACTACGTGCGCCAGGCCCGCATCAACGTCGACGGGTTGAGCATGGCCGCGGCGAAGACCAACGATCAGCACGTGCTGCACGACTTCTTCGACGTCGATGAGGCCATCGACCCGGCGCGGGCTGAGCACGGGTTCCAAGGCTCCCGCACCGCCAGCAGCCCGCTGCGTAGACTCCCCGCAACGCGCGTCAGTCCGAGGAGAAATGAACCATGAGCACCTTGCAGACGCTCGACCGCGGCCTCGAGGCGATCGAGATCATCTCGCAGCGCACCGGCGGCATCTCCCCTGCGGCACTGGCCGACGAGCTGGGCGTGCACCGCGCAGGGGCCTACCGGATCCTGGCCACCCTCGAGCAGCGACATCTCGTGGCCAAAGGGAATGACGGGCTCTACCGCCTCGGCAGCGGGGCGCTCGTCGTCGCCGGCCGTTTCATGAGCCAGTACCGCGCCTCCGCACAGCCGGTCGTCCAGGACCTCGCCAACCGCAGCGGGTGCACTGCCTTCGTCGCCATCGCCGACCGGGCGGAGTCGATCGCCATCGCCGTCGCCGAGCCGGCCGCCCGCGGCTCCATCGGCATCAGCTACCAGGTGGGCGCTCGGCACCCCCTCGAGCAGGGCGCAGACGGGCTGGCCATCCTCGCCCAGCGACCCAGGAGCGACAGCGAGAGCGAAGCCGTCCAACGCACTCGCGCTCAGGGGTACGCCATCTCCGACGGCGAGGTCCAGCCCGGAGCCGTCGGCGTCGCCGTCGGCATGGGCCAGGGGGCGTCGACCGATGTCGAGGCCTCGATCGGCGTCATCCGTTTGGGCCTGCCCGGCGATCTGGACATCGAGCGGCTGCTGCCACTCGTGCAGGATGCGCGCGCCGCCGTGGCCCGCCTGTACTGAGTCCGCCGCACCGAGCCGGGACCGCAGATCGACCCCCTTGACCCTCCCTTCGAGCTGCACTAGGTTGTGCGCAGTCCGCACAAATCCGTGCGCTCAACGCACAAGGGAGTGCTTCGCATGTCTGCCTGTCCTGTCTCCGCCGACGCGGCCGAGTTCGATCCCTTCGGGGACGGCTACCAGCAGGACCCGCCGGCCTATGTGGCGTGGTCCCGCGAGAGCGAGCCGGTCTTCTACAGCCCCAAGCTCGACTACTGGGTCGTCACCCGCTACGACGACATCAAGGCGATCTTCCGCGACAACGCGACCTTTTCCCCGTCGGTCGCTCTGGAGAAGATCACGCCGACCAGCCAGGAGGCCAACGACGTCCTGGCCTCGTACGACTACGGCATGGACCGGACGCTGGTCAACGAGGACGAGCCGGCGCACATGGCGCGTCGACGGGCGTTGATGGAGCCCTTCTCCCCCGAGCACCTCGCCCACCACGAGCCGATGGTCCGCGGACTCGTGCGCGAGTACGTCGACCGCTTCGTCGACGACGGTCGCGCCGAGCTGGTCAACCAGATGTTCTGGGAGATCCCGCTGACCGTCGCGCTGGAGTTCCTCGGCGTCCCCGACGACGACAAGCCCACGCTGCGGGAGTACTCCGTCGCCCACACCGTCAACACCTGGGGTCGGCCGCAGCCCGAGGAGCAGGTCGCCGTCGCCCATGCCGTCGGCAACTTCTGGCAGTACGCCGGCGGTGTCCTGGAGCGGATGCGCCAGCGCCCGGACGACGAGGGATGGATGCAGTACGGCATCCGCAAGCAGCGCGAGCTGCCCGAGGTCGTCACCGACTCCTACCTGCACTCGATGATGATGGCCGGCATCGTCGCGGCCCACGAGACGACCGCCAACGGCATCGCCAATGCCGTGAAGCTCCTGCTGGAGAACCGCGTCATCTGGGACCAGATCTGCGCCGACCCCACTCTCATCCCCAATGCCGTCGAGGAGTGCTTGCGGCACAACGGGTCCCAGGCCGCGTGGCGCCGTCTGGCGACCAAGGACACCGAGATCGGTGGCGTCGCCGTCCCCGCGGGCGCCCGCATCCTCATGGTCTCCTCCTCCGGCAACCACGACCCGCGACGCTTCGAGGACCCCGAGCTCGTCGACGTGCGCCGTGACGACGCCGCCGACCACCTGACCTTCGGCTACGGCGCCCACCAGTGCCTGGGCAAGAACCTCGCCCGCATGGAGATGCAGATCTTCCTCGAGGAGCTCACCGGCCGGCTGCCGCACATGCGCCTGGCCGAGCAGGACTTCAGCTATGTCCCCAACACCTCCTTCCGCGGGCCCGAGCACCTGTGGGTCGAGTGGGACCCGCAGGCCAACCCCGAGCGCACCGACCCGGCGGTCCTGCGTCCGCGCGTCGAGGTCAACATCGGCGAGCCAACCATGGCCCACCACAGCCGGCCCATGCGCGTGGAGCGCGTGGTCGATGCGGCCGACGGTGTCCGCCACATCACCCTGACGAGTGCCGACGGGTCCGCGCTGCCGGCCTTCACCGCCGGCTCGCACATCGACATCGAGTGCGGCGACACCGGCATCGTGCGTCAGTACTCGCTGTGCGGCACCCCACCCGCCCCGGTCCAGCCCGAGGGCTGCCCGGTCCCCCACGTCCCCCGCCCGGAGCACTACGAGATCGCGGTCCTGCGTGAGGACGAGTCCCGTGGCGGCTCGGCCTGGGTGCACGACCACGTGCGCGAAGGGGAGGTCCTCACCGTCCGCGGACCGCGCAACCACTTCCGCCTGCCAGAGCAGGCGCAGCGCTATGTCTTCGTCGCCGGTGGCATCGGCATCACCCCGATCCGGGCGATGGCCGCGCAGGCCGCCCGCGAGGGCACGCCCTACGAGATCCACTACCTCGGCCGCGAGCGCGCCGGCATGGCCTTCCTCGACGAGCTGGTGGCCGAGCACGGCGATCGACTCGTCGTGCACTGCTCCGGCGAGGGCACGCGGGCCGACCTGCGCGCCCTCGTGTCCGACAACGTCGCAGACGCCTGCGCCGGGCGCGTGCACGTCTACGCGTGCGGTCCGCAGCGGATGATCGACGACCTGACCATCGACACGGCGGACTGGCCCGAGGGCACCGTCGTCTTCGAGCACTTCTCCTCGACCCTCGGTGAGCTCGACCCGGAGCAGGAGCACGAGTTCACCGTGCACCTCGCGGACTCGGACACCGACGTGGTCGTCACTCGTGACCGGACCCTTCTGCAGACCCTGCGTGATGCGGGGCTGACCATCCCCTCCAACTGCCAGGAGGGACTGTGCGGCACCTGCGAGGTGCCCGTCCTCGACGGAGCGATCGACCACCGCGATGTCGTCCTGTCCGCATCCGAGCGCCGCGAGGGCGATCGGATGATGTCGTGCTGCTCCCGGGCCACGGGCGAGCGCCTCGTCCTGGGTCTCTGACCCCCTTCCCCCCGACCCCACACCAAAGGCAACCGATGACGCTTGCACTCCTGGGCATCCTGCTCTCGCTCGTCCTGCTGATCACTCTGGCCTACCGCGGCCACTCGGTGATCGCCGTCGCTCCCCTCGCCGCGTCCGTCGCGGTGATCATGTCCGGCGCACCGCTGCTGGCCAGCTACACCCAGGTCTTCATGCCCGCCCTCGGCGGGTTCATGGCGGCCTTCTTCCCCCTCTTCCTCGTCGGCGCGATCTTCGGCCGACTGATGACGGTCAGCGGGTACGCGCGTGACCTCGCGGGGTGGATCTCCGGGCTGCTCGGTCCGAAGTTCGCCATCCTCGTCACCGTCCTCGCGACGGCGCTGCTGACCTACGGCGGTGTGAGCGCCTGGGTCGTCGTCTTCACGATCTTCCCCATCGCCACCTCGCTCTTCGAGGAGGCGGACATCCCCAAGCGGCTCATGCCGGCCGCGATCGCCCTGGGCATCTTCACCTTCGCCACCGCTGCGCTGCCCGGGTCGCCGCAGATCCACAACACGATCCCGACGAAGTTCTTCGGCACCAACACCTTTGCCGCCCCCGGCCTCGGCCTGCTCGGCGCCATCATCGTCTTCGGCCTGGGCATGCTGTGGCTCGACCGTCGGCAGAAGCAGCTCTTGGCGGCCGGGGAGTCCTTCGCGGACCTGACGCTGGCGGAGATCAAGGAGGCCCGCCGTCTGGGCATCGACCCCGTGCCAGGTGGCAGTGGCGGCGGTGGCGGCGGTGGCGGCGTGCGCCCCGTCGCGCCGAGCGACCCGGACAGCGTGGACGACGGGCGGCAGCCCGCGACCGGTGGGGCGACCGTGGACGTCGCCGAGCGCACCACGGGTGCACCGGCTGCCGCGACCCCCGACCGGCCCTCGGCCGTCGCCGGTCTCATCGGGCTCAGCCCCGTGCTGGTGATCGTGCTCGTCAACGCGCTGTGCACCTACATCCTCTTCCCCGCGATGGACGTCGGCTACCTCGCCGAGGAGAAGTTCGGTGCCACGTCCCTCGAGGGAGTCGCAGGGATCTGGGCCGTGACCGTGGCGATGCTCGCCGGCATCGCCCTCGTCTTCCTCCTGCGCACCGGGTCCTTCTCCGAGTACGTGGACGGCCTGACCGAGGGTGCCAAGAATGCCGTCCTGCCGGTCTTCAACACCGCCAGTGAGGTCGGCTACGGCGCCGTCATCGCCTCTCTGGCCGTCTTCGCCACCGTCCGCGACGGGATGTTCGGCGTCAGCGACAACCCGGTCGTCGTCGCCGCGGTGTCCACCTCGGGGATCTCCGGCCTGACCGGGTCGGCCTCCGGTGGTCTGACGATCACGCTCAACACCTTCGGTGAGCAGCTGGCGACGATGGCCACGGACCAGGGCATCCCGATGGACCTCATGCACCGCGTGACGGCGATGGCCTCGACGGGCTTCGACTCGCTCCCCCACAACGGTGCCATCATCACCTTGTTGCTGGTCTGCGGACTCTCGCACCGCGAGTCGTACAAGGACATCTTCGTCGTGACCGTCATCGTCCCCGTCGTGGGACTGCTCGCGGTGATGGGTATCGGCCTCACCGTCGGAACCTTCTAGGACCCCACCCAACGGCGAGTCACCCCTCGCCTGAGATCAAGGAGTGACCATGGCCCACTACCGCCAGGTCGGACCGGTGCCGGACAAGCGGCACACCCTCTTCACGGACGACAACGGCAAGATCCTGTCCGAGGAGCTCATGGGTGAGGAGGGCTTCAGCTCCGACAGCTCGCTGCTCTACCACCGCCACATCCCCTCGGGGATCGTCGGCGCCCGCCGCTGGGAGCTACCCGACCAGACGCTCACGCCCAACGAGCCGCTGCTCCCCCGGCACCTCAAGCCGCACGACCTCTTCACCGACGAGCAGGTGGCCGCCACCGATGCGGTGACCGGCCGCCAGCTCGTCCTGGGCAACCCGGACGTGCGCATCTCCTATGCCCACGTCGGTGCGACATCGCCCTTGTACAAGAACGCGATCGGTGACGAGTGCGTCTACGTCGAGCGCGGATCGGCTCTGCTCGAGACCCAGTTCGGGGCACTCGAGGCCAGCGAGGGTGACTACGTGATCATCCCGCGCGCCACGATCCACCGCTGGGTGCTGCGCGAGGGCGAGACCGCGCGGCTGTACGCCATCGAGGCCAACAGCCACATCGCCCCGCCCAGGCGTTACCTCTCCCGCTACGGACAGCTCCTGGAGCACGCGCCCTACTGCGAGCGCGACCTGCGTGGTCCGACGCAGCCGCTGCTCGTCGAGGAGCAGGACGTCGACGTGTACATCAAGCACCGTGGGCGTGGCCCGAGCGGCATCACCGGCACCGTGCACACCGTGCCGGAGCACCCCTTCGACGTCGTGGGCTGGGACGGGTGCCTCTACCCGTACACCTTCAACATCCGCGACTACATGCCGATCACGGGCAAGGTGCACCAGCCGCCGCCGGTGCACCAGGTCTTCGAGGGCAACAACTTCGTCATCTGCAACTTCGTCCCGCGCAAGGTCGACTACCACGAGCTGTCCGTGCCCGTGCCGTACTACCACTCCAATGTCGACAGCGACGAGGTCATGTTCTACGTCGACGGGGACTACGAGGCGCGCAAGGGTTCGGGCATCGCCAAGGGCTCGATCTCGCTGCACCCCGGCGGGCACGCCCACGGTCCGCAGCCGGGTGCCGTCGAGGCCTCGCTCGGCGCCGAGTACTTCGACGAGACGGCCGTCATGGTCGACACCTTCCGTCCGCTCGAGCTCGGGGCCGGTGGCGTCGCGACCGATGACGGGGTCTACGCCCGATCGTGGACCGGTGGTCGCTGGTTGGGCGACGCATGAGCGCCGCCCGTGAGCAGACCGTGCCAGCGCAGTTCGTCGGGTTCTTCGACGACGCCGCGACCTTCCCGCCCGGCCTCGCCCCGGTCGACCAGGCCGTGACCGACCACGTGGAGCGGCGGTCGGCTCCCTTCGTCCGTGCTGTGGGTCCTGCGGTACTCGCCCTGGCGGACCTGCCGCGAGCACGGGAGGTCGCTGCGGGACTCGACCTGTCCGGTGGTCCGGTGGAGGTCTCCGTCGTCACCCCGGCCGGCGCGCTCGGCGAGGCCCTCACCGCTGCGACGACGCTCACCCCCGAGCTGCGCGTCGTCGCCGTCGAGCTCAAGACCGACCCGAGCAGCCGAGAGGTGTGGACCGAGCAGGTGCGCGAGGCCGCGGCCATCAGGGAGCTGCCGATCTACGTCGAGCTGACCGCCGGCCAGGTCGCCGAGGGTGCGCTCGAGCTGCTCGCGGGCACCGGGCTGCGGCTGAAGTACCGCACCGGCGGCATCGAGGCTCACCTCTTCCCCACCCCTGAGCAGCTCGGTGACGTGCTCACGGCAGCCGTGACCGCGGGCCTGCCCTTCAAGCTGACCGCCGGGCTGCACGAGGCGATCCGCTACACCAACGAGACCACCGGCTTCACCCACCACGGCTTCCTCAACATCGCCATGGCGACCCAGGCGGCGCGTGCCGGTGAGAGCCGCGAGACCGTGTCCGGGTGGCTCGCCGAGACCGACTCGACCCGGCTGGCGGCCGCAGGCGCCGTCTCCGACGGGTCGTGGCGCGAGTCCTTCACCTCCTTCGGCACCTGCAGCGTCGGCGAGCCGGCCGACGCCCTGCGACGCCTCGATCTCTTCCCGGCCTGACCCCCCTTCGTCCATCCCCGACCTGAGAGGACCACCTCCCCCATGACGACTGCAGCAGAGCGCTTCGCGACCACCGGCTTCGGCCCCGACAACCTGCCCTACGCCTCCTTCTCCCCCGCCGGCGGCGACCCGCGGCTGGGGGTGCGCCTGGGCGACCTGGCCATCTCCCTGCGCGACCTCGTCGCAGCGGTCTCCGCCGCGAGCGGGCCCCACCTGTCCGTGGACGCCAGCAGCGCGGCCTCCGCCGACGACCTCGACCCGCTCCTCGCCGCCGGCCACACCGTGTGGCAGCCGCTGCGCGCGTGGCTGCAGGAGGTCGTGACGACCGATGGTCTCGACGGGATCGTCCAGGCCGTCGCGACGCCGGTGTCCGACATCGAGCTGCACATGCCCTTCACCGTCGCGGACTATGTCGACTACTACGCCAGCGAGCACCACGCCTCCAACATCGGCCGGATGTTCCGCCCCGACCAGGCGCCGCTGCTGCCCAACTGGAAGCACCTGCCCGTCGGCTATCACGGCCGCGCCGGCACCGTCATCGCCTCGGGCAGCGAGATCCCGCGCCCCAAGGGTCTGCGCCCGGAGGAAGGGGGGACCCCCAGCTTCGGTCCCTCACGTCGCCTCGACATCGAGGCCGAGCTGGGCTTCGTGCTCGGCGGCTCCGCCCCGCACGGCGAGGTGTCCGTGGCCAAGGCCGGTGCCGAGCACCTGTTTGGTGTCGTCCTCTTCAACGACTGGTCCGCCCGCGACATCCAGGGCTACGAGTACGTGCCGCTCGGCCCCTACCTCGGCAAGTCCTTCGCCTCGACGATCTCGCTGTGGGTCGTGCCCTTCGACGCGCTGGCCGCTGCGCGCGTCGAGCCGCCCAGCCGCGAGCACGAGCTCGCCGACTACCTGGACGACTCGGTCGACGGGCCGTGGGGGCTCGACATCACGATGGAGGTCGAGCTCGACGGCCAGGTGGTCTCGCACCCGCCGGCCAAGACCCTGTACTGGACCGCGCCGCAGATGGTCGCGCACATGAGCGTCAACGGTGCCTCGCTGCGCCCGGGTGACTTCTTCGGCTCCGGCACGGTCTCCGGCACCGAGGTCGACCAGCGAGGTTCCTTCATGGAGCTGTCGTGGGGCGGCAAGGAGCCGCTCGTCCTGGCCGATGGTCGGGAGATGCGCTTCCTCGAGGACGGCCAGACGGTCACCCTGCGCGGCACCGCACCCGGTGCCAACGGGTCGGTCATCGACTTCGGTGAGTGCGTGGGGACGATCCTCCCGGCGACCTGAGCGAAGGACAAATGGTAGACGTCTACCTTCGCCAAAAGGTAGACTGACACCATGGGGCTGAACATCAAGAACGAGCACGTCCACGACCTGGCGCGGCAGGCGGCGGCGGCCACGGGCAAGTCCCAGACCGCCGCCATCGAGGAGGCCCTGACCCGCCTGCTTGCTGACCTCGAGATCGACCCAGAGCAGCGACACGTCACGGCCAAGGTTGACCGTGTGCAGAGCGTCGTCCGCGCCTACCTCGACACCCCGACCGACGCCGGCCGCTGCATCGAGCGGGTCGAGGACCTCTTCGACGAGCGGACCGGGCTCCCCCGATGATCGTGGACTCCTCGGCCCTCATGGCGATCATCGAGGGCGAGGTGGACTCCGAGGCTCTCGTGCGGGTTGCCACCTCATCCCGGTGCCGGATGTCGGTGGCCACCCGGCTCGAGGCGTCGATCGTCGCCGATGCCCGGTCCACGTCGCACGGGGCCCGCCTCGATGAGCTGATCGCCGCACTCGAGATCACCATCGAGCCGGTGACCGAGCATCAGGGTGAGATCGCCCGTCGGGCCTACCAGCGGTACGGACGCGGCTCCGGTTCACCTGCGCGGCTGAACTACGGCGACTGCTTTTCCTACGCCCTGTCGGTGACAGCAGGCGAGCCCCTGCTCTTCGTCGGTGACGACTTCACCCACACCGACATCATCCCGGCCCTGACCTGAGCAGGAAAGAGCACCGAGCACGGGTCGCAGTTGGCGAGGATGACGCCGTCTGTTCACGGCGGACGAGCTCGCGGCCGTCTGACAGGAGGCCGTCAACCGTCGCGCACGACTCCCGAGATGACCCTGTCCGGTGGCTCCGGTCGTGACTCGCCCGGTGGGTCGCGATTCACCACGTGAGTCACGACCGGAGGCGCCGGAGCCACCCATCAGATGGCGGTCGGGACGACCTCGGGCGACGGCAGCAGGGGCGCGGGGTAGTACGGGCCGAGACCGCGTCGTCCTCAGTCGAGGTAGGTCGCCGCGCTCTTCGCCGGGCTCAGGTCCAGCCGCCGCAGCAGCTGGGCGTTGAGCGCCACGACCACGGTCGACGCCGACATCAGGATCGCCCCGACGCTCATCGGCAGGACGAAGCCGATCGGCGCGAGGACGCCCGCGGCCAGAGGCACGGAGATCAGGTTGTAGCCACCGGCCCACCAGAGGTTCTGCCGCATCTTGCGGTACGAGGCCCTGGACAGCTCGATGACCGAGAGCACCGAGCGCGGGTCGGAGCTGGCGAGGATGACACCGGCCGAGGCGATGGCCACGTCCGTGCCGGCGCCGATGGCGATGCCGACATCTGCCTGGGCGAGCGCAGGGGCGTCGTTGACGCCGTCACCGACCATGGCGACCTTCCTCCCTTCGCCCTGCAGCTCGGCGACCTTGGCCGCCTTGTCCTGCGGACGCACCCCGGCGAAGACCCGGTCGATGCCCAGCTCCTCGGCGACCGTCTGCGCGACGGCCTGAGCGTCACCGGTGATCATCACGACCTGCGCACCCGCAGCGTGCAGCGCGTCCACGGCGTCACGGGACTCGGGGCGGACCTCGTCGGCCAGGCGCAGCGCGCCGATGACGACTCCGTCGGCCACCACGTGCAGGATGATCGCGCCCTCGTCGCGCCAGGTCTCGACGGCAGTCAGCTCGGCGAGGTCGTGCTGCTCGAGCAGGTAGGGGCCGCCGACCTCGACGACGGTGCCTGCCACCGTGGCCCGCACACCCACCGCGGGCGACGACGAGAAGTCCACTGCCGCAGGTACATCGAGGCCACGTGAGGTCGCGGCACCGACGATGGCGCGAGCCAGCGGGTGCTCGCTGTCGCCCTCGGCCGCAGCAGCCAGCAGGAGGACCTCGTCCTCGGAGTGCTCGCCGACGGGCTCGATGCCGGTGACCGTGGGCTCGCCCTTGGTCAGCGTGCCGGTCTTGTCGAAGAGCACGGTGTCGACGGTGCGCATGGACTCGAGTGCGAGGCGGTCCTTGATGAGCACCCCACCGCGGGCGGCGCGCTCGGTCGCGATCGAGACCACGAGTGGGATCGCCAGACCGAGTGCGTGGGGGCAGGCGATGACCAGGACGGTGATCGTGCGGATGACGGCGCTGTCGGGCATCCCGAGCAGGGACCAGACCACGGCCGTGACGAGCGCGGAGCCGAGTGCGAACCAGAAGAGCCACCCGGCAGCGGTGTCGGCGATGCGCTGGGCGCGCGAGGAGGAGGCCTGCGCGTCGGTGACGAGCCGCTGGATCCCGGCGAGCGCGGTGTCGTCGCCGGTCGCGGTGATCTCCACCCGCAAGCCGGAGTCGGTGGCGACGGTCCCGGCGACGACGGGCTCCCCCTTCGCGCGGCGGACCGTCCTGGACTCGCCGGTGACCATCGACTCGTCCATGCTGGCCGAGCCGTCGACGACGGTGCCGTCCGCGGGGACCGCGGCGCCGGGGCGGACGATGACGACGTCACCGACCTCGAGGTCGTCCGGGGCCACCGCGACCACCTGGTCACCCTCGACCCGCTCCGCCTCGTCCGGCAGGAGCGCAGCCAGGGAGTCCAGCGCGGAGGTGGTCTGGGCGAGCGAGCGCATCTCGATCCAGTGGCCGAGCAGCATGATGACGACCAGGAGCGCCAGCTCCCACCAGAAGCTCAGCTCGTGGTGCAGCACACCGAGGCTCGCGCCCCACGAGGCGACGAAGGCGACGGTGATGCCGAGCGCAATGAGCAGCATCATCCCCGGCTTGCGGTCGCGGATCTCGGACACCGCTCCGGTGAGGAAGGGGCGGCCACCCCAGACGTACATGATCGTCCCGAGGACCGGCGAGACCCACCGCGCCCGCTCCCCCTGCGGCAGGTCGTAACCGATGAGGTCGGCGAACATGTCGTTGAAGCCCACGACCGGGATTGCCAGGACGAGCATGATCCAGAAGAGGCGCCGGAACTGGCCGGCGTGGTCGCCGTGACCGGCATGACCGGAGTGGTCCCCGTGCCCGGCATGCGCATCGTGGCCGGCCGTCTGACTGTGGGCCGCGTGGTGGTCCTGTACGTCCGTCATATCTGGTGAACATATACCCTCATGGGGTATATTCCCAGTGGTGTTCCCCTGACCGGCGATGCTTAGGATGTGAGTCGTGAGCGTGGATCCGGAGGCGAGCGCGTCCCGGTCCTCCCGTGCTCCGCGCACGCTGTGGAGATTGGTCCTGCTGGGCCTGGCCACTGCGGTCATCGTCGGCGTCCTGTCGATGCACGGGTTCTCGGCCGGGCACCATGCACCGGCACTCGCGTCGGTCACGAGCGGCTCTGTCGCACACACCGCAACCGCACACACCGCAGCCGGGCACGCTGCCCTCGGAGCACCCGCGGACGCAGTCGCAGCGTCCTGCCCGGCGGGTGACTGCGACGAATCAACGACGATGTTGTGCCTCTTCGTGCTGATCACCCTGAGCCTCATGCTGGCCGGACGCCTCGCACGCTCTTGGCGCTGGCAGCCCCCGTGGCAGGCCATGGCATCGCACCACCCACCCTGCCCGGCGACCACCGGACCGGATGTGTCATTGATCAGGTTGTGCATCAGTCGGACGTGAGCACCCGCCCGTCCGCTCGCCAAGCACGCGCGATGGCCGCGGACGTGACCTGCCCACCCCGCACCACATGACAAGGAATCGATCCACCATGCGCACTTTCCGCTTCATCGCCACCGCAGGGACCGCCGCGGCGGCCGCCCTCATCGTCACCGGCTGCTCCGCGAGCGACACCTCGCACGACACCGGCCACTCCGCGAGCAGCCAGACCGCGGCGGACTTCAACCAGGCAGACGTCACCTATGCCCAGGGCATGACCATGCACCACCAGCAGGCCGTCGAGATGTCCGACATCGTCCTCGACAAGAGCGGTGTCGACCCCGAGGTCACGCAGCTGGCCAAGGACATCAAAAAGGCCCAGGGCCCGGAGATCACCACGATGGAGGGCTGGCTCGAGGACTGGGGCCAGGACTCCATGGACCATGGTGACCACGGGTCGATGGACGGCGACGGCATGGTCAGCGCCGAGGACATCACCACGCTGAAGCAGTCCGATGGCCCGACCGCCTCCACGCTCTTCCTCGACCAGATGATCGAGCACCACGAGGGTGCGGTGGAGATGGCCAAGCAGCACCGCAAGGACGGCAAGAACCCCGAGGCCCTCAAGCTGTCCCGCACGGTCATCTCGGACCAGAGGGCCGAGATCAAGGAGATGCGCACGATGCGCGCCGCGCTCTGATCCTCACGCTCTGGCTCTCGTCCCACCCCGGGCCCGGCCGGTCGATCGCCGGCCGGGCCCACCCCCTTCGTCGTCGCCCTCTCGGAAGGCCCTCCATGACCACACCCAACCCGCGCGCACGGATCAGCCGTCGTGGGCTCCTCCTCCTGACCAGCGCCGGCGCGATGAGCGTCCTGTCCGCCTGCGCGGACCCGACCGGACCGAGCGCCGGGCACACCTCCCTTCCTGCCGACGTGACGGCCGACGGACTCGATGCCGAGCAGCTGACCATGACCGTCTACAAGGACGAGTCGTGCGGCTGCTGCGGCGGCTGGGTGACCCACGCGGAGGAGCACGGCTTCACGATCACGACCAAGCACCCTGACTCGTTGGCGAGCGTCTGGCAGAGCCACGACATCGGGCTGGACCTCCAGTCGTGCCATCTCGCGAGCAACCCCGACGGCCACCTCTTCATCGGTCACGTCCCCGCCCGGCACGTCCTGGAGTACCTCGCCGACCCGCCGCGGGGAGCCCGTGGCCTCAGCGTGCCCGCCATGCCGGTGGGCACGCCGGGGATGGAGCAGGGCGACCGCTTCGATCCCTACTCGGTCATGCTCATCACCGACGGCAAGCCCCGGGTCTTCGCGCGGATCGCCACGCCCGCGGACCAGGAAGTCTGACCCGGTCCCGGGCGGATAGCCTGCAATCGAGCACATCCGACGGAGGTCCGCATGGCCATGACCAACCTCGACGACGCCCTGCAGGACCTCTCCGAAGCGATGCAGCAGCGCCTCGTCGTGCTCGACGAGAGCATGCGGGTCATCGCCTACTCCATCCACGAGAGCGAGCCGGACCGCGCCCGGCTGTCGCACCTGCTCGCCCACAGCGACACCTGGGAGCCGCTGCCGGCCGGCACCGAGGGGCCGACCACGCGCACCGCTGGTGACGGCACGGACTGGGTGCTGCACCCCCTTCGCGATGATCGTCACCGGGTCGGCCACCTCCTGCACACGCGGTCGAAGGGGGTCCCCTCCCCTCCCGCGGGCGTCCTCACCGAGGGCGCGGCGCAGCTGGGAGTGCTCCTGTCGCTGCGCACCATGTACGCCGAGCGGGACGCGGCGCGGGCCCGCGGGCTGCTCACCGACCTGCTGGGTGAGCAGTCCTCCGAGGCCGGGCGAGCCGCTGCCGCAAGGGCGCTCGTCGACGAAGAGCTCGTCGGGTCGGCCGGGCAGTACTGCGCGGTCGTCCTGGCCGTCCCACCGGGCGAGCCGGGCGGTGACTGGGAGGCGCGCACAGCCGTCGACGCCACCGTGGACTTCGTCGCGCGCACCTCGACGGCGACGGTCGTCGGTGGGGTCGTCGAGGGGCTGGGCGTGCTCGTCTTCCCCCGGCCGGTGGTGCCGGAGCGGCTCGAGCGGGTGCTCGGCGCGCCCGGGCTGGCCCAGGTGCGCGCGGGGATCGGTGGAGTCGTCGACGACCTGCCGTCCGCCGCCGTCTCCCACGAGCAGGCGCGCCGGGCATGGCAGGCCGCCTGCCTCGACCCGGCCACCCACCCCCGCGTCACGACGTGGTCGGGGCTGGGCATCGACAAGTTGCTGCTCGCCCTGCCCTTGGGGCGGCTCACCGCCCACGACCTCCCCGACCCCGTTGCGCGGCTCATCGCGTCCGATCACCGCGAGGTGGACGTGTCGACCCTCGAGGCCTACCTCGACGCCGGTGGTGACGCGCAGGCGACCGCCATCGCGCTCGGGATCCACCGCTCGACGTTGTACTACCGGCTCTCCCGGATCCGGGAGACGGCACAGGCCGATCTCGGCGACGGGCGGGTCCGACGCGACCTGCACACGGGGCTGCGGGTGGCCCGTCTCGCGGGGATGCTCAGCGGCTGAGCGACCCCGGGCGGATCCCGGTGTCCCGGGTCGGGTCGTAACCGTGGATCCACGCGAGCTTGTCCTCGAACCAGTCGGCACTCGCCATCGCAGCATTGCGCTCATCGGCCTGCGGTCCGTCGGGAAGGTGGAGCACCTCGGCGACCTGGGCAGACGCGAACTGCACTGCGCGAGTGCGCATCCGGCGCCGCGCCTCGAATGCCTCGAAGGCTGCCGTCGGGTCACCCGAGCCCACCGTCGCCAGCTCCTCCGCGAGCGCCCAGGTGTCCTCGATGGCCTGGTTGGCACCCTGCCCGTGGTGCGGGACGAGGGCGTGCGCCGCGTCACCGAGGAGGACGACCCGGCCGCGGTGCCACGACGCCAACGGCGGGCGGCGCATGAGGGCCCAGCGCTGGGTGACCTCGACGGCCTCGAGCATCTGCGTCACCGCGGGATGCCATCCGGCGAAGGGGGCGAGCTTGTCCGCGTCACGCACCGGCACGACCCACTGGTCAGCGGTCCACTCCTGCGGGTCCCGGCTCACGGCGAGGAAGTTGACGTCCTGCCCCTCGCCGCCCATCGCGTAGTGCAGGAGGTGACCGGTCGGGCCGATCCAGAACTGGATCGCGTGCGGGTCGGGCAGCTCGGTGAGCTGCTCGGTGGGGATGATCCCGCGGAAGCCGGAGCGGCCGGAGTAGATCGCGTCGTCATGGCCGACGACCCAGCGACGCAGCATCGAGCGGGCGCCGTCCGCCCCGACGACGATGCCGGCGCTGCGCTGCGAGCCGTCCGCCAGGTCGAGCAGGACCCGGTCACCGTCCTCGTGCACCTCGGTGACGTGGTGCGAGAGCAGGATCCGGTCGGCGCCGACGGCCTCGGAGAGGATCCGCTGCAGGTCGGCGCGGTGCACGCCCAGGTAGTCCGCACCGAAGCGCTCCCGGTAGGCGCTCCCGACCGGCGTGCGACCGAGAGTGGCACCCGAGCGCCCGTCGCGGAAGACCAGGTCGGTCTGCGCCCACGACACCTCCTCGAGAGCGTCGAGGACACCCAGGCGGGCAAAGAGGTTGTTGGCATTGGCCGACAGCGCGACCGCCGCGCCGACCTCCCGCAGCTCAGCGGTGCGCTCGAGGATCGTGGCGTCAAGGCCACGCTCGCGCAGCGCGAGGGCAAGGGTGAGGCCGCCGATGCCGGCGCCGATGATCACCACATCGTCGTGGGGAGTCTGCTGGTCCATGCCCACGACGCTATGGCGACGGAGTGTCGCTGTCATCGGGCCGGATGACGCATCTGACGCGCCGTGATTGCGACACCGTGTCGGATCGCCCGATGAGGTGGCATGCTCCGACCGTGACCACCGCAGACTCCCTCTTCTCCCGGTTGCTCCGGCGCAACCACGAGGCCGAGGCCGAGCTGCCCGCGGCCGTGCGTGCAGACCTGCCGGGCAACTCCCTTCGCCTCATCGGGGCCAACGCACTCCAGTCCTCGGGAGACCAAGCCGTCAACGCGTCCACCGTCCTGCCGTGGCTCTTCCACGCGCTCGGGGTGCCCGCGGTGCTCACGGGTCTCCTCGTCCCGATCCGTGAGTCGGGCTCGATGCTCCCCCAGGCCTTCCTCACCCCCTTCGTCGTGCGGGTCCGGCGCCGCACCCACGTCTTCGTCGCCGGCGCGCTCGTCCAGGCAGCCTCGGTGGCGGTGATGGCCGGCGCGGCCGCGCTCACCAGCGGACTGACGGCCGGCGTCATCATCGTGGCGGCGCTCGCCGCTTTTTCTCTCGGTCGTTGCCTGTGCTCGATCTCGTCCAAGGACGTGCAGGGACGGACCATGCCCAAGGGAGAGCGCGGCCAGGTCAACGGCCTCGCCACGACCATCTCCGGGCTCGTCGCCATCACCCTCGGCCTCGCGGTGCGGGCCCTCGGCGAGGACCTCGATGTCGCGTTCCTCGCGGGGATCCTCGCGCTCGGCGCCGTGCTGTGGGTACTCGTCGCGCTCGTCTACTCCGGCATCCGTGAGCCGCTCGAGGACCCCGCCGAGGACGCCGGAGGGGACGAGGACGACGACGGGCCGGGATGGTTCACGCAGACGCTCACCCTGCTGCGCGAGGACCGCGTCTTTCGCTCCTTCGTCACGGTCCGCGGCTTCCTGCTCGTCTCCTCGCTGAGCCCGCCATTCATCGTCACCCTCGCGGTTCGGTCGGGGGCACCGGCACTCACCGGTCTCGGCGGATTCATCATCGCCTCGGGCCTCGCCGCGCTGCTCGGAGGGCGGGTCTTCGGCCGGCTGGCCGACCGGTCGAGCAAACGGCTGATGACCATCGGCGCGGCCGTGGCCTCCGTCGTCCTCGTGGCACTCGTGCTCATCGTCACCGTGCTCGACCTCGACGGCGGCAGCCTGCTCACCTATGCGATCTTCGTCAGCAGCTACTTCCTCGTGACGATGCTGCACACCGGGGTGCGGGTCGGTCGCAAGACCTATGTCATCGACATGGCCGAGGGCGACCAGCGCACCACCTACGTCGCCGTCTCCAACTCGGCGATGGGCGTGATCCTGCTCGTCGTCGGCGCGATCAGCTCGGCCATCGCCGGTCTCAGCGTCGAGTGGGCGCTGCTCTTCCTCGCGGCGCTCGGTGTGCTGGGCGTCGTCTCGTCGACCCGGCTGCCGGAGGTCTCGCGCCGCGCCTGATGCCCGGTCGACGACCTGGTAGCGCCCGTCGTCCACAGATGGTCACGCCACGGCGGGCTCGCAGGCGGGGAGTTTTGTACGGTGGACACATCCGCCCGACCGCCAGCACAAGGACGCACATGCACCGCGCCACAGCAGCGATCGTCATCGCGACCGCGACCTGGGGGGTCACCTCGTGCGCCCTACTCCCCGGCCTCGGCGAGCCGTCGGCCCCCGAGCCGACGTACAGCTCGTCCGGGCTCCTGCTCAGCCCGACCGAGGTCCCCGGCGGCGGGTCGTGGCACGAGATCGACACCGAGATGGCGCAGGTGCACTTCTCGGAGCGCCCCACCGACCACGACAGCCAGACGATCGAGCCGCCCGAGTGCATCGAGTCCCGGACCATCACGGTCCCCCGCGAGGGCGCTGACGTCGACCTCGCGGCCCTGCGGCTGCAGGAGCGCAGTGGCGCCGAGAGCCGAGTCCTCGCCGTCGTCAAGGGGGCGCGGACGGTCGACGAGATCAAGGACGCCCGCGAGGACTGCGATCGCATGACCCTGGACTACGAGACCCACGTGGCGAAGCAGACCGAGTCGGTGCAGGACGGTCCCGACATCGAGGGCGCCGAGGACACCATCACGATCGACACCGCGTGGTCCACGGAGATGGACGGCCAGACCGCCCCCATCATCGTCGACCGCACCCTCGTCGCCGAGGTCCGCCAGACGCTCGTCGTCTCCCGGGTCACCCTCCAGACGCAGGGCACCGGGCTGCAGATCAGCGACGAGCTCAAGGCAGAGGCCGACGAGGCCCTGCGTGTGCAGGTCGACAAGGTGGTCAAGGCCCCCTGACACCGCGGTCATCTCGCGCCACGTGGTCGTAGGGTGAGCGGGTGACTGGCAACACACGAGACATCGAGGCAGGCGTCCACCAAGACTTCCGTGAGGAGATGTCCTACGGGTCCTACCTGGCGCTCGAGACGCTGCTCGACGCGCAGCTCCCGGTGAGCGAGCACCACGACGAGATGCTCTTCATCATCCAGCACCAGACCTCCGAGCTGTGGCTCAAGCTCGTGCTGCACGAGACCCGCTCGGCGATGGCGCTGCTCGCCGCCGACGAGATGCGCATGGCACTCAAGCGGATCGCGCGGGTCAAGCACATCCAGCGCACGCTCACCGACCAATGGTCCGTGCTCGCGACGCTCACACCGACGGAGTACCAGGAGTTCCGCCCTCACCTCGGGCATGCGTCCGGCTTCCAGTCCTGGCAGTACCGCGCGGTGGAGTTCGCCCTGGGCAACAAGCACGCCGGCATGCTGCGGGTGCACGAGGCTGACCCTCAAGCGCACGCGGTACTCGCCCAGCTGCTCGAGGCGCCGAGCCTCTACGACGAGTTCCTGCGCTACCTCTCGCGACGCGGCTACGCCATCCCCGAGCACGTGCTCACCCGGGACGTCACCCGCGCCCATGAGCTCGACCCGGAGCTGACCCGGGTTCTCACGCGGATCTACGCGGAGGCGGAGGACAACTGGGACGTCTACGAGGCCTGCGAGGAGCTCGTCGACCTCGAGGACAACTTCCGGCTGTGGCGCTTCCGCCACCTCAAGACCGTGCAGCGCGTCATCGGGATGAAGACGGGCACCGGAGGCAGCTCCGGTGTCGGGTTCCTGCAGAAGGCCCTCGAGCTGACCTTCTTCCCCGAGCTCTTCGCCGTGCGGACGGAGATCGGGTCGTGAGCGGCGTCGGCAGTGCACAGGCGTTGCGGGACAAGGCGGCTGCGCTCGACGCGGCTGACCCCCTTCGTCATTGTCGGGAGCTGTACGTGCCGGCCGAAGGCCTCGTCGCCTATCTCGACGGCAACTCGCTGGGTCGCCCGCTGCGAGCCACCGCGCAGCGGATCGCCGATCTCGTCGCGCACGACTGGGGCACGCGCCTCATCCGGTCGTGGGACGAGCAATGGATGGAGCTGCCGCTGCGCCTCGGCGACCGGATCGGTGAGGTCTGCCTGGGCGCTGCCGCCGGCCAGACCGTCGTCGGCGACTCGACCACAGTGATGCTCTACAAGCTGCTGCGGGCGGCCGTCGCCGCAGCCGGACCGGAGCGCCCCGAGATCGTGGTGGACACCGAGAACTTCCCGACTGATCGCTATGTCGCCGAGGGCATCGCGGACGAGACCGGTGCCCGGCTGGTCTGGATCGAGCCCGACCCGACGAAGGGGGTCACCCCGGACCTCGTCGCCGGCGCCCTCACCGAGCGCACCGGTGTCGTCCTGCTCTCCCACGTCGCGTACAAGTCGGCGTGGATCGCGGACCTGCCCCAGATCACCCGGCTGGTGCACGACGCCGGCGCGCTCGTCCTGTGGGACCTGTGCCACTCGGTCGGTGTGGTGCGCAGCGACCTGGACGCGCACGACGTGGACCTCGCTGTCGGGTGCACGTACAAGTTCCTCGGTGGCGGGCCGGGCGCGCCCGCCTTCGGCTATGTCGCGCAGCGCCACCAGGAGCGGCTGCGCCAGCCGATCCAGGGGTGGATGGGGCACGCGGCGCCCTTCGTCATGGGACCCGGCTACCGGCCGG
This sequence comes from Janibacter limosus NBRC 16128, assembly GCF_001570985.1. Lineage (GTDB taxonomy): Bacteria > Actinomycetota > Actinomycetes > Actinomycetales > Dermatophilaceae > Janibacter > Janibacter limosus. The sequence continues at coordinate 36,684 of NZ_BCSS01000007.1, read as the reverse complement.
GTGCGGGGATGCGCGGGTTCATCTCCGGCACTCCCCCGGTGCTCGGGATGGTGGGCATCGAGGACACCGTCGACCTCATCGACTCGGTGGGCCTGGAGGCGGTGCGGGACAAGGCCGCTCGACTCGGACGCTTCGTCATTGAGTCCGTCGACGAGGTGCTCGCGGGACACGGAGTGCGGGTGACCTCACCCCTCGATGCCGAGCAACGGGGTGGTCACGTGACGCTCGCGCACCCACGCTTCCGCGAGGTCTACCGGGAGCTGTGGGCACAGGATGTGGTGCCGGACTTCCGCGAGCCCGACGGGATCCGACTCGGCCTGTCGCCACTGAGCACGTCGTACAGCGAGGTGGCCGAGACGCTCGTGCGGATCGAGGGCCTGCTCAGCGCTGGGTGAGTGCCGCCAGGACCGACGGCCAGTGCGGGGAGGCCGGGTCGATGACGTCGAAGTGGTGCGCGCCGTCCAGCACCGTGCGCACCCACCCCAGCGTCTGACGAAGGGGGACGGTCGCGTCCTCGCCCCCGTGCAGGATCGAGATGCGTTGCGCCGCAGCGGGGTTGACCGCGAGGAGCCGGGTCGGATCGAGGCGCGCATAGAGGTCTGGTGACTGGTGCGGGTCGGCGCCGATCCAGTCGCGGACGGCGTTGCTGCCGAGACGGTCGGCGACGGCTGCGCCGAAATCGGCGACCGGTGCGAGCGCGAGGGCTCGGGTCGGGGGCAGGTGCTGGTGGAGGGCGCGCCACATCACGAGGGCTCCCCCCGCGCTGTGCCCCACCCAGGCAGCGACATCGTGACCGGTCTCGCGCAGGTGGGTGTCGAGGGCGGTGAGGTCGTCGGTCGTGGTGCTCGGGTCCCCGGGGACGCGACGGTACTCGGTGAGGACGACGTGCCAGCCCGCCTGCACGAGGGCCTGGGCCATCGGGCGGGCGTGGGTGCGGTCGATGGCCGGCCGGAAGTAGCCGCCGTGCACGACGACAAGGGTGCGGGTGCGCGGGGCGTCGGACCCGTGGGCGTGGAGGTCGTCGACCTGTGGAGCGCAGGTCTCGAAGACCTGGTCGGGGTGAGGACCGTAGGCGGTCATCGGGAAGGCGAGGGTGCTCCCTTCGTCCAGGAGACGGTGCAGGGCTGCGTCCTCGTCGATCACCGCCCCAGCCTCTCACTGCCTCGGTCTCTCACTGCCTCGGCACGAGGTGAGGAGATCTACCCAGTGACGTTGACGGTGGTTGCTCATACCGTCGAGCCATGACGATCATTGCGGCGCGACCACTCGACCGGGGGTGGGTCCATGCGATCCCGGCGCTCACCTTCGCCGTGGGTGCCGTCGCCTACCCGCTCTACGTGCTGGTGGAGACCTTCCGCATCGCGAATGCTGACATCTCGACCCGACCCGGGGCACCATTCGCCGCAGCAGCCATCGCCGCGCTGGCGTTCCTCGCCGGTGTGCTCGTCGCCGCCTTCCTCACGATGACGGCTTACGCAGTGTGTCGGCCCGGCAGCACGCGACTGGTCCGTGTGGCCCAGATCGTCGGGCTGGCGCTGACCGGCATCGGGTGCGGTGCCGGGATCTGGCTCGCGGTCATCGTGGCTCACAGCATGGGCTGAGACATGCCCGCGAAATGATCCACAGGGAGCCCTGGCGGTCGAACACCTGTTCGATTAACGTCAATGCATGGACGGGACATCGGGGTTCGAGGAGATGCTGACGCAGACGCTGCGTCGGGTCGACCTGCACACGATGCGTCGTCGGATCGAGCTCCCCCAGGGGATGGCCGAGAGCATCCGCCGGGCCCACGCCGAGGTCGACGCCATGATGGAGCGACTGCCGGACGAGGAGTCCGACATCGCGACGCTCAGGGAGCAGGTCACGCAGGTCGAGCGCCTCAAGCGACGGGTCGAGGCCGTGCAGCTGCGGCTGACCGCCAAGGCATCGCGAGCCGCGGCACACGAGGCCGATGGCCGACTCGACTCCGGGTCATGGCTCGCCGGCGCGACGGACAGTGACCGTCGGCAGGCGGCCGGTCAGGCCGCGCTGGCTGACGCGCTCGGTGCCACACCGGCTGCCGGTGACGGTTCGTCGACAGGTGATGCCTCGGACAACGCCACTGGTATCTCTGGCGAACGTGGTGGGAGTGAGGGCTCAGGTGGCGACGCGGGTGCTGCGCTTGACGCGGGCACTCCTGACAGCGGCTCTGACGCAGGTGACACGGGCGCGGCAGGCGATGGTCCCGACGCGGACGACGGTGCAGGCACAGGCGCGGACGCGGATGACGCAGTCGCAAGCGGTCGTCGAGCAGACGGACGACCGCTGCTGACGGCAACAGGAGCCGCGCTCGATGCGGGCACCATCAGTGCAGCGCACGCCCAGGTCATCATGCGGGCGCTCGACGACCTGCCCAAGGGCGTCACGGACGAGCAGCGACGCGAGTGCGAGGATCAGCTGCTCCTGCTGTGCACCAACCGCTCCCCCGGCCAGCTGCGCCGTGCGGCGCGGCGGGTGCTCGAGGCCGTCGAGCCCGAGCCCGAGGTGGTCGACCAGCACGAGGACGACCTCGTTGCCGATGAGGAGGAGCGCGCGCGGGACAAGGCCGCCTTCTGGGTCAAGGACAACCAGGACGGGACCGTGACGGGGCACTTCACCGTGCCGTGGGCCAGCGGGATGATGCTCAAAAAGATCATCGACGCGATGACGGCCCCGCGACGGCGCCAAGGAGATGACCCCGCTGACCGTGGTGACCAGGCCGGTCGTGCTGAGGGCCGTGGCGCCGCGGGCAGCGGCTCGACGCGCACGGACCGCTACCTGGACTGGCAGCACCGCCGTGGCCTCGCCTTCGCCGACCTGCTGACACGCATCCCGACCGACCACCTGCACACCAAGGTCTCGGCGACGATGATCATCACGACACGCTTGTCGGACCTGATGGACAATTTCGAGGCTGCTGGGAGCAAGGTGGCGACGACGGACATGCAGGACGTCCTCAGCGCCGGGTCCGCTCGGCGTCTGGCCTGCGGGGCCGGCCTCCTGCCGGCCGTCCTCGACGGCGACTCCGTGCCTCTGGACCTTGGTCGACAACGACGACTCTTCAGTGACGCCCAACGCATGGCTCTGGCCGGGCGATACGACGAGTGCGCTGCTCAAGGGTGCGACCGGCCCTTCGCCTGGACCGAGACGCACCACCTGAGGCCGTGGGAAGCCGGCGGCACGACCGACCTCGACAACGCCGTCCCCCTCTGCGGGACTCATCACCACATGATCGACAGCACCAGGTGGACGTTCGTCGTGACGCGGATGGCTCGCCGGACCCTGTCGCTCGTCTTCCATCGACGGACCTAGACCTGGACGAGCACAGACCATCGACGGGGATCGGCCATCGACGGACACAGACGAGGGCCCCGGCCGGCCAGAGAGTGTCTGGTCGACCGGGGCCGTTGCGCCGCGGTCTCGACGCCGGGCTTGTGAGCTCGACGTGGAGCCGTGTGGGTGCCGGCGCCGAGCGTGAGTTCGACGCCGAGCTCGTGCTAGACGCCCAGATAGGCCTGCTGTACCGCAGGGTTGTCCGCCAGGTCGGCGGCCGCACCGGCGAGGACGACCCGACCTTCGGCCAAGACGTATCCGGTGGTCGCGATCTTCAGGGCCGACCGGGCGTTCTGCTCCGCGAGGAGCACACCGATGCCTTCCTGGTTGATCCCGACGATGGCGTCGAAGACCTGCTGGGTGACCAGCGGCGCCAACCCCATCGAGGGCTCGTCCAGGATGAGCATCTTCGGGTCGGACATCAGGGCCCGCCCGATCGCCACCATCTGCTGCTGCCCACCGGAGAGCGAGCCGGCACTCTGGTGACTCTTGTCCCGCAGCGCAGGGAAGAGCTCGTAGGACCGCTCCAGGAGCGTGCGCACCCGCGCCCGGTCCCGTCGGCCCACGTAGGCGCCGAGCGTGAGGTTCTTCTCCACGGACATCCGCGGGAAGAGGTGGCGCCCCTCCGGGCAGTGGGCCAGCCCCCGACGCACGATCGTCGCCGACCGGCTGCGCGTGATCTCCTCGCCGTCGAACTCGACCCGACCGCTGCTGGGCCGCAGGAGCCCGCTGACGGTGCGAAAGAGCGTCGACTTGCCGGATCCGTTGGCTCCCAGGATGACCGTCAGCTCACCCGAGGCAGCCGTGATGTCGACCGAGTGCAGGACATCGCCCGCGCCGTACCCGACGCTCAGGTCGGAGATGGTCATCATGTCGTGGCTCCCGTCGTGTCCGCGTCCGCACCGAGGTAGGCCTCGATGACCAGCGGGTTGCTCCTGATGTCGTCCGGGCTGCCCACGGCGATCCGCTGACCGTGATCGAGGACGACGATCTGGTCGGCGAGGTTCATGACCATGGACATCTTGTGCTCCACGAGACAGACCGTGACCCCCCGGGCGACGATCTCCCGGATGAGGGTGCCGAAGGCCTCCGTCTCCTCGTCGTTGGTCCCGGCTGCCGGCTCGTCGAGGAGCAGCAGACGCGGCTCCGTCGCCAGAGCCTGCGCGATCGAGATGCGCTTCTGCGCCTCCTGCGGGAGGGTCGAGGCGATCTCGTGACGCAGGTGCGCGACACCGACGAACTCGAGCTCACTCATCGACGTGTCGAGACTGCGCCTTTCGTCGCGTCGGTGTCGAGGAGTGTGCAGGACCGCGTCGAGGGCATTGGAGCGCGACCGCACCACACAGGCCGCGCGCACATTGTCCAGGACACTCGCGCCCTCGAAGAGGTGCGTGGTCTGGAAGGTCCGGGCGATGCCTGCACGCACCGTCTGGTGCGGCTGCATACCCGTGATGTCCTTGCCGTCGAAGGTCACCGTGCCAGCGGTCGGGCGATAGAACCCGGCCATCAGGTTGAAGAGGGTCGACTTGCCGGCGCCGTTGGGCCCGATGATCGCTGTCACGCAGCCTTCCGGAACATCGAAGTCGACGTCCCGGACCGCGTGCAGGCCACCGAAGGCCTTGCCGAGTCCACGTACCTCGAGCAACATCACAGTCCCCCTTCGCTCGTCGCGGCAGCACCCGAAGCGGCGTGCGGCCTGTCGAGGGCGTTGTCCTGGCCCGTGCCACTGCCGCTGTGCCCGTCCGGCCCTCGCCCGTCCGGCCCGCGACCGGGAGGCGGTGATGCTCGACGCGATCGGTGCGAGCTCAGGAACTCATTGAGGTACCCGACGATGCCGCGCGGGGCGAAGATCACGAGCAGGACGATGATCGGGCCGAGCACGATGAAGCGGTAGGACTCGAGGTCCTGGAGCATCTCGAAGAGGAAGGCGACGAGGACGCTGCCGACGACCGGTCCCATGACAGTGCCCATGCCTCCGATGAGCAGGAAGAGCAGGAACTGGAAGGTCAGGTCGATCGCGGCGGAGTCCGCGCCGATGAACCCGTTGAGCGTCGCAAAGAGCCCTCCGGCCAGCCCCGCGAGGCCTGCCGAGGCGGTGTAGGCCAGCTGCTTGCTGACTCCGACGTTGACGCCGATGGACTTCGCGAGGTCTTCGGAGGTCCGGATGGCGACGAGCGAGCGGCCCGCGTTGGAGTGCAGGATCGCGTGTGTCGAGTACGCCGCACCAGCGAGGAAGAGCAGCACGAGGTAGTACAGGACGACGGGGTCGCTGAAGTCGAGTGGCCCGATGCTTTCGGGCAGCTTGATCCCGCTGACCCCCGAGTGGGCATGCGTGACCGTCTCCCATCGGATGATGATGATGTAGATCAGGAAGCCCAGGGCCATCGTGAAGATCGCGAAGTAGGCACCCTGGGTGCGCAATGCGATCAAGCCCGAGGCGTACCCCAGGATCGTCGTCGCGAGGATGGCCACGACGAAGGCGGTCCAGAAGGACCAGTCGTGGTCGGTCGTCGCGAGTCCCACGATGTAGGCACCCACGCCGAAGAAGGCGCCGTGGGCCAGGGAGAGCTGACCGGTCAACCCGAGGATGATGTTGAGCCCGTAGGCCGCGATCGCATAGATCGCCGCCGTGGTCACGATGCGCAGCAGGTAGGGCTGTCCCGAGACGAGCATGGGCGCCACGAGGAAGGCGATCGCGATGAGGATGACTCCGAGGAGTCGTGGTCGCAGCAGGGTCGTCATCGTTGAACCACCGTCCCGAAGAGTCCTGTCGGCTTGATCGCCAGCACCGCCATGAGGACGATGAAGACTGCCGCCTGTCCGGCGCCGACGGAGATGTAGGTCGAGGCCATGACCTCGGCCATCGCGATGAAGAACCCGCCGATGATCGCCCCCGGGAGGGAGCCGAGACCGCCGAGGATGATGATCGCGAAGACGATGAGGCTGAGCGACTCCCCCATGCCCGGTGACAGCAGCTGGATCGGCGCGACGAGTCCCGCCGAGATCGCCACCAGCGCGAAGGAGACCGCGAAGGTCATCATCGAGACGACATTGGCGTTGATCCCCACGAGCGCGGCGCCGGTGCGGTCCTGCTCGATGGCCTCGATCGCCTGACCGTGCACGGACCTCTTGAGGAAGAGGGTGAGCGCGATGAGGACGACCATGGCCGTGATGATGATGATGATCCGCTGCGACGAGATCTGTGCGCCGGCGACCGTCAGCCGACCGTCGAAGGGGGACTCCATCCGCAGGAAGCCGGATCCCCAGATCTCCTGGACGAGCGAGATCAGGAAGAACATGACCCCGACCGTCGCGATCATGTGGTGGGTGTGCGGCGCATTGCGCAGCGGGTGGAAGATCAGGCGCTCGAAGACGACACCGATGACGGCCAGGATCAGCGCGGCGCACACGATGGCGACGACATAGGGCAGGCCCACGTCGACGAGCAGCGTGTAGGTCACATAGCCGCCGACCATGAAGAGCGCACCATGGGCGAGGTTGGGGAAGCCCAGCACGCCGAAGACCAGGGTGAGGCCGATGGCGGCCAGGCAGTAGATGCCGCCCAGCGCCAGGCCGTTGATGAGCTGTTGGATGAAAAGGGTCACCCGTCACCCCCGTAAAGGTCCGCGATCATCGGGTTCAGTCCTTCGGCTGGTCGATGGGGAAGGTCTCGTACTTGCCCTTGTCATTGCGGTAGGCCGCCTTGAGACCGTCGGAGCGAAGGTGCCCGTTGTCGGTGATCTGGTCGGGCGCGAAGGCCACCTTGAACTTGTCGTCGACGTTCTTGACGGCCTCGGGCATGGCGTCGCGGATGGCCTGCGGGTCGTCGACGCTGCCGGCCGACTTCATCGCCTCGACGAAGACGGGGAGCGCCTGGTAGTTGAGGGCGATGTCAGCGTTGACCGGCTTGTCCGAGGAGAACTTGTCCTGGTAGCGGGTGATGAAGTCCTCGGTGCCGTCGAACTCGGTGAGGGGGGCGATGCCCACGGAGTCGTTGAGGTTCTTGGGGTCGGTGAACTTCTCCAGCTCCTCGAACTTGGCCTGGTCGATGATCATGAAGGCACCCTTGTAGCCCTGCTTGCGGGCCTCCTCGATGACGAGCGCCGTGGGCTGCGAGGGGCCGCCGACGAGGATGACATCGGGCTTGCCCGCAAGCGTCTTGGAGACAGGACCGGCGAAGTCGGACACGGAGCCGTAGTCGATGTTGTTGTTGTCGAGGACCGTGCCTCCGGCCTTCTTCCAGCTGGCCGTGGCGGCCTTGGTCCACTCCTGGCCGAACTCGCTCGAGGTCGTGAGGAGACCCAGCTTGCCCGTGCCCTTGGTGTCGAGCTGCTCGATGAAGGGGTCGATGTAGCTGACGAAGGACGGCGGGATCATCACGGTCAGCTCGTTGCCGCTGGCGAGGATGTCCGGGTCCGAGCTGTAGGCCCCGAGGAGGAACTTGTCCCGCGTGGTGTTCAGCTCTTGGGCCGCCTTGATCCCACCGGCGTGGGGGACGAAGACGATCTTGGCGCCTTCCTTCTGCACGAGGCGCTGGGCGTTGGTGCCGGTCGTGCTCGGCTGGTACTGGTCGTCGAGGCTCTCGAGCTTGAGCGTGTACTTCTTGCCGTCGACCTCGACGCCCTCTGCGTTGAGCTCGTCGACAGCCATCTGCAGACCGTTTTGGACATTGAGGCCGTACTCGGCGGCGCCCCCGCTGATGCCGGCGGAGTACCCGATGACGAGGGTCTCGCCGTCCGATGAGCCTCCTCCCCCGTCACCGCCGCAGGCGGCGAGCGCGGCCACGAGGCTGCCACTCGCGACCAGGACGAAGGACCGACGCATGCGGGACGATGATGCTGGGGTCATCAGGAATCTCCTCGTTGAGATGCTCACCATGTGAATCTGCGTTCAGATTCAACTCCCGCTGAAGGTAGTGGTGCCTGTCACAGATGTCAACGGGTCTCGCGACACGCCGGCTCAGACGCCGGGGAGGACCTCGTCACCCACGTGGAGCTCCCCCGCGCCGAGCGGGACCAGACGGGTGCCGAACCAGGTCTTGCCCTCCCACGCGCGGTGGCGTGCGAGGGTGCGGACCGGCTCCTTCCCGGTGGCCTGCGTGTCGGGGTCGATCGTGGTCATGACGCACCGGTCACAGACCTCGGCGGTGCGGAACTCGACGTCACCGATGCGCACCGTCGACCACGCGTCCTCGGCGAAGGCTGCGCCGCCGTCGATGACGACATTGGGGCGGAAGCGGATCATGTCCACGGGCTGCCTGCCGCCGACCGAGTGCTCGCCCGTCACCATCTCGCCCTCCTCCTCGGCGCGCTGGTCGACCCACTCCTGCAGCTGCGCCAGCGAGCTCTGAGAGGTCATCAGCAGCGGCCCGGCATCGGCGAGCGAGAGGGTGTCGCCGTCAAGGCCGCCGTGGGCACCGGACATCCGCCGCATGCGGGGGTCTTCCTGCCAGACGAGGCGAAGGGGGCGACCCACCCGGTCGCTGATCCACTCGCTGACGTCGAGGTCGGCCGGCGGGGCGAAGCCCTGTCGCGCATGGCTCACCGGGATCGGCGGGAGGCCGAGGGGGATGTCGACGAGGATGCTCTCTCCCCCGTCGTGGATGCGGATCGTCTCCTCGTCGACCTGCTGTGCCCGCAGGCGCAGGAGCGCGTGCTCCTCACGGGCAGTGACCTTTTCGCCGGACGGGTCGACCAGGCCCCAGCGGCGGTCGCCCTCGATGCCCCAGGGTTCGATCCGCGCCGACTCGACGTCCATGCCGCCGAGGGACTTGACCGGGTAGAGCCGCAGCTGGGTGACACGCATGGTCCGACGATATCGCCGCCCCCGTCCACGGATGCAGCGAATCCCTCAGGCGCTGCGACCGCTCCAGGCGTCGTGCCCGGCCGCGAGCGCGCGGAAGACTTCTTCGGGTGGGGCCGCGATGGTCTGCGGGATGACCACGCCGGGCCCACCCGGCGCCTCCTCGACCACGCCCTGGGCGTCGCGCTGGGCCGCGTCCCAGCGCTCCTGGGCCTCGGGGGTCAGACGCAGGACCACCGTCGGGCGGGCGGCCAGCACCTCGCGGTCGACGCGCGTGATGTGTGCCCATGGGATCCAGGGCGACGTGCCCTCGCCAGCGACCCGGACGCCACGGTCGGCACTGACGGTCAGCTCGAGGGCCGGACGGATCAGCTTCCAGACGGCGAAGGGGATCCCGACGAGGCCGAAGAAGGCGGCCACCGCGATGCCGAGCATCCGGAGCAGGCCGTCCCCGCCCCCGAGGAGGCACAGCCCGATGATGGTGAAGCCGGCGCAGATCATCAGCAGGAAGATCATGCCCGTGCGAGCGGTGCGGAACTCCAGCTCGTCACCTCGGGCGAGACGGTCTGCGTGATCGGCGCTCATGCCTGAGCGCCCGCTGCGCGACGCACGACCTCGGAGGCGAGCAGGTGGCCGAGCTCGTCGTCCGAGATCGTCAGGGAGCCCGGCAGTGCCACCGCGGCGACGTCCGGCACGGCGTCCTCGCCCGGGGTCGCCTCCTCCTGCGAGGCCTCCTCCGCAGCCATCTCGGCACGCTGCTGCGGGGTGACCCCCAGGACGGACTCGACCGCTTCCTCCTTGATGGCCAGGGCCAGGACACTGGTGCTGCCGTTGCTCGCCCGGTCGACCATGGCGATCGCCGACCAGGGGACCCGCAGGTCGGCGCTGCGGGTCCAGACTCCCTGATTGCTCACCGTGACCTGGACCTTGGGCGAGATGGCACCAAACGTGGCCATCTGCTTCCGGCTCGTCCTGAACTGGAGTTCCTCGCCACGAGCGAGCTGGTCAGCGTAGTCAGCGATCACGACGGACAGTCTCCCGCACCGCACACGTCACCAACAATCGTGCCGGGTGGGCGCCACGGCCCCGGGACTCAGGCGTCGACCGGCACCTCGTCGGTCGAGATCTCCTCTGCCCCGGGCGTGCCCGGCTCGAGGTGCTGGTCACCCGCGCGGTGCAGCGCGAACCAACCGCCGAAGAAGGCACTGAAGATCCCCGCGTCGGTGTCCTTGACGAGGATCTGCGCACAATGGCCAGACTGCACACGGAAGGCCACCGCACCCGAGGTGGTCAGCCCGTCCTTGAGGTAGAGCACGTGCTTGCCGGAGGGGATGTCGAAGCGCACGGTCCCGACCGACCCGTCGAGGACCCCCAGGTCGGTCGACCCGAGCATGACGTGCTTGCCGCTCAGGTGCGCCGGTGCGATGTTGCCGGTGCTGATCTCGACTGCTGCGCCCATCGGGGTACCTCCTGGTGTCCGTCGGTCCGGTCGGGCAACCGGGCCCTCATCTCCATGATGCCCGCCCCACCTGTGCCCTGTCTGCACCATGACAGCTGTCATTGCGCAGTCGTGACATCGGGGGATGGCCGGGTTGCTCCCTTCGGCAGCAGTGTGGAGCCATGACCACGACGAGCAGTCCACCGACGGGGACCACGACAGCGTCTCCCCCACCGACCACCGACGGGATCCACCTCGAGGGCGTGACCAAGAGCTTCCGCTCGGGCGGGGAGATGGTCCACGCCGTCGCCGGCGTCGACCTGAGCATCGCGCCGGGTCAGGTGGTCGCCGTCCTCGGTCCCAACGGGGCCGGCAAGACGACCACCCTCGACATGGTGCTCGGGCTGACCGAGCCGACGACGGGGCGGATCACCTCCTTCGGGGCGGCGCCCCGACGCGCCGTGCACGAAGGGAGGGTCTCGGCCGTCCTGCAGACCGGCGGCCTGCTGCGTGACCTCACCGCGCGGGAGACGGTGCGCTACATCGCCTCGACCTTCCCCCGCCACGAGCCGGTCGAGGACGTCCTGCAGCGAGCAGGACTGTCGGACAAGGCCGACCGCAAGGTCTCCAAGCTCTCCGGTGGTGAGCAGCAGCGGCTGCGCTTCGCCCTGGCACTGCTGCCTGACCCCGACCTGCTCATCCTCGACGAGCCGACGGCTGGGATGGACGTCGGCGCGCGCCGCGAGTTCTGGCGCACGATGCACGAGGACGCGACCAACGGCCGCACCGTGCTCTTCGCGACGCACTACCTGGAGGAGGCCGACAACTTCGCCGACCGGATCATCATGATGGCCGGCGGCCGCATCGTCGCTGACGGCACCACCGAGCAGATCCGGGCCCGCGCACGTGGTCGCACGGTGAGCGCCGACGTCCGCAGGGGGGACGTCGGCGCCGCTGTCGAGCGCTTGCGCGGGCTCACGGGCATCGCCTCGGTCACGACCAACGGGGAGCGGGTCACCGCGATCGGCGAGGACTCCGATGCCCTGGCACGACTCCTGCTGCTCGAGCTGGGCGGCACCAACCTCGAGGTCACGACGGCCTCGCTCGACGCGGCCTTCATGACCATCACGGGCGAGGCCATGGACGAGGACACCGACGAGACCGAGGAGACCCGATGAACCCCACACTGATCGGCCTGGAGCTCAAGCGCTACTGCCGCGACTACGTCGGTCTGTTCTTCATCGCGGTCCTGCCCGCCTTCATGTACGTCGTCTTCGGAGCGGCCCAGACCTTCGGCAAGGAGGACATCGGTCGCGGCAATGTCGCGCTCTACGTCATGATCTCGATGGCCGTCTACGGCGCGGTCACGGCGACCGTCTCGGTCGGCGGATCGGCCGCGGTCGAGCGGATGCAGGGCTGGGGACGACAGCTGGGGCTGACCCCCCTTCGCGATGGTGGGTATGTCGCGACCAAAGCGGTCCTCGCGGTGGTCATCGCGTGCATCCCCATCGCCCTGATCTACGTGATCGGCGTCGCCAGCGGGGCGCAGGGCGACCTGTGGGTCTGGTTCGCCACCGCCGGGATCACCCTCTTCGGCGCGTCCGTCTTCGCGCTCTACGGGCTCGTCTTCGGACTGGCCTTCAAGTCCGAGTCGGCGGTCGGCGCGGCCAGCGGGTCGCTCGTGGTCTTCGCCTTCCTCGGCAACATCTTCATCCCGCTGTCGGGGGTCATGCTGACGATCGCGAAGTTCACCCCGCTCTACGGGATCGTCTCGCTGGCGCGGTATCCGCTCACCGAGGGCTACTCGGTCGACATGCAGGGCAACCTCTCGCACGAGGCGCTGTGGGTGCCACTGGTTAACGTGGGCGTGTGGACACTGATCCTGGCGCTCCTGACGGTCTACCTCGTGCGGCGAGGTCGGGACCGGCAGTGAGCGGCACGCCCCACCCGCGGTGCCCCGACGTCGACCTCGACGGCGGGGTGCCCGACCCGTGGGCCCGGCACGGCTGGCTGCTCGCCGCCGTGTGGTTGGTCTTCCTCGGGTTCCCCGCCAGCGCCGTCATCGACCAGACCGTCGGTCAGCCCGTGGTCCGCACGATCGGGCTGCTGCTCCTCATCGCCTTCGCAGCGGTCTACATCCTGGCCTTCAGCCGATCGCAGATCGGCCTGCACGGCGGGTGGGACCGCACTCGGCTGGTGAGCGTCTACGGCGGCTTCGCGACGCTGGTGGCCATCATGGCGCTGCTGTGGCCGATCATCGGCGTGGAGGTCCTGGGGGTGACCGCCTTCCTCGCGAGCCTCGCGGCCTTCGGGTTCCCCCTGCGCAGCGCCGTGGTGGCGGTGATCGCGGTGACCGTCGCCGGTGCCCTCACCCTCGTCGTCACCGAATCCCTCGACGAGCTGTGGCCCTTGCTCCTCCTGCCGGCCCTCATCGGCTCCTTCGGTCTGCTGCTGCGGCGGATGATCCTCGGCGACGAGCGCCGAGAGGTCCTGCAGCGCACCCTGGCCGTCGCGGCCGAGCGCGACCGGGTGGCGCGCGACGTCCACGATGTCGTCGGGCACTCCCTGACGGTCGTCTCGCTCAAGGCCGACCTGGCCGAGCGCCTCGTCGACATCGACCCGGAGCGGGCGAAGGGAGAGATCGCCGCCATCCGATCGCTCACCCGACAATCCTTGGCAGAGATCCGTGCGACCGTCGCCGGCCTGCGCATCACCCGGCTGGCCGACGAGCGCGATGCCGCCCTGGCCGCGCTGGCCGATGCCGGGATCGAGGCGTCGGTCCCCGACGACTACGACGTCGTCGACCCCGCCCACCGCATCACCGTCGCCTGGGCGCTGCGCGAGGCGACGACCAATGTCATCCGGCACAGCGGCGCCCAGCGCGTCGACGTGGCGTGGGGGCCGACCTGGCTCGAGGTCACCGACGACGGCCGCGGGCTCAGCGGGCGACGGGAGGGCAGCGGCCTGACCGGGCTGCGCGAGCGGCTCGCCGGGGTCGGCGGCCACCTCGACGTCGGTGAGGGACTCCCGGGCCGCAACGGCCCCGGGACGCGACTGCGGGTGGAGCTGCCGTGATCACGCTGCTGCTGGCCGACGACCAGGCCCTCGTGCGTGGCGCGATGGCCGCGCTGCTCGGGCTCGAGGAGGACCTCGAGGTCGTCGCCGAGGTCGGGTCGGGCGACGAGGTGCTCGAAGCCGCCCGACGTACCCACCCCGATGTCGCGGTCCTCGACGTCGAGATGCCCGGGCTCGACGGCATCTCCGCTGCCGCGCAGCTGACCCGGGAGCTGCCGGGGACCCGGGTGCTCATCGTGACGACCTTTGGTCGACCGGGTTACCTGCGCCGGGCCCTCGACGCGGGCGCCAGCGGGTTCGTCGTCAAGGACACGCCGTCGCACGAGCTGGCCGCGGCGGTGCGCACGGTCGCGGCCGGTGGGCGGGTCGTCGACCCGTCGCTGGCCACCGAGGTCGTCATCGGGGGCCCCAACCCGCTGACCGACCGCGAGCGCCAGGTGCTCGGTGAGGCGCTCGAGGGCCACTCCGCCCCGGCGATCGCCGCCCGGGTGCACCTCTCCCCCGGCACGGTGCGCAACCATCTGTCCTCGGCCATCGGCAAGACGGGCACGAGCAACCGCGTGGAGGCCGCGCGGCGGGCCCAGGACCTAGGCTGGCTCTGACCCCTTCGTCCTCGCCCGTGTCCGAGACCACCAGCCCTGGAGCGTGCATGCGCCCGACCCGCCCGGCCGCGGCCCTCGCCGCTCTCGCCGTGGGGGCCGGTCTGCTCGTGGGTTGCACCGACGACGGGGCGCAGGCCGACTGCGACGCGACCGCTGCCGACTTCTCGTGGGCCAGTCCCTCCCCCGCGGACGACGAGCGCTTCGACCTCACGGGACCAGGGTGGATCGGCGGTGACTCCACCTATTCGGTGCAGCTGCCGGACCAGCGCACGCTGTGGCTCTTCAGCGACTCCTTCATCGGGGAGGTCTCTCGCAGCGGCCGCCCGGCGCCCGGCATGGCGATGGTGCACAACGCGCTCGTGGCCGAGAGCGACTCGGGTCGGCTGAGCACGCGCACCGCGGAGGGACCGGAGTCCTTCTTCGCGGACCCGAGCGAAGACAGCTACTACTGGGTGCAGGACGCGGCCGTCGAGGGTGACGAGCTCGTCGTCTTCCTGTCCTTGACCCGCGCCGTGGGCGAGCAGGGGTTCGCGTGGGACCACAACGCCATCGCGCGGGTCTCCCTGCCCGACCTCGAGGTCACCGAGATCATCGACCCCGGCGCGGGGCAGGACCACGTCGCGTGGGGGGCCGGGGTGATGACCACGCCGACGCACACCTACGTCTACGGCGTCGAGGACCTCGAGCAGACCAAGCACCTCCACCTCGCGCGGGTGCCTGCCGGCAACCTCACCGACCGCTCCCACTGGGAGTACCGCACCGCTGATGGCTGGTCACCCGATGTTCTGCAGAGTGCCCGCCTGACCGACGGGGTCGCCAACGAGCTGAGCGTCTCGCGCTACCGCGACGGCTACCTGATGATCTCCTCGGACACCTCCGCGCCCTTCAGCCCCAAGATCAATGCGTGGACGGCGTGCTCGCCCCAGGGTCCGTGGCGGGACCGACAGACGATCTACGAGACGCCGGAGTCCGGGGTGGGCAAGCACTTCACGTACAACGCGCACGGCCACCCGGAGATCAGCGAGGACGGCCAGCTGCTCATCTCGTACAACGTCAACACCTTCGACTTCGACGAGCTGACACGCGACCCGACGCTCTACCGGCCGACGTTCATCACGCTCGACCTGGACTGACCGATCGCGGGTCCTCGCTGCCTCAATCGAGGAAGAAGTCCGGCAGGAGCTGCTCCAGGGGCGGCCCGTATGTGGAGAGGTCGGTGACACCCTCCTCGGCGAGGACTTCGTCGTCGATGAGGAAGCGTCCGGTGCACTCGGCGGGCTCACGGGTGAGGACTGCGTGGGCGGCGTCGGCCATGATCTGCGGGCTGCGGCTGCGAGCCATCGTCTGCTCGCCGCCGAGGAGGTTGGCCACGGCGGCGGTCGCGATGGCCGTCCTCGGCCACAGGCTGTTGGCCGCGATGCCCAGCTCGCGCCACTCCTGCGCCAGGCCGAGGGTCACAAGGCTCATGCCGTATTTCGCAATCGTGTAGCCGAGGTGGGCGCCCGCCCAGTGGGGGTTGAGGTTGAGCGGCGGGGACAGCGTGAGCACGTGCGCCGCGTCCGAGGCGCGCAGGTGCGGCAACGCCGTCTTGGCCAGGAGGAAGGAGCCACGGGTGTTGATGTCCTGCATGAGGTCGTACTTCTTCATCGACAGGTCCGCGGTGGGCGACAGGTCGATGGCGCTGGCGTTGTTGACGACGATGTCGATCCCGCCGAAGCGCTCGACCGTGCGGTCCACGGCCTCCTGCACCGACTCCTGCGAGCGGACGTCCCCGAGGATCGCCAGCGCCTGGCCACCGGCCTCCTCGATGGCGGCCGCGGCGGTGTGGATGGTGCCCTCGAGCCTGGGGTGGGGCTGGTCGGTCTTGGCGAGGATGGCGACATTGGCGCCGTCGCGGGCGGCGCGCTCGGCGATGGCCAGCCCGATCCCGCGGCTGCCTCCCGACATCAGGATGGTGCGTCCGGCGAGTGAGGTGGTCATGGGTTCTCCTGGGTGAGTTCGGTGTCGGTGTCGGTGGTGACGAAGGGGGTCAGCCCGGCAGTCCGTCGAGCCGGGCCAGGACCTGGAGCATGACCTCGTCGGCGCCGCCGCCGATCGAGCCCAGCCGCATGTCGCGGAAGTAGCGGGCGGTCCACGTCTCCTCCATGTACCCCATGCCGCCGTGGAACTGGATGCACGCGTCCGCCACCTCGCGCGCCAGGCGACCTGCGGTCAGCTTGGCGACGCTGGCGCCGCGGGTGATGTCCTCGCCGGCCATGTGTGCCTCGCACACGGCGGCGTTGTGGCTGCGCAGCAGCTCGACCTGTGCCTGCAGCTCGGCAAGGCGGAAGGTGACGTACTGCTTGCTGGCCAACGGCTGGCCGAAGACCTCGCGCTCGGTGACGTACTGCCGGGTGCGCGCGAGCGCCTTGTCGCAGCTGCCCACGCTCGAGTAGGCCGCGTACATGCGCTCGATGATGAACTGCTGCATCTGCTGCTGGAACCCGCGCCCGATCTCCCCGATCGTCTGGCTGACCGGCACCCGCACCTCGTCGAGGACGATCTCTGCGGTGTCGGAGCTGCGGTTGCCGAGCTTGTCGAGGCGTCGGGCGACGGAGAATCCCGGGCTGTCGGTCGGGACGATGATCTGGGACATCCCGCGGTGGCCGCCCTCGTCGGAGGTGCGCGCGAGCAGGCACAGCCAGTCGGCCTGGGTGCCGTTGGTGATGTACATCTTGCGCCCGGTGATGACCCAGTCGTCGCCATCGCGGACGGCCCGGGTCCGCACTCGTGAGACATCGGAGCCGGTGTCCGGCTCGGTCACGGCGATGGCCGCGACCTCCTCGCCCGCGAGCGCCGGAGCCAGGTGCTTGCGCTTGAGCTCCGGTGTGCCGAAGTGCGCGAGCGAGGGCGTGGCCATCATCGACTGGACACCGATGGCCATGGCCACGCCGGCGGAGTCGCTCCGACCGAGCTCCTCCGCAGCGACCATCTGGAAGGAGTGGTCCGCCCCCTCTCCTCCGTACTCGGGGTCACGCTCGAGCCCGAGGATCCCCAGGGCCGCGGCCTTGCGGAAGAGGTCACGGGCCGGGAAGATCCCGGCCTCCTCCCAGGCATCCGCGTGCGGGTTGATCTCGGTGTCGACGAAGGTACGCACGCTGGCGCGGAAGGCATGGTGCTCATCGGTGAGGCGCATGTCGTGACGCTATCGACGCACCTCAAATAAAACAAGCATGCTTGATTGTTTGTGGACTTCGTGCCAGTCTCGCCGCATGAGCGACACCGTGGCCGCCTTCCTCGACGAGTGCACCGATCTCGATGCGCTCGTCGCCCCCCTCGACGCGAGCGACTGGTCCCGGCCCACGCCCGCACAGGGGTGGACCATCGCGCATCAGATCGCGCACCTGACGTGGACCGACGAGGTCGCACACCTCGCCACGACCGACCCCGACGGCTTCGCCGCGGAGATCGAGGCCGCCCTGCGCAATGTCACCGGGCACGTCGACGAGCAGGCGGCGAAGGGGGCAGCGGCTCCCCCGGCCGAGCTGCTCACCCGGTGGCGCACCGGCCGCGAGCGCCTGGCCGAGGCCCTGCGCGCCGTCCCCGAGGGGACCAAGCTGCCGTGGTTCGGACCACCGATGAGCGCCCGCTCGATGTCCACCGCCCGGCTGATGGAGACCTGGGCGCACGGCCAGGACGTCGCCGACGCCCTGGCGGTACGGCGCGAGCCGACGCCACGGCTGCGCGACATCTGCCACCTCGGGGTGCGCACCCGCGACTTCGCCTACCTGATCAACGACCTCACGCCCCCGCCCGCCCCCTTCCGGATCGAGCTCACCGCACCGGACGGTGACCTGTGGACGTGGGGCGAAGGGGGTGGCGCCGACAGCGTGTCCGGGAGCGCGGAGGACTTCTGCCTCGTCGTCACGCAGCGCCGCGTGCTCGCCGACACCGACCTCGTCGCGACGGGCGAGGCCGAGCACTGGCTGAGCTTCGCGCAGGCCTTCGCCGGGCCGCCCCCGAAGGCCGTGCGATGAGCAGCGCAGTGAGCAGCTCAGCGCGCAGCGCGAGCGAGGTGCTGCGCGTCGGCAACTGCTCCGGCTTCTACGGCGACCGGCTCTCCGCGATGCGCGAGATGCTCGAGGGCGGCGAGCTGGACGTCCTCACCGGCGACTGGCTGGCCGAGCTGACGATGCTCATCCTCGCCAGGGACCGGATGAAGGACGCGAGCACCGGGTACGCCAAGACCTTCCTGCGCCAGCTGCAGGACTGTCTCGGCCTTGCCCTCGACCGGGGCGTGACGATCGTCGCCAACGCCGGCGGGGTCAACACGGCCGGCCTCGTCACCGCGATCCGCGAGCTGGCCACCGAGCAGGGCCTGTCCCCCACGGTGGCACACGTCCGCGGCGACGACCTCGGGCCGCGAGCGGCCGACCTCGGCCTGGGCGCGCCCTTGGGCGCCCACGCCTACCTCGGCGGCTTCGGCATCGCCCGCGCCGTCGCCTCCGGCGCCGACATCGTCGTCACCGGTCGCGTCACCGACGCCTCGGTCATCGTCGGGCCGGCCATCGCCCACTTCGGGTGGGGACGCGAGGACCACGACGCGCTCGCGGGCGCGACGGCTGCCGGCCACGTCATCGAGTGCGGGACGCAGGCGACCGGCGGAAACTACGCCTTCTTCACCGAGGTGAGCGACCTGGTTCACCCGGGCTTCCCGATCGCCGAGATCTTTCCTGACGGGTCGAGCGTCATCACCAAGCACCCCGGCACCACGGGCACCGTCACAGTCGACACCGTCGTCAGCCAGCTGCTCTACGAGGTGCAGGACGCGCGCTACCCCGGCCCGGACGTCACCACGCGACTGGACTCGATCTCCCTTCGGCAGGACGGCCCGGACCGGGTCGCGATGACCGGGGCCCGGGGCGAGGCCCCGCCGCCGGACCTCAAGGTGTCGCTGACCTCCCTCGGTGGTTTCCGCAACGAGATGACGATGGTGCTCACCGGGCTGGACATCGAGGCCAAGGCGCAGCTCGTGCGGCGCCAGTTCGAGCACGCCCTGACCACTTCGCCCGACGAGCTGACGTGGACGCTCGCCCGGACCGACCACGAGGACCCGGCCACCCAGCAGCAGGGTGCCGCGATGCTCACTGTCGTCGCCCGCGACGCCGACCCCACGGTCGTCGGTCGTCCCTTCTCCAACGCGGCCATCGAGATCGCGCTCGGTTCCTACCCGGGCTTCCACACCACCGCGCCCCCGTCGGCGGCGACGCCCTACGGCGTCTTCACCGCCGGCCATGTGCCACAGGGGATCCCGCAGCACGAGGTGGTCCTCGACGACGGGAGGGTCGAGTCCATCCCGGCGCCGACGACGACGCGCGCGCTCGAGCCGCTGACGGACCCCCCTTCGGCTCAGCCCCAGACCAGGCCCCAGGTCCAGGCCCCAACCGCGGCGACCGTCCGGGCCCCCCTCGGCACCATCGCCGGGGGCCGCTCGGGCGACAAGGGCGGCAATGCCAATGTCGGGGTCTGGGTGCGCGAGGACACCGGGGACGCCGGGTGGCAGTGGCTTCGTGCACTGCTCACCCCTGAGCGCGTCCGCCAGCTGCTCCCCGAGACTGCCGACCTGCCGGTGACCGTGACCGCGCTGCCCAACCTGCGCGCCATCAACGTCGTCATCGAGGGCCTCCTCGGTGAGGGCGTCGCCTACAACGCCCGCTTCGACCCGCAGGCCAAGGGGCTGGCGGAGTGGCTGCGCGCCCGGCACGTCGACATCCCCGAGTCCCTGGTCCCCGTGGAGGAGCGATGAGTCACCGCGAGTGGCAGTCCGACGAGATGCGGGCGCTGCGCGACACGACGACGCAGCTCGTCCGTCGTGAGGTCCTGCCGCACCAGGACGAGTGGGAGCGCGTGGGCCGGATCCCGCGCGAGCTGCACCGCACCGCCGGGGACCTCGGTCTCATCGGTGTCGGGTTCCCCGAGACCGCAGGCGGCGGCGGCGCCGGCCAGCGGGCCTCCGTCACCGTCACCGAGGCCTTCCACGAGGCCGGCGGGGCCGGCGGCGTCTACGCCTCCCTCTTCACCGCCGGCATCGCCTGCCCGCACATCGTCACGGCCAGCGACCAGGCGCAGATCGACCGGTGGGTCGCTCCGACCCTGGCCGGCGAGATGATCGGCGCCCTGGGCATCACCGAGCCCGGTGGCGGATCCGATGTCGGCCACCTGCGCACGACCGCGCGGCGTGAGGGTGACGAGTACGTCATCAACGGCGCCAAGACCTACATCACCTCGGGCGTGCGGGCCGACTTCGTCACGACCGCGGTGCGCACCGGCGGCGCCGACAACCCCGGCGCCCGCGGCCTGTCGCTCATCGTCGTCCCGACCGACACCCCCGGCTTCCAGGTGACCCGCGAGCTCGACACGATGGGCTGGCGCTCCTCCGACACCGCGGAGCTGTCCTACACCGACGTGCGGGTCCCGGCGGACCACCTCATCGGCCCGGAGAACGCCGGCTTCCTGCTCATCGGCAGCGCCTTCCTCACCGAGCGGATCGCGATCGCCGCGCAGGCCTACTCGCAGGCGCAGCGCTGCCTCGACCTGGCGACGCAGTGGTGCCGCGACCGGGAGACCTTCGGCGAGCCGCTCATCGCCCGGCAGACCGTGCAGTCGACGCTCGTCGAGATGACCTCGCGCATCGACGTCGCCCGCACCTACACGCGCGCTCTCGTCGACCGCTTCGAGGACGGCGAGCCGCTCACGGACCTCATCCCGGCTGTCTGCTTCGCCAAGAACACCGCGACGCAGGCCGGCGAATGGGTCGCTCACCAGGCAGTCCAGCTCTTCGGCGGGATGGGCTACATGGCCGAGTGCGAGGTGGAGCGGCAGTACCGCGACATGCGCATCCTCGGCATCGGCGGGGGCACCGTCGAGATCCTGGGCCAGATGGCCGCACGACGATTGGGACTGGTGGCATGACGATCCTCAGCAGCACGCTGGACCTGACCTCCCCGGAGGCGCAGGCGGCCGCGACGGCGATGCGCGAGCAGCTCGCGGAGATCGACGTCGAGGTGGCCAAGGCCGTCGCCGGTGGTGGTGACAAGTACATGGCCCGGCACCACGGCCGCGGCAAGCTCGCCGCCCGCGAACGCATCGAGCTCCTCCTCGACCTGGAGTCCCCCTTCCTCGAGCTGGCGACCCTCGCCGGCTACGGCTCGGACTTCACGATCGGCGGCTCGGTCGTCGCCGGCATCGGCCTGGTCTCCGGCGTGGAGTGCCTCGTCGTCGCCAACGACCCGACGGTCAAGGGCGGCGCGAGCAACCCGTGGTCGCTGAAGAAGTCGCTGCGCATGCACGAGATCGCGCTGGCCAACCGGCTGCCGGTGATCTCCCTCGTCGAGTCCGGCGGGGCCGACCTGCCGACGCAGAAGGACATCTTCATCCCCGGCGGCGCGATCTTCCGCAATCTCACGCGCCTGTCCAAGGAGGGCATCCCGACGATCGCGCTGGTCTTCGGCAACTCCACCGCCGGCGGCGCCTACCTGCCGGGCATGAGCGACCACGTCGTGATGATCGAGGAGCAGTCCAAGGTTTTCCTCGCCGGTCCCCCGCTCGTCAAGGCGGCCACCGGTGAGGAGTCCGACGAGGAGTCCCTGGGCGGCGCCGACATGCACGCCCGCGTCTCGGGGCTCGCCGACCACTTCGCCCGCGACGAGCAGGACGCGATCCGGATCGGCCGCGACATCGTCTCCCGGTTGAACCACCGCAAGGCGGCCGGTCCCGCGACGGCCGAGCCGAAGCCGCCGCGCTACCCGGCCGGGGACCTGCTGAGCATCGTCCCGCCGGACCTGAAGTCCCCCTTCGACCCGCGTGAGGTCATCGCCCGGATCGTCGACGACAGCGACTTCGACGAGTTCAAGCCGCTCTACGGCTCGTCCCTGGTCACCGGGTGGGCGCAGCTGCACGGCTTCCCCGTCGGGATCCTCGCCAATGCCCGGGGCGTGCTCTTCAGCGAGGAGTCGCAAAAGGCGACCCAGTTCATCCAGCTGGCCAACCGCAGCAACACCCCGCTGCTCTTCCTGCACAACACCACCGGCTACATGGTCGGCAAGGAGTACGAGCAGGGCGGCATCATCAAGCACGGCGCGATGATGATCAACGCGGTGTCCAACTCGACGGTCCCCCACATCTCGGTGCTGCTCGGCAACTCCTACGGCGCCGGGCACTACGGGATGTGCGGCCGTGCCTACGACCCCCGGTTCGTCTTCACCTGGCCCTCCGCGCGCTCCTCCGTCATGGGCGCCCAGCAGCTGGCCGATGTCGCCTACTCGGTGTCCAAGGCCTCCGCCCTCGCCCAGGACAAGCCCTTCGACGAGGAGGGCGCCCAGGCGATGCGTGCCTTCATCGAGGGCAAGATCACCGCCGAGGCGCTGCCGATGGTCCTCTCCGGTCTCGTCTACGACGACGGGATCATCGACCCCCGCGACACCCGGGACGTTCTCGGGATCGCCCTGTCCGCCATCCACACCGCACCGGTCGAGGGGACGTCGTCCTTCGGCGTCTTCCGGATGTGAGGAGCAGCATGAGCCAGCAGAGCCGCACCACCCCGATCCGCTCCATCCTCGTGGCCAACCGCGGCGAGATCGCCCGACGCGTCTTCGCGACCTGCCGTGCGCGGGGTATCGCCACGATCGCCGTCTTCTCCGACGCGGACGCCGACAGCCCGCACGTGCGCGAGGCCGATGCCGCCGTCCGCCTGCCCGGCAGTGCACCGACCGACACCTACCTGCGCGGTGACCTCGTCATCGGGGCCGCCCAGCGCGCCGGTGCCGACGCGATCCACCCCGGCTACGGCTTCCTGTCGGAGAGCGCCGACTTCGCCGAGCAGGTCATCGCCGCGGGCCTGACGTGGATCGGCCCCGACCCCGAGGCCATCCGTGTCATGGGCAGCAAGGTCGAGTCCAAGCAGCGCATGGCCGACGCCGGGGTCCCGGTCCTGCAGCGTCTCGCTCCCGAGGAGGTCGCGCAGGAGCACCTGCCGGTGCTCGTCAAGGCCTCGGCCGGTGGTGGTGGCCGCGGCATGCGCGTCGTGCGCACTCTCGCCGAGGTCGACGAGGCCGTGGCCTCGGCCTCCCGCGAAGCGGCTTCCGCCTTCGGCGACCCGACGGTCTTCGTCGAGCGCTACCTCGAGGGCGGGCACCACGTCGAGGTGCAGGTCATGGCCGATGCGCACGGCACCGTGTGGACGCTCGGCGAGCGCGAGTGCTCGCTGCAGCGTCGACACCAGAAGGTCATCGAGGAGGCCCCCTCCCCCCTCGTCGAGCAGGTCGGTCCGCAGATGCGCCAGAGCCTGCTGCGCGCCGGTCGCGACGCGGCCATGTCGGTCGGCTACCGCGGCGCCGGCACCGTCGAGTTCCTCGCGCTGCCGGACGGGTCCTTCTTCTTCCTCGAGATGAACACCCGCCTCCAGGTCGAGCACCCGGTCACCGAGTCCGTCACCGGCACCGACCTCGTCGGTCTGCAGATCGACATGGCCGAAGGGAGGTCCCTCCCCGAGCAGGAGCCGGTCACCCGGGGATGGTCGATCGAGGCACGCCTGTACGCGGAGGACCCGAACGACGACTGGCGCCCGCAGACGGGCACGATCGCCGCGATCGAGGTCCCCGGTGTGGCGACGCGCTTCGAGGTCGCGTCGGAGCACGGCGTGCGGCTGGACTCCGGTGTCGAGACCGGCTCGGTCGTCGGCACCCACTACGACGCGATGCTCGCCAAGGTGATCGCCCGCGCCCCTACCCGTGAGGAGGCGGCTCGCGAGCTCGCAGCGGCATTGCGGCACAGCCGGATCCACGGCATCACGACCAACCGCGACCTGCTCGTCGCGAGCCTGACCAACGAGGAGTTCCTCTCGGGCACCGCAGACACCGGCTTCTACGAGCGCCACGACCCCACGACGCTGACGCAGGACGCCGCCCTCTCCCCCGACCTGGCCGCGCTCGTCGCCGCCGTCGCGGACGGGGCCCGGCAGGTGGCGCGTCGCCGCTTCGTGGGTGCGGTGAGCAGCGGGTACCGCAATGTGCCCTCGACCTTCCAGCGGCGCACCTTCGCCCACGGCGAGGAGGAGGTCCCCGTCGGCCACCGGGTCGGGCGCGACGGGCTCCAGCTGGAGTCGCTCCCTTCGTCCGTCGGTGAGGTCTCGCTCGTCGAGGCGAGCGCGCAGGACGTCGTCCTCGACCTCGACGGCGTGCGGCGCCGCTTCGCCGTGGCGTGGCTCGCCGGTGACGAGGAGTCGGTCGTCGTCGACTCGGCGCTCGGGTCGCGGACGCTGCGGCTGCTGCCGCGGTACGTGGACCCGGCCGCGCAGGCGCCGGCCGGTGCGCTCGTCGCCCCCATGCCGGGCACGATCACCTCCGTCCACGTCGCCGTCGGCGATGTCGTCGAGGCGGGTGCGCCGATGCTCACGCTCGAAGCGATGAAGATGGAGCACACGGTGACGGCTCCCGCGGCCGGTACCGTCACCCAGGTGACAGCCACGGTCGGCCAGCAGGTCGACCAGGGCGTCACGCTCGCCGTCGTCAGTGACGACGAGGGCTTCGACAGCGACGAGAGGAATGACGCAGGATGAGCGCGCCGCAAGGACCCCGGGTCACGACGGACAACGCCGCTGGCGTCCTGACGATCACCCTGGACTCGCCCCACAACCGCAACGCACTCTCGGACCAGCTCGTCAGCGAGGTGCTCGAGGGGCTCGGGAGGGCCGAGGCGGACGACGGCGTGCGCTGCGTGGTGCTCACCCACACGGGCAACACCTTCTGCGCCGGGGCCGACCTGTCCGAGGCCAGCAGCACCACGGCCGACGACCCGGCTCTGGAGCGGGCCAACCAGCTCGTCGGCCTGCTGCGGGCGATCGTGGGGCTGCCCAAGCCGGTCGTCGGCCGGATCGACGGGCACGTCCGCGCCGGCGGCATGGGTCTGGTCGGCGCGTGCGACATCGTCGTCGCGAGCGAGGCGTCGACCTATGCCCTCACCGAGTCGCGCCTGGGGCTCGCCGCGTCGGTGATCTCGCTGACGGTCCTGCCACGACTGGACCCGCGCGCCGCGTCGCGATGGTTCCTCACCGGCTCAAGGTTCGACGTCGTCGAGGCCGCCCGCATGGGTCTGGTCACGCAGGCCGTGGCCGGCACCGACGAGCTCGACGCCGCGGTCGCCCAGCTCACCGGCGAGTTCGGGTCGTGCTCGCCCCAGGGGTTGCGCGAGTCCAAGGCACTGGTCACCCATGAGGTCCTCGCGTACATCGACACGCACCGCGAGCGGGTCGCCGCGCAGTCCTCGCGGCTCTTCGTCAGCGAGGAGGCGCGCGAAGGCATGACGTCCTTCATGCAGAAGCGCGCCCCGCGGTGGGCCAGCTGATGACCTCCGCACGGACGGTCAACGAGCCCAAGCAGGACCGCAGTCGGGTCACCCGGCAGCGGCTCCTCGAGGCGACCGTCCACTGCCTCGCCGAGCGAGGCTGGGCCGACTCCACGGTGGCGGTCATCGCTGCCGAGGCCGGGATCAGTCGGGGCGCTCTGCAGCACCACTTCCCCACGCGGGAGGCGCTCGTCGTCGCGGCGCTGGAGTACGTCTTCGAGGAGCGGCGACGGCAGGTCGAGGCGCTGCCGCCGCCCACGACGACCGGTGCCGCGCGCGTGCAGAGCGTGGTCGCCACCCTCATGGAGACCTACAACGGCGAGCTCTTCCGAGCGGCTCTGCACGCGTGGACCGCGGCCGCGGCCGACGATCAGATGCGCGAGGTCATCGCGCCGCTGGAGCGGCGGTTCGCGCGGTCGGTGCATGACCTGGCGGTCACCCACCTGGGTGTCGACGACAGCGACCCGCACGTGCGCACCCTCATCCAGGCCACCCTCGACCTCGGCCGCGGCCTGGCCTTGGCCGACCTGCTCACCGACGACTCCAAGCGCCGTCGTCGCATCGTGCGCACGTGGTCGACGGTGCTGGCCACGGAGCTCGACGGCGACTGAGCCACCAGGTCAGCCCGCACCTCAGCCCTGCACCTCGGCCCCGCAGGTCAGTCCCGGAGACCAGCCCCGCTGGTCACCCGACCGGCTGGGTCGCGCCGAGGCGGTCGAGGACCCAGGCCCACTCCCACGCGGTCTGCTCCCAGGCGTCGTAACGGCCCGAACGGCCACCGTGCCCGGCGCTCATCTCCGTGCGCAGCAGGATCGGGCGCTCGGCATCGTGCGAGGTCACCTCGCGCAGCCGGGCCACCCACTTGGCCGGCTCGGTGAAGTAGACCCGGGTGTCGTGCAGCGAGGTCGTCGCGAGGATCGCGGGGTACTCCACGGGCGCGATGTTTTCGTAGGGGCTGTATCCACGCATGTAGGCATAGACCTGCGGGTCCTCCAGCGGGTTGCCCCACTCCTCCCACTCGCCCACCGTCAGCGGCAGGTCGGGCCGCAGGATCGTGGTCAGCGCGTCGACGAAGGGCACCGCGGCGAGCACGGCCGCGAAGCGGTCGGGCGCGAGGTTGGTCGCCGCGCCGACGAGCAGACCGCCGGCGGACCCCCCTTCGGCAGCGAGGCGGTCACGGGCCACCCAGCCGGTCTCGTGGAGGTGCTCGGCCGCCGCGACGAAGTCGGTGAAGGTGTTGCGCTTGGCCAGCATCTTGCCGTCGTCGTACCAGTGCCGACCGAGCTCACCGCCACCGCGCACGTGCGCCACGGCGTAGACCAGCCCTCGGTCGAGCAGCGACAGCCGCGCGATCGAGAAGTACGGGTCGAAGCTCATCTCGTAGCTGCCGTAGCCGTACAGCAGTCCGGGGTTGGTGCCGTCGGCAACGGTGCCGCGGCGCATGACGAGCGACACCGGGACCTGCGTGCCATCGGGCGCGGTCGCCCAGGTGCGCTGCTGCTCGTAGTCACTCAGCTCGACGCCGCCGAGCACGGGCTGGCGTTTGAGGACGGTGCGCTCCCCCGTCGCGACGACGACGTCGAGGACGGAGCGCGGCGCCACCCACGACTCGTGGATGACGCGGATGCGGTCGGCGTCAGGATCCGAGACCGGACCGAGGGCCACGCTGTGCAGCTCGTCGTCGAAGCCCACGACGGTCGGCGAGCCGTAGTCAGACCCGACGAAGGGGGCCGAGCGCGCGACCCGCGGCAGGATCCGCAGCGCAGGGAGCCCGTCAGCGCGGAGTGACAGGACCGCGAAGTCGTCGAAGGCGTCGATCCCGACGAAGCGCTCGCCCTCGGCGCGCTCGAGCAAGGGCTGCCACTGCTTGTGGCTGGTGGCGTCGAGAGGTGCCCACGCGAGGTCTCCCTCGGGCTGTCGCTCGTTGTGCACGATGAGGAGGTGGTCGTCGGCGGGCTCGACGTCGTAGTCGATGCCATCACGCCGGGGGGCGACGCAGCGCATCGGACCCGTGGGGTCGTGGGCGTCGATGAGGTGGACCTCGGAGGTGGTCTTGCTGCCGAGGCCGAGCATGATCCATCGCTCGTCGCGGCTGGCGCCCAGGCCCATCCAAAAACGCTCGTCGTCCTCCCGGTGCACGAGGGTGTCGGCCTCGCGGGCGGTGCCGACCTCGTGGCGCCACACCTCGTGCGGGCGCCACGCGTCGTCGACGGTGATGTGGAAGAGGTGGCGGGCGTCGTGGGAAAAAGCGAGCCCGTAGCCGGCGCCGGTCACGGCCTGGTCGAGGACCTCGCGGGTGGCGATGTCCATGACGACGACGTCGAAGCGTTCGTCACCGGTCACGTCGACCGCATAGGCCATCCGGGAGTGGTCGGCGCTGATCTCGAAACCGCCGAGGGAGAAGAACTCATGTCCCTGCGCGAGCTCGTTGCCGTCGAGGAGCACCTGCTCCCCCGGCAACGGCTGGGTGGGGTCGAGCTCGGGAACGGCGGCGCGGTCGGTGAGCGGCGCACGGCACTGGATCGCGTACTGGCTGCCCTCGACGGTGCGGGCGTAGTACCACCACTCCCCGGCGGCGACGGGCACGCTCAGGTCGGTCTCGAGGGTGCGCTCCTTGATCTCGTCGAAGAGCCGCTGGCGAAGGGGGGCCAGGTGCGCCGTGGTGCCCTCGGCGTAGACATTTTCGGCGTCGAGGTGCGCGATGACCTCGGGAGCCTCGCCGTCACGCAGCCACTCGTAGGGGTCGGCGACGTCCTCGCCGTGGTGGGTGCGCGTCCACGGCTGCTGCGCGGCGACGGGAGGTGTGGGGCGCTGCCCCGGTGCTGTACTCATGCTGACACCGCCCGTGCTCCGAGGATGACCTTGAGGTCGCCGATCAGCGCCTCGGTGGGTTCGACCCGATAGCTCGCGTCGACGGACATCGTCACCGAGCGGCCGGGCTGGACGAGCTTGATCTGCACGTCGGTGCTGCCGGGGTGCTGCGCGAGCACCTGCTTGACCTCTTCGATGCGCCCGGTCGTGGCCCGGGCGTAGTCGAGGGTGAGCACGACGGGCCCGCGGGGACCGTCGGTGATCTCGGGGATCGTCAGGTCCTCCGCGTAGAGCGAGACGGTGTCGTCGCGGGCATTGACCCGACCCCGCACGACCGCGACGATGTCCTGGGTGAGCATCGTCTGCACCGTCAGATAGGTCTTGGGGAAGAAGAGGCACTCGATCGCACCCTCGAGGTCCTCGACGGTCGCGATGGCCCAGAGGTCGCCCTTCTTGGTGCGCTTGATGCTCAGGCCGGTGACGAGGCCGGCGACCGTGACATGGCTGCCCTCCTTGACCCCGGAGTCGGGCTGGGTCAGCGCCGCGATCGAGGTGTCGGCGGCGCGCTGCAGCACGTGCTCGACGCCGAAGAGCGGGTGGTCGGAGACGTAGAGGCCGAGCATCTCGCGCTCATTGGTCAGCTTGGTCTGCTTGCTCCACTCGACGTCGGGGATCGGCCGCAGGCCCATCCCCTCGATGCCGCCACCGGGCGCCTCGGCCTCGTCGTCGCCGCCACCGAACATGTCCCACAGCGAGTCCTGGCCGATGGCCTCCTGGCGCTTGACCCCGACGAAGGCGTCGACGTACTCCTCGTGGACCATGACCAGCCCCTGGCGCGGGTGGCCGAGGTCGTCGAAGGCGCCGCCCATGATGAGCGACTCGATGGTGCGCTTGTTGCACACCGGCGCGGGGCACTTGGCGAGGAAGTCGTCGAAGGAGGTGAAGTCCCCCTTGTCCTCGCGGGCCGACACGATCCCGTCGACGACATTGCGGCCGACATTGCGGATCGCGTGCAGGCCGAAGCGGATGTCGCTACCCACGGCGGCGAAGGTCCCGACCGACTCGTTGACCGAGGGGGGCAGCACCTTGATGCCCATGCGACGGCACTCGTTGAGGTAGAGCGCCGACTTGTCCTTGTCGTCACCGACCGAGGTCAGCAGGGCCGCCATGTACTCGGCCGGGTAGTTGGCCTTGAGGTAAGCCGTCCAGTACGAGACGAGACCGTAGGCAGCGGTGTGCGCCTTGTTGAAGGCGTAGTCGGAGAAGGGCACGAGGACGCCCCACAGCGCGGCGATGGAGGCCTCGTTGAAGCCCTGCGCCTTCATGCCCTCGGAGAAGGGGACGTACTCCTTGTCGAGGACCTCCTTCTTCTTCTTGCCCATGGCACGACGCAGCAGGTCGGCGTTGCCGAGGGTGTACCCGGCGAGCTTCTGCGCGATCTCCATGACCTGCTCCTGGTAGATCACCAGGCCGTGGGTCGTCTTGAGGATCGGGTCGAGGGCATCGACCATCTCCTGCTGGAGCTTGCCCTTCAGCTGCGGGTCGAGCGGGATGACCTCCTGGCGGCCATTTTTGCGCAGCGCGAAGTTGGTGTGCGCGTTGACACCCATCGGGCCGGGTCGGTAGAGCGCGAGGGCTGCGGAGATGTCCTCGAAGTTGTCCGGCTGCATCAGCCGCAGCAGGGTGCGCATGCCGCCACCGTCGAGCTGGAAGACGCCGAGCGTGTCACCGCGCGAGAGCAGGCGGTAGGTCGCCTTGTCGGTCATGTCCTTGCTGAGCGCGTCGAGGTCGATGTCCTCGCCGCGGTTGGCCTTGATGTTGATCAGGGCGTCGTCGAGGATCGTCAGGTTGCGCAGACCCAGGAAGTCCATCTTGACCAGGCCGAGCGTCTCGCACGTCGGGTAGTCGAACTGCGTGAGGACCTGCCCGTCCTGGAGGCGGCGCATGATCGGGATGACGTCGATGAGCGGCTCGCTGCTCATGATGACGCCGGCGGCGTGGACGCCCCACTGACGCTTGAGCCCCTCGAGGCCCTTGGCCAGGTCGACGACCTCACCCAGGTGCTTCTCGGACTCGACGAGCTCGCGGAACTCCTGCCCCTCGCCGTAGCGGTCGTGCTCCTTGTCCCACATCTTGGCCAGGGGCACGCCCTTGCCCATGACATCGGCGGGCATCGCCTTGGTCAGCTGCTCGCCGACGTTGAAGGGGTGGCCCATGACGCGTGCGGCGTCCTTGACGGACTGCTTGGCCTTGATCGTGCCGTAGGTGGCGATCATCGCGACCCGGTCGTCGCCGTACTTGTCGGAGACATAGCGGATGACCTCAGAGCGTCGGCGCTCGTCGAAGTCGACGTCGAAGTCAGGCATCGACTTGCGCTCGGGGTTGAGGAAGCGCTCGAAGATCAGGCCGTGCGGCACGGGATCGAGGTCGGTGATGCCCATGGCGTAGGCGCACATGGAACCGGCACCGGAGCCACGGCCCGGACCGACGCGGATGCCGTTGTCCTTGGCCCAGTTGATGAAGTCGGCGACGACGAGGAAGTAACCGGGGTAGCCCTTGCCGACGATGACGTCGATCTCGTAGTCGGCTTGCTTTTGCGCGTACTCCGGGATGCCGTCGGGGAAGCGGCGGCCGAGTCCCGTCTGGATCTCCTTGATGAACCAGGACTGCTCCGACTCCCCCGGCGGGCACTCGAAGCGCGGCATGTACCGCCCTTCGCCCTCGACGAAGGAGACCTCGCACATGTCCGCCACGAGGAGCGTGTTGTCGCACGCGTCCGGCAGCTCGCGCCACAGGTGACGCATCTCGGCCGGCGACTTGAGGTAGTAGCCCTCGCCGTCGAAGGAAAAACGGTCCGGGTCGTGCAGCTTGGACCCGGAGTTGATGCACAGCAGCGCGTCCTGGGCGATCGCGTCGCCCTGGGCCACGTAGTGCAGGTCATTGGTCGCCAGGAGCGGCAGCTGCAGGTCCTTGGCCAGGCGCATGAGGTCCTCGCGCACCCGGCGCTCGATCTCGTTGCCGTGGTCCATCAGCTCGAGGAAGTAGTGCTCCTTGCCGAAGATGTCGCGGAACTCCGAGGCCGCCTCGATGGCCTTGTCGTACTGCCCGAGGCGCAGCCGGGTCTGGATCTCGCCCGAGGGACAGCCCGTGGTCGCGACGAGCCCGTCGCCGTACTGGGAGAGCAGCTCGCGGTCCAGGCGGGGCCACTTGGCGAAGACGGAGTCGAGGGAGGCGCGCGAGCCCATCTTGAAGAGGTTGTGCATGCCGGTGTTGTTGCGGGCCAGCAGCGTCATGTGGGTGTACGCGCCACCACCGGAGATGTCATCACGCGGGTTGGTGCGCTCATCGCCCCACTTGACGCGGGTCTTGTCGGTGCGGTGCGTGCCGGGCGCGACATAGGCCTCGAGCCCGATGATCGGCTTGACGTCGTAGGACTGCGCCGTCTTCCAGAACTCGTGCGCCCCGAAGAGATAGCCGTGGTCGGTCATCGCGATCGCCGGCATGCCCATCTCCTGGGCGGTCGAGAACATGTCCTTGATCCGCGCAGCCCCATCGAGCATGGAGTACTCGGTGTGGTTGTGCAGGTGGACGAAGTTTTCGGAACGCGGCAGCTCGGACATCGACCCGAGTCTAGATCGACCCTGCGACAACCCAGCACGCCGTCGGTCGCCCCGTGGCCACCACTCGGCGCGTCGCGATGGAATGCCTGCTTCCCGCGGGGTCGACGGGGGTCTACCGTCGGGAATGACACCGCTGTCTACACCCACGGAGGGCCCCGGGATGTTCGTCCCCATGACCGTCAACGACTTCATCGACCGCGCTGCGGCCGTCTACGGAGAGCGCGTCGCCGTCGTCGACGAGCCGGACCAGCCGGCCCCGCCGCTGCAGGACGTCACCTATGCCCGCATGCGCCAGCTCGCCACCGCCCAGGCCGCGCACCTTGACTCGCTGGGCATCCAGGTCGGCGACCGGGTCGCGGTCGTCTCGCACAACTCGGCCCGCCTGCTCACGAGCTTTTTCGGTGTCTCCGGCTCCGGTCGTGTCCTGGTGCCCATCAACTTCCGCCTCGCGCCCGAGGAGGTCAAGTTCATCGTCGAGCACTCGGGTGCCCGCGTGCTCTACATCGACCCCGAGCTGACTTCTCTCATCGACGAGGTCTCGGCCGAGCACACCTTCGTCATCGGCGAGGACGAGCACCTCTTCGGGGGGATCGACCCCGCGACGGCCCAGCCCCGGCCGTGGGAGGCCGACGAGTCGGCCATCGCGACGATCAACTACACCTCGGGCACGACGGCTCGCCCCAAGGGTGTGCAGATCACCCACCGCAACATCTGGACCAACGCCGTCACCTTTGGTCTGCACGCGGGCATCAGCGACCGTGACGTCTACCTGCACACGCTGCCGATGTTCCACGCCAACGGCTGGGGCATGCCCTTCGCCATGACCGGCGTGGGCGCCCAGCACGTCGTCATCCGCAAGATCGACGGCGCCGAGATTCTGCGCCGCGTGCAGCAGCACGGCGTGACGGTCATGTGCGCGGCCCCGGCCGTGGTCAACTCCGTGCTGGCAGCGGCGGCCGAGTGGGAGGGCGAGATCCCCGGTCGGGACAGGGTCCGCATCATCGTCGCCGGCGCGCCGCCGCCCACGCAGACCATCGCCCGCGTCGAGGAGGAGCTGGGCTGGGAGTTCATCCAGATCTACGGGCTCACCGAGACCTCTCCCCTGCTGACGATCAACCGCACCCGCGCCGAGTGGGACGACCTGTCGCCGCAGGACCGTGCCGCCAAGCTCGTGCGCGCCGGCTCCCCCGCCATCGGCTGCACGATGACGGTCGACGAGGAGAGCGGCGAGGTCCTCGCCCGCAGCAATGTGGTCATGGAGGGCTACTGGGAGCTGCCCGAGGAGACCGAGCGCACCTTCGACGGCGGCTGGTTCCACACCGGCGACGGCGGCACGATCACCGACGACGGCTACGTGACCATCAGTGACCGCAAGAAGGACGTCATCATCACCGGCGGCGAAAATGTCTCGTCGGTCGAGGTCGAGGACGTCCTCTTCTCCCACCCGGACGTCACCGAGGTCGCCGTCATCGGCATCCCGCACGACAAGTGGGGCGAGACGATCATGGCCCTCGTGGTCGTCAGCGAGGGCTCCACGGCCACCGAGGCCGACCTCATCGCCTGGTGCAAGTCCAAGGCGGCCGGCTACAAGGCCCCGACCTCCATCGAGTTCCGCGAGGAGCTGGCCCGCACGGCCACCGGCAAGCTGCAGAAGTTCAAGCTGCGCGCCCCCTACTGGGAGGGGCGCAAGCGCCAGGTCAACTGACCGACCACAGCGCGAAGGGGGAGCCTCCCGGGCAACGGGAGGCTCCCCCTACGCCGTGAGCCATCAGGACATGTCGGCGAGGCGGTCCAGGGCGAGCTGCAGGTCGTCCGGGTAGGTGCTCTCGAAGTGCACGTAGTCCCCGGTGCCGGGGTGGACGAAGCCCAGCCCCTTGGCGTGCAGCCACTGCCGTTCCAGCCCGAGCTTCTTGCCCAGGGTGGGGTCGGCGCCGTAGGTCGGGTCGCCGACGCAGGGGTGGCGCAGTGCGGCCATGTGCACCCTGATCTGGTGGGTGCGACCGGTCTCGAGGGTGACCTCGAGCAGCGAGGCGTGACGGAAGGCCTCGAGGAGCTCGTAGTGCGTGATCGCGTGCTTGCCGGAGTCCATGACGGCGAACTTGTAGTCGCCGCTCGGGTGGCGCCCGATGGGGGCGTCGATCGTGCCGACGTGCGGGTCGGGCAGGCCCTGGACGAGTGCGTGGTAGGTCTTGTCGACCGTGCGCTCCTTGAAGGCGCGCTTGAGCACGGAGTAACCGTGCTCGCTCTTGCACACGACCATCAGCCCAGAGGTGCCGACGTCCAGGCGCGAGACGATGCCCTGCCGCTCGCTCGCCCCGCTCGTGGAGATCCGGTAGCCGGCCGCGGCCAGGCCACCGAGGACGTCGGGACCCGACCAGCCGACGCTGGGGTGCGCCGCGACACCGACGGGCTTGTCGACGACCACGATGTCGTCGTCGTCGTGGATGATCCGCATGCCGGGGACCGGCTCGGCGACGACCGCCACGGTCGGGCCCTCGTCGACCGACGGCAGGGTGATCTCCACCTGCGAGCCGGCCATGACGCGTGCGGACTTGGCGACGTGGGCGCCGTCGACCAAGATCTTGCCCTCTGCCGCCATCTCTGCGGCGCGGGTGCGCGAGAGGCCGAAGAGGCGGGCCACCGCGGCGTCCACGCGTTCGCCCTCGAGTCCGTCGGGGACGAGGACATTGCGGGTCTCACTCATCGGTCTGCTCCTTGGCGTGCTGGGGTCGGGAGCCGTCCAGGCCCTGGTTGGTGAAGACCAACCAGATGAGCATGGCCGCTCCCGCGACGATGGCGATGTCGGCGATGTTGCCGACGAAGAGACCGCCATAGTCGATGAAGTCCACGACATGCCCCCGCAACGGGCCCGGCGGGCGGAAGAACCGGTCGTACAGGTTGCCCAGGGAGCCGCCGAGGAGCATGCCCAGGGCCAGCCCCCAGTGGGTCGAGGCGACGCGTCGCGAGGCCCACAGGATCGCCAGCGTGACGCACACGGCGACGAGGGTCATCACCCAGGTCATCGAGTCACCGATGGAGAAGGCGGCTCCGGAGTTGTGGATCAGGCGAAGGGAGAGCAGCTCACCGATGAGCGGCCGGCTGCGACCGTCGCCGAGCTCGGCGAGCGCCCAGACCTTGGATGCCTGATCCAGCGCCAGGGCGAGGATCGCGGCGAGGACGTACCGACGAAGCACCCCGGGGCGGGCATTCGCCGCCGGGGTGCCGTCATCGTCTGGGGTGCGTGGGGCGCTCAGCGCCGCTCCTGTCGACTCTTGCATGTCATGCACAGGGTCGCACGAGGATAGGCCTGCAGTCGAAGCTTGCCGATCGGGTTGCCACAGGACTCGCAGATCCCGTAGGTGCCGTCCTCGAGTCGGTCGAGCGCGTGCTGGTTCTGCTCCAGGCCCGTCCGGGCTCCGGCGACGAGGTTCAGCTCGTGCTCGCGCTCGAAGGACTTGGCGCCCGCGTCGGCCTGGTCATCGCCCGCTCCGTCGATCGGTTCCTTGAGGAACTCGCTCAGATCGGTCTCGGCTGTGGTGATCTCGGTGGTCAGCCGCTCGATCTCCGACTCGAGCTCGGCCCGGACCTCCTTGAGCTCCTTGGCCGTCCACGGGCTCTCGTCCTCGCGGACGACGAGTCGCGTGGTCGAGGACGTCTTCGCAGGAGCCTTCTTCGCCGGGGTCTTCTTGGCAGGAGCCTTCTTCTCAGCCGGAGCCTTCGTGTCGGCCGGAGCCCTTTTCGCGGCAGCCTTCTTCGCCGGTGCGTCGGTGACCTTCTTCGCTGTCGCCCGCACAGCGCCCTTCGCGGGCTTCACGCCCGCCTTGGCCGTCTTGTTCGCCGCCATGACCGTCCTCAGTTCGGTGGGTCCGCACCCTGCACGGACCAGAGTCACCGAAGAGTACGACGTTTTGGCGCAGATGTCGGTAGGAGCGGGCCACATTTACCGCGTGGCCATCCCAGGGGACCTGCACTGCACGAAGCGGCGGCCTCCCGCTGTCGGGAAGCCGCCGCTTGGTGGGGTCGTGCCGTGCTCGTGATCAGCTCTTGGAGCTGGTCTGCGGAGCAACCGAGGTGGAGCCCTCGATCCCCTTGAGCTGCGAGGCGATGAAGTCCTTGAGCTTGCGACGGTAATCGCGCTCGTAGGTCGTCAGCTCCGCGATCTGGGTCTCGAGCTTCGACTTCTGCGCGTTGAGGTCGTCGAGGATCTTCTTGCGCTGGGTCTCGGCCTCGCTGACCATCGTCGTGCTCTTGGCCTGGGCGTCGGAGATCAGCTTGTCGCGCTGGGTCGTGCCCTCGCCGACGAACTGGTCGCGCTTGCCCTGACCGGTCTTGACGAAGTCGTCGTGCTTGGCCTGACCCGTGGACAGCAGCTCGTCGTGCTTGCCCTGACCGGCCTTGACGAGCTCGTCGTGCTTGCGCTGGGCCTCGGCGATGAGCTTGTCCCGCTGGCCCTGGCCCTCAGCGACGTGCTCGTCGTGGAGGCGCTGGGCCAGAGCGATCAGGCCCGACGCTCCCGCGCCACCGCCGGCAGCAGCGGCCATCTGGCCGGCACCGCTGTCGTTGGCAGGCGCAGCGACCGGCGCGGCGGCTGCGGCCGGCTGCGCGG
>NZ_BCSS01000006.1 GCF_001570985.1 Janibacter limosus NBRC 16128 | reverse complement strand
ACTCCTTGACCCACACTGAACGCACGTTTAGCCTGCTGAACATGGGTTCAGCACCGGATGACCGGACCGCCCGAGCGCGGGTGCGCGACGCCGCGCTCGAGCTCTTCGCCGCCCACGGCGAGGACCGGGTGACGATGCGCCAGGTCGCCGAGCTGGCCGATGTCTCGCCGGCTCTGGTCATCCACCACTTCGGCTCCAAGGCCGGTCTGCGCGAGGCCGTCGTCGAGCACGTGCACACCTGGATGGACGAGCTCTTCGACCTCTCGGCCGACACCGGGCTCGCGGAGGACATGCAGGCCGGCGAGTGGTCCTCGATCGCAGAGGTACTCCAGCAGGCGTTGCCCGAGGGCTCCCCCGTCATCCCCTACCTGCGTCGGCTGATGATGACCGGGGACCCGGTCGCCACGCAGCTGCTGCGCGACTGGCACCGGCGCACCGTCGAGATCTTCCGCGCGTGGGACACCGCCGGCACGCTCATCGCCGGTCCCGACCCGCAGACCCGGGCTGCCATGGCGATGTCCGCCGACCTCGGCACCCTCCTCCTCGCCGATCACTGGCGACAGGTCCTGGGCTACGACCCGCTCCACGGCGACGGCCTCACCCGGTGGGCGGACGAGGCGATGCGCTTCTATGCAGCAATATTGCCCGTACCCGATACAGGCGCAGACAGCGCGATCGGGGCTCGGCCCCCGTCGCCCGAGGAGGCCTCATGAGTGAGTCAGCCATCATCGACGCCCACGGTCTGCACAAGACCTACGGCCGCACGCACGCCCTCGACGGGCTCGACCTCGAGGTGGCGACCGGCGAGGTGCACGGCTTCCTCGGACCCAATGGTGCGGGCAAGACGGTGACGATCCGGGTACTGCTCGGCCTGACCCGCGCCGACGGCGGGACGGTCACGGTCATGGGCGGCGACCCGTGGCACGACGCTGTCGAGCTGCACCGCCGGCTCGCCTATGTCCCCGCCGGCGTCACCCTCTGGCCCAGCCTGACCGGTGGCCAGTGCATCGACGTGCTCGGTCGAGCGCACGGCGGCCTGGACGAGTCGCGCCGCACGGACCTCGTCGAGCGCTTCGACCTCGACACCCGCAAGCGCACCCGCGACTACTCCACCGGCAACAAGCAGAAGGTCTCGCTCATCGCCGCGCTGGCCGCCGACGTCGACCTGCTGCTCCTCGACGAGCCGACCTCCGGGCTCGACCCACTGATGGAGCAGGTCTTCCAGGACGTCGTCCGCGAGCGCGTCGCCGGCGGCACGACGGTCCTGCTCTCGAGCCACATCCTCGGTGAGGTCGAGGCGCTGGCCGACCGGGTGAGCATCATCCGCGCCGGCAGGACCGTCACGACCGGCACGCTCGCGGACCTGCGCCGCAGCACGAGCAGCCGGGTCCACGCCGTCACGGACACCTCCCCCGGGCTCACCGCGATGGAGGGCATCACCGCACTGGACGAAGGGAACATCGACGGTCGCATCGAGACCCGCTGCCATGTCGAGGCCCCCGCGGTGAGCGAGGTCGTGGGCCGGATCCACGCCGCGGGGGTCCACACGCTGACGATCACCCCGCCGAGCCTCGACGACCTCTTCCTCGAGCAGTACCGGGAGGAGCCCTCCCTTCGAGACGGTCGCGGGGCGACCTCCGCCCACGCGGAACGTGGGACCCATGGGAGCGATGGGGTGCAGCGATGAGCGCCCTGAGCACCGCCGGCATCGGCACCAGCCTGCGGGTGCAGTGGCGCACCGGGTGGAAGGTCGTGCTCGCCTGGGTCCTCGGCCTCTGTGCCGTCGTCGTGCTGACCACCTCGTCCATCACCAGCCTCTACGACACCCCCGACAAGCTGCGCTCCTACGCCGAGACGACCACGAGCCCGGGGATGCGGGTCCTCAACGGCGTCGTGGCCGGCACCGACACCCTCGGCGGGGCGATGGTCAACGAGCTCGGCTTCGTCGTCGCCTTCGCCGTCCCGCTCCTGGCCATCGCGCTCACCCTCCGCGGGACCCGCAGGGAGGAGGAGGCCGGCCGCCTCGAGCTGCTCCTCGCCTCCCGCGTCGGGCGGCAGGCACCGCTCCTCGCGGCCGTCGTACTGGCACTCGCTGCGCTCGTCGCGCTGGGCCTGCTCACCGCACTCGCCTTCGTCGCCGTCGGGGCCGAAGCGACCGGCGCACTCTTCTACGGCGCGGCGGTCGCGTCGCTGGGCGCGGTCTTCGTCGGCGTGAGCGCCGTTGCGGCGCAAGCCTTCGGCCACACACGATCGGCGTGGGCCGCCGGTCTCGGACTCGCCCTGCTCGCCTACCTGGTCCGTGGTGCGGGAGCGGTGGACGAGACGTCCTTGCTGTGGGCCACGCCGCTCGGCTGGTACGACAAGGTTGCGGCCTTCGGTGAGCCGCGAGCGCTCCCCTTCGTCCTGAGCCTGTGCGCCACCCTCCTGCTGCTCGCGCTGGCCCTGTGGCTGTCCACCACGCGTGACGTCGGCGGCTCCCTCGTCGCCCCCCGGACCGGACCGCACCGGGCGAGTACCGGGCTGCGATCCCCCTTCGGACTGGCAGTGCGGGAGCACCGCACCGTGACGCTCGGCTGGGCCGTGCTGGCGGCCGTCCTCATGGGTACCTACGGGTCGCTCATGCAGACCGTCATCGACGCGATCGAGGGCAATCCCGACCTCGCGGCCTGGCTGGCGGGCGGGGAGGCCGGGATCGTCGAGCCGATGGCAGCGATGTTCGTCCTGCTGCTTGCCCTGCTCGTGGGCGGCTACGTGCTGCAGGCGCTCGGCTCACTGCGTCGCGAGGAGGTCTCCGGCCGTCTCGAGCTGCAGCTGAGCGAGGCCCGTGGCCGCGTCGCCTGGCTGGGCCCGCACCTCGCGACCATCGCCCTTGGCACGCTGCTCGTCGGCGCCGCCGGCGCGCTGGCCCTGGCGATGAGCACCGCAGCGGCACTGGGCGACTCGTCCTGGATCTCGACGCTGCTCCTCGCCTGCGCCCAGTACCTGCCCGTGATGCTGCTGCTCGCCGGGATCTCGCTGGCGCTCTTCGGATGGGGGCCCCGGGCGCAGGCCGCCGTCTGGGTGGTCTTCGCCGTCGCCGCGGTCATCGGCTACATGGGGCCGGGGCTCGATCTACCGACCTGGCTGGTCGAGTGGGCGCCCTTCGGCCTCGTCGGCGATGTCCCGGCGGAGGACCTCGACGTCACCGGCGCGCTTGTCGCGGGGTTCGGCGGGGTCGTCCTCGCCGGGCTCGGGCTTCTCGGCTTCACCCGGCGGGACATCCCGCACCGGTAACCCGCGGCCAGTCAGCGCTTGTGACCTGCGGGTACGACGTGCACGTCAGTCATGGCACTGCCGGCGGACCCCGAAAACTCGAGGATGCCTCGCCTTGCTCGCGCGCAGGTGCACGTCGTACTCGCAGGTAACATCACCGGTCTTCGCTGCTCGCGGACGGATCCCGCGCGGCCAGCCGCTCACGCAGCTCGTCCTGCTCACGCCGACGCCTCATCTCGCGCCGGCCGAGCGCGACCCCGATGAGGATCGGGATGACGTACTTCGCGTGCTCCGCCAGCCAGACCAGCCACCCCGGGGCATCCCAGTCCAGCCGCGGCAGCTCCCAGTCCGGCCACGGGATCGACGGGAGGCTGATCGACGGCAACGGCACGGAGGGCAGGTCCCAGCCGGGCCAGGGGATCCGGCCCGCGAGCCAGATCATGAGCGCCGTGAAGAGCAACGGCATGACGACCTTGGCAACCCCACCCACGACATGCCGGGCCGCGTGGAGCCGCGGGTTGGTGCGCATCCGCTCCTCCCGCAGCGCCGCCGGCGAACCCGCCTCCGGCACGAGGTCGACACCGCCCACACCGATCCGCGCCGCGGTCTCGGCCGCGGTCCGGCTGCCCTCGAACCAGGTCGCCCTGACCGGCTTGCTCAGGCTGGTGAAGCGAGCTCGCACCGCACCGAGGGAGCCGGCAAGATCGTGGCCCCGGCCGACCGACAGATACAGGTTGTCCTCGACCTTGGAGCTGGCGGTCGCGACCTGCTCGCCGTCGACCCACCACGTGGCCTCGTTGCTCCACCCGTCACCCACGGAGGTCTCGACACGGTGATGCCGCCCCTCGATCTCCATCTCGTAGACCTGTGCCTTCCCCATGACGTCCACGGTACGAGGACACCGGTGGGGGTCCATCAGCCGCAGGTCCCTCCCTTCGTCATCCTTTGGTAGGGCTTTGGCCGACCCCGGTGCGCCTCCACCGCTTCGCTGCCGCCCGGCCATAGGTTCGCAGGAGTCGACTCCGAGGTGTCCCGCGTGAAGATCAACAACGACCCGGTCTATGTCCGGCGACGTCGTGTCGCCCTGGCCGTGCTCCTCGTCATCCTCCTGGTGCTCGTGCTGTGCATCGGCAAGCTCTTCGGTGGCGACGGCAGTGCCGCCGCTGCCAAGGCACCGGCGAGCGCGCCGCCCGCGGCCGCAGCCTCGCCCGCCGACGTCGAGAAGGCAGCCCCGAAGGAGAGCGCCGAGGTGACCGGCAAGCCCGCCGCCTCTGCTGACTCGACGATGGTGCGCGTGCAGCGCCTCACCGGTGGGCTGACGCCCAAGTCGGTCGTCGCCTCGCCGTCGGGCCAGGTCTTCGCGCAAAACATGATGTACACCCACACCGTCAGCGCCTTCACGGCCGACGGCGCGCTGCACAAGACGATCTCCGACGCGGTCGACCTGTCCGACTTCGGCATCAAGGACCACCCCGGTACGAGCAAGGGCGCGCCCGTCGAGATGGCCTTCAGCCCCGACGGCAAGACCGCCTGGGTGAGCAACTACTCGATGTACGGGCAGGGTTTCGAGCCCGAGGGCAAGGACTCCTGCACCGGCCCGCAGGGCATCTCCGACAGCTACCTCTACAAGATCGACACCGCCAAGCTCGAGATCACCGACGTCGTGCGCGTCGGCGCGGTGCCCAAGTACGTGGCCGCAACCCACGACGGCGCCAAGGTCCTCGTCACCAACTGGTGCTCGATGGACATGGATGTCGTGGACACCAGGACCAACAAGGTCACCGAGACCATCAAGCTGCCCGGCAAGCACCCCCGCGGCATCGCGATCAGCCCCGACGACACGGTCGCCTATGTGGCGATCATGGGGTCGGACGAGACGGTCAAGGTCGACCTCGGCTCCGGCGAGGTCGTCGACTTCGCCGAGACCGGCGACGGCCCGCGCCACCTGCTCGTCTCCCCCGACGGCTCGCGTCTGTACGTCTCCAACAACGGCTCCGGCACCGTGAGCGAGGTCGACACCGCCACCGGCAAGACGCTGCGCGAGGCCAAGGTCGGCAGCCAGCCCCGCTCGATGGCGATCAGCCCCGACGGCGGCGCCCTCTACGTCAGCAACTACGCGAGCAGCACGGTGAGCAAGATCCGTACCAAGGACTTCACCGTCGTCCAGACCGAGCAGACCGACGGCCTGCCGATCGGCATCACCTACGAGCCCACCAAGAAGCGTGTGTGGGTCGCCAGCTATGGCGGCTCGATCGTGGTCTTCGACGACTCGCACGCGGCGTGAGGGTCGCGCTCGTCCTCAATCCCTCGAAGGGGGGTTGGGAGCGAGTCCTCGACGAGGTCACCTCGACGGCCTCCGCGGCCGGCTGGCCGGATCCGACGGTCCAGCTGACGACCCGCGAGGAGACCGGACGGGCGCATGCCGCGGCCGCGGTCGCCGAGGGCCACGAGCTGGTCGTCGTC
This sequence comes from Janibacter limosus NBRC 16128, assembly GCF_001570985.1. Lineage (GTDB taxonomy): Bacteria > Actinomycetota > Actinomycetes > Actinomycetales > Dermatophilaceae > Janibacter > Janibacter limosus. The sequence continues at coordinate 105,954 of NZ_BCSS01000006.1, read as the reverse complement.
GGGGGTGGTGACGGCACGGTCCGCGCGGTCGCGCACGGGCTGTCGGGCAGTGGCGTGGAGCTGGGCATCGTCCCGATCGGCACGGCCAACCTGCTCGCGCACAACCTCTCGCTGCCTCGCAGCATCCCTGCTGCCGTGCACCTGGCGCTCACCGGGCGAGCCCGGCCGGTCGACCTGGGCCTCGCGCACGTGGACGACCAGGCGCAGGACCTCCCCTTCGTCGTGCTGGCGGGGATGGGCCACGACGCGGCGACGGTCGCGGCCACCCGCCCTGGCCTCAAGGAGCGCATCGGCTGGCCCGCCTACATCGCGCCCGCCGCGGTGAGCGCACTGCGCCGGCCGGTCCGGGTGACGGTGCGCCACGAGGGTGGGGACCCGGAGCACCTGCGGGTGTGGAGCGTGCTCGCGGCCAACTGCACGCGGGTGCGCGCCGGAGTGCACATCGCGCCCGGCGGGCTCGTCGACGACGGGCTCTTCGACGTGCTCGAGGTGACCGTGACGCGCCCCGGCCACTGGATCGGCGTGGCGGCGAAGGGGGTCCTGCGCCTCCCCGGCGATGTCGCGGGGCTGTCCACCCGCGCCTCCCGCGAGCTCGAGATCGTCAGCGAGGAACCCCTGCACGTCCAGCTCGACGGCGATGTCGTCGGCCCGGCGCGGCGGCTGCACGTGCGGTGCCTGCAGCACGCGCTGCTCGTGCGGTCTCCTTAGGCGCCGCGCTTCCACTGCCTGCGCAGGTCCCGGCGCTCTTCGCTCGTCAGGCCGCCCCAGATGCCGTGGTCCTGGCCCGTGCTCAGCGCATAGGAGAGGCACTCCTCGGTCACCGGGCAGCCGGCACAGATCGATGTCGCCCGCTGTGCCTGCCACAGCGCCGAGCCGACGGGGAAGAAGGTGTCGAGATCCTCGCCCTCGCAGGCTGCCCGCTCCCGCCAGCCGGGAGCATCGCGTCCCGGTCGGCCGCTGCTGCTCGGGATCAACAGCAGCCGCACTCGCTGCGGCTCGAGCCCAGCTCGCGCCCGGCGACCTCTTCCCAGCGGATCGCTGTCCAGAAGGCGTCCTCGGGCGGGCCCTGCCAGGCGACGTCGAGCAGCGCCTCGAGGCGATCGGAGACGACCGGGTCGGAGACGACGCCGGCGGTCCCGCGCACGAGGACGCTCCAGCCGGTCTGCTCCAGGGGATCGTAGTGGTCGACCTGGAAGGTGACCGACTCGTGGTTGACGGCCGCCGCGAGGGTCGAGTCCCACCTCGTGCGGAAGCCGATGACGCCCTCGTCGATCACGTGGTTGACCGGCAGGACGATCACCTCGCCCTTGTCCTGGAAGGCCACTCGTCCCATCGGTCGCGACGCGACACGCAGCAGGCACTGGTCGAGGGTGAGCACGTCCAGCCCACGGTGGTCGACCGGTGCGGGTGATCGGCCGGGGCTCTGGATGGTTGTCATGGTGACCTCCTGGTGTGCTTCGCGTGTGGAACGCTCCGTGTGATGGGTGGGGTCTGACTTATTTTATACGGTTTTGACCGTGAATAATAGAGGTGCCCTGAGCACGCAGGAAGGCCGGCCCCGCCCTGAGGGCAGTGCCGGCCTTCCACGCAGTGCCGCCAGACAGTGCGGTCACCCCGATCCGGGGTCAGGCGCGCTCGGGCTCGGCGTCCTTCATCCGGGCGTGCACCCACGGGGACAGCGCCGCGAGCGCCAGTCCCACGACGACGGCCATGACACCGAGCGTGAGGAAGAAGGTGCCGTCCGGCAGACCCTCCATCGCGCGGATCAGCTGCGCAGCGAGGGACTGGCCGGTCGCGACGGCGAGGAACCACAGGGCCATCGCCTGGCTGGCGAAGGCCTTGGGCGCCAGCGAGGTCGTCGCCGACAGACCGACCGGCGACAGGCACAGCTCACCGAGGGTCTGGATGACGAAGACCCCCACGAGGACCCACACCGGCGAGGTGGCGCCGGGGAAGGCCGCCGCGGCCGCCGACAGCACGACGAAGGAGACGCCGGCGAGGATGACACCGGTGGCGAACTTCATCGGCGTGGAGGGGAATCGACCGGCCCGGCGGACCCACAGCACGCCGAAGAGCGGGGCCAGCAGCATGATCGAGATCGGGTTGATCGACTGGAACCACTCCTCCGAGAAGTGGAAGCCGAGCGAGTCCAGGTCGGTCCGGTTGGCAGCGTAGGCAGCCATCTTGGAGGCCGCCTGCTCGAAGATCATCCAGAAGAGCACCGCTCCGACCCACATCGGCAGGTAGGCCGTCAGGTGGGTGCGCTCACGCGCCGTGACGGCCTTGCTGCGGAACATCACGACGAAGTACGAGATGGATGCGACGACCGACAGGATCGAGATGGTGTCGATGACGGCGCCGACCCAGCCGCCGCGCAGCAGGCGGGTGACGACGAGGAGCGCGGCGATGAGGACGAGCAGCCCCAGGGCGAGGAGCGGGGTGCGGGTCCGGTCGTGCGGCTGCAGGGGGTTGGGGATGTCGTTGGAGATCGGGGCCAGCGTGCCGCGCCCGACCACGTACGCCACGAGGGCGAAGAGCATGCCGACCGCGGCAGCGCTGAAGCCTGCGTGGTAGCCCCACTGGTCGCGCAGGAAGGCCACGACGAAGGGGGAGAAGAAGCCGCCGATGTTGATCGACATGTAGAAGATGGTGAAGCCCGAGTCCTTGCGCGGGTCCCGCTCGCCGTAGAGGTGGCCGACCATCGTCGACACATTGGGCTTGAGCAGACCCGTACCCAGGGCCACGAGACCGATGCCGAGCCACGACGTCGTTGCCGTCGGTATCGCGAGGCTGACGTGGCCGGCCATGATGACGACGCCACCGAGGAAGACCGAGCGCTGCGCACCGATCACCCGGTCGGCGAGCCAGCCGCCGACGACGGAGAGCAGGTAGACCGCTGCGCCGTACGTCGCGACGACCGCCTCACCGAGGGGCTGGTCGAGGCCGAGTCCCCCGCCAGCCGCCGTGTCGACGATGTAGTAGAGCAGGATCGCGCGCATCCCGTAGTACGAGAAGCGCTCCCACAGCTCGATGTTGAAGAGCGTGGCCAACCCTCGGGGATGCCCGAGGAAGGTGCGTTCGGCCTGCGCGGACGGCGGCGTCTCGGCGGTGGTCATGGAGCTCCTTGGGTCCGGTGGTGACCGGACGTCGACGGCCCGGACGCACGATCTGCACGACCCGGGGGCAAAAACGCGGCCCACGATACGCCCGGGGGCTGGGTGGGTCGGTCCATCGCCGGGTAGGTTCGACGGCATGAACCTCGATTCAGGAACGATGTCGCGATGAGCGCGGGAGCAGTCCGCGAGGAGGACACCTTCGACGTGACGCGGGTGGCGACCTGGCTGCGCGGTCAGGTCACCGACGAGCTCGCCGCGGCGCTCCAGGGCGACCCGCAGGTCCGTCAGTTCAGCAGCGGAGCGTCCAACCTCACCTATGAGCTGCGCTGGCCCGCGCGGACGCTCGTCCTGCGCCGGCCGCCCCACGGTGCGCTCGGAGGCTCGGCCCACAACATGCGCCGCGAGCACGACCTGCAGGCGGCACTCGGCCCCGTCTACCCGCACGTGCCGGGCATGGTCGCGCTGTGCACCGACGACGCCGTCCTCGGCAGCGACTTCTACGTCATGGACAAGATCGAGGGCACGATCGTCGGCAAGGACCTGCCGGACGGGGTGAGCCTGACCCCCGAGCAGGCACGCGCGCTGTGCGACAACGCACTGGCGGCGCTCATCGAGCTCCACGAGGTCGACGTCAGCGCGGCCCCCGCGCTCGCCGCCCTCGACCGGGGTGAGGGCTATGTCCGTCGCCAGGTGGAGAGCTGGATCAAGCGCTTCCGCGCGGCGGCCACCGACGACGTGCCCGACTTCGCCGATGTCATCGCCTGGGTCACCGAGCACCAGCCGCCCGACCTGCCGCACGCCTTGATCCACAACGACTTCCGGCTCGACAACCTGGTGCTCGGCGCCGACGACCCGACACGTGTCGAGGGCGTCCTCGACTGGGAGCTGGCGACCGTCGGCGACCCGCTCATGGACCTCGGCGGGGCCCTCGCCTACTGGACCCAGGCCGACGACGACGCGACCTCGCTCTCCCTTCGTCTGCAGCCGACGCACCTGCCGGGCATGCGCACGCGGGCCGAGATCGTCGAGCGCTACTGCAGCGCACGCGGACTCGACGTGAGCGAGCGCGACCTCACCTTCTACGAGGTCTTCGGGCACTTCCGTCTCGCCGGCATCGCCCAGCAGATCTACCAGCGCTATCGGGCAGGCAGCACGACCAATCCGCGCTTCGCCGTCTTCGGCCCGATGGTCACCCACCTCGACGCCCGTTGCCGATCCCTCATCGGCTGATCCGCCCCCTCATCCCACCCAGGAGCACCACATGACCTTCACGACCCTCATCACCGGCGCCAGCTCCGGCCTGGGCGCCGAGATGGCCCGCCAGTTCGCCGCGCTCGGCCACGACCTGGCGCTCACCGCCCGCCGCACCGACCGACTCGACGCACTCAAGGCCGAGATCGCGACCGCCCACCCCGAGCGTCGCGTCGAGACCTACGCCCTCGATGTCACCGATGACGACGCGGTCACGCGGGTCTTCGAGCAGGCGAAGGGGGACCTCGGTCGTCTCGATCGCGTCATCGTCAACGCGGGGCTGGGCAAGGGTGCGCCGTACGGCAAGGGCAGCCACTACGCCAACCGCGAGACGATCACGACCAACGTGCTCGGTGCCGCGATGCAGACGGAGGCCGCGATGGCGATCTTCCGCGAGCAGAAGGCTGGTCACCTCGTGCTCATCTCCTCGGTCACCGCGCTGCGCGGCATGCCGAAGTCGATGACGACCTACGGCGCGACCAAGGCCTTCCTCGCATCGCTCGGCGAGGGGATCCGCAGCGAGATGATGGGCAAGCCGGACCTCGACATCGACGTCACCGTGCTCTACCCGGGCTACATCCGCACGGAGATGAACGAAAAGGTCGAGCAGAAGACGAAGTTCATGGTCGACACCGAGGTCGGCGTGCGCTCGATGGTCGTCGCGATCGAGGGCCGCAAGGCCAAGGCGCTCGTCCCGCCCAAGCCGTGGGTGGCCGTCGGCTCCGCGATGAAGGTGCTGCCGCTGTCCGTGGTGCGCAAGCTGCTCTGACGGACCGGCCTCGCACCTCGACCACCGTTGGTCGAGGTGCGAGGGCCCGCTAGGGCGTGAGCCTCGAGACCCTCGTGGCGGCGAGCGCAGCGATGAAGTCGTCGATCGCGTCAGCGAGCTCTGGTGGGTCCAGCACCGTCAGGCTCGCCCCCACGTCGTAGGCCGCCAGGACGAGGTGTCGGGCCAGATCCTGCAGATCGTCCGCGGCGCTGGCCACCTCGGTCATCCCGGGCGCGACCTGCGTCGAGGTGCCGTACTCGGCCGGGATCCGACGCCGCACGGCCTCGACGTCGGCGCTCAGCCGTACCCGCACATGGTGCGCAGACCCGGTCCGGTGGATCGCCTGCTGCACGTGCTCCACCGCATCCGGCGCCTCCCGCGGCGTGAAGCGGAAGGTCGATGCCCGCACCCCGGCCATCCGGTCGAGGCGGAAGGTGCGCCAGTCCTCCCGGCGCAGGTCCCACGCGAGCAGGTACCACCGGCGGCCGGTCGCGACGAGGCGGTAGGGCTCGACATCGCGATCGCTCGCCTCCCCCGTCCGACCGGTGTAGCCGAAGCGGGCGCGCACGTGGTCGCGGATGGCGTGCGCCAGGGCGACGAGCACTCCGGTGTCCACGTCGTCAGTGGCTCCGGGGAGCAACGCGGTCGCGTCGGCGAGCGCCGCGACCTCGCCGCGCAGTCGTGGCGGCATGACCTGGTCCAGCTTGGTCAGCGCGCGGACCGCTGGCTCACCGATGGCCGAGATCCCTTGTGCGCCAACGCGAAGGGCGACGGTCACCGCGACGACCTCGTCCTCCTCGAGCAGCAGCGGCGGCATCCGACCACCCGAGCCCAGCCGGTACCCACCACCAACTCCCGGCGTCGCCTCGATCGGGTACCCCAGGTCGCGCAGCCGCTCGACATCGCGCCGCAGGGTGCGGGTGGTCACGCCCAGGAGCTGGGTCAGCTCGGGACCAGCCCACACCGACCGGGTCTCGAAGAGCCCCAGCAGTCGCAGCACGCGTTCGGTCGTCTCTGCCATGCCCCCAGTCTGCTCGGATCGGTGACAGAAAGTGTCCGCAATCGAATGGAGGGTGGTCACAGACGAAGGGCGACGGACACCCCCTTCGCACATCGAGACAAGGAGCACACCATGTATGCACCCGCCGTCCACGACGAGATCACCGGCTACGCCGAGTACGTCGACCAGCAGCTGGAGGGCCTACGAGCCAGCGCCCACGGTCTGACCGAGGAGCAGGCCCGGCTCACCCCGACCCGCTCGGCGCTGTCGATCGGCGGGATCATCAAGCACACCTCGTACGTCATCGCGTCGCCCGAGGAGAAGTCCGGTCGTGTCGAGGAGGGCGGCGAGATCAGCGAGGACGCGTACGCGGCCTTCATGGACAACTTCGCACTGCGGGCCGACGAGATGCTCGCCGAGACGATCGAGGTCTTCGACCGTCGGCGCGTGGCCGTCGTCGAGTGGATCCGCTCGAGCGATCCCGACGCGGAGCAGACGGTTCCTCCGGCCCCTTGGTACGGCTTGATGAACTCCTCCCGGGCGACCCTGCGCTTCTCCTTCGTCCACTTCGTCGAGGAGCTGGCCCGGCACGCCGGTCACGCCGACATCATCCGCGAGCAGATCGACGGGGCCAACAGCCTCGAGCTCCTGCTCGCGGACACGGGCCGGGCCGCGACCCCCTTCGCCCAGCCCTGGACGCCGAAGGAGCCGGCCACGACATGATGGGCGGGTGAGGATCACCGGACTCGTCATCAGCTCTCCCGACGTCGCCGCCGCGCAGGCCGCGTGGCGGCGGCTCGGCACACTCGACCGCGAGGTGCAGTTCGAGACGGGGGATGAAGGCCGTCTGACCGCCGTGGTCCTCGGCGTCGAGGACGTGGCCGCGACCGAGCGCCTGCTCCAGCGACGCGGACTCACCGGCGACGCCAGCGGCTTCGACGTGGGCGGACTGCACTGGCGACTGACCCCCTTCGTCAGCGGCCATCACGACGAGGGGAGGGGCGACCTCACCCTCGATCACGTCGTCGTGCGGACCGGTGACGCCGAGCGTGCGACCGCCGACCACGGTGCCCGGCTCGGCCTGGACCTGCGGCTGGACCGCCGACTGGAGGAGCACGGCTTCCGCGGGCTCTTCTTCCGCTGCGGCGACGCCGTGGTCGAGATCGTGGCCCCGACGAAGGGGGTCGACGGTCCCGATGTCTTCGGCGGACTCGCTTGGCGCACAAGCGATCTCGACGCAACCCGCGAGCGCCTGACCGGCGACGGGGTGGAGATCTCCGAGATCCGGTCCGGCCGCAAGGCCGGCACCCACGTCGCGACCGTCCGTGACCCCGCCCTGGGCACCCCCACCCTCCTGATCAGCGCATCTGCCTAGGCAGATGCGCGGGAAGGGTCGGGGGCGCCAGCGCGATGACGGTGGCTGCCCTGGCCTACCGGGCGAAGGGAGCCTGACCCCCTTCGCCCTCGGCGCCGTCCCCCACGGGTCAGTTTGATTGGTTGTGCCATGCAGGCATATAGTTGATGGGTGCACACAACCACTCCAAGCGCGACCCATCTGCAGGAGACGCTGGGCCGGGTCTTCGGGCAGTTCGCCAAGATGATCGCCCGACGCCAGGCCACCGACCCCCAGGCCATGAGCCGCACCGACTACTCCCTCCTCGGGATCCTCGAGCACTGCCCCCACGAGGCCGGCATCCGCATCTCCGCGCTGGCCACCGCCGTGGGGCATGACCTGTCGACGATCAGCCGTCGGGTCAGCCACCTGGAGGGGCAGGACCTCCTCGAGCGTGCGCCCGACCCGAGCGATGGACGGGCCTTCACCGTGTGCCTCAGCCCAGCGGGCAGGACGGCCCTGCGCGACGAGCGCATCGCCCGCACCGGCCTCCTGGGCGCGATCCTCGTCGACTGGCCCGCGACGGACCTCGCCGAGCTCGACCGTCTCCTCACCCGCCTCAGTGACGACCTCGCCGCCGACGCCGAAGCCGCCCACCGCCCGTCGTCCCCCTCCACCATCGCAAGGACCGCGTCATGAGCACCGCACCCGTCACCCCGTACAAGATGAGCAAGGAGCATCAGCGCGTCTTCATCGGCCTGATGCTCGGCATGCTCGTCGCCTCGGTCAGCCAGACCATCGTCGGTCCCGCGCTGCCGCGCATCGTCGCCGAGCTCGGCGGCATGGACCACTACAGCTGGGTCGCCACCGCGGCCATGCTCGTCTCCGCCGTCACCGTGCCGATCGTCGGCAAGCTGTCCGACCTGTACGGCCGTCGCAGCTTCTACATCGGCGGCATCGTCGTCTTCATGGTCGGGACCGTCTTCGCCGGCTTCGCCCAGAGCTTCTGGATGCTCGTCATCGCTCGTGGCATCCAGGGCCTCGGCATGGGCACCCTGATGCCGCTGTCCCAGACCATCATCGGTGACATCATCCCGCCGCGTCAGCGCGGCAAGTACCAGGGCTTCATGGGTGCCGTCTTCGGCGTCACCTCCGTCGCCGGCCCGCTCGCCGGCGGCGTCGTCACCGACCACCTGGGGTGGCGCTGGCTCTTCTTCGTCACCCTGCCGATCGGGCTGATCGCGCTGACCTTCATCGTCAAGTTCCTCCACATCCCGCACGAGCCGCGCAAGGCGGTCATCGACTACCCGGGCATCGCCACCCTGTCGACCGCCCTGATCGCCCTCCTCGTCGCCGTCTCCTCCGGTGGCACGTCGTGGGCCTGGGGCTCGACGACCTCGATCGTCCTCTTCGCCATCGCGATCGTCTCGGGCATCGCCTTCGTCTTCATCCAGCTGCGCGCCGTGGAGCCGATCCTGCCGCTGCGTCTCTTCGCCGACCGCACCATCGCCCTGAGCCTGATCGCCTCCTTCGGCGTGGCCATCGTGATGTTCGGCTCGATCATCTACATCCCCGTCTACGCGCAGGGCGTCATCGGGGTCAACGCCACCAACTCCGGCCTGATCCTCATGCCGCTGATGATCGGCTTCATCGTCTGCGGCATCCTCACCGGCCTGCTCATCACCCGGACGGGGCACTACCGACCCTTCATGCTCGCTGGCATCGCGATCATGGGCGGCGGCGTCTTCATGCTGACCCGCCTCACCCACGAGGCGACCGCCGGCCAGCTGACCCTGTCGATGGTCGTCCTCGGTATCGGCCTCGGCATGGCGATGCAGCAGTACACGCTCATCGTGCAAAATGTCGTCTCCCGCAAGGACATGGGTGTGGCCACCGCGTCGACCCAGTTCTTCCGCAATGTCGGCTCGACCGTCGGCATCGCGATCTACGGCACGGTCATGGCCAGCGGCCTGGGTGAGCGGGTCGCCTCCCACCTGCCCTCCGGGCTCCCGGCCGACGCCACCTCGCACGTCGACGCCGGCGCCGTCCTCGACCCCACCGTGCTCAGCACCCTGCCGCCGCAGGTCGCCGAGGCCGTCCGCTGGGGCTTGGCACAGCAGCTCGGCGACGCCTTCATGATCGGGCTGCCGGTCCTTGCCGTCGTCTTCGTCGCGACGCTCTTCATCCCGCACACCCCGCTGCGCGAGAGCAACGAGGATCACCCGGTCGAGGACGCGGGCCAGCACGTGCTGGACGCCTACGCCTCGGAGTCCGCCGGAGACGACCCGCGCAGCACCGAGCCGGAGATGGCGACGGTCCGGCGGACCTGAGTCACTCCCTTCGTCCCGTCTCGGCCCCGTCCCGCACCCGCGGGGTGGGGCCGTTGACGCGTCGATCGAGCCGGCCGCCGCGACGTGAACTTGCGGGTACGACGTGCACCTCGCGACCGGGGCCGACCACGATCCCCGGAATCATGGGGCCCGCCATCGCAGCCACCGGGGAGGTGCACGTCGTACCCGCAGGTAGCTACGAGATCGGCAACCGGCGGGCGCTGACAAAACGCCGTTCGCTGCCATCGACCGGGTCGACGAACTCCAGGGTGCTGGCCAGGAGCTGGAGCGGTCGGGTGAAGTCGTCGACCGAGACCTCGTGCACCTCCGGGTAGAGCGGGTCGCCTACCATCGGGATCCCGAGACCGTTGAGATGCAGGCGCAGCTGGTGGGTGCGGCCGGTGAGCGGTGTCAGTCGGTAGACCGCCAGGTCGCCGAGGCGGGACTCGACCTCGACGATGGTCTCGGCATTGACCGGCGCATCGGGCACCACCTCGGCCCGCAGCACCCCACGCGTCTTGTGGATGTGGTTGCGGACGGTGACGGGCAGGCTCAGATCATCGCGCCACGGCGCCAGCGCCAGGTAGGTCTTGTGCACCCGTCGGTGCTCGAAGAGACCTTGGTACGCGCCCCGCCAGCGGCGCTGCGTCGCCATCATCAGCACGCCGGACGTCACCCGGTCGAGGCGATGCATCGGGGAGAGCTCCGGCAGGCCCAGCTCGTCGCGCAGCCGGACGACCACGCTCTGGCGCACGTGCTGCCCGCGCGGGATCGTCGAGAGGAAGGGTGGCTTGTCGACGACGACGAGTCGCTCGTCGCGGTGGAGGATCGTCAGCTCGCCGGGGACCTCGACCTCCTCGCGCAGGTCGCGGTGGAACCACACGAAGGTGTGCGGTCGGTAGTCGTCATCGGCCAGGACCGGGCGCCCGTCGCCGTAGACGAAGCGGGAGTCGGCGAGCAGCCGGTCCACGTCGACGGGGGCCGGGCACTTGTGCCGCAGCCAGGCCGACATCGTCGACCACTCGGGGACTCGGCCCGGCTCCCGGTCGGGCGTGCGCACCCACGCCGCGCTGAGTCCGTGGCGGGTGGGGAGCGGTGAACGTGGGGGCACGTCGCGAGACTAGGCGCCCTGCGAGGGGGTTGCTGCACAACCTCCGCAGGGACCGGTGGATTCCGCGGGCGAAGGGAGCGGAATGTTTCAGTTTCAACTACTGTTGGGACAGGTGACCGCAACCCGAAGGAGCACCCGATGCCCGCCGTGACCGTCGACAACCTCCTCACCCTCCCGCGTGTGACCCAGCCGCTGTCCGACTCGGTCTCGCGCCCCGTGCTGTCGGTGAGCACCGCGCCCAAGAGCTTCGAGGGTGAGGGCTTCCCCGTCCGTCGCGCCTTCGCCGGCGTCGACATGGCCCACCTCGACCCCTTCATCCACATGGACCAGATGGGCGAGGTCGAGTACGCGCCGGGCGAGGCGCGCGGCACGAGCTGGCACCCGCACCGCGGCTTCGAGACCGTCACCTACATCATCGACGGCACCTTCGCCCACGAGGACACCCACGGTGGCGGCGGCCTGATCACCGACGGCGACACCCAGTGGATGACCGCCGGGTCCGGGCTGCTGCACATCGAGGCCCCGCCCGAGGAGCTCGTCATGGGCGGCGGCGTCTTCCACGGCCTGCAGCTGTGGGTCAACCTGCCCAGCCACCAGAAGATGTCCGACCCGAGGTACCAGGACATCCGCTCCGGCCAGGTCGGTCTGCTGTCCAGCCACGACGGCGGCGCGCTGCTGCGCGTCATCGCCGGCGCGCTCGACGGCCACGAGGGTCCGGGCATCACGACCACCCCGATCACGATGATCCACACGACGATCGCGCCGGGTGCCCGCCTGCACATCCCGTGGCCCCAGGACTTCAACGGGCTGGCCTATGTGCTCTCGGGGCATGGCCTCGTCGGGCCCGAGCGTCGCCCGGTCCGTGAGGGTCAGCTCGCCGTCTTCGGCACGGGTGGTGCGCTCGAGATCGCGGCGGACGACCGTCAGGACTCGCGCAGCGCCTCTCTCGAGGTCATCCTGCTCGGCGGCCGGCCGATCCGTGAGCCCGTCGCGGCCTACGGACCCTTCGTCATGAACACCCGGGAGGAGCTCGTCACCGCCTTCGAGGACTTCCAGGCCGGGCGCCTCGGTGTCATCCCCAAGACGCCGAAGGTCCGCCCCGCGCTCGAGGTCGTCGAGGCGATGGAGCGCGGCGGACACCCGGGCCACGACGTCCTCTGAGCTCGCAGGTCCCCCTTCGACAGCCTGGCGAAGGGGGATCAGCGCGTCAGTTGCTGCAAGGAGACGTGCACAGTGGCCGGGTCGCCCGGCTCGATGAGCACGAAGCGGCCCCACAGACCGCCATTGCCGGTCGAAGCGCTGCAGCCTCGGGTCTCGGGGCCGGCCTCGACGTCACCGAGGAGCTCCTGGTGCATCGTGGGGACGAAGGACTGACGGCCCGCTCCACCCATCGGCTCGCAGATCGCCTCGGCCTCGCCGCGCGGGGCCGTGAAGGTCAACGCCCACGCGTGCTTGCGGTCGGGCAGGTCAGACGACGTGATCGTGACGTCCTGCGCGCCTGCCGGCAGCTCCAACCCGGCCTGCTGCATGGCCTCGCTCGGGCTCGGCAGGTCCTCCGTGGGGTCCTGCCCACCGAAGGGGAGCGTCGAGCAGGCGCTGAGGGCCAGGGCCAGCACCCCGACGACGACGATGGTGCGCGCTGTCACTGGATCTCCCCTGAGGTCGACATGGTCGAGGACTCACCGTACATCTCGAACTCCTGCGCGATCCCTGCCCGGTGCAGCGCCGCCAGCTGGGCATCGCTCACCGTGAGCGGTCCGATCCCGGTCTCCTTGGACCCGTCCCAGTTGTACTGGTCCTGGTAGGTGACGGTCGTGTTCATCTCGTAGCGGTAGGGGCCGCCGGGCTCGGTCGGCGGGTAGACCGTGACCGACCCGGTCTGGCTGTACTCCATGCCACCCGTGGCATAGAACCAGTCCGCGCTCTCGTCGGGGCCGATGTAGTACGAGTCCCACGGCGTGCTCACGGGATAGGTCACCGGCTCGGTGATCCCTCGCGATCTGGCATCGTCCACCGCGTCCGCCGCCAGGTCCTGACGCTGGTTGGCCGCCTGGGAGTCCAGTGCGGGGACGTCCTCGAGCATCTGGTCCACGTCCTGCTCCAGGGGCTCGCCACCGTTGTCGAGGAAGTGATCGAGGTTCTGCGACGCGTTGGGCCAGTCGTCGGCCTTGAGGTCGGCACCGATGCGCGCCGCTCGGTGCGTCGCATGGTCCACGGGTCCGGCGAACTCCGAGTCGTGCTCACCCGCCCCGCCGTCCACGGGCGTCCACGGCGGTGGCTCCGGGTCCTCGTCCAAAGAGGTCCCCGGGACGGGCTCCCCGAGTGCGGGACCGGCGTCCGGCCGCTCCTCACCGGGCAGGCTCTCGGGCGTGCGCTTGCGGCCGTTCCACTCGTCGCGGCCCTGGCGGTCGTCGTGCTCCTGACGGGCATCACCCGGAGCCTCGCGACCGCGGTCACCCGGCTCCTGCCGATCACGTTGACCGGACACCTCCGCGGCGACGGGCGGACCACCATGACCCGGCCCGCCGACCGGTATGCCTGCGCCACCTCCGCCGGATGCCGCGCCACTCGCTCCGTCCTGCTCCTCCGCCTGCTGCAGGGCCACACCCGCGAAGGCGCGCAGGCGGTCGGTCGCCTCGCCCGTGGCTGTCTCCACCTGCTGCCAGCTGCCGCCGAACCACTCCACGTCGGGACCGGACCACGCGTCCATCAACAGGGTCAGCAACCCCGACCCTCGTGGTGCGACGTCGGCGAGGAGCTCCGCCTGGTGGCTCAACGCCTGACTGATCTGTCGCAGTCTCGCTGTGTCCGCACCATGGCTGACCTGCATGGCTCCCCCTTCGACGACGTGGCCAGGGCCACCCTACGAAGGCCTCGCCGCGGGCTCCATGGGGAGAACTCCCCGACGCGAGCCGTCCGGACCGGCGAGCCTCGTCAGGCGAAGGGGTCCTGGCCTCGCTTGAGAGCCGCCTGGGCCTTGCCGGCCTTGCCCGTCGCGGCCCAGCGCTTGCGGGCAGCGGACCTGGCGGCCGGGTCGGCACGCATGGCGATCCACTCGGCCTCCCGCTGCAGCTTGTGCCAGCTGTGCCAGCGCCGCTCGTCCAGGTCGCCGTCGGCGAGCGCGGCGCGCACCGCGCACCCCGGCTCGCTCTCGTGACCGCAGTCGCTGAAACGGCATGCCGCGATGAGCTGCTCGACGTCGGGGAAGGTGAGCGCCACCCCTTCGCCGTCCTCGTGCAGGCCGATCGACCGCAGCCCCGGGGTGTCGATGAGCACCCCACCGTCCGTGAGCGCAATCAGCTCGCGCGCGGTCGTCGTGTGCCTGCCCTTGCCGTCCTGCCGCGTGTCCGAGACGACCTGGAGCGGTTGCCCCGCAAGGACGTTGACGAGTGTGGACTTGCCGGCCCCCGACTGACCGATGAGGGCCGTCGTGCCGCCGGTGAGCATCGCGGCGAGGCCCTCGAACCCTTCGCCGGTCTCGGCCGAGACGGCGAGGACGCTCACCCCGGGCGCGGCCGCCTCGACCTCCGCGATCGTGGCCTCGGGGTCGAAGGCCAGGTCCGCCTTGGTGAGCACCACCAGCGGTTGCGCACCCGACTCCCACGCGACGACGAGGTAGCGCTCGATCGTCGACAGGTTGACCCGGGTCTCGAAGGGCACCGCCACCAGCACGTGGTCCAGGTTGGCCGCCATGATCTGGGCATCGGACCGCTCGCCCGCCGCCTTGCGCACGATCGAGGTGCGCCGCGGCAGGACCGCCCGCACGATGTCACCACCTGGACGGCGCTCCAGGCCCACCCAGTCACCGGTCGTCGGCTGATCCTCCAGAGCGGCCCCGGCGGGCAGACGCACGAGTGCGGGGACGGGACCACTGCAGGTGTGCACGGTGACACGGCCTCGGTCGACGCGCCCGACGCGACCCGCCTCGACGTCGAAGGGGGTCGCCCCCTGCGCGTCCTCGAAGGCGCTCTCGCAGGCGGCATCCCAGCCCAGGCTCGTCAGATCGATCGTGGTGGTCATCCCCACCACGGTGGCAGCGGGCCCCGCCCACCGCCACCGAATTACGAGCGGCTCAGGCGCGACGGCGCCGGCTCAACCAGAGGACCAGCCCGACGGCGAGGATGACGACCGCGAAGCAGCAGAGCATCGAACCGAAGGTGGCCATGACGATCCCGCCGACGGACATGTCCTCGCCGACGACGAAGGGCGCCGTGCAGCTGACCGTGTGGTCGCCGGCCTCGTCCGCCTCGAAGGACATGACCCGTTCGAAGCTCTTGCCGCCCCAGCTCGCCGACGACTCACCCGTGGAGGTGTCCGTGACCATCGCTGCGTCCGGGCCCCTGACCGTGCAGCTGGCGCCCGCTGTCTGCGACCACACCGCGCGGGAATCACCCTGTGCGAGCTGCACGGTCTGCGGAGCCGTCTGCTCCGGCTGGTCGGCGAGGTCCATGATCGGAGCGACGCCCAGGAAGCCGCCCACCGCGCACAGCAGGAGCGAGATGAGCAGGAGCACCGAGCCGACGATGAGCACCCACGGGCGCCCCTGCTTGGCGGGCGGGGTCGAGTACTGCGGGTGGCTCATGGTCCGACCCTGCGGCGGGAGGGCCCTCCGAGGGCCGCCCACACGGTGGTCTGCCGCTCATCGCGCTGCACGCCCCACTCGTGGGCGATGCTGCGCACGATCCGTAGCCCGCGGCCGGACGTCGCCCACACCTGACGCGGCGCGGGCGCCGGCTCGGTCTCGGCTCCACCATCGCTGACCTCGATCTCGACCGAGTCGCCGCGTGCCTTCCAGTGGATGCGCACGGTCCGGTCCGAGAGCGGAGCGGCGTGGCGAAGGGAGTTGGTCACGAGCTCGGTGGCGACCAGCTCGGCCTCGCTGACGATCTCGTCGGAGACTCCCCGCGCGGTGAGGTCCAGTGCGATCGCCTCGCGGACCCGGGTGACGGTCTGCAGCTCCCAACGGGCACGGATGGTGCGCGCCTGGCCACGGCCGATCTCACCGCCGAAGGAGTCGACAGTTCGCTCGGCATCGATGCCGTCGTGTGCCTGGCCCATGATCTGGAGGGGTCCCTTCGTCGCGGTCGCTGGCACGGTCATTGTCCCTGCTCCGGCGGTGCTGCCCAACCCGGCCACGCCGAGGGCCTACGCTGACCGCCATGGGTAAGGCATCTCGTCGTAAGAAGGACGCACAGGGCAAGACCACCAAGGTCGCCCCGGCGCCCTATGTGGCACGCCCCTTCGAAGGGCTGCCCGGTGAGCCCGACTGGGTCGCCGCCTACGAGATCCTGCCGGCGGCGACCGCCGTCCTCACCCTCAAGGCGGGTGCCGTCCCCGAGGGCTCGCCCGAGACGGTCACCCTCGCGAGCGTCCTGCCGATGGCCTGGCCGGCGCTGCGCCGCCAGGACGGCGAGATCCTCATCGCCAGCCAGTCCGGATCCAGCAGCAGCGACCCGAGCCGCGACCTCGCGCAGGCACTGCTCACCGCCCTCGCCTCCGAGCCGGGCGCGCCGATCCCGCAGCTGCCCCGCACGACCGTGGAGACGCCGCGGCTGCAGGAGCTCATCGACACCGACGCTCCCTTCGAGATCACCGTCCACGACGGCTTCGACTTCTGGGTCGATGGCCAGGAGGTGACCGGCGAGGCCGCCGCGTCGCTCGAGCGGGCCAACGAGTCGGTCGTGCCGACCACCCCGATCGCGGGCACCCCGAGCGCCTACTGGTGCCGCATCGGCGAGCGCACCTACATCCGCCACGTGCTCGCCGACGACGAGGACACCGCGACCACGGCCCTCGCCCGACTCCAGGCGCAGGGCGCGGCCCACCTCGACGAGGAGCGCCGGCTCCTCGGTGCCTTCCGCGCCGGTGGCCTCCTCGTCCCCGTGTGGGAGGTCCCCGCCGACTCCGACCCGTCGGAGCACGAGAGCGCCATCGCCGACTTCGCCACGCGGTATGCCACGGCTGCCGCATCCACCGATGAGCTCACTGCCGAGGAGCGCCGGGCCCGGTCCGGTCTGCTCTCACGGCAGGTGACGCTGCGCTGATCATGTCCGCGGGGGTGGCCGCGATCGTCCCGGCCAAGGACGAGGCCGATCGCGTCGCCGCGACCGTCACGGCCCTCCTCTCGCTGGATGCCGTGGACCTCGTCGTCGTCGTCGATGACGGGTCGACCGATGCCACCGCCGCCGTCGCTGCTGATGCAGAAGCCCTGGTCGTGCGCCACCCGGCCAACCGGGGCAAGGCCGCCGCCCTGGAGACGGGCGTGGCCCGACTCCTCGAGGAGGAGACCCGCACCGGCTCCACCTCGCACGTCCTGCTCTTCGCCGACGCCGACCTGGGTGCGTCCGCCGCCAACCTCGAGCCGCTGCTGCGCCCGGTCCTCGCGGGTACCGCCGACCTGGCCGTCGCCAATATCCCCAGGAGCGCGTCATCACTCGGCACCGGACGCGTCGTGCGCCTGGCCCGAGCCCAGATCGAGGCGATGACGGGCCGCACGATCGAGCAACCGCTGAACGGCATGCGAGCACTGACCCGCGAGACCTTCGCCGACGCGACACCGCTGGCGACCGGCTGGGGTATCGAGGCCGCCATGCTCGTCGACGTGCTGCGTGCCGGGCGCCGGGTCGTCGAGGTCCCCATCGAGCTGACGCACCGTCGCACGGGCAACGACTTCGCGGGGCGTCTGCACCGGGCCAAGCAGCTGCGTGATGTCTCGACCGCACTGCTCGCCCGCCGCTTCCTGTCGTGACGGACCCCCGCGCCGACCGCGACCCGATCGGGCTCGTGCTGCTCACGGCCGGGATCGGGCTCCTGCTCCTCGTCGGTGCCAGCGGTACCTCGCTGGCCCTCCCTCCCCTCGGCGCCAATGGTTGGGCGCCACCGAGCCTGCCCTGGCAGCTCGGTGGCTGGAGCGTCGTCGCCCTCCAGACCGCCGGCTACGTCCTCGGCGGGATCTCCCTGTGGCGGCACGTGCGGCGGCCGACCCCCCTTCGTCTGCGGTGGTGGCATCTCACCCTGCTCGCCGCGCTGGTGCTGCTCACGGCCCCCTTCGGCACCGCGGACCACACCAACTACGCCGCATACGGCCGGATCCTCGTCGAGGGCGGGGACCCGTGGTCGGCCGTCCCCGCGGACTGGCGCGGTGGTCTCGACCCGGTCGTGCAGCGTGTGCAGGACCCGTGGCGGGAGGCGACGAGCGTCTACGGGCCCGTCGGCACCTGGCTGATGGGCCTGTCGGCGTGGCTGGGTGGCGAGGTCGCCCGGCAGGTCGTCTGGGTCTGGCAGGTCCTCGTCGTCGTCGCCTGGCTGGGCACCCGCGAGCTGCTGGTGCGGCTCGGGACGGCACGACCGACCGTCGACCGCTGGTGGACGACCAATGTCGTCGTGCTCGGTGCCGGCGTCTTCGGCGCGCACGTCGACACGCTCGCCGCCTGCGCCGTGGCGGCCGCCCTGGGGCTGGGACTCGCCCGCCGGCCGCTGCTGGCCGGACTCGCGACGGGTCTCGCCGCGAGCACCAAGCTCACGGCCGGGGTGGTGGGCATCGCCCTGCTGTGGGCCCTGCTCGAGACGAAGGGGGGTCCCCGCCCGTGGTCGCGGGCTGCCCGGCTCGTGCTCGGCGCACTGCTCGTGATCGTGCCGGCGCACCTGCTCATCGGCGTCCATGCCCTGACCCGGATCACCGAGGCGGGCGGCGGCATCTCCTACGCCATGCCGTGGCGCTCGATCTACACGGTGCTGGACCTGGTGACCAGCGAGCCGGTCGCCCGGACGGCGACGACCTGGATCGCCGCAGCCGGGTGCGTCGTGCTCGCCCTCGCCCTGTGGCGCCTGACCGAGGGGCTCACCGAGGTCGTCGCGGTGCGGGTGCTCTTCGTCCTCACCACCGCCTACTCGCTCGGGGCCGGCTACGTCCTGCCCTGGTACGAGCTGCCGCAGTGGCTTGCGACCGCCGCGCTCGTCGGGCTGCTGTCGGCCGAGGGCTGGCGCCGCTTCCGCCCGCTCCTGCTCCTGCTCGTCGCCCGCTCGGTCGTGCTCGCGCTGGCCTATGTCCCGGGACGGGTGCGCCTGCCCGATGACATCGAGACGGTGACGCTGGGATTCCGCTTCGTCGCCTCGCCGCTGATGACCCTGGCCGTGTGGGCCGCGCTGTGGGTCATCTGGCGGCGTCTCCGCGGATGTCGGACTGTCGCACCCCGGACATAGACTGGGGCTTCCGTTGGGGAGATCGGGGATCGAGATGCTGTGTGACAGCTGTGGGACGACGGGGACGGGCGCCTTCTGCGCCCAGTGCGGAGCACGACTGAGCACCGGGGAGGCCGATCCGTCGGCCGTCTTCTGGGCGGACGACGAGCCGACCATCGCGCAGCAGCAGCCGGCCCCGCAGCAGCAGCAGCCTGCCTACCCCGAGGCCAGCTGGGACGACTGGCTCGTCTCTCGACAGCCCAGCGACATGTCGACCGCCAGTGGCCGTGCACCCATGAGTCCCGGTCCGGCTGGCGTGCCGCCCCTGGGACCGGGACTGCCACCCCCCTCGGGAGGCGGTCCGCGGTGGCCGCTGATCGTTGCCGCCGGAGCTGCCGCTGCGCTCGTGCTCGCCCTCGGAGGCGGCGCGGCCTGGTGGGCCACCACGCGCGAGGACCCGACGGCCGCCGCCACTCCCTCGACGAGCACCGCCACGGCCGTCGTGACCACGGTGACCAGCACCGCTCCGCCACCACCTCCGACGACCACGGTGACCACCACGTCGACGACGACTGCTCCGGTCTCGGCCGCGGACCAGCTGGCAGACCTGCGCGACGAGTCCCTCGGCCGGCTGGTGACGGACGACTCCTGGGGCCTGAGCCTGTCGGCCAAGCAGGACGGGACGCTCGACGAGTACCAGCTCACGAGCTCGGGCTCGCACGTGTTTCGTCTGCCCGACATCCTCGAGCTGCACGAGGCCATCGACTCGGCCTACTCGAGCACGACCACCACCTACCTGCTCAAGGCCGAGGACCTCGGCAGCACCCAGGGGCCTGACGACGACAAGATCTGGATGACGATCGTCGACCCCGGTGGTCTCCCGTCACGTGACGACGCCCAGTCGTGGTGCGAGCGCGAGTTCTCCTGGTTGTCAGGCGATGAGCTGGCCAACACCTGCTACCCACGGCAGCTCTCGGCACCCTGACCGGGACCTCATGACGAGGCCGGCTCACGCCACAGCCCGACCCACAGGACGACCAGGGCCGGACCGAGGACGAGCGCTGCGGCGGCCGGGATGGCCGTGCCGGAGTCATTGAGCAAAAATCCGACGGTCAGCGCGATGACCAGCCCGATCAGCCCGACACGCAGGGCCGGGTAGGTCTCGAACGTCGGCTGCAGCCGTTGCCCCACAGTGCTGCTCGGACGAGCGAGCACCCAGATGAGCGCGATCAGCAGCACGGGCACCAGGAGCGCGGCGCGCTCCGGCCCGAGCAGGAGATCGACATTGGTCTGCAGCTTGCGTCCGACGATGCCCCAGGCGTCTCCGTCGAGCAGGCTCTGGAAGAAGCGGCCCAAGTGGGTTCGCTCCTGCTCCGGCCGCAGCCAGTCAGCGCCGGCCATGGCGAGGAAGCCGACGACCGTCGCGACCGCGATCCCCAGCACCTTGGGCCAGGTCAGGCGCACTCCGGCGACGGCGAGGACGAGGTAGCCGACCGACGGGATGAGCGCGAGCGCCCCGCCCCCGTCGGCGCCCAGCCAGGCGTCGACGGCGAAGGTCGCCACACCCACGAGCACCACGAGGAAGGCTGCGTCGCGCCGTCGCCCCTCGGCCAGCAGCGGGTCGGCCAGGGCGGTCATCAGCAGGAAGGCGGCAGCGACGAAGATCGCGAAGGGGACATTGCCGAAGCCGTGGAAGCGCCCACCGTCCAGGGGGAGGAGCCCGAGGACGGAGAGCATCGTCATCCGTCCGCTGCCGAAGAGCAGGTCACCGGCAAGCACCGCGAAGGTCACGGCACTCACCACCCCGACGCTGACCAGCGCCGTGGCCGGGCCGTCGGATCGCTCACGCAGCGGTGTCCAGCGCAGGGCGGCCCAGGTGACCCCGAGCGCCAGGGCGACCAGGGCCAGGGCGATCACGGCCAGCCGCAGGACGAAGTCGGCCATCGGCATGGCTGAGTCGAACCAGCGCGTCAGGGTGACCAGGTAGGTCGAGGCGGGCACGGCCATCGCCGCGAGTCCGACGAGTCCCACCCCGCGGGCCAGCACCGGGCCCCAGCGCTTGGGACCGAAGCGCCCCACGAGCGCGGCAGCACCGAGCAGTGCGACCAGCCCGATGCCAAAGCTGCGGAAGAAGGGCGGGATGACCGCGTCCGCGGCCTGCAGCTGCGCGTCGTCGTCGACGAGGGAGGCGATCCGCTCGTCGACGGGGGCATCATCGCCGACGGGTCGCATGGCCGGTCCGTCGATGCGCGTCGGCTCGACGCCGCTGACCGACATCACCGTGTGCGTGACGTCCGAGACCTGGGCCATCTCGTCGCGGGTCGTCGAGTCCGAGTGGAGCCACCCGGGACGGATCCCGCCACCGCCCATCGCGAGGGCCCGCAGGCCGGGCTGTCCGCCGTCGTCGGAGAGCCCGGCGAGGATGACGACGGTGTCGGAGTCCACCGAGGCGAGGACGTCGTCGACGACGCCATCCACCGCTGCCACCTGACGGGAGCGGACATCGCCCTCCTCCGGCACCGAGATCGGCGGCGCGCCGACGAGGGTCACTCTGCAGTGGTCCGCCTCGAGGTTCGTGGGCACCTCGCCGTCGGGGTCGGGCATCGCCAGCACGGCACCAGGGCCCTCGCCCGCGATGCAGTCACCGTTGCGGTCGATGGTCTGGCCGAGCCTGCCGATCTGCGCGTCGAACCCCTGCTGCGACACCCGGGCCCCCAGGTCCCGCCAGTAGGCCCGGTCCACGTCCGACGCCGACCAGGAGCTGCTCGTGGGCAGCGGGCTGCAGTCCGGCAGTGCCCGCGGGTGGGCGCGCAGCTGCGCGCGGGTCACGTCGCGCGGCTCGGCTGCGCGGGTGCCCGCGGAGAGGCCGAGCCACCCGTCGGCAGGGCAGGAGGTGAAGTAGGTGGAGCGCACGTTGAGGTTGGAGATCGCGGCACTGCCGGCGAAGGAGTGGATCGCCGGGGTCGCCTCGGGCGTGACATCGCTCCACGACAGGCCGGGCGCGCCGATGAGGACGACGTCCTGCGGGTCGGAGTCGCTCGCGGACGCCGGGCCCGCGGTGAGCCCGATGGTGGTGAGCAGGAGCAGCAGCACCGGGAGCACGCCACGACGACGAAGGGGGTGGCGCGCGCTCATCATGTGCCCACCGTAGTGACCTGCACGGTCTGCGAGCGCGCGTCGGACACAATGGCGCCATGTCTCGCGTGAGCCGTCCCCATCTCCTGCTGGGAGTCGTGCTCTTCGTGCTCATCGCGGCATGGCCGGTCGCCAAGTTCCTCCTGCTCTTCCCACAGGACCAGTGGCAGGTCGACGTGCAGGTCTACCGCGAGGGCGGGATCTCGGTGCTGCAGGGCCGCGACATCTACGCGCAGATGACCCAGCCGCCGCAGCTGCTGCCCTTCACCTACCCGCCGATCGCAGCCTTCCTGTCGATCCCGCTGGCCTTCGTCCCCTTCCCCGTCGCGGCCTGGGGCTGGACGATCACCCAGCTGCTCGCCAATGTCGCCATCACGTGGATCGCCTGGTATCGGCTGCGCGAGCGGGTCGGCGTGTGGGCGCCGGTGCTTGTCGGGGTCGTCGCGGCCGGGTTCCTGTGGACGCAGCCGGTCGGCGACGGGATCCGCTTCGCCCAGGTCAATGCCTTCCTCGTGCTCATCTGCCTGCTCGACCTGCAGCGCCCGCGGGCCCGGTGGCTGGCCAAGGTCCCGCCCGGCGTCCTCGTCGGCATGGCGATGGCGATCAAGCTGACCCCCGGCGTCTTCGTCATCCACTACCTGCTGGGCAGGCGCTGGCGCGAGGCCGGGTGGGCGATCGGCACCGCGACCTTCGTCTCGCTCGCGGCGTGGGCCGTGCTCCCGCAGGCCTCCTTCGCCTTCTGGGGCGGGGCGCTGTCCGACCCGACCCGCCTGGGCCCCAACGACGGCTCGGCCAACCAGGCCTTCCGCGCGACCCTGCTGCGGCGCGGGCTCGATGGCGCCGAGCTGACCCTCGCCTGGGCGCCGTGGCTGCTCGTCATGGGCGCGATCGTCTTCTGGGTCGCGCACCGCGCCCACCGCCAGGGCGACTGGGTCGCGGAGGCAGGCGCGGTCGGCCTCGCCGGGTTCCTGCTCTCGCCCGTCTCGTGGGTCCACCACCTGCACTGGACCATGGTCATCGTCCCGGCGATCCTCGGCTGGGCCGTCCTGCGAGCCCAGCCCGATTGGCGCCGCGTCGGCGCCGCCGCCGTGGTCATCGCCTGGTTCGTCTGCACGATGCCCTTCTGGGGAGTGCTGTGGAAGCGCGAAGGGAGGCACCCGCGCTGGTTCGGCGACCTCCTGATCGAGGGCAATGTCATCGGCAGCGTCGTCGTCCTCGCACTGCTCGCGTGGGCGGTGCGGAGGACCGGTCGTGAACTGGCATCCGGTGAGGTCACCCCGGCGCTGCGCCCGGCACGGACAACCCACACCACCGTCGCGGCCGGTGACTAGGGTGACGCCATGAGTGCCGTCGAGATCGCCCTGCTGTGCGGTCTTGCCCTCGCGCTGGTCGCCCTGGTCGCCCTGCTGGTGCGCATGCGCGCACTCACCGACCGGGTCGCGGTCCTCGAGGACCGCTCGCCCGTGGGCGACGGCGACCTCGCCTCCCTTCGTCATGACATCGCGCAGGCGCTGCGGCACGTGGCCGTCGTGCGCTACGACGCCTTCGGCGACATGGGCGGACGCCTCTCCTTCTCCGCGGCGATCATCGACGACACCGGCGACGGGCTGGTCGTCAGCAGCATCCACGGCCGCGGCGAGTCCCGCACCTATGCCAAGGGCGTCGTCGGTGGCGACGCCGATGCCACTCTGACCCCCGAGGAGCGCCAGGCGCTCGCCGCGGCCCGGACCGGGTCACCCGATGCCTGATCCCGTCGTCCGCACATCTCCAGGAGGAGACATGACCCGCTACGCCTATCTCGGCCCCGAGGGGACCTTCACCCAGCAGGCCCTCCTGTCGTGGGTGGCGGACACCGACCACGAGCAGGTACCGCTGGGCTCGGTGGACGCGGCGCTCGACGCGCTGCGGGCCGGCGACGTGGACGCGGCGGTGGTCCCGATCGAGAACTCCGTCGAAGGGGGCGTCTCCGCCACCCTCGATGCCCTCGCGTCGGGCGACCCGCTCGTCGTCGTCGGTGAGGTCCTGGTGCCGATCACCTTCGTCGCGTGCGCGCGGCCGGGGACGACGCTGGGCGCCGCGCACGCGATCGGCACCCACAGTCACGCGTGGGCGCAGGTGCGCGGGTGGGCCGGCAAGCAGGTGCCGCAGGCGATCTACGTGCCGACCTTGTCGACCGCTTCCGCCGCCAAGGACCTCGCGGAGCACCCTGACGACCTGGGGTACGACATCGCGGTGTGCGCCCAGATCGCGGCCGAGCACTTCGGCTTGGATGTCCTGGCCCACGACGTGGGTGACATGACCAATGCCGTGACCCGTTTCGTCATCGTCGCTCGACCGGAGTGGCAGCCCGCTCCGACAGGGCGCGACAAGACGACGGTCGTGCTCTTCCAGCGCAGCGACCGCGCCGGTGGCCTGCTCGAGCTGCTCGAGCAGTTCTCGGTCCGTGGCATCAACATGACCCGGCTCGAGTCGCGGCCCACCAAGGACTCGATGGGCTCCTACTGCTTCTCGATCGACCTCGAGGGGCATGTGCAGGACGAGCGGGTCGGTGCGGCCCTGATGAGCCTGCACCGCATCTGCGCTGATGTCCGATTCCTCGGCTCCTACCCTGCTGCCTCCGAGGCCGAGATCACGATCGACCCGATCGCGACCGACAGGGCATTCGTCGCCGCCCGGGAGTGGCTGGACCGGCTGCGTCGCCTCGGCGGCTGACCGTCATCCCGCGTCAGCCAGTACCGCCACGCTCTCTGCGTCGCGCCCCTGCCGGTGCTCCGTACTCTGAGCCCGCTCATCGTACGGAGCAGCGGCAGAGGGAGCAGACAGGATCGGCATCGGACCGCAGCGATCAAGGCCGCGCCAGGATGTCCTCGCACCAGTCGAGCAGTCGCGCCAGGAGCGCGGCTGACTCGGGCAGCCGGGAGTCGGAGAGGTAGGAGTGCCACATCCCCTCTGCCAGCACCATGTCCGCCTCGCCACCAGCGGCCCGCCAGGCCGTGTGGATCTGCGCCGTGTCCGACAGGAAGAGATCACGGGTCCCGGTCGTGAAGAACGCCGGTGGCAGTGCCTCGCCGGTCCAGTCCGCGTGCACGGGTGAGACGAGCGGGTCGCGCAGGTCGGCGTCACCGGCATAGGCGAGCGCGAACTTTTGCTGCTGGCCGCGCCAGCGCAGGTAGGCGTCGCGGCCCTCGTTGACCCGGTACGAGTCGCCCTCCCCCGCCAGGTCGCCGAAGGGAGTCAACGCCACCACACCGAGCGGCAGCACCGGTCCGTCACCGGCCGCACGCAGCTCCCGGATCCGTTGCAGCACACCGAGGGCGAGGTTCGCTCCGGCAGAGACGCCACCGAGCAGGACACGCGGTCCACGCTCCTGCACGCCGGCGAGATAGGCGTCGAGGCAGACGTCGATGG
Source organism: Janibacter limosus NBRC 16128 (assembly GCF_001570985.1). GTDB lineage: Bacteria > Actinomycetota > Actinomycetes > Actinomycetales > Dermatophilaceae > Janibacter > Janibacter limosus. The sequence goes on along the minus strand of NZ_BCSS01000006.1, from coordinate 80,320 downwards.
CCACGGGGAAGCGCGCCTGGGGAGCCAGCGGGTACTCCACCGACACGATCGGTCGACGGAGCCCTGCCGCCAGCCACAGCCCCGTGCCGTCGCGAGCCGAGCCCCAGCAGAAGCCGCCACCGTGGATCCACAGCACCCACGCGTCGTCGCCCTCCGCGCCCTCCTCACCCGTCGGCCCCACGTCATGCGGACCGGGAACGGTCATGACGAGGTGCCCGCGAGCATCCCGCTCGGTGCGCACTCCCAGCGCCGCACGGTCGGCCTCGAAGCCCGCGATCCGCTGCGTGGCCCCCTTCGCCCGCAGCCTGGCAGTGATCCGGGGCGTGAGCGGCCACCGGTGGATGGTGTTGTCCGCCTCCGCTGCCGCAGCGACGGCCACCGAGCTCACCGTCGACGGGAAGGGTGGCAGCCTCACAGGTGCTCCCGACCGCTGATCCGGTTGTCGACCCAGTAGTTGACCTCACCCCAGCGGGCCTCGAGCCAGGCAGCGACCTCGTCCGGGTCGGTCGGCACGTCCTCGCTGCGGTAGGTGCGGCCGCGGATGAGCAGCCGGTTGCGGAAAGGCACGGCCCGGATCACCGCGGCCGGACCCGAGATCATGTCGAGCCCGGTGTGCGCGATGACGAGAACATCGGCATCCGGAGCGTGCTCGCGGATGGCGGCGACCCCACGGGAGCGCGCCTCGAGGACCCACGGGCGAGCGACGGCCGTCGCGAGCCGGTCGGCCTCACCGCGCGCCTTGAGGTCGCGGACCTGGTCCTCGTGCCGGTCTCGGGTCCAGTTGCGCCCCTCGGGGAAGATCAGCAGCGCGTCCTTGGCCAACAGGGTGGCGGCCAGATCAGCGACCCCCTGGGTCCGGTCGTCGCCGGCACCGGAGCGCGACGGGACGAAGTAGGAGCCCACCCGCTGCAGGACCATCGCGATACCCGGGTCCCAGAGCATCGCGTCGGCGAGGATCACCCGCGGGACCCGCCCGGCCGTCGCGGCCAGCAGCCAGGCGATCGCGAGCGAGTCGGCGGGTCCCGCATGACGCGAGATCACGACGAGCGGATGCCCGGGGCGGCCGACGGTGAGCTCACCCTCGATCTCGACGTGGAAGCCGACGACCCGCTTGGCCGTGAAGAGCACGTTGTGCAGCGCCTGCTGGATCAGCGCGAAGTGGTCCGCGTCCCAGGTCGGGCTCGTCCCGCGCGGTGAGCGCAACCGCAGGTACCAGCACTCGACGACGAGCCCGATGTCCTCCCACATGACATAGACGGTGAGGAAGAGGACCCGCAGCAGGGCCAGGTTGCGGTCCCACGGCCACATCAGCAGCAGGACGGGGACGAGCAGCAGGAAGAGCAGGGACATGATGATCCCGAAGAGGGGGTAGAGCCCCTGCAGGACCATGCGCAGCCACAACGGCGGAGCTCCGAGCGAAGGGAGCGAGCTGATCCTCATCGCGTGGTCCCCTCGAGATAGGTGCTGGTCGCCTCGAAGGCCCGGGCCACCCGGTCCTCGACCTTGGCCACGCTCGCCTGCCCGCGCAGCGCCGCGGTCGGCGTCTTGTCGACGCCGCTGGGCAGCACGTGCAGCCGCACCGAGTCGGGGACCTCGGCGATCTCCTCGACGAAGCGGTGCCGGCGCGCGATCTCGAAGGCGACGAGCCCGACGTCGAGCGGATTGGTCGGCGCGCTGAGCAGCTGCTCGACCCGCCCGACCTGCAGCACGTGGATGTCGGTGGCACCGAGCGCGATGGCCCGCCCCACCGGGATGGAGTGCACGAGCCCACCGTCGTAGTAGTGCGCCCCGTCGATCTCGACGGGCGCGAAGAGACCCGGCACGGCACAGCTGGCCGCCACCGCGGGGCCGATCTCGCCGGCGGTGAACCACCGGGAGGCGGAGCTCTCGATCTCCGCGGCGACGCACTGGAAGGGCACCGGCAGGTCCTCGATGAGGTCCACCCCGAGGTGCCGGACCACGAGGTCAGGGATCAACCCGCGGCGCATGACGTGGGTGCGGTACTTGACGAAACGGGCTGCCTGCCGCACCGGGCTCTCGCTCATCTCGCCGGAGCGGACGACATCCCGCCACAGCTCCTCGAGCCGGGCGACGCCCTCGACCGTGGGGTCGGCCGCGACGAAGGCACCGTTGAGCGAGCCGATGCTCGTCCCCACGACGAGGTCCGGGGTGATGTCCGCGGCGAGCAACGCCTGCAGCATGCCCACCTGGGTCGCTCCGAAGACGCCGCCGCCACCGAGGACGAAGGCAGTCATGGGCATGGGGGCCAGATTACTGCGGCGCGGTGTCGGCGCGCGGGTCGGACCCGTCCTGGGGGATGACGTCCACGCCGACCTTGAGGCTGGAGCCGCCCCCTTCGCCGAAGATCACGCCCTTGAGCGGCGAGACATCGCGGAAGTCCCGTCCCCACCCGGTGACGATGTACCGCGAGTCCGCGAAGTGGTTGTTGGTCGGGTCGACGTCGACCCAGTCCCCGTCCGGCGTCATCGCGGCGACCCACGCGTGCGAGGCGTCCGAGCCCGCAAGCTTGACCTCGCCGGCCGGCGGGCGCGTCTCGATGTACCCCGAGACATAGCGCCCGGGGATGCCGACCGCCCGCAGGCAGCCGGCGGCGAGGTGGGCGAAGTCCTGGCACACGCCTTCGCGCTGCGCGAGCAGCTCCGGCAGGGTCGTCTTGACGCTCGTCGTGCCCTTGGCATAGGTGAAGTCGCGGTAGATGTCGGAGTAGAGGGCCACGAGCCCCTCGCCGAAGGGCCGGTCCGGAGGGAGGATCCCCGCGGAGTAGGCGACGACCTCGGGAGCGATCTCGACGAGCTGCGAGGGCAGCAGGTACTGCGCTGCTTCGGCTCGATCCAGGTGCTCTCCGGCGGCGACGAGCTCGGCCACCTCGGCGACCGTCCACGCGTTGAGCCGGTCCATGTCCGGGGCCGGCCAGTCGATCTCCATGAGGCTGCGCTTGTGGACGTCGAGCACCGTGTGCGGGGTGCGCACCTCGTAGAAGCTCGAGTGGTTGCCGAAGTGGTCCACGTGCTCGGTGAGGATGTGCGGCTCCGGCGTGATCTCGACGCTGTGCTCGATGATCCGCTGCTGATCGGTCTCCCTGGGGCGCAGCAGCGCCCGACCGAAGGAGTCGGTCACGTACTCCTCGTAGGTGTAGGTCGTGCGGTGGCGCACCTCGTACTGGCGAAGGGTGTGGTGCTCCGGCTTGATCACGGGCACCAGCGGGTCGCCGGTGACGACCGGCTCGGGAGCCGGGGGCCGGGCGGGGGTGGCGCTCACCAGGACTCCTCCCCGCCGTTCCACTGGACCCACTGGACGCTGCGCCCCGGCTCCTTGCGGCCGAAGTACGCCCGGTCGATCGACTGGTGCGCTGCGCGCAGGTCGGCCCCGAGCTGCGTGAGGGTCGCGGCGAGCGGCCGGCGGCCGTCAGCGAAGAGCTCGTCGAGGTCGAGCGCGGCGATCTGCTCCATGAGCTCACGCACCGCAGGGAGCGCGGCCTCGTCCTCGATGAGCTCGAGGTCCTCGGCAAGGCGCTGGACCTGGAAGGCCACGGATCGCGGGTTGGTCGCATCACGCAGCAGCAGGTCGACCGCCGCCTGCAGGGAGGACATGGCACCGAGACCGGCCGTCAGGCGGCGACGGTAGGTGATGACCGACTCGGCGGCGAGGAGCGCCGACTCGGTGGTCGTCCCCTCGACGACCGGGGTGCGCTCGATCGCCAGGACGCTGCCGAGCAGCCGGATCGTCTGCTGAGCGCGCTCGACTCGCTTGCCCGCGTCGGCGAAGGCCCACGCCGGGTCGCGGACCAGCGACTCGACGCCGATCCCGGCGAGTGCGAGCAGGCCCTCGATGGTCTCCATGAGCAGCTCCTGCAGGTCGTCCTGCGGGACGGCGTGCTGCAGGGTCCGCTCCAGGCGGGACATGACGAGCCAGGTGTCGACGGAGAGGGTCTCGCGCACGGACTGCGCCGCGATGACCGCCCGGTGGGTGCTGTAGGCGACCGAACCGACGATGCGGGGCTCGAGCGTGAGCTCGCGCAGGTAGGGCAGCGGGTCCTCGCGCCGTGCCGTGCCCTCGTCGCCGATGAACCCGGGATGCACCGACATGACCTCGGTGACCCCCTCGAGGATCGCGAGCATCGCCGTGTGGCCCGTGGTCCCCGGACGCGCAGCGTGGTCGTCGACGAGGTTGTCGGCCACCCGCAGCAGTCGGGCGGCGGCCTCCGCCCGCTCGGCATAGCGACCCATCCAGTAGAGATCGGCAGCGACGCGGGGCGCCGGCGCGGCGTACCCGGACGGAGAGCTGCCTGCGAGCGCGCTCGGGACGCTCTGGAACTCTCCCTCGCCGGGGGCGCTGTCGGAGTCGACGCGGACCCACACGTCCTTGCTCATGGCGCCGGTGATGCTCGAGACCGTGCCGGAGTCGGCGCGCACGGCGACCCGACCCAGACCACCCGGCATCACCGCGTAGTCGTCCTCGTCGGCGACGGCGAAGGTGCGCAGCACGACGCTGCGCGGCTCGAGCCCTCCGGCGGTCACCACCGGTGCGCTCGACATCGTCATCGGGTCCTGCGCCGTCCACCGCCACGGCTCGGCCTGGATGCGCATGGCCAGGTCGTCGCGCTCCTGCGCCGAGAGCTCCCAGCCGTAGACCGAGTTGGTGTTGCCCGTGCGCGAGGCCGGCTTGACGACGAGGCTGCCGAGCTGGGTGACGATGTGGCTGAGGTGGGTGGGGTCGCCCGCCCACCACGTCTGCGTCGACGCGAGGCTGAGGTCCTCGCCGAGGACCTGCCGGCAGATCTGCGGCAGGTACGGGATGAGCGCGGGGTTCTCCAGCACGCCGGAGGAGATCGGGTTGACGATCGAGACATTGCCCAGGCGCGCGGCCTCGACGACCCCGGGCAGCCCGAGGCGGGAGTCACCGCGCAGGTCGAGCTGGTCGATGGCGTCGCCCTCGACACGACGCATGATCACGTCGACCGGGGAGAGTCCGCTCGTGGTGCGCATCCAGATCCGGCCGTCGCGGCTGACCAGGTCCTCGGACTCGACCACCGGCACCCCCAGGACGGTCGACTGGAGGGCCTCGTCGAAGGCGGTGTCGCTCAGGGCGCCAGGGGTGAGGATGACGATGCGCGGCATGTCCCCGGTCTGCGGGGCCGCGGCCACGAGAGCCTTGTGCATCTGGAAGAAGAACCCGCGCAGTCGAGCCAGGTCGACCTGGCGGTGCAGGTTGGGCAGGACACGGGCGATGATCCGGCGGTTGGCCATCGCGAACCCGGCGCCGCTGGGTGCCTGGGTCCGGTCCGCGAAGACCCGCCACGTACCGGTGCGGTCACGGGCGAGGTCCATCGCCGGCATGACGAGCTGTCGGGGGCCGGGCAACCGGATGCCGTCGGCCTGGGGCAGCCAGCCGTCGTGCCCGTAGACGGCAGCGCCGGGCAGGATCCCCGAGCGCACGAGCCGCTGCTCGCCGCCGAGGTCGCTGAGGACGGCGTCGAGGAGGACGGCCCGCTGCCGCACCCCCTGCTCGAGACGGCTCCACTCCGTGGGACCGAAGGTCAGGGGAAGGGGGTCGAGCTCCCACTCGCGCGGCTCGGTCGGGATCTGGCGCCCCTCGGGGGCCTCGCTGTCCTCCGGGGAGACACCGGCGCCATAGGTGATGCCGTCATCGGCGACGAAGCGTCTGGTGGCCGAGCGCGCAGCCAGCAGGGCGGGCAGGCCGGCCGAGCCGATCTGGTCGGCCAAGGGCTGGGAGGCCTCGCGGATCCCGTCGAGGGTGACGAGCTCGTCGACCCCCTCGCTGCTGGTGACCACCTCGCGGTAGTCATCGAGCAGGGTCGGGTGATGGTCACCGAGGGCCACGGAGGACATGTTGCGACACTAACGCGCTCGGCACCCCGCACCGCAACGCCCGTCACCCCCTTCGCCACGTCACGCTCGAAGGGAGGGTCAGTCCCGCTGTCCGTGTCCCCCGCCGACCTCGGTGTCGACCCAGACCATCCGGTGGTCGCTCGTCGGGAAGGGGTAGGCGCCGGTGAGGCGGGACAGCGGGTCCTGGCTGGTGGGCCAGAAGACCCGGGAATCGCGGATCGGCAGGTCGCGGCTCGGCAGGACGTAGTCAGCGCGGATGTTGCCCGGCGGCTCGGCGAAGTCGGCCGTGTCCTGAGCCGGGTTTCCGACATGCTCGGCGTTGATGCCGCCCTGCTGCTCGCTGGCCTCGACCGCACCCTGGCTCGTCGGGGTCGTGGAGGTGTTGACCCGCGGGTGGTCGAGGAGCTGGTGGATGGCGTTGTCGGTGCTGTCGCCGTCGTGGGGGTCGGCGTTCTGGTCGCCCGCGATCACGAAGCTGGTGCCCTGCGAGAGGCCACCTCGACCCCCTTCGTCGTCCCGGATCCAGCGCGCCTGCCGGCCGCCGCTCACGTAGTCGGCCCAGAAGCGGATCTCGTCGGCGTTGCGCCGCCCGTTGCGGTCCTCGGGTCCGTCGAAGGTGGGCGGCGTCGGGTGGCTGGTGAGGAAGTGGACGGTCTTGTGGCCGATCTCGATCGGCAGGTCCCAGTGGCTCTTGGAGCTCAGCCGCAGGTCGGCCTGCTCGGCGGGCGAGTAGAAGTCGGTGGGGATGCGGTTGCCCGGCATCGCCTGCCACTTCAGCTGCTGGAAGGTGCGCACCCTGCGGGTGTCGATCGGGTACTTGCTGTAGACGACCATGCCGTACTGCCCGGGGAAGAGCCCGAAGCCGTACGCGTCGTCGCCACCACCGACGGTCCCGTCGTTGTTGAGGTCGTGCCCGCTCGGCACGCCCGTGTTGCTCGGGGCGATGTAGTGGTACGGGTACTCCACCGGGTCGGCGCCGCGCTGGCCGACGGCCAGGTAGTTGTCGTGGAAGAGCCGAGCAGCCTTGCGGGAGTAGTCGAACTCGTTGACGAGGACCACATCGGGGTCGGCCCGCTGGATCGTCTCCGCGACATTGCGCGCCTGCTCGTCGTCGCCCGCGGTGAGGTCCCGCTCGAGCTCCCCCTCCTCGGCCCGGTTGAGCGAGGCGTTGAAGGTCGCGAACCGGACCGTCGAGTCATGCCGGTGGTCACCCCGGTCGTGGCGGTGGTCGTCTCCGCGACCGGGGTCACGGTCATGTGCCGTCGCGGGAAGCGCGGCTGTGGTCAGGGTCAGTGCGGCGACACCGGCCAGGCCCGCGTACCTGCGGGCGCGGAAGGTCCTCATGAGACCTCACGCTAAGCCGTCTCGGCGAACAGTGCCTGTCGTGTGGGCGAACACGAAGGTGACGAGCGCAAAGACATCTTTGCAAACATCTCTTTGCGATCTAGTCTGGTGGGCATGGATACCGCCGTGCCCGATGTCACGCAGCTTAAGGCCCTCTCCCACCCGGTGCGCCTGCGCATCCTCGGCCTGCTGCGCACCCTCGGCCCGGCGACCGCCAGCCAGGTGGCCCGTCGCCTCGGTCTCAACTCGGGCGCGACGAGCTACCACCTGCGCCAGCTGGCCGACCACGGCTTCGTCGAGGAGGCGCCCGAGCTGGGCAACAAGCGGGAGCGGTGGTGGCGGGCGGCCAGCCTGATGACCTCCGTCCGCGACGAGGACGTCACCACGGACGAAGGGAGGGACGCCACCGACGCCTTCCACCAGCTGGCCGTGACCCACTCGGCGAGCCGGATGCAGGCGGCTGCGGCCCGGCGTGGAGGCGACAGCGACGAGTGGCGTCCGCTGACCTCGACCAGCGACCTGCAGGTGCCGGTGACGGCGGAGCAGGCGGCGGCCATCCAGTCGCGTTTCGAGCGGCTCGTCTGGGACGTCCTCGAGGAGCACCCGCCGACCCCCGGGGCGCTCGAGGAGGGGCAGCGCCGCTACGCGGTCATCGTCTCGAGCTTCCCCACCGAGGACGAGGCCGCTTGGGATGAGTGAGGCACTCTCCCCGGCCGCAGCCCGGCGCGTCTTCCTCACCCTGACCGCGACCCGGTGGCTGCCGATCGGCTTCGTCGTCGGCCTCTTCACCCTGTGGCAGCTCGAGCGCGGGCTCACCCTGGCCCAGGCGCTCACCGCGTCCGCGGTGATGGGGATTGCTGTCCTGGCCCTGGAGCTGCCGACCTCCGGCTTCGCCGACGCGCTGGGGCGCCGTCCGGTGCTCATCACGGCCGCAGTCGCCAATGTCGCGTCGATGATCGCGCTCCTGCTGGCCCAATCCTTCGTCGCCTTCGTCCTCGCGTCGGTGCTCATGGGGGTCTTCCGTGCGCTGGACTCCGGCCCCTTGGAGGCCTGGTACGTCGACACGGTCCACGCCAGCCACCCCGGCGCAGACGTCGACCAGGACCTCTCCCGCTCGACCTCGATCCTCGGTCTGGCCATCGCAGGAGGCGCGCTCGTCTCCGGTGGGCTCGTGGCGTGGCATCCCGTCGCGTCGCACTCGGCGCTGTGGCTGCCGGTCGTCATCTGCCTCGGGCTGTCGGTCGTGCATCTGATCGCCGTCGTCGTGCTCATGCGTGAGCCGACGACCCACCTCGACTCGACGGGGTGGGCGCGAGCCGCGGACTCCGCCCGTGCCACCCCCGGGGTCATCGGGTCCGGCCTGCGGCTCCTGCGCGACAACCCGGTGCTGCGCGGACTCGTGCTGCTCGAGTGCTTCTGGAGCACCGCGATGATCGCCAGCGAGTCCCTCACGCCGGTGCGCATGGCCGAGCTGCTCGGCAGCGAGGAGCGAGCGGGCGTCATCATGGGGCCGCTGGCCGCGGGAGCCTGGGCCGTCTTCGCCGTCGGTGCGTGGCTCTGCGGCAAGGCGTCCACGCGGTGGGGCGTGGCCCGCGCCGCGATCCTCGGTCGCGTGGTCCACAGCGTGCTGACCATCGGACTGGCGCTCGCCGTCGGCCCGATCGGCCTCGTCATCGCCCACCTGCTCACCTACACCGGCCACGGCATGCAGGGCCCGGCGTACAGCGCGCTCCTGCACCGCGAGGCGCACGCCGCCAACCGCTCGACCGTGCTCTCGCTGGCCTCGATGGCTGCCTTCGGCTTCACCGCGTTGACGATGCCCTTGGCCGGCCTGCTGGCCCAGACGACATCGACCCCGGTCGCGATGGCGGCAGCGGGCGTCTTCGGACTGGGTGGCATCTGGTGCCTCGTGCCGGCCCTGCGCGCCGAGCGTTCCCGCCCGGGACGCGTCGAGGTACCACCGTCCGGATAGCCGGTCCCTGGTACCTCGACGCCCGTCAGCAGAGTGGGCTCATCGCGCCGCTCAGAGCGTGCGGGAGATGAGTTCCTTCATGATCTCGTTGGTCCCGCCGTAGATCTTCTGCACGCGCGCGCCGGCGTAGAGGCGGGCGATGGGGTACTCGAGCATGTAGCCGTAGCCACCGAAGAGCTGCAGGCAGCGGTCGATGACATCGCACTGCACGTCGGTCGTCCAGTACTTGGCCCGGGAGGCGGTGGCCGCGTCGAGCGTGCCGTCGATGTGCAGCGCGATGCAGTAGTCGAGGAAGGTGCGCGCCGCGAGCACATCGGTGCTCACCTCGGCGAGGGTGAAGCGCGTGTTCTGGAAGGCCGAGATCGGCTTGCCGAAGGCGGTGCGCTCCTTGGTGTAGGCCGTCGCGAGCTCGACGGCGAGGTCCGCGGAGCCGACCGCACCCACGGCGATCGCCAGGCGCTCCTGCGGCAGCTGCAGCATGAGCTGGTAGAAGCCCTGCCCCTCCTCCTCGCCGAGCAGGTTGGCCGTCGGCACCCGCATGTCGGTGAAGGAGAGCTCGCGGGTGTCCTGACCGTGCTGGCCGATCTTGTGCAGCACCCGCCCCCGCTCGAAGCCGTCCAGCCCGTCGACCTCGGCCACGACGAGCGAGATGCCCTGGGCTCCTTCTCCGCCCGTGCGCGCCACGACGACGACGAGGCCTGCGTGCGAGGAGTTGGTGATGAACGTCTTGGAGCCGTTGATGACGTAGTCGTCACCGTCGCGCTTGGCCGTGGTCTTGATGTTTTGCAGGTCCGATCCCGTGCCGGGCTCGGTCATCGCGATGGCGCCGACGAGCTCGCCGGAAGCCATCTTGGGCAGCCACTTCTGCTTCTGCTCCTCGGTGCCGTAGCCCAGGATGTAGTGCGCGACGATCGAGGAGTGCACGGAGTACCCGAGCGCGTCGTCACCGGCGCGCCCCTGCTCCCACATGACAGCCGCCTCGTGCGCGAAGGTGCCCCCGCCGCCGCCGTACTCCTCAGGGATGGAGATGCACAGCAGACCCGCGGCACCCGCGGCCAACCAGGTCTCCTTGTCGACCTGGTGCTGCTCGGCGAAGCGCTCCAGGTGGGGGACCACCTCTCGCGCGAAGAACGTGCGGGCGAGCTTGGCGACATCGGCCACCTCGTCCTGCATCCACGGTGAGACATAGGGCTGGGGCATCAGGATCTCGGGCATCGTTGCCTTCCTTCGGGTTGCGTCGGTCCGGGGATCTCGAGGCTCGGCCGCAGACGGCCTCACACCTCGATCACCGTTGGTCGAGGTGCGAGGAGCTCTGCGACGAAGCCTCGAGACCCGGTGAGCGGACTGCGGTGAGCGGGATGTCGTGCTCGTCCGCCCAGGTCTGCCAGTCGGCTGCGGTGCGCTCGGCGAAGACCTCGGCGAGGCGCTCACGGGTGCAGTCCTGCGGCTGGAGACGAAGGGCGGTGAGCAGCGACGTCGTGAAGTGCGGCTCGAGCGCCGCGAGCGCGATCTTGCCGTCGGCGGTGTCGTAGATGCCGTAGACCGGGAGGCCGCCACCGAGCAGGGAGCCCGGCGAGGTCAGGCCGTGGGCCAGCGGACGCGACATCGTGTCGGCGAGGTCGGACAGGGGCACCTCGCGACGGACGCCCTTGCCCAGGCGGGCACGAGCGACGAGCGCGGCCGACGCCTCGGCAGCCGCCCGCTCGGACCCGGCGAGGTCCACCACGAGGGTCGTGGGCATGCTCCCTTCGCCCAGCAGTCCGGTCCCGGCCTGGTAGGTGAGGTCGTGCCCGGCGGTCTCCGCCCGGCCGCCCGGGTAGCCGACGATGTCGACCTGGCAGACCTGCGGGTGCCGCGCGTGCACGGACTCGAAGTCCAGCCCCAGGCGCACAAGCGCCGACGGGCGAGAGGAGGTGACGAAGACGTCGGCGGTGGCCAGCAGCTCGTCGACCTCGGCGCGGCCGGCCTGCGACTTCAGGTCGACCCGCCGCACCTCTTGCCCGACGTGCAGCTCGTCGTAGTACGCCGTGGCGAACTGCTCCATCGGGTCACCCGACGGAGGCAGGACGGTGACGACGTCCGCCCCCTGCCGGGCCAGCCGCGCGACGGCGGCCGGCCCGGGCAGGTTGATGGCGATCGACAGGACCCGAACGCCGGTGAGCGGAGCGTCCACGTCGATCAGGCCTCGTCGGCCAGGGTGCCGGAGGCGACGCGACCGCGCAGCCACTCGGACGGGCGGAAGCGCTCGCCGTAGGTGTCGGCGAGCTCGTCGGCCCGGGCGACGAAGCCGGCCAGGCCCCCTTCGTAGTTGGTCATGAAGGTCGCCGGACCACCGGTGTGCGGCGGGAAGCCGATCCCGAAGATGCCGCCGATGTTGGCCGACACGGCGTCCGTGAGGACACCGTCCTCGAAGCAGCCGGCCGTCTCCAAGGCCATGATGAAGAGGTAGCGGTCCTGCAGGTCCTCGAAGGGGATCTCGGTGCCCTTGCCCCAGCGCTCGCGCAACTCGGGCCACAGGACCTTGGGGCCGTCGGCCGGGTAGTCGTACATGCCCGCGCCGGCGGCGCGACCCTTGCGGCCCTCCGCGACCATCGTGTCGATGAGCTCCTCACCCGGACCCTTGGGCAGGGTCTTGCCCTCCGCAGCGGCAGCCTTGTCGGCCTCCGCGCGAATGTGCTGCGTCAGGGTCAGCGAGACCTCGTCGAGCATCGCCAACGGCGGGGCCGGGAAGCCGGCCTGGGTCGCGGCGCGCTCGACGAACTGCGGGTCGATGCCCTCGGCGAGCGCGGTCGCGCCCTCGAGGATCAACGTGCCGAAGACGCGGCTGGTGTAGAAGCCACGGCCGTCGCCGACGACGATCGGGATCTTGCGGATCTGCTGGACGATGTCGATCGCCCGGGCGGCCGCCTCGTCGGAGGTCTGCTCACCCCGGATGATCTCGACGAGCTGCATCTTGTCCACGGGGGAGAAGAAGTGCAGACCGATGAAGTCCTTGGGGCGGCTGGAGAAGCCCTGGAGCGAGGTGATCGGCAGGGTCGAGGTGTTGGAGCACAGCAGCGTCTCCGGACCGACGACGGCCTCGATCTCGGCGAAGACCTGCTTCTTGAGGTCGTAGTCCTCGAAGACGGCCTCGATGACAGCGTCGACGCCGGCCAGGTCGGCCACGTCGATGCTCGGCGTGATGCGAGCCAGGACCGCGTCAGCCTTGGCCTGGTCCATCTTGCCGCGCTGGACGGCCTTGGCCAGGAGCTTCTCGGAGTAGCTCTTGCCCTTGGCCGCACCCTCGGCCGTGACGTCCTTGAGGATGACCTCGATGCCGGACATGGCGGCGGAGTAGGCGATGCCCGCTCCCATCATGCCGGCGCCGATGACGCCGATCCTGGCGACCTTGGTCTTATCGACCCCGGCGGGGCGCAGCTTGCCGCTGCTGATCGCCTGCATGTCGAAGAAGAAGGCCTGGATCATGGCCGTCGACTCACGACCCGCGGCGAGCTCGGTGATGTAGCGCGACTCGATGCGGCTGGCGGTGTCGAAGTCGACCTGCGAGCCCTCGACCGCGGCCGACATGATCGCTCGGGGCGACTTGGTCGGGGCGCCCTTGAGGGTCTTGCGCAGGTTGGCCGGGAAGGCCGGGAGGTTGGCGGCGAACTTCGGCACGCTCGGGGTTCCGCCAGGGATCCTGTAGCCCTTGACGTCCCAGGGCTTCACGGCCGCGGTCTCGTCGTCCTTGTGCTCACGGATCCACTGCTTGGCGGCGGGAACGAGCTCCTCGCGGGTGGCGACGAGCTGGTCGATGACGCCCTTGTCCAGCGCGGCCGCGGGGGTGCGCTGCTGACCCTGCAGGAGCCAGCCCATGAGGGCCTCCTGGATGCCGAGCATCCGGACGAGGCGCGTGACCCCACCGCCACCGGGCAGCAGTCCGAGGGAGACCTCGGGCAGGCCGAGCTTGATCTTGGGGTCGTCCACGGCGATGCGGTGGTGGGTCGCGAGCGCGATCTCCAGACCGCCACCGAGTGCGGCGCCGTTGATGGCGGCGACGACCGGCTTGCCGAGCTGCTCCAGGCGACGCAGCTGCGACTTGATGCCCTCGATCTCGGTGAAGAACTCACCGGCGGTCTCAGGGGTGGTGCTCTGCAGGTCTGTGAGGTTGCCGCCGGCGAAGAAGGTGTTCTTCGCGGAGGTCAGCACGACACCGGTGATGTCGTCGCGCTCTGCCTCGAGCCGGTCGATGGTCTCGCCCATCGCGGCCTTGTAGGTGGCGTTCATCGTGTTGGCGCCCGCGTCGGGGTCGTCCATCGTCAGGGTGACGATGCCCTCGTCGTCGCGCTCATAACGGATCATGTTCTCGCTCATGGTTCTTGGGTTCCTATCCGCTGGTTCAGACGCGCTCGACGATGGTGGCGATGCCCATGCCACCGCCGATGCAGAGGGTGGCGATGCCGCGCTCGAGGTCCCGGCGCTCGAGCTCGTCGACGAGGGTGCCGAGGATCATGGCGCCGGTGGCACCCAAGGGGTGACCCATCGCGATTGCGCCGCCGTTGACATTGGTCTGGTCCTCGCTCCAGCCCATGTCGCGCATGAGCTTCAGGGCGACCGCAGCGAAGGCCTCGTTGATCTCGACCAGGTCGATGTCCTTGGCGGTCATGCCGACGCGGTCCAGCGCCTTGCGGCAGGCCGGGGCCGGGCCGGTGAGCATGATCGTCGGCTCGGAGCCGACGACGGCGGTGGAGACGATGCGGGCCCGGGGAGTCAGGCCCATCTCCTGACCGGTCTTGTCGTTGCCGATGAGCATCAGCGATGCACCGTCGACGATGCCGGAGGAGTTGCCGGCGTGGTGGACGTGGTTGATCGCGTCGACCGAGTGGTACTTCTCCAGCGCCACGGAGTCGAAGCCACCCTGCTCACCGATCGCGGCGAAGGAGGGCTTGAGGCCACCGAGCGAGTCGACGCTCGTGCCGGGACGGATCGTCTCGTCACGGGCGAGGATGGTGATGCCGCTGGCGTCCTTGACGGGGATGACGGACTTGTCGAAGTAGCCGTTGTCCCACGCGGCGGCAGCGCGCGCGTGCGACTGGGCGGCGAAACGGTCGACCTCGGCGCGGTCGATGCCCTCGAGGGTGGCGATGAGGTCGGCACCGATGCCCTGGGGGACGAAGTCGGTCGCGAGCGCGGTGGCCGGGTCCATCGCCCAGGCGCCGCCGTCGCTGGCCATCGGCACGCGGGACATCGACTCGACGCCACCGGCGAGGAAGAGGTCCTCGAAGCCGGAGCGGACGCGGGCCGCGACCTGGTTGATGGCCTCGAGGCCGGAGCCGCAGAAGCGGTTGAGCTGCACGCCGGCGACGGGCTCGGGGTAGCCGGCCTTGAGCGCGGCGATGCGCGGGAGGACCGCGCCCTGGTCGCCGACCGGGGAGACGATGCCCATGACGAGGTCATCGATCTGGGCGGCGTCGAGGCCGGGGTTGCGCTCGCGCACGGCGTTCAGGAGACCGACGGTCAGGTCGATCGGCTTGACCTCGTGGAGGGAGCCCGAGGACTTCCCCTTCCCACGGGGAGTGCGGACGGCGTCATAGATGACGGCCTGGGGCTGCTCGGGCATGGACCGGCTCCTTCGGTGAAACGATGGTTTCCAGTCACCCTACGCATCCGTTGAACACCTGTGCAATGGTGTGCAAAGAGTTCACCATCACACCGCAGGGAGATCGGCATGAGTTCACGGGCCACCGCAGCGGGCGACACCCGCGAGCGGATCCGCACTGCCGCACTGGCTCTCTTCGCCGAGCACGGGGTGGCCGCGACCAGCCTGCGCGAGGTCGCCCGGTCCGCGGGCGTCGCCCCGGGTCTGGTCGGCCACTACTTCGGGAGCAAGGACGGCCTGCAGGAGGCGGTCGAGGACTGGGTCGTCGGCCTTTTCCGGGAGACGCTGGACGCCATACCCCTCGAAGGCGCCGTGGCCGAGATCGTCACGGCGCGCGACAGGGCGATCCACCGGATGTTCGTGCGCAACCCGCACGTCGTCGACTACCTGCGCCGGGTCGTCGTCACCCCCGGGGCGGGTGATACGCGGCTGGTGAGGGAGGTCCTCGTCGAGCAGGTCCGTCAGACCCAGCAACTGCGCGATCACGGCATCGGGGGCAACCAGATATCCGTCACGGAGCAGGCCGTGACGGTTCTCGTGCGGCAGCTCGGCGCTTGGCTGCTGCAACCGGCGCTGGGCCGCATGTGGGCGCTCTCCGGTGCGGAGGGCCCCGAGCCGCAGGTCCACATCACCCTGCGTTGATCAGGCCTTGGGGTCGGCATTCTCCGCGCACTGGCACCACTGGTCGGCGGGCACTTGGGCCCGGACCTCGGCCACGTGCTCACCGCAGCCGCTCCACGTCGTCTTGCCGCACTGCTGGCACCGGACCGGCATGCACATACGCGCCCACTCCCCTTCGTCTCTCTGGAGGGACCAGCCTATGGGTCGGCGAGGCGCACCCATGATGGTGGGCATGGCACACGACAATGAAGCCCGTGACCTCACCCTGACGATCGGTCGGGAGGAGCTGCGCGTCAGGGGGATCTACGAGACGCTCTCGATCGCCAACGACTTCCTGGCCGGGCTCCTCTTCCTCGTCGGCAGCATCCTCTTCTTCCGGGAGTCGACGATGTTTGTCGCCACATGGCTCTTCGTGCTCGGCTCCGTGCTCTTCGTCGCGCGACCGACGATCCGCCTGGCCCGTCGTGTCCATCTCGGGCGGGTGGCCCCGGCCTCGGCGGGCGAGACGGCTCGCGACTTCTGAGCGGCCGCCTCGCAGTAAGGTCGGGGCATGACCGAGCGCAGCACCTACCTCCTGGTTGACGGGGAAAACATCGACGCCACCCTGGGGGTCTCGGTCCTCGGACGTCGCCCCGAGCCGCAGGAGCGGCCGCGGTGGAACACGCTGCTGGACTACACCGAGGCGGCCTGGGGCCAGCCGGTCAAGGGACTGTTCTTCCTCGCCGTCGCCGGTGAGCTGCCCGCGTCCTTCGTCCAGGCCCTGCTCGCGATGGGCTACCGGCCCGTCCCGCTGCGCGGCGAGGGCAAGGTCGTCGACATCGCGATCCAGCGCACGGCGGAGGCGCTCATCGAGCGCGATGCCGACGTCATGCTCGTCAGCCACGACAACGACTTCACCCCCCAGATGGAGGCGCTGGCGCAGGACGACGACCGCCGCGTCGGCATCGTCGGCTTCAGCGAGTTCATGGCGACGGGGCTCAAGCAGGTCCCGGGCGTGGAGTTCTTCGACCTCGAGTACGACGTCTCCGCCTTCAAGAGTCGCCTGCCGCGCGTCCGGGTCATCGAGATCGACGACTTCGACCCGCTCGAGTTCATCTGATCCGCGCCGCTCCGGCGCACCGGAGCGGCAGGACCGCAGAGGTTACGCGCGGGTACGACGACATGCTCCTGTGGCGCGCTCCAGCAGAGTATTGATTTTCCGGGGTTCTTGATCGGCGCCCATCACCAGGTGCACGTCGTACCCGCAGGTAACGTCGGGCAAGCGCGGACGCCGACTCCGCCCTCTGCGATCGCCGGGCTGCGTTGGCTGGTCACCGGGGCGTCACGGCAGGTCGACCGTGACACCCCACCCGGTCGTGGTCGTCACGAGCAGTGTCATCGCAGACCGAGCGAGCGGATCAGCGCCCGACGTCGCGCCCCTCGCCGGGGATCTGCCGCTGTGCTGGGGGAAGCCGCTGCGCCCGCAGGGGGGCCCGACGCATCCCGGTAGAAGCGCTCGCGGGCGGTCAGGGCATCCAGCCGGTGGCACCACTCGGCGCGCTCCTCGCCGCTGGTGGCGGCGTCGAGCTCGGCCTCCAGCGTCTCGGGGTCGAGCACGCCCGGTCCCGTGCCGTAGATGAACTCGTCGCCCTTGTGCTTCTGGCTCTTGAGGGTCTGCGCGCGCGTGTAGGTGTGCACCGACGGTCGCGTCCAGAAGATGTCGGAGCCGACCACCCTCGCCGGCGAGCCTGCCGCTGATGCGTTGGACGGGACGTCCTTGGTCAGCACGGACCGGGCCCCGAGGATGGAGCCGGAACCGATGTGCGCGCCCTTGAGGATCAAGGCCTCCTGGCCCAGCCACACGTGGTCCCCCACCCAGATGGAGCGGCTCGGGTTCACCCGCTTGTGAGTGGTGGCGGAGTAGACGAGGTGCGGGTCCGCGGTGCGGAAGGTCACCTGATGGGAGAACATCGCGTCCGAGCCGATGATGACGTGGGTGCGCTCGCTCGGCAGTGCTCGCGCAGGGCTGGTGAAGGACGCGCCCGGCCCGAGGTAGAGGACCGACTCGTTGTACGTGGTGACCTTGAGCTGGGTCGTCCGGCTGGAGGCTCGGATGTGGATGACCGAGTCGTTGCCCCGGAAGCGCAGGGTGCAGTTCTTCAGCTTGGCGCCGTCCTCGACGTAGAGCACGTTGCCGGTGCCGAAGAAGGCGATCGAGCTGGACTGGAAGGTCGAGCCCTCCGTCTCCCGCAGGTGGACGACGTTGTCCCGGACCTGCGCGACGTCGTCGTAGGACCTGATGACCTCTGTGCTCATGCGTGGCCTTGCTCTCTTCAGGGGACGGGGGACACGGCGGCCGGGCAGGCTCTCACCCGCCGTGCGACTCCACCCACTCATCGTAGAAGTCCGGCATCTGCGAGGCGCGCCCGGTGAACTGCGCGTCCCGCTTCTCGAGGAAGGCGGCCACGCCCTCCTTGCCATCGCCGACGCTCGTGTGCCACATCGCGAGGGAGTCGATCCGGTGCGCCTCGACAGGGTGGTCCTGCGCGGCATTGCGTCGCAGCATCTGGCGGGCGAGCGCCACCGCGACGGGGGACCTCCCCTTCGTCCAGCGGTCGGCGAGCGCCCGGGCTGCCGTGAGGAGCTCCTCGGGCTCGTGCGGTCCCGTGGCCAGTCCGGCGGCGACCGCCGCGTCCGCGTCGAGGATGTCGGCGGAGAGCACCAGGTCGAGCGCGGCCGGCAGGCCGACGATGCGTGGGAGGAACCACGACGACGCGGCCTCCGGCACGATGCCGATGCGGCCGAAGACGAGACCGACGCGCGCCTTGGACGAGACGAGCCGCGCGTCCATCGCGAGGGTCATGGTCGCGCCGATGCCGACCGCAGCGCCGTTGATCGCCGCGATGACCGGCTTGCGGCAGTCGTGGATCGCCAAGGTGACCCGACCGCCGGTGTCGCGCACCCCGGCGGTGAGCGCCGGGTCCTCCAGCCGGTCCATGTCCGCGAGCGACGGGTCCAGGGTCTCGTCGAGACCGAAGACATTGCCGTCCTTGGTCAAGTCCATGCCGGCGCAAAAAGCCCGCCCCGCCCCGGTGACGATGACCGCTCGCACGCTGTCGTCGTCGTTGACCTCACGGAAGGTCCGCTCGAGCTCGTCGGCCATCGTGGGCGTGAAGGAGTTGAGCTGGTCCGGTCGGTCGAGGGTGACGGTGAGGATCCCGTCCTCGATCTCGTGGCTGATCGTCGTGTACGTCATGGTCCGACTCTGCCGCACGACCCGGGCGACCACGACGAAGGGCGTCCCACCAGCTGGTGGGACGCCCTTCGGTATGTGTGCGCGAGGGGGGATTTGAACCCCCACGCCCTTTCGGACACTGGCACCTGAAGCCAGCGCGTCTGCCGTTCCGCCACTCGCGCAAAAGTGGTGCTTGCACGCCTTCCGACGCACGAGCCGTCTCATTGTGCCCCATGACCTGCCGGATTCCCAAAGCGAGCGGTCAGCCCCCTTCGCTCACGGTGAGGTGCTGCTGAGCAAGGCGGCGAAGGGGGGCCAGCACCGGGTCGACGAGGACGGTCCCGAGGACCACCTGGCGCACCGCGCCGGCCGCGTCCTGCGGCACGGACTCGACATGGGCGCGCGCGATCTGGAGCACCCCCTGGGCATAGGCCGTCTCCGGAGCCGTCGACGCACGGTGGGTCGGCGACGAACTCCTCCCCGAGCAAGGCCCGCTGTGCCGCACCGAGGACGTCGACCCGGCCGGTGCCGGGCTGCGCGATGACGTCGAGCACCCGGCGCGTCGTCGCGACCGACAGACCGCCGACGCTCGTCAGCGCACGGATCAGCCGGACTCGCACGACGTGCTCGTCGCCATAGGCGGCGCTGGGTGGGTCAGCGGCTCGCCCGGCGGCAGCAGGCCTTCGCGCAGGTAGTACAGATCCCCCCAATACTGGAGAGCGTCACTATCCACGTCGAAGCCACGTCGAAGGACACCGCCATGCACCAGCTCACCCACGCGCACGAGGGCGACGTCGTCGTCTTCAACATCGGCATGACGGTCCACAAGCCTCACCGCCCCGACCTGTGGGGGCCGGTCTTCACCGCGATGCCGGCCATGCTCGCCGAGCTCGGTCGCAACCGCGCCGCCGCGGAGCGCGGCGAGGCGGAGGACCTCGGCTTCCTCGGCGGGTGGACCCTCATGGGGCGACGCGGCCCGTGGGTCGTGCAGTACTGGCGCAGCACCGAGCACCTCTACCGATATGCCAGCTCGGCCGACGCCCGACACCTGCCGGCATGGAAGCGCTTCAACGCCGTCGCCCGCACGCACCCCGGCGCGGTCGGCATCTGGCACGAGACCTTTGCCGTGCCCGCCAGTGGCATCGAGACGCTCTACGGCAACGGCGCGGTCATCGGCCTGGGCCAGGCGACGGGCACGATCGAGGCGACCCGGCGAGGTCGCGGAGCCCGGGAGCGGCTGAGCTCCACGACGAGCTGATCTCCCTTCGCGTCCCGGGGCACCCTGCGGATGACGGCAGCACGATGACTGCGTCCCCTCCCGGCGCGGTTGCAGCGAGCGCCCAGAGTGCGCGGTTAGGATCGCCGGACCCATGTCCGTGATGACCGCTGCCCGAAGGGAGGACGCGTGAGCCTCTTCGAACGTATGGAGCGCAAGCTCGAGCGCACCGTCAACGGTGTCTTCGCCCGCGCCTTCCGCGCCGAGGTCCAGCCCCTCGAGCTCGCGTCCGCGCTGCGCCGGGCCATGGACGACCGCGCCACGATGCTCGGCCGTGGCCGCACGATCGTGCCCAACCTCTTCACCGTGGAGCTGGCCCCGAGCGACTTCGAGCGGCTCACCGAGTTCGACGAAGAGCTCGAGGACGAGCTCATCGCCGCCGCCCAGGAGCACGCCGAGTCGCAGCGCTACCAGCCCGGTGGTCCCCTCCAGGTCCTCTTCCACGAGGACGAGGAGCTCGAGACCGGCGTCTTCCGGGTACGCCCGGCCACCGCCCGCCAGCGGGTCGACCAGGTCCGTACCGACGCCGACGAGCAGCGCAGCGACGACTACGACGACTACGACGAGTACTCCGGTGGCTGGGAGCTGTCCGAGGACGACGCGGAGCCGATGGCCGCCCCCGAGCGGACCGTCCCGCGCCCACCACCGACCCGGACCCCGGCCCCGGCACCTGCCCCTGAGCCGGCCGTCGACATGCCCACGGCAGTCCACCGTCCGGAGCCGCCGCGCGCTGCCTCCGCACCCGTCTCGGTCCACGACCGCCCGTGGCTCGAGGTCGACGGCGAGCGCTACCCGCTCATGGCCGCGATGACCGTGCTGGGCCGCGACGAGAGCGCGGATGTCGTGCTCGACGACCCCGGCATCTCCCGCCGGCACTGCGAGGTCCGGGTCACCCACGACGGCCCGCGCCTGGTGACCCACCTGCGTGATCTGCGTTCGACCAATGGCACCTTCGTCAACGGCGAGCCCACCGACGCGGTGCCGCTCGAGGACGGCGACCGCATCACCGTGGGCCGCACCCACGCCATCTTCCACGCCGGCCGGCGCTGACCGGTCCACAGACAGGAGCACCTGAGTTGAGCGAGCTGACGGTCACCGTGCTGCGCCTTGGCCTGCTCGTGCTCCTGTGGGTCTTCGTCATGTCGATCGCCTCCGTGCTGCGCACCGACCTCTTCGGCACCCGGGTGGTCAACCGACGTCCCGCCGCCCCCAAGAAGGCCAACCGCGCCGCATCGGCTCCCGAGGCGACCACGCCCCGGCCGCAGCGCAACCCACGCGTGCCCACCCAGATCGTGCTGACCACCGGCCCGCTGACCGGCACCTCCCTCCCCCTTCGTGACTCCGGGGTCCTCATCGGCCGCAACCCGGAGTGCACCCTCGTCCTCGACGACGAGTTCGCCTCCGGGCGACACGCACGCATCCTGCGGGCCGAGGACGGCTGGTACGTCGAGGACCTCGGCTCCACCAACGGCACCTTCGTCGGTCAGTACCGCGTCGGCGACCCCGTGCCCGTCGAGACCGGGACCGCCATCCGGATCGGGCGCACCGTCATCGAGCTGAGGAACTGACGATGGCGCTGACCTTCCACTTCGCGGCCCGCTCCGACGTCGGCCTCGTCCGCAAGGACAACCAGGACTCCGGCTATGCGGGGCCGCACCTGCTCGTCGTCGCCGACGGCATGGGCGGGCACGCCGGGGGCGACATCGCCTCCGCGACCGTCATCACCGAGCTCGTCGAGATCGACCACGACTCGCTCACCGCGTCCGAGGCGTCCACCCAGCTGAGCCGGGCGATCACCTCCGCCAACCAGGAGATCGCCCGCACCTTCGCCGACAACCCCGAGCTCGAAGGCATGGGCACGACGGTCACGGCGATCATGCGAGCCCGCAACAAGCTGATCCTCGCCCACATCGGTGACTCGCGCGCCTACCTCCTGCGTGAGGGACGCCTGGCACAGGTGACCAAGGACCACTCCTTCGTCCAGACCCTCATCGACGAGGGTCGGATCACCGAAGAGGAAGCCAGCACCCACCCCCAGCGCTCCGTCGTCACCCGCGTCCTCACCGGCGCCGTCGACGACGAGCCCGACGTGGGCGCGCGTGAGGCCCGCCTCGGGGATCGCTACCTGCTCTGCTCCGACGGCCTGTCCGGGTTCGTCGCCCTCGACACCATCGAGGAGATCCTCGCCGGCGGCACCCCACCCGGTCGCGCCGCCGACTCCCTCGTCTCGCTCGCCATGCGAGCCGGTGCACCCGACAACGTGACGGTCATCGTTGCCGACGTCGTCGAGTCCGGGTCCACCCCCTCCACGCAACCCCAGGTCGTCGGCTCTGCGGCCCTGCGACGTCCGGCCAAGCGCGTCGACAACTCGCCGGCTGCTCGCGCCGCGGCCCTGACCGCCCAGGACGATGACGAAGGGGTGGAGCTGGACGAGGAGCGCTCCTCCAGTCGCGCAGGACGGTGGGTGCGCCGCATCGGCGGCCTCGGCGTGGCCCTCCTGCTCATCGGTGCCGTCGCCTACGCGGCGTACGCGTGGACCCAGCAGCAGTACTACGTCGGCGCGCAGGACGGCCGGGTCACGATCTACCGCGGCGTCTCACAGGACCTCGGTCCGATCACCCTGCACTCCGCCGTCGACCAGACCGACATCGAGCTGTCGGAGCTGCCCTCCTTCTACCGCGACGAGGTCCAGGCCACCATCTCGGTCGACTCCCGGACCTCCGCCGACCAAAGGGTCGACAGCCTGCGGGTCGCCGCCAAGAAGTGTGGCCAGCTGCGAGCCACCGGGGAGCCCTGCGGCCGATGATGCGGGCCATCACGACCATCACGCCAGCACGCGGTCGCAATGTCGAGCTGGTGCTCACGGCGCTGGCCATCGGCGTCGTGATCCTGGCCTACGTCAATGTCTCCGTGGCGGAGTCCGGTGAGGTGCCACCCGACCTGCTCGGGCACACCGGCATCCTCGCGGGCATCGCCCTCGCCGTGCACCTCGTCCTGCGCTGGCGGGCCTCCTACGCTGACCCGATCATCCTGCCGATCGTCACCCTGCTCAACGGCATCGGCCTGGTGATGATCCATCGACTGGATCTGGCCGCCGGGCGAGACTTCAGCTCGGGCCTGGCACTGCGCCAGCTCATCTGGACCGGCTTGGGCGTCGGGATCGCCCTCGCGGTGCTCATCGCCCTGCGCGACCACCGCGTGCTGCGCCGCTACACCTACACGGCAGGTCTTGCCGCCCTCGTCTTCATCGCCCTGCCCCTCACCCCTCTGGGCCACTCCGTCTACGGAGCCAAGATCTGGATCAAGCTGGGCGCCTTCACCTTCCAGCCGGCCGAGATCGCCAAGATCCTGCTCGCGATCTTCTTCGCCGGGTACCTCGTGCAGACCCGCGACATGCTCGCCCTCGCCGGACGCAAGTTCCTGGGGATGACCTTCCCCCGCGGGCGTGACCTCGGTCCGCTCGTGATCGCCTGGCTCGCGGCAGCGATGGTGCTCGTCCTGGAGAACGACTTCGGGACCACGCTGCTCATCTTCGGACTCTTCGTGGCCATGCTCTACGTCGCCACCGAGCGGATCTCGTGGGTCGTCCTCGGCCTCGGTCTGGCGGCTGGCGGAGCGCTCATCGTCTACCAGTTCGCCTCCCACGTGCAGACGCGCGTGCTGTGCTGGACCGACACCTTCTCCGAGGAGGGCATGCAGCAGTGCGGCCAGCTGGCCACGGGGATCATGGGGATGGCTGCCGGCGGGATCTCGGGCACCGGGCTCGGGCGCGGCCGGCCGTGGCTGACGCCGCTCCCGGAGTCCGACTTCATCTTCACCAGCCTCGCCGAAGAGCTCGGCCTGATCGGCATCTTCGCGATCATCATGCTCTACGCACTCCTGGTCGAGCGTGGCATGCGCTCCGCCATCGGCCTGCGTGACGGCTTCGGCAAGCTGCTGGCCACGGGCCTGACCTTCGTCCTGGCCATCCAGGTCTTCGTGGTCATCGGTGGCGTCACCCGCGTCATCCCCCTCACCGGGCTGACCCTTCCCTTCGTCGCCTACGGCGGGTCCTCGCTGCTGACCAACTGGACGCTCATCGCGATCCTGCTGCGCATCAGCGACCACGCACGTCGTCCCGAGCCGGAGTTCGACCCTGCCTCCATGGATGCCCCCACCCAGGTGGTGAAGGCCCGATGAACCAGCCGATCCGACGTCTGTCCATGCTCGTCTCGCTCCTCTTCGTCCTCCTGCTCGGATCGAGCACGTGGATCCAGGTGCTCGGCTCGCAGGACATCAACGACCGTCCGGGCAACCGCCGCACCCAGCTCGAGAGCTATGCCCGCGAGCGCGGTCAGATCCTCATCGGCGGCCGACCGATCGCCAGCTCCACGCCCACCGACGACGACCTGCAGTGGCAGCGCACGTACAGCGAGCCCAGGCTCTACAGCCACATCACCGGCTACAACTCCTTCACCTACGGGCCCGGCGGAGGCATCGAGTCCGCGGAGGACGGCCTGCTCTCCGGCCGTGACGACAAGCTCTTCTACGACAGGGTCACCGGCACGATCGCCGGACGCGAACCCAAGGGCGCCAGCCTGGAGCTGACGATCAACCCCAAGGTGCAGAAGGCCGCCACAGAGGCCCTCGGCGACCAGCGCGGCGCCGTCGTGGCCCTCGACCCCCGCACCGGCGAGATCCTGGCGATGGTCTCCCACCCCGGCTACGACCCGACGCCGCTCGTGAGCCACAACCCCTCGACCGAGAAGAAGGCCTGGGAAGCGCTCAACGGCGACCCGGCGCGTCCGCTCGTCAACCGCAGCATCTCCGGCAACCTCTACCCGCCCGGGTCCGTCTTCAAGATCGTGACCGCCGCGGCGGCCCTCGAGAGCGGCGACTGGACCGGGGACTCCTCCATCCCCGGGCCAGCAGTCCTCGACCTGCCCCAGACGGAGGTCGGCCTGCCCAACTCGCACCCCGGCGCCTGCGGCCCCGACGACAAGGTGAGTCTCGCCGTCGCCCTGCAGGACTCGTGCAACACCGCCTTCGGGTGGCTGGGTATGGAGCTCGGTGGCGACGCCATGCGTGAGCAGGCCGGCAAGTTCGGCTTCGGCGACGACCTCGAGGTCCCGATGAAGGTCACGCCCTCGACCCTCCCCGGGCAGATGAGCCCGGCGCAGGAGGCCCAGGTCGGCATCGGGCAGTACGACGTGCGCGTCACGCCCCTGCAGATCGCCATGGTCACCTCCGCGGTCGCCAACGACGGCGTGGTCATGAAGCCCCACCTCGTGCAGTCCGTCCTCGGCTCAGACCTGTCGACGATCAGCGAGACCAAGCCGGAGCAGCTGTCCAAGGCCATGGAGCCGGAGACCTCCGACACGCTCACCGACATGATGCAGCTCGTCGTGGAAAAGGGCACCGGCACCCAGGCCGCCGTGCCCGGCACGAGCGTCGCCGGCAAGACCGGCACCGCTGAGCACGAAACCGGTCAGCCCCCGCACGCCTGGTTCACCGGGTTCGCCCCGGCCGACAACCCCCAGATCGCCGTGGCCGTCGTCGTCGAGGACGGCGGACGGGCCGGCAGCGAGGCGTACGGCGGGTCGGTCGCAGGACCGATCAGTGCTGCTGTGATGAAGGCGGCCCTCCAGTGATCACGACCCGACACCAGACCACTTCGACCGGCAAGCCCAGGGAGACACGATGAGCACAGCGGCACCCCGCCTGCTCGGCGGACGTTACGAGGTCGGCGAGCTCATCGGCCGTGGCGGCATGGCCGAGGTCCACCTGGGTCACGACACGCGACTGGGTCGCCCGGTTGCCATCAAGATCCTGCGTACGGACCACGCCCGCGACGCCGCCTTCCTCGGCCGCTTCCGCCGGGAGGCCCAGTCCGTCGCCGGGCTGAACCACCGCTCGATCGTGGCCGTCTACGACTCCGGCGAGGAGCGGATCATCGAGACCGGCGGCGCCCCCCTGGACATCCCGTACATCGTCATGGAGTACGTCGACGGGTACACCCTCAGGGAGCTGCTCAACGACTCGGAGACGGGCACCCTCGAGCCCACCGAGGCCGCCAGGATCGTCCAGCAGGTCCTCGAGGCCCTCGACTACAGCCACAACATGGGCATCGTGCACCGCGACATCAAGCCCGGCAATGTGATGATCTCCGACGACGACAGCGTCAAGGTCATGGACTTCGGCATCGCCCGGGCGATCGCCGACACCCAGGCGACGATGACGCAGACCCAGGCCGTCATCGGGACCGCCCAGTACATCTCCCCCGAGCAGGCACGCGGCGAGACGGTCGACAAACGCAGTGACGTCTACTCCACCGGGTGCCTGCTCTTCGAGCTGCTCACGGGACGCACGCCGTACACGGGTGAGCCCATCGCGCTCACCTACCAGCACGTCAACGCCGACATCCCCCTCCCTTCGTCCATCGAGCCCTCAGTCCCGCCGGAGCTGGACGCGATCGTCCACCACGCGCTGACCAAGGACCGGGACGAGCGCTACCCCGACGCCAAAGCCATGGCGGAGGACCTGGGCGCCTACCGCGGCGGGATGCCGATCAGCCCCATCGCCACCGAGCGTCTGGACGCAGCGACGACCACGCTGCCGCTCGCCGCACCGCGGGCCGAGCCGGTGCCCCGTCAGGACCCTGAGACCGCCTCCATGCCCGCAGCCCAGGCTCGTCGCCGTGGGGGTGGCCTGGGGTGGCTCATGGCCGCGCTCCTGCTGATCCCCATCGCCCTGCTCGGGTGGTTTGCCTGGGATGCCAGCCAGGGCGAGGAGATCATCCAGGTGAGCGTCCCTCGCGTCGTCGGCATGGACGAGGACGCAGCGGTCGCCAAGCTGGAGCAGGTGCAGCTCACGGCGGATGTCGAGACCGTCACCGATGACGCGGCGGTCGGCACCGTCGTGCGCCAGAACCCGACCCCGGGCACGAGTGTGCCCGAGGGTGACACCGTCGTCGTCGAGGTCTCCGCCGGCCCTGACGAGGCCGGCGTGCCCAGCGTCGTGGGGATGGAGCGTGGTGAGGCGACCCGGGCCATCGAGAATGCCGGGCTGACCGTCGGTCAGGTCACCACCGAGGACAGTCCCGACCAGGCGGCCGACCACGTCCTCAGCTCCAGCCCCGGCGCTGCCGAGTCCGTGGCCAAGGGGACCAAGGTCGACCTGGTCGTCGCCTCGGGTGACGTGGACCTGAAGGACTACACGGGCAAGAAGATCGACGACGTGCGCAGCGACATCTTCGGACTGAAGCTGAAGATCAAGGAGACCACGCGCGAGTCCTCCGAGCCGGAGGGCACGATCCTCGACCAGAGTCCCGGTGCGGGCACGATCAAGCAGGGTCGCACGGTGACCTTCGTCGTGGCGAGGGAGCCGGCCCAGACGGTCACCACCACGTCGAGTCCGAGCGAGACGAGCGAGCCCTCGGACACCTCCACCGACGAGCCCACCTCGACACCGACGTCGACGGACAGCCCGACGGACTCCCCGACCTCGTCGACCAGCGAGCCGAGCAGCACCCGCTCGACGAGCATCACGACCCGGTCGCCGGCGAGCCCCTGACCCTCCGGGCGTCAGTCCTCCTCGTCGCGCCCTCGGGCCTCGTCGAAGAACACGTCGATGCGCTGGAAGCCCTTGAGCCGCTGGGCCTCTGCGTGCCGTGAGTAGGCACGCTGGTCCGCACCGGTGAGCACGACCTGATCGGTGAAGGGGGTGAGGAGCGCCCGCGGCCACAGGTGCTCCTTGCGCACGACGTTGACCTCGACGCACAGCATGGTGACGACCGCCATCGTGTAGAGGAAGACGAGCAGCCCGAGCACGAGGGCAAAGACCGAGTTGAGATTGCTCGCGCGCTCGATGACCGTGCTGACGTACACGGCACCGACGGACTGCATGCCCTGCCAGGCCAGGGCCGCCAGGACCGCGCCGGGCAGTACGTCGAGCAGGTCGAGGGGTCGGGTCGTCGAGATGATGAAGACCAGCCCGATGACCCCCGTGTTGAGGGCGATGGAGGCGATGGTGATGGCCCAGGCCGTGTAGCCGCCCGCGACCAGCCACTGCAGGTACGTCGTCAGGCCGGTGGTGACGACGATCGTCGCTGCGGCGACGGCCAGCAGGAGGAGCCCCCGTCCACGGCTGGCGAAGGGGTTGGGGCGGGAGTTGCGCGGGATCATCCACGCGGTGTTGTTGGCGTACTGCAGTGCCTGGCCGACGCCGAGCCCGCCGTAGAGGGCGGCCAGCCCACCGATGAGCAGTCCGACCGGTCCCCCGCCGAGGGTGCCGGTGCTGCGCAGCTCGTCCCCGACGATGGGGAAGTCCGACAGGGCCGAGTCGAGGATCCGCTCCTGCCACTCGGGCTGCCCCTGCAGGACGAAGCCGACGGCGGTGGACAGCAGCAGCAACGCGGGGAAGAGCGAGAGGAACCCGTAGTAAGTCAGGAGCGCGCAGAGGTACCCGCCGAAGTCGTCGAAGAACTTGTAGACGACGGCGATGGGGAAACCGATGACAGGGTGGCGACGCTGGAGACGATCCAACGGACCGATCGTCGGATCACTCACGGCGGGTCCTCCCCGTCAGCCGGCGGCAGCGGCTCGGGCCACGCCCTCGACGTCACGCACGAGGGGGGACAGCCCCTCGCTACGGCCGACCGCCCCGTCATCACCGGTCAGCGCCAGCCAGTTGGCCAGGATGCGGTGCCCACCCTCCGTGAGCACCGACTCGGGATGGAACTGCACCCCGTGCAGCGGCAGGTCGCGGTGCTGAGCGGCCATGATCACTCCGGACTCCGTGTGGCCGTTGGGCACCAAGGCGTCCGGGACGGTGGTCGGGTCGATCGTCAGCGAGTGGTAGCGGGTCGCGGTGAAGGGGGAGGGCAGCCCCGCCAGGACTCCGGTCTGGTCGTGCAGGACCCGGCTCGTCTTGCCGTGCAGCAGCTCGGGCGCGCGACCGACGCGCGCTCCGAGGACGATCCCGAGGGCCTGGTGCCCGAGACAGACCCCGAGCATCGGCTGCGCGCGCTCGGCGCAGGCCTCGATCATCGCAGTGGAGACGCCTGCGAGCTCGGGGGTACCGGGTCCGGGAGAGATCAGGACGCCATCGAAGTCCGCGCCATCAGCTGGCACGACGGCGTCGTTGCGCACGACGGTCGTCTCCGCACCGAGCTGCTGGAGGTAGCCCACGATGGTGAAGACGAAGCTGTCGTAGTTGTCGACGACGAGGATCTGGGTCACTCGGACAGTATGTCCCTCATCCGCCCTCAGGCATCGGTCGGGCGTACTCGAGCCGGGTGCGACCGGTGAAGGCGGGCAGCTGCGTCGTCTCCTCGGTCGTGACCTCGTAGCCCAGCCCCACCGCGTCGACGTACTGCCGGTAGATGTCGACGGCCGGGTCGTCGTCGAGCGCCTGGCGCAGCTCGTCCGGGTCGCCGATGGCGGTGATCGTGAAGGGCGGCGAGTACACGCGCCCCTGGAGGATGAGGGTGTTGCCGACACAGCGGACCGCGCTGGTGGAGATCACCCGCTGGTCCATGATCTGCATGGCCTCGGCACCGCCTCGCCACAGCGCGTTGACGACACCCTGGACATCCTGCTGGTGCACGACGATGTCATCGACGGTGAAGCCCTCCGGCACCTCGCTCGCGGCGAGGTCCGCATCGTCGAGGGAGACGGTCAGCGACGGGCCGGCGACGGGGGTCAGGCCGGCGTCCTGGCTGCGGGCGCTCGTCTGGCGGGAGATTTCCTGCAGACGGGTGCTGCCCGGGGCCGCGTCACGGGTGAGCCCGTCGACGTCGCTGCGCAGGCTCTCCACCCGCTTGCCCGAGCGCTCGTTGTCGATGGTGCGCTCACGGATGACGTCGGGCAGGCCCGTGGCCTCGCTGCGCAGGTCCGTGCCGCGGGCTGTGGTGCTCGACGTGGCGAAGAGCAGCCCGGCCCCCAGGGCGATGACCGGGACGAGGGAGGACCAGCGGCTCGGTCGCTGGGTGAGCCAGGTGCGCACGCGTGGTCCCAAGCGGGTCTCGTCAGGTGACGGGCGTTCGTCGGGCACAGGGCGCACCCCCTTCGCTCGGTTGGTCGGGCTCTGGGCTCTACGCTAGGCCACGAACCGCACCATCCTTGAAGGAGCACCCTGTGGCGAAGTCCGCCGACGACGCGAAGGACACGACCGGCACCACGGACGTGACCACCAGCGAGACCACGACCACGTCGACCACCGCCACGGGCAAGGGGGCGGCCAAGGACAAGGGCGCTGCCAAGCGCTCCGGTGACCCGCGCAAGCGCGCGGCCGCCCAGGCGGAGGATGACAAGGCCGAGACCAAGGCCCGCCACAAGGTCAAGGCGCAGCGCATCGGCAACCCGGCGTGGTTCGTCCCCGTCATGCTCGGCCTGATGCTCATCGGGCTGGTGTGGGTCGTGACCTTCTACATCACCCAGGAGCAGTACCCGGTCGAGTCCTGGGGGCGGTGGAACCTCGGTGGCGGCTTCGCCTTCATCCTCGCCGGGTTTGCGATGACCACCCGCTGGAAGTAGCCCGCCGCTCCCGCGTCCCCACCACGGACCGGTCAGCGCATGCAGAGGCCGCATTGCCCACGGGCAGTGCGGCCTCTGTGCGTCCACCTCTGTGCACACAAGCCTGTGGACAACTGAGGTTATCCACAGGCTTGTTCACAGTTGGGGACAAATGACACGGGTGTAACTCCCGGAATCCCGGGGTTCTTGCCCCGGACCCTCAGACGAAGGGGATGAGGACCGGGGCTGGGGACGAGGCGTACTTGCCCACAGCCAGCGCGATGACCACTGCCAGCACGGCCCCGAACGCGACCCAGGCCAGGGCCGGGCGACGCTGGCTGCGCGAGACGGCGATCGCGAATGCGAGGAGGCCACCGGCGACGAGCCCACCGAGGTGGGCCTGCCACGCCACATTGGGGACGACGAAGCCGATGACCGCATTGATCCCGATGGTCGCGATCATCGACGAGCTGTCCCGGCCGAGGTGCCGGTTGAGGACGATGACCGCGGCGAAGAGGCCGAAGACCGCCCCGGAGGCGCCCACCACCGGGACCCAGGCCCCTTGGTTGCTCGGGTCGACGGGCTGGAAGAGCAGCCAGGTCACGGAGCCGGCGAGGGCGGTCACGAGGTACATCGCCAGGTAGCGGGCCCACCCGAGCATGCGCTCGAGGTAGCCGCCGACGATCCACAGCGCGAGCATGTTGAAGATGATGTGCATCGGCTGGGTCGGGCTGTGCGCGAAGGCCGAGGTGATCAGGCGCCAGGGCTCGCTCGTGCCGAGGGCCGGCGCGAAGGCGACCTCTTGGAAGACGCGGGGGGAGAGCAGCTCGCCCAGCCAGACGACGACACAGATCGCGATGATCGCGATGGTCAGATAGGGACGGTCGGCGCCCGCCCGGCCACCGAAGACGGTGACCTGCGGCCGGATCCCCTTGGCCTGCTCACGGATGCAGTCCACGCACTGGACACCGACGGCGGCGCTGCGCTGGCACTGCGGGCACACCGGGCGGCGGCACCGCTGGCAGCGGATGTAGGACACCCGGTCTGGGTGTCGGGGACAGGTGGGGACCTCGGTGCCGGGGCCGCCGTCCGGCACCCGGCCGGACGGCGGCTGCGACATCGTGGATCAGTCCTGGACGATCTCGACGGACTCGATGACCACCGGCTCGACCGGCTTGTCCATCGCACCCGTGGGGACAGCGGCGATCTTGTCGACGACCTCACGGCTGGGACCGTCGGCGACCTCGCCGAAGATGGTGTGCTTGCCGTTGAGCCACGGGGTCTCGCCGACGGTGACGAAGAACTGGGAACCGTTGGTGCCCTTGCCTCCTCGCTTGCCCGCGTTGGCCATGGCCAGCAGGTACGGCTTGGCGAAGGTCAGCTCGGGGTGGATCTCGTCGTCGAACTCGTAGCCGGGTCCGCCGACGCCCTGACCGAGCGGGCAGCCGCCCTGGATCATGAAGCCGGGGATGATCCGGTGGAAGCCGAGGCCGTCGTAGAACTTGGTCGGGTTGGTCCGCCCGGCGTCGTCCTTGTACTCCTTCTCGCCAGAGG
This sequence comes from Janibacter limosus NBRC 16128, assembly GCF_001570985.1. Taxonomy (GTDB): domain Bacteria; phylum Actinomycetota; class Actinomycetes; order Actinomycetales; family Dermatophilaceae; genus Janibacter; species Janibacter limosus. Next base: position 48,338 of record NZ_BCSS01000006.1, on the reverse strand, counting down.
CGAGGCCGACGAAGTTGTCGACGGTCTTGGGAGCGTGGTTGGGGAACAGCTCGATGGAGATGTCGCCATGGGTCGTGTGCAGGATCGCCTTCATGCGATCCATCGTAGTCAGCCCTTCCGAGGCGTGGACGTGGTGGGGCTCATCGGCCCCTTCGGTTTCCTCGGCGACGGATCCGGTGCAGGATGGGGGAGTACCCCACGTCCGCAGGAGGAAGTGTGTTCCAGAAGAACAACAAGGTCGAGGGTGGCCGCGTGCGCGCTCACGAGACCGCCGAAGCCACGTCGCTCAAGGTCCACGAGATCATCGACAAGGTCGCCGCGCAGACCGAGCAGGGCACCGAGCGCGCTCACGAGCTCAAGGGCTCCGCAGCCGACCACGCCACCGCCGCGCGGGAGACCGCCGCAGCCCGTGCCGCCGACCTGCGTGAGCAGGCGCAGGAGGCCAGGAAGCAGGCTGCCAAGGACGCCAAGAAGGGCAAGAAGGACGCCCGCAAGAAGGTGCGCAAGGCCACCAAGCAGGCGCGCAAGCAGGGCAACAAGGCCGGCAGTGATGTGCAGGACCTGCGCGACACCTTCGTCGACGACGTCCTGCCCAAGGTCGTCACGACCGCGTCGGGTCTGGCTGCTGCCGGTGCCGCCGCGAGCCGCAAGGCTGCGGACGAGGCCGCGCACCGCGCTCCCGATGTCATCGCTGCCCTGCGTGACGAGCAGGACCCCAAGTTGGCGCTCGCCGCCGCCAAGGGGGAGAAGCCCAAGAAGCGTCGCGGGCTGAAACTGCTGCTCCTCGCGCTCGTCGCCGGTGGCATCGCCGCCGTCGTCGCCAAGCAGAAGCAGGGCCCCAAGAAGGACCCGTGGGCCGTCCCCGCAGGCGACCCCTACAAGGCGCCCGCGACCGGCCGCGAGTCCACCGTCCCGTCCACCCCGGCTCCGGCCGCTGCTGCTGGTGTCGCACCCGCCGCTGCGGTCGTCGACAGTGCCGACGTCACGGACCCGCTGGCCGCGGCTCCGGTCGCGGATGCACCCGAGGCCGGTGCGGAGACCGCGGAGGGCGATGATGCCTGGAGCTCGGCCCGCGACTGGGCCGACAACTCGGCGGTCCCGTCCACGTCGGACACCTCCGAAGGCACGGACCTGTCGACCGACCACCTCGGTGGCGACCTCCCGGTCGATGGTGACAGCAAGGCCTGACGTCACCCACCGCTGCAGCAGCGCTCCCTGAGGAGCTTGCGCAGCAAGCGTCTCGAAGGGGTCGGTCCGCATCGTGCGGACCGACCCCTTCGTCTTGCCCCGCTCAGGCGAGGAAGTTGCCGACCAGCTGGGTGAAGCCGGCGGTGTGCTCGATCTGCACCCAGTGCCCGCACTGGCCGTAGACGTGGAGCTCGGACTGCTCGATGAGCTCGTTGAGGCGCATCGAGTTGCTCAGCGGGATGACCTCGTCGTCGCGACCGTGCACGATCAGCGTGGGCTGGGTCAGCGAGCGGATGTCGGCGTCGGGGACGGTCATGGCCTCGACCGAGCGCTGCCGGGGCGCGGGGAACATCGCACTGTAGGCCTCGTGCACCCCCGGGCGGGTCGCCGCCTCGAGGCGGAGCTTGGCCAGGTCCTCGGTGAGCAGCGAACGGTCGTAGGCGAAGACGTCCATGAGGTCGACCATGTTGGGCAGGCTCGGCTCGAAGCCCCACACCCTGTCCAGGCCTTCGGTGATCTCGAAGGGGACGCCGACAGCGCCCATGAGGACGAGCTTGCTCACGCGGTCAGGGTGGTGCGTCGCGACATTGAGCGCGAGCGCCCCGCCGAAGCTGTTGCCGATGATGGCGACCCGGTCGAGCCCCAGGGCGTCGAGCAGACCCACGAGGTGCTCGGTCCACGTCGCCATGTCATAGGTGACACCGTCGGGGCGCTCCGTGTAGCCGAAACCGAGGATGTCGGGGGCGATGACCCGGTGCTGCTTGGACAGCTCGGGCAGCACGGTGCGCCAGTTGGCCCACGCGCTGACGCCCGGACCCGAGCCGTGGATCAGCAGGACGGGATCGCCCTCACCCACGTCGTGGTGGTTGGTGGCGATGCCGTTGACGTCAATCGTGACGGCGATCTCTGGGTTGGCGGTCTCGACAGTGCTCATGCTCGGCAACCTAGAGGCTCCGGGTCGGCCGCGAAGGGGGTGTTCCGCACAGCGCACCCCCGCCGCGCTCAGGCGTTGACCGGCAGCGGCTCCGGCTCGGGCTCCACCTGCTGCGTCCGCTGGCGCGGGATCAGCAGACAGACCAACGCACCGGCGAGCGTGGCAGCGGCTCCGACGAGGAAGCAGAGCTGGAAGGCGGACTGGTCGGGGATCACGTGGCCACCGAGGGAGATCGTGCGGCTGGTGAGGATCGCGGCCATGACCGCGCCGGCGATCGTCGTGCCGACGGAGCGCATGAGGCCGTTGACCCCCACGCTCGCACCGGCCTCGTGCTCCGGCACATTGTCGAGGATGAGCGTGGGCATGGCCGCGTAGCCGATGCCGACACCCGCGCTGGCCACGAGGCTGGCGACCATCAGCTGCCACGGGGCGCTCATCAGGCCGAGTGCGACGAGATAGCCGGCGCTGATGACGACCGCGCCGATGGCCAGGGTCAGCTTGGCGCCGATGCTGTTGATGAGCCGGCTGGAGACGGGCGCGAAGACCATCATCATCAGTCCGCCGGGGGCCATCCACAGGCCCGCCTCGAGGATCGACTGGCCGAGGCCGTAGCCGGTGGCCTCGGGCATCTCGAGCAGCTGGGGCACGACGATCATCTGTGCCATCATCCCGAACCCGATGAGCAGCGCCGCGATGTTGGTGAAGAGCACGGGACGACGCACGGTCGTGCGCAGGTCGACGATGGGGTCGTCGTGGCGCAACTGGTACCAGCCCCACACGAGCAGGACGACCAGCCCGCCGGCGATGCAGCCCGCCGTGCGACCGGATGCCCAGCCCCAATCGGACCCCTTGCTGATGCCGATGAGGACGGCGCAGAGGCCGACGGCCAGGCCGATGATGCCGGAGACGTCGATGTGCGCCGGGTGGGCGTCGTGGACCGACGGCACGACGACTGCGGTGGTGACGAGGGCGACGAGGGCGAGGACGGCGGAGAACCAGAAGAGGCCGTGCCAGGAGAAGTCCTGGGCGATCCAGGCCGAGAGCGGGAGCCCGATGGCGCCACCGACCCCCATCGTGGCGCTCACGACCGCGACCGCACCAGCCCGCTTCTCCACGGGCGCGATCTCACGGACCAGGCTGATGGCGACGGGGATGTAGCCCATCGCCATGCCCTGCAGCGCCCGCCCGACGAGGAAGAGTGCGAGGCCGCTCGAGAGGGCCGCGATGACGGAGCCGAGCACGAGGAGCGCGGCGGAGGCGACGAGCACCTTCTTCTTGCCGAACATGTCGGCCAGACGACCGGTGACCGGCATCGTGACGGCGGCGGCGAGGAGTGTCGCCGTGACCGCCCAGGAGGCATTCCCTGCGTCGGTGCTCAGCAGGCGCGGCAGCTCGCTCTGGATGGGGATGACGAGCGACTGCATGAGGGCGCCGCTCAGGCTGCCCAGGCACAGGGCCGCGATGACGAGGTTGGCGGAGAAGCGTGCGGGCGTGGTCGCCGGCGACGAAGGGGGCATGCGGAGAAATCCTTGTCCCGAGTGGGATATGTACGATACACAAACTGACCATGTGTACTCTACACATCAACAGGTCCCCACGAAAGGCGCCAACGCATGACCTTCCTCACGCCCGATGACGGACCCGCCTGGACGGCGATCCGGGTGGCCACCCGGTGGTCCACCGTCCGTCGTGGGGTCGAGGCCGGGCAGCAGCTCAAGGTCGCCGAGGGACGGCTGCTGTGGCTCCTACGGGACGGGCAGCCGCGCACGCTGCGGCAGCTCGCCGAGGAGCTCGATCTCGAGCAGTCGACCGTCAACCGTCAGGTCCACGCTGCCCTCGACTCCGGACTCATCGTCCGCTCACGGCCCGAGGACTCGCCCGCCTATGTCGTGACGGTGAGCGACGAAGGGGGGGCCCGCTTCCGCTCCGACATGGCGCGCCTGACGGAGGTCTACGAGCGAGCCCTCGCTGCGATCCCGCGTCAGGACCAGGACCGATTTCTCCAGCAGCTTGCGACCTTCGTGGAGGGGCTCGACGAGGCCTCCCATGCCACGCTGGGTCCATGACCTCAGGTGGATCGGTCCGCGAGCACGCCCTCTCCCTTCCCGGTGCCTGGCCTGACGAGCCTTGGGAGGGCGACCTGGTGGCCAAGGTCGGGCCACGCGACGCGGGCAAGATCTTCGCCTTCCTCGGCGCGACCTCGGTCGGCGTCAAGGCCGGCGCCTCACGCGAAGAGGCCGACGAGTGGCTGGCTCGCTACCCGGACGATGCCTCGGTCATGCCCTACATCGGCCGGAGCGGCTGGAACACGCTGACCATCGACGGCGCCATCCCGCTGGAAGAGCTGCTCGAGGCGGTCGAGGACTCCTACGCCACGATCATCGCCAAGCTGCCCAAGAAGGCTCGTCCTGAGGCGTGAGGGCCGCCCGGGCCCGAGCCTCGAAGGGACCGACCGGGCGCCGCACGTCCATGAGTCGTGCTCGGACAGACCAGAGGCCCTCTCTCCGGGCGGAGAAAGGGCCTGCGTCTGCGAGAAGTGGAGACTAGGGGGTTCGAACCCCTGACCCCCGCCTTGCAAAGGCGGTGCTCTACCAGCTGAGCTAAGTCCCCTGGTTCAGTTGTGCTGCGGGCTGCTCAGGACGGACGGTCCGAGGCCGCAGCCCAAGCGCCACCGGTACCGGCGGGCTTGGGGGTGCTGCTCATCCGGCTGGTCGCGGCGTGCAGGTCCTTCTCAGAACGCTGCTGCTCGATCCTGCGCTTGGCATACGCCGCGCCGGCTGCGGCCGCGACGAGTACGAGAACCTTCTTCACCGGAACTCTCCTCACCGTCGGATGTGGTGGGCCTAAGAGGACTTGAACCTCTGACCTCTTCGTTATCAGCGAAGCGCTCTAACCGCCTGAGCTATAGGCCCGTGTTGCGCTACGGAGGTTGTCCGTGGCGCGACGCCCGAGATTACCCCACACCCGCCGCCGAAACCAAAACGGCGACGGGCGAGCGGATCAGTCGTCGGTCAGCGTCATGTGCACGCCGCCGACGAGGCTGGCGACGATGTTGTAGAGGAAGGCCCCGAGAGTCGCGATGGCCGTCAGCAGGAAGACGTCGACGACCGCGATGACGATCGACAACGAGACGACCCGACCGAAGCCGAGGAAGTCCATGACGTCGAACTTCTCGCCGGAACCCTCACCGATGATCTGGCCGGCGAGCTCGTTGACGGAGTCGAAGACGCCCATCGCCGAGAGCAGCACCCACACGACCGCGGTCATGACGACCAAGGCGATGCCCATGGCCACCGAGACGAGGAACCCGACCTTCATCACGGAGAAGGGGTCCACCCGCGAGACCATGAGCTTGACGCGGCGGCCGGCCCGGGGCGCGGGCCGCGAGGCCGCGCCAGCGGTCTGTGTGCGACGGGGCTGGGACGAGCCTGCGGCAGAGCGCGTGGCCGTGGTCTCTCCTGTCGAACTCACTCCTGGTCACCTCCGGGGGCGTCCCCCTGCTGGGCGGGCTCCACCGGGTCATTCCCGGTGGACTGCACGTCAGGGACCGACGCTACATCGTCGGGCTGCGCCTCACCGTCAGCCACGACCTCCGCGTCGTCCTCGCCACGGTCGACATTACGAGCCACCGCGACGATCGAGTCACCCTTGCGGGGGGCAGCGAAGCTGACACCCATCGTGTTGCGAGTGGTGCGGTTCACCTCGGTGACGGCCGACCGGACGATGTTGCCCTTCTCCATCACGACCATGACCTCGTCGTCCTCGTCGACGACGAGCGCGCCCACGAGGTGGCCGCCCTTGCCGGACTTCGCCGCGGTCACGCCCAGGCCGGCGCGGCCCTTGGCGGTCCACTCCGAGGCGGCCGTCCGCTTGGCCACGCCGTTCTCGAAGACGACGAAGACATCGGGGTCGGTGCCGTCCTCGATGACATTGAGTGCGAGCAAGGAATCCTCGTCGCGGAACTTCATGCCCGTCACACCGCTCGTGGAGCGACCCATCGGGCGGATGATCTCGTCGGTCGCGTGGAAGCGCACCGACTGGGCATTGCGCGAGACGAGCAGCAGGTCGTCCTCGGCGGAGACGAGGCCGACGCCGACGAGCTCGTCGTCCTCCCGCAGCTTGACCGCGATGAGCCCGCCGCTGCGCGGCGAGTCGTACTCGGTCAGGCGGGTCTTCTTCACCAGACCGCGCTTCGTCGCCAGCACGAGGTAGGGAGCCACCTCGTAGTCCCGGATCGCGTAGACCGCGGCGATCTGCTCGTCGGGCTGGAAGGCGAGCAGGTTGGCCACGTGCTGGCCGCGGGCATCGCGCGCCGCCTCCGGCAGCTCGTAGGCCTTGACCCGGTAGACCCGGCCGAGGTTGGTGAAGAACAGCAGCCAGTGGTGCGAGGTGGTCGTGAAGAAGTTGCGCACGACGTCCTCACCACGAAGGGAGGCACCGCGCACCCCCTTGCCGCCACGTTTCTGCGCTCGGTACTCGTCGACCCGGGTGCGCTTGGCGTAGCCACCGCGGGTGATCGTGACGACCACGTCCTCCTCGGGGATGAGGTCCTCCATGGCGACATCGCCGTCGTAGGGCAGGATGCGGCTGCGCCGGTCGTCGCCGTAGCGGTCGACGATCTCTGCCAGCTCGTCCTTGACGATCTGTCGCTGCCGCTCGGGTCGGGCGAGGATGTCCTTGTAGTCGATGATCCGGGTTTCGATCTCGTCGTGCTCGTCGATGATCTTCTGCCGCTCCAGGGCCGCGAGGCGACGCAGCTGCAGGTTGAGGATCGCCATGGCCTGCAGCTCGTCGATGTCCAAGAGCTCGATCAGACCCGTGCGGGCCTCGTCGACGGTGGGGGAGCGGCGGATGAGCGCGATGACCTCGTCGAGCATGTCGAGCGCCTTGAGGTAGCCGCGCAGGATGTGGATCGCGGCCTCGTCCTTGCGCAACCGGTACTCGGTGCGGCGCACGATGACGTCGATCTGGTGCTCGACCCAGTGCCGGATGAAGGCCGAGACCGGCAGCGTGCGCGGCACGCCGTCGACGAGCGCCAGCATGTTGGCGCCGAAGTTGGTCTGCAACTGCGTGTGCTTGTAGAGGTTGTTGAGCACGACCTTGGCGACGGCGTCCCGCTTGAGGACGATGACGAGCCGCTGGCCGGTGCGACCGGAGGTCTCGTCACGCAGGTCCGCGATGCCCGACAGGCGCCCTTCCTTGGTCATCTCCGCGATCTTCTGCGCCAGCGCGTCCGGGTTGACCTGATAGGGCAGCTCCGTGACGACCAGGCAGGTGCGCCCCTGGATCTCCTCGACCTCGACGACCGCCCGCATGATGATCGAGCCGCGACCGGTGCGGTAGGCGTCGTCGATCCCTCGCGTGCCCATGATGAGCGCGCCGGTGGGGAAGTCGGGTCCCTTGATGAAGCCCATGACGGCCTCGAGGGCCTCCTCGCGGGTGCTCTCCGGGTGGTCGAGCATCCACTGGGCGGCGTCGGCGACCTCACGCAGGTTGTGCGGGGGGATCTGCGTGGCCATGCCGACGGCGATACCGGCCGAGCCGTTGGCCAGCAGGTTGGGGAAGCGTGCCGGGAGGACGTCCGGCTGCATCGTCTTGCCGTCGTAGTTGGGGACGAAGTCGACCGTCTCCTGGTCGATGTCCCGCACGAGCTCCAGCGACAGCGGCGCCATCTTGCACTCGGTGTATCGCGGAGCGGCCGCGCCGTCGTTGCCGGCAGAGCCGAAGTTGCCCTGTCCGTCGATGAGCGGGTAGCGCAGGGACCACGGCTGGACGAGGCGGACCATCGCGTCATAGATCGCGCTGTCACCGTGCGGGTGGTACTGGCCCATGACATCGCCGACGACGCGCGAGCACTTGTTGTACCCGCGGTCGGGGCGGTAGCCGCCGTCGTACATCGCGTAGACGATCCGGCGGTGCACGGGCTTGAGCCCGTCCCGCACGTCCGGCAGCGCACGGGAGACGATGACGCTCATCGCGTACTCGATGTAGCTGCGCTGCATCTCCGCGTTGAGGTCGATCGGCTCGGTGCGGTCGGTCTCGGGGGGTGTGGTGGGGATGTCGGTCATGTGCTCAGGTCACCTCGGGGTCATCGCCGTGGACGGGCGGAAAGGCAGGGCGGGGCGGGTGGTGCGCGTCAGATGTCGAGGAAGCGCACGTCGCGCGCATTTTTCTGGATGAAGCTGCGGCGCGACTCGACGTCCTCGCCCATGAGCACGGCGAAGATCTCGTCCGCCGCGGCAGCGTCGTCGAGCGTCACCTGAAGCAGCACGCGGCTGTCGGGGTCCATCGTGGTCTCCCACAGCTCCTGGTAGTTCATCTCGCCGAGACCCTTGTAGCGCTGGATCGAGTTGTCCTTCGGCAGACGCCACCCCTTGGACTGACCCTCGGCGACCATCGCGTCGCGCTCGCGGTCGGTGAAGGCGAACTCGTGGTCGTGGTTGGACCACTTGAGTCGGTAGAGGGGCGGCTGCGCCAGGTAGACATACCCGGCCTCGATGAGCGGCTTCATGAAGCGGAAGAGCAGCGTCAGCAGCAGGGTGCGGATGTGCATGCCGTCCACATCGGCATCGGCCATCAGCACGATCTTGTGGTAACGCGCCTTGGAGATGTCGAAGTCCTCGCCGATGCCGGTACCGAAGGCCGAGATCAGCGCCTGGACCTCCTGGTTGGCCAGGACCCGGTCGATCCGTGCCTTCTCGACATTGAGGATCTTGCCGCGGATCGGCAGGATCGCCTGGTTCTCCGGGTTGCGACCGGCCTTGGCCGAACCTCCGGCGGAGTCGCCCTCGACGATGTAGACCTCGGAGACCGTGGGGTCCTTGGTCTGGCAGTCGGACAGCTTGCCGGGCAGGCCGCCGGACTCCATCAGGCCCTTGCGGCGGGTGGCCTCGCGCGCCTTGCGGGCGGCCATCCGGGCAGCGGCGGCGTGCACGGACTTGCGCACGATGTCCTTGCCCTCGTTGGGGTGGGCCTCCAGCCAGTGACCGAACTCGTCGGTCATGGCCCGCTGGACGAAGCCCTTGACCTCGGAGTTGCCGAGCTTGGTCTTGGTCTGGCCCTCGAACTGCGGCTCACCGAGCTTGACCGAGATGACCGCCGTCAGGCCCTCGCGGATGTCGTCACCCGTGAGGTTGTCGTCCTTGTCCTTGAGCAGGTTCTGCTTGCGCGCGAAGTCGTTGACCATCTTGGTCAACGCCGACCGGAAGCCCTCCTCGTGCGTGCCGCCCTCGTGCGTGTTGATCGCGTTGGCGTAGGTGTGCACCGACTCGCTGTAGGCGCTCGTCCACTGCATGGCGATCTCGAGGGAGAGCTCGCGCTCGGTGTCCTCGGTCTCCATCGAGATGATCTCGGCCGTGACTGGCTCGGCCTTCTTGGAGCTGACGAGGTGCTGCACGTAGTCGACGAGGCCGTTGTCGTACCGGTAGGAGACCTTGCGGGCCATCTTGGGGGCGGCCGTCTGCTCCTCGGAGTCGACGACCTCGGTGATGTCCGCGTCGACCTCGTCCAGGTCCTCGTCCTGGTCGGCCTCGGTGGGCTCGGGAACCCGCTCGTCGACGAGGTTGATCGTCAGGCCCTTGTTGAGGAAGGCCATCTGCTGGAAGCGGGCCCGGATCGTCTCCCAGTCGTACTCGACCGACTCGAAGATCTCGTCGTTGGCCCAGTAGGTGATCGTCGTGCCGGTGGCGTCGGTCTCCTCCTCGCGCTCGAGGGGTCCCAACGGCACACCGTGCTCGAAGGACATCCGGTGCGCGTACCCCTTTTGCCGCACGCACACGTCCATGCGCTTCGACAGGGCGTTGACGACGGACGAACCCACACCGTGCAGACCACCGGACACCTTGTAGCCACCGCCGCCGAACTTGCCTCCGGCGTGCAGCTGGGTCAGGACGAGCTCGACGGCCGAGATGCCCTCGGCCTCGTGGATGTCGGTGGGGATGCCGCGACCGTTGTCCTTGACCCGGACCGCACCGTTGTCCATGAGGGTGACGTCGATGGTGTCGGCGTGGCCGGCCATCGCCTCGTCCACGGCGTTGTCGACGATCTCCCACACGAGGTGGTGCAGACCGCGCTCACCGGTGGAGCCGATGTACATGCCGGGCCGCTTGCGCACCGCCTCGAGACCCTCGAGCACCTGGATGGCGCTCGCGTCGTACTCGGGGCTCCCCGTGTCCGGGGACTTGGGCTGGATCTCAGGCGACTGCTCGTCTGCCACGGTGCTCCTCGAGCTGGTGCGGTGCATGGATTACCGCGGGCTGGCCCTCAGGGCTGGCACCGCGGCCTCAACCCTCTGATTCTACCCCGTCAACGCCTGACGCGACGCATCTTCGGGGCCCGTGTGGGCACTTCTCACCGCAGATCCCCGCCGCCGACGACTCCCGGTACGTCAACCGGCCCCTGCGGCGCTCTGAGAGCCGCTCCCGGCGACCGGCTCAGTCGCAGCTGCCGACGGGCAGCTCGCCGCGGTGCGCGCGCAGGGCTGTGGTCAGCTCGTCGGCGATTCCCGTGCCCTCCGCGTGGGTGCCCGACCGGACCTGCAGGGTGACGGCGGTGTCCCCCTTCGTCCCGGGCACGATGCCCAGCTGGCGCACGACATATCCCTTGGGCGTGGACCCCCAGCCGCCCTTGTAGCGCGCGCCGTCGATGCCGCCCAGCCCCCACCGCTGGCCGTCGACGACCCGGCCCATCGCGTCGGTGATGGTCCTCGATCCCGCCAGACAGGGCAGCGCCGCGGTGAAGCGCGTCTGGTCGGTGAGTCGCCAGGTCGCCTGCCCGAAGGGGGAGAAGCCGACGACCGTGACCTGTGGCGGGACGCCGGTCCGGTGATCGCGACCGCGCTGCAGCTGGTCCTCGACGGCGGCAGCCGCGGCGTCTCCGCCGCCCAGGTCCGCCCACAACCGGCCCGCGGCCTCGTTGTCCGAGGCCGTGAGCGAGCGGTCGATGTCGGCCTCCATCCGCTCACCGTGACCGGCTCGGACGACGGCCAACGACAAGGGCACCTTGATCGTCGACCACGCGACGAGCGGTTGGGGGTCGCCGACGACCTGCACCTTCCCCGTCGTCCCGACAGGGGCCCAGGCGATCGCGATGTCGGCATCGGGGTGCTCCGCCACGACCCGGCCGACGGCTCGGGCGAGCGCCCGTGGGGGCTTGGTCCTGCCGGAGGTGGTCGTCGTCGCGGAGGATGTGCGCTCGGACGTCGAGGCCGAAGCGCTCTCGGAGGGTCCTGCGTCGGGTCCCGCGCAGGCCGTGGTCAGACACATGGCCAGGCCCAACCCTGCGACCACCAGGCGGCGCACCACGTCAGTAGAGGATGACGACCGCGTCGTTGCCACCGGTGCAGCGGGTGACCGCCTCGCCGGTGCACTTCATCGTGTAGCTCTGCTTGGTCACGGGGCTGCGGACCTCGATGCTGGCCTTGCCGTCCTTGGGCTCGGCACCCAGGTAGGCGTCGCGCACCGCGCCGGCGAAGGCGCAGGAGGTCACGTCCGTGCCGCGACCGACCGCGACACCGTCCTTGGGTCCGTCGCACTCCGTCGTCCCCGCAGGCAGCTTGCCCGAGCGGGTGGGCGACGAGGACGAGCTGCTGGAGGACGAGCTGGACGAGCTCGTCGGCTGCGATGTCGAAGGAGTCGTCGGCTGCGGAGAGGTGGTCTCGGTGACCGTCGTGGACTGCGCGGTCGGCTCCTCGTCACCCCCGAGTGCCATCACGGTGCCGCCGACGCACAGCCCACCGAGGAGGACACCCCCGATGAGCATCCCGACCATCGCCACGGGGGAGAGCCCGCGTCGAGGTGACTGCGGGTGGAAGGGCTGCTGGTACGACGGCTGCTGGTGGCCGCCCGGGGTGGGCGCGGCGCTCCACGTGCTCTGTGATCCGGCCGCCGGTGCAGCCGCAGGAGAGGGAGTGGGGTCCGCCTGCCACCACGCATCGGGAACCGCCCCGTGCGGGGTCGGCTCGGGCTCGATGACGGGAGCCGGTCGCACTGCCTGGGTCGCCTGCTCGCGACGGCGCAGCTCGACATCCTGGGTGGGCTCGTCGTCGGGGTGCTGCTCGGCGAGGGGGGCCGTCCGCGACCCCTCCGATGCGGGACGCATCCGCCCTGAGGGCGTCGGGTCGCCGAAGAAGTCGTCGAAGGCGTCGCCGCCTCGTTCGTCCTTCGGTCCGCTCATGGTGCACTCCTCGCAGGCATGGTTCCGCCCCCGGAATCAAGAGCGGCATCTCACGATGCCATAACAACCGGGGGGGTCCGCCAATCGTGCGTGACGGCGGACACCCCTCGTGGTCCGTCAGGCGCCGGGGACCCTCCGGTCGATCTGCATGACGACGGCCTTGGGCTCGGTGAAGAACTCCCGGCTGAAGTTGCCACCCTCACGCCCGACGCCGGAGTCACCGACACCGCCGAAGGGAGTGCGCAGATCCCGGATGAAGAAGCAGTTGACCCAGACCGTGCCCGCCTTGAGGTTGGAGCTGACGCGGTGGGCCCGCGAGAGGTTCTCGGTGAAGAGCATCGCGTTGAGCCCGTACCGGGTGTCGTTGGCCAGGTGGACGGCCTCCGCCTCGGTCTCGAAGCGGTTGACGACACAGACCGGACCGAAGATCTCCTCGCAGTACTGCTTGGAGTCCAGCGGCAGGTTGACCAGGACCGTCGGACGCACGAGCCAGCGGCCGTCCTCGTCGACACCGCCGGTGAGCATCCGCCCGCCCTGCTCCTCGATGCCCTCGAGGTAGCTCGACACCTTGTCGAAGTGCTTCTTGCTCGCGAGCGAGGAGTACTTGACCTTCGGGTCGAAGGGGTCGCCGATCGTCAGCGCCTCGGCGGCCGCGACGAAGCGCTTCATGAACTCGTCGTAGATGCCGGACTGGACGAAGAGACGCGAGCCCGCGAGGCAGATCTGCCCCGAGTTGCGGAAGATCGCCTCGACAGCCCAGTAGACGGCATTGTCGATGTCCGCGTCGTCGAAGACGATGTTGGCGCCCTTGCCGCCGAGCTCGAGCGAGACGGGGGCCAGGTGGGTCGAGGCCGAGGCCATCACCGCCTTGCCGGTCGTCGAGGAACCGGTGAAGGTCACCCGGTCGACGCGGTCGTCGGCCGTGAGGGTCGATCCGGCCGGCGCACCGTGCCCGTTGAGGACATTGAGGACGCCCGGGGGGAACCCGGCCTCGACGGCCAGACGACCCAGGAGGGTCACCGACGCGGGAGTGTCCTCGCTCGGCTTGATGATGCAGGTGTTGCCCCACGCGATGGCCGGCGCGATCTTCCACGTCGCCATCATCAGCGGGAAGTTCCACGGCGAGATCGCCGCAACGACCCCGACAGGGCCGAACTCGCTGTAGGTGTGGTGACCCGACGGCATCGGGTAGACCTCGCCGGTGTGGTCGCGCTGGTGGTCGGCGAAGAAGCGGAAGTTGGCCACCGACCGACCCACGTCGTGCTTGGCCTGGGCGAAGGGCTTGCCCATGTTGGTCGAGTCGAGCGTGGCGAGGTCATCGGCCCGCTCCTCCATGAGGTCCGCGAGCTTGTGGATCGCGGCAGCTCGCTCGGGGCCGGTCATCCGCGGCCACGGACCCTCGTCGAAGGCCCTGCGGGCGCTGGCGATCGCTCGCTCGGCGTCCTCGGCGCCACCCTCGGCCGCCTGGGCGAAGACCTCCTGGGTGTAGGGGTTCCACACGTCGAAGCGCTCGCCGGAGAGGCTCTCGACCTCGACGCCGTCGATGATGTGACCGAAGAACTGGGTGCTCATGAGGTGCTCTCCTGGGGGTCTGCAGCCTGCGCGGCCTTGCGCTCGGTGATCGTGACGTCACCGGCTGCGAAGTAGTCGGTGGGGATCTCGTTGACGAGGACCCGGATGGCCTCCTTGGGCGCGACGCCGGTGTCGACGAGCGCCCCGGTGATCGCCGAGATCATCGATCGGATGGTCTCGGGCGTGCGCCCCTGCGTGAGCGTGACCTGGACGACGGGCATCTCACTCGCCCCCGTGGATCCGCACGGAGCCCAGGTTGGTGAAGTGCAGCGAGATCGAGGACCCCGGGGGCGCGAAGTAGGCATCGGTCATCCCGCCGGTGAGCACGATCCACCCGGGCTCGATGGCGTGACCGCGCTTGGCCAGGTCGTTGGCGGCCAGAGCGAGTGCCTCGCCCGGGTGGCCCTGCACGGCGGCGCCGGTCGCCGAGTCGACGACCTGACCGCCGACCTCGACGAGCACGGCCTCGGTGGACAGGTCCAGCGCGCTCGGCGGCACCGACACCGGACCGGTGACGAAGGCGCCCGAGCTCGCGTTGTCGGCGATGACGTCACCGGCGGCGAACTTGAAGTCCTTGTAGCGGCTGTCGATGACCTCTGCGCCGCCGAGGACCTGGTCGACGGCCGCCATCGCCTGTGCGGCGGTGACCCCGGGGCCCTCGAGCCGCTCACCCATGACGAAGACGAGCTCCGGCTCGATGCGCGGGTGGATCAGCTTGTCCTGCGGCACGGGGTCGCCGGCCGGCAGGATCATCGCGTCCGTGAGCCACGCGACGAAGGGGGTCTCGACGCCCATGCGCTGCTGCTTGGCCCGCGAGGTGAGCCCCAGCTTGATGCCGATGAGCTTCTCGCCGCGGTCGAGGCGACGCTGGAGGGTGAGGTCCTGGATCTCGTAGCCGGTGGCCACGTCCAGCTCGGGCCACTCGTCGGTGAACTTCACCCGGTCGCGGCGCTCGTCCTCACATGCCAGGAGCTCGGTCGCGACCGACTCCACATCCCATGCCGCCATCAGACGCTCGCCTTCTTCTTGCCGTCACGCAGCTCGAGCGCCACGTCGATGATCATGTCTTCCTGGCCGCCGACGTAGCCGTACTCGCCAACCTTCATCAGGATCTCGTGGGCCGGGACGCCGTAGCGCTCGGCCGCGCGCTCCGCGTGCAGCAGGAAGGAGCTGTACACACCCGCGTAGCCCTGGGTGATCGAGGAGCGATCCATGATCGGCATCCGGCGGATGAAGGGCTTGACGACGTCCTCGGCGGCGGCCAGGACACCGTTGATGTCGACCCCCGTGTGGATGCCCAGCCGCTCGAAGGAGGTCGCCAGCACCTCGGTGGGGGAGTTGCCCGCACCGGCGCCGAGGGCGCACAGCGAGCCGTCGATCTGCCGGGCACCGGCCCGGTAGGCCAAGACGGAGTTGGCGACGCCGAAGGACATGTTCTGGTGACCGTGGTAGCCCACCTGGGCGTCGTTGCCGATCTCTGCGACGATCGCGGACACGCGGTCCGAGACGTCCTCGAGGATCAGGGCGCCGGCGCTGTCGACGACGTAGACGCACTGGCAGCCCGCGTCGACCATGATGCGGGCCTGCTTGGCCAGCTCCTCCGGGCTGATCATGTGGCTGAGCATGAGGAAGCCGACGGTCTCCATGCCGAGCTCACGGGCCGCCCCGAAGTGCTGGATCGAGACATCGGCCTCGGTGCAGTGGGTGGCGATGCGGGCGATCTGGGCGCCCATGTTGTGCGCCTCGTGCAGCTTCTCCACGGTGCCCAGGCCCGGGAGCATGAGGACGGCGATCTTGGCCTGGTGCGCCTCGGCGACGGCGGCCTTGATGAGCGACATCTCGTCGACGGCGGAGAAGCCGTAGTTGAAGGAGGATCCGCCGAGACCGTCACCGTGGGTCACCTCGATGACCTGGACACCGGCGTCGTCAAGGGCACGGACCGTGGTGCGCACCTGCTCCTCGGTGAACTGGTGGGACATGGCATGCGAGCCGTCGCGCAGGGTGGTGTCGGTCAGCCGGACGTCGACACCCCCCGTGAAGTCGGGGATCGGATGGGTCATCTCGGTGCTCATGCGGGGACCTCCTGGCCAGTCGTGGCGGCGTCCGTGGCGACCCAGCCGGAGTCGACCCCGAGCTTGTGGGCCACCATCATGTCGCCCACGCGGGCGGCGGCGGACGTGATGATGTCGAGGTTGCCGGCGTACTCCGGCAGGTAGTCGCCGCGACCCTTGACCTCGATCGGGACGGTGACGCGAGCCATGCCGTTCCACAGGTCACGGGCGTCGTCGAACTGCGGGTCGGCCCGAAGGTGGTAGCCGGGCACGTACTCCTGGACCCGGGCGACCATCGCGTGGATGGACTCCTCCAGCCGGTCGCGCAGGGCGCCCGCCTCGGCCGCGGCCTGGGGGATCGCGCAGAAGACGGTGTTGCGCATCATCAGCGGGGGCTCGACGGGGTTGAGGATGATGATCGCCTTGCCGCTCTTGGCGCCACCGACGACCTCGAGCGCCTCGCTCGTCGTCTCGGTGAACTCGTCGATGTTGGCCCGGGTACCCGGGCCGGCCGACTTGCTCGAGATCGAGGCGACGATCTCGGCGTAGGGGACGTCGACCACCGAGGAGACGGCGGCGACGATCGGCGTCGTCGCCTGGCCACCGCAGGTGATCATGTTGACGTTCATCGCGTCGAGGTTGAAGTCGAGGTTGACCGGCGGGCAGAGGTAGGGCCCGACGGCGGCTGGCGTGAGGTCGACGGCGAGGATCCCGGCCTCGGCGTACTTCGGCGCGTTGGCCTGGTGGGCCTTGGCCGAGGTGCACTCGAAGACGACGTCCGGCAGCTCGTCCTGGGCGAGGAGCCAGTCGACGCCCTCGTGGCTGGCCTCGAGGCCGAGCGTCTTGGCGCGGCGCAGGCCGTCGCTGCTCGGGTCGACGCCCACCATCCAGCGGGGGTCGAGCACCTCAGAACGACGCATGAGCTTGAACATGAGGTCGGTACCGATGTTGCCGGGGCCGACGATGGCAGCAGTTCCCTTGGTCCTGGTGGTCATGGGTGCACCTTTCACTTGTCTGCGAACACGGCGGTGACGCTGCCGAGACCACCGAAGGTCGCGGTGAAGACGTCGCCCGGCGCGACGGGGACCATCGAGGTGACGGACCCGGGGAGGATGATGTGGCCGGCCTCGAGGGTCGTGCCGAGGGCACCGACCGTGTTGGCCAGCCACACGAGGCTGGTGATGGGGGAGCCGAGGACGGCGCCACCGGCGCCGGTCCCGACGACCTGGGAGTTGCGGGTGAAAACACAGCCCGTGAGACGCAGGTCGACGTCCTCCAGGCGGGTCGGCGTGGAGCCGAGGACGAAGCCGCCGGAGCTGGCGTTGTCGGCGATGGTGTCGACGAGCGTGATCTTCCAGTCCGCGACGCGGCTGTCGACGACCTCGAGGGCCGGCAGCACGTAGTCGATCGCGTCGATGGCCTCGGTGACGGTGACCCCGGGGCCGGTGAGCGGCTTGCGCAGGACGAAGGCGATCTCGGGCTCGACGCGCGGCTGGAGATAGGTGTCCAGCGGGATCGGCTGGTGCTCCAGGTGGGCGAAGTCGTCGGTGAGGTGACCGAAGTCCGGCTGGTCGACGCCCAGCTGCTTCTGCATGGCGAGCGAGGTCAGACCGACCTTGTGCCCGATGATGCGGCGCCCCCCTTCGGTCCAGGTGCGCACCTGCGCGAGCTGGATCGCATAGGCGTCCTCGACGGTCAGGCCGTCGAACTGCTCGGTGAGGGGAGCGGTCGGGGTGCCGGTCTCGTAGGCCTGCAGCAGCAGCCGCGCGGCCTTGGCCTGGTCGGGGGTGGACTCCATGGTGGTCACGCTAGGACTGCCCTTCGTGGGTCGGGGGTCTCGTTCCCGCGGGGGGAACGGTGCTCTGGCTGGATCGCGGTGGCCTGCATTGCCCTAGGGCAATGCAGGTTTGCTTGCATTGCCCTAGGGCAATGCGGGTGTGGCGGGTCAGGGAACGTAGCTCTTGGCGATGCGGTTGGCGGCGGCAGTGAGAAGGGGGACGACCCGGCGGATGTCGGCGTCGATGAGCGGCGTGGGGCCGAGGACCGAGATGGACCCGACGGCCATGCCGCGGGAGCGGATCGGGACGGCCACCGAGCTGGCCCCGACGAAGGAGCCGGAGTGCAGCACCGCGTGACCGCGGCGGCGCACGTCGGCGAGCGCCGCGTCCCACTCGGAGGCCCTGCGGATCGTGCCGCGCGCCTTGGGCGGGAAGCCCGCCTCACGCCGGTCGTGCTCCACGGTCGGGTTGAAGGCCGCGATCGCCAGGCCCGAGCTGGTGCAGTGCGCTGGCTGGCGGCGACCGCTGTGGCCCAGGATGCGCACCCCGTCCATCGACTCGATCCGCTCGATGTAGACGACGTCCGCACCGTAGGGGACGCCGAGGTTGACCGTGTGGCCGGTCTGCTCGGCCACGGCCTGCATCACCGGCAGGGCCACGTGGCGCAGCCCGTTGCGGGCGTGGGAGAGCATCCCGAGCTCGTAGAGGTGCAGGCCCAGCCGGTAGAGACCGTTGGCGTCCTGCTCGACGAAGCCGCGCCCCGCGAGCGTGCTGAGCACCCGGTGCGCGGTCGACTTGGCGACGCCCAGCCTCCGGGCGACATCCGAGACCCCGAGCGCCGAGTCCACGGCGAAGCACTCGAGCACGTCGAGCGCGGTGCCGACCGACCGGAGCCCACCGGCAGCGGCCCGCTTGGGGGTCGAGGTGCACCAGGCATCCTCGGAGGCTGTCTGCGGGAAGGGGTCGTGAGTCGCCGTGGTCATCGTCGTCCACACTTTCTCTGGGTCGGTGCGTTCACTGTCGCCCCGGACTGGGGCATGATCAAGGAGTGCGTTCCGATCAACGAAACGAGCCACCGCTGTCGGTGGTGGGCCGGATCACCGCGATCCTCACCGTCATCGAGCAGGCGCCGGGGTCGGTCGGCATCAGTGAGCTCGCTGCCGCAACGGGACTGGCGAAGGGGAGCGTCCACCGGCTCGTCGGGCAGCTGCTCGAGGAGCGCCTCGTGGAGCGCTCTGCGGATGCCCGGCTGACGCTCGGGGTTCGCCTCTTCGAGCTCGGCTCGAGCGTCCCCCTCCCTCGCACGCTCGCCCAGGCGGCTCGGCCGCTGATGCTCGACCTGCACCACGCGACCGACCGGCAGGTCCACCTGGCGGTGCTCGACGGGGTCGAGGTCGTCTACGTCGAGATCGTGCACGGCGGTCTGCCACTCGCCTCGAGCGTCGGTGGCCGACTTCCCGCCCACGCCACGGGCGTGGGCAAGGCGTTGCTCGCGTACTCGCCGCAGGCGGTCGTGGCCGAGCGGGTCGAGGCGGGCCTCGACCCGATGACACCGCGCACGATCTCCACACCGGCCGGGCTCACCAGGGCCCTGCAGGACATCCGCACGGTCGGCACCTCCTACGACCACGAGGAGTCCCACCTCGGGGTCTCGTGCGTCGCAGCGCCCGTCTTCGGCGCGGACAAGAAGATCCGGGCCGCTCTGTCGGTCACGGGGCACACCCCGCGGATGGACCTGCCCCTCCTGGGGGTGGCCGTGCGCACCGCAGCCTTCACGCTCTCGCGACAGCTGCGGGACGCCGGCCTGTAGCTCACCGTCGGCCTTGGTCGTCAGCTCAGGGTCATCGCTTGATGAGCGGGCTCTTCAGCCCGGAGCCGTTCTTGTCGGACTCGTCGAAGAAGTCCTCCCGGAAGATGTCCCGGGGGAACAGCCGCCGGCTCATCAGGGTCTTCAGGGCCGCGTCCACCATCGGCGGGGGACCGCACAGGTAGCCACGGCAGCCGATGAGCCGCTCGTGGTCGGCCTCGATGACCGTCGTGACCATGCCGTAGGCGTAGCCGTCCGGGTCGTCACCGTCCGCCGCGACGTCCTCGGGGGTCTCGTCGGAGAGGCAGGGCCGGTACGTAAATAGCGGGTACTCGTCGTGCAACATTCTGAAGGCCTCGACGTCGTAGAGGTGGGCACGGGTACGCCCTCCGGCGTAGAGGGTGATCTCGCCCTCGTACTCGCCGGCCTCGAAGGCGTGCCGCACCATCGACTTCAGCGGCGCGACGCCGGTGCCACCCCCGACGAGGATCGCGTGCTTGTCGTCGCCGGTCTTGAGCACGAAGCGGCCGTACGGCCCCGACATCCGCACCTGCTCGCCCTCCGCGAGGGTGGCGAAGACCCAGCCGTCGGTGCCGCGTCCACCGGGGACATTGCGGATGTGGAACTCCAGGCGCGTGGTCTCGCCGGGGGGCGAGCCGATCGACCAGGTGCGATCGACCGCTTCGTCACCGTCGGCGACCGGCACGGAGAACTTCATGTACTGGCCGGCGTTGAAGCCGATCTCGCGGTCGAGCTCGACGACCAGTCGCTTGGTGTCCTGCGCGATGTCCTCGAGGACGACGACGGTGCCGGTGTAGTCCTCGACCGGGAAGACCTCCATGTCCTCGTCCACGTCGAGGTCGGCCTCGATCGTCACGTCCTCCCGCGGTTTGGCGCAGCAGGTGAGCAGCTTCCCTTCGTCCCGCTCGAAGTCCATGAGGGCGAAGGTGCTCGCCTCACCGAGGTCCACCTCACCGTCGAGCTTGTCCACCTTGCAGGTGGCGCAGGTGCCGTGGGTGCAGCTGTGGGGCAGCCACACCCCCGCCCGGAGGCAGGCATCGAGGATCGTCTGGTCCTCGTCGCACTGGACCTCGCGGCCCACGGGTTCGACGGTGATCGTGTACTTGGTCATGGTTTCTCTCCTGGAGCGGGACGAAGGGGGCAGCTTCAGGCAGCCACGCGGGTGCCGATGACGTCCTTGTGCCGGACGCCGAGCTCGGCGAGGGTCTGGCCGTCCTGCGGCTCGAAGGGCTTGCCGTGCAGGGTCCACGCCCGGCCGGCGGCCGGGTCGTAGTCCGGGTCCTCCTCGGCGAAGGGCACGAACATCTGGGTCCGGAAGTCCGCCCAGGTCATCTCGCGCGGCGCGCGGAACATGACCGGTGCGGCGAACCACAGCGTGTCCTGGAACCACACGGACACGAGCTGGTCGTCGCCGTAGTTCTCTGCGGCGGACCGCGAGGGGAAGTTGTACTCGCCCAGGCTCTTGATCGCCATGTCAGGCACCTGCCTTCGTCTCGTCGCTTACCGTGCTCGTCTCTGCCGCAGCCTCGCCCTGCCAGGCCACCCAGTTCTTGTGGTCGCGCGAGCCGAGGTACTCACCCGCGTCACCGTCCTGCAGGCCGTACCAGTCGAGGACCTCCGGGATGGACGGGCCACCGCAGTTGCCCTGGAGGATCTGATGGACGGGCAGCCACGCCTGGCGGTACTTCTCCGGCTCGCGGTCGAAGATCCACTGACACCCGTTGGAGCAGGTGTGGTAGATCTCGCCCTCGAACTCGGACTCGTGCTGGGCGAGGACATTGGGCTCGCCCGGCTCGGTGAAGAGCATCGGGACCTGGCAGACCTGGCACAGCTGCGGCAGGCCGCGAGCGAAGTGACGCCCGCCGTTCTCGATGTTCTTCTTCTCCTTCTCCCACAGCGGCCGGTAGTACGTGTCGAAGGTGTCCGGGTATGCCTGCGACAGCCAGTCGAGGTGCTCGTCGGTCGGAGCGCTCGTCGTGAATCCGGCGGCGAAGGAGAACTGGTAGAGGGTCCAGTACACCTGGTGGGAGAGGACCTCCTTCTCCTTGATGGCGTCCTCGACGTGGCGCGGGGGCTTGATGCCGTAGAAGGCGAGGTCCTGGAAGAGGCCGCCGAGCATCTGCTCCTCGAAGTACAGCTCGAAGGACTCCTTCCAGCTCATGACCTTGCGCGGCAGCATGTAGTCGAGCATCTGGGCGATGAGCGCCGTGACGCGGTAGGAGCGCCAGAACCACTTGTCGATCCAGCCCTGGACGATCTCGACATTGGCCTCGTCCTGCTCGAGGAGGAACTTGATCGCCTCGAGGCCGAGGGTCATGTGACGCGACTCGTCGGACTGCGCGGAGAAGCCGAAGGTCATCGTCGGCAGGTCACCGTTGAAGGACGCGCCGGACATGAAGGGCACGAAGAGCAGGTTGGTCAGCAGGTACTCGAAGGAGAACCCGACGGCGATGAGGAACTCGAAGGGCCCGCAGGAGAGGGCGTCCTCGAAGAAGCTCTTGGGAACCGACAGGTACCAGACCCGGTCGAACTGCTCGGGCCAGTTGTGGAAGCCCGAGTAGTGCTTGTTGTAGTTGCTCAGGGTGTGGATCTCGGTCTGCATGTGCCGGATCTCGTCGATCGACTGGCACAGGGCCGCGAAGCGCGGGCCGGGGCCGGCGAAGTGCCGAGCGAGGTAGGCGAAGTGGCGGTGCGCGCCGTACTCCAGCGGGGTGACGCCCTGGATGAAGAGCTTCATCGCGTTGAGATAGGAGGCGTCGGTGAGGCCGAGGTGGCCCTGGCCCTGGGCGAAGCCGTCGATGACGGCATAGAGGCGCTTGTCCTTCTCCGCCTGGTACTTGCAGTACGAGTCGATCGTCAGGCGGAAGGGGTCCTC
The DNA here is from genome assembly GCF_001570985.1 of Janibacter limosus NBRC 16128. Classification (GTDB taxonomy): domain Bacteria; phylum Actinomycetota; class Actinomycetes; order Actinomycetales; family Dermatophilaceae; genus Janibacter; species Janibacter limosus. The sequence continues at coordinate 25,939 of NZ_BCSS01000006.1, read as the reverse complement.
CCAGGCCGCCCAGTCGTGGATCTTGATGCCCTCGTACTCGAGGTGCGGGAACATCTCGTCCTTGGTCACATAGCTGGGCTCCCAGTCGAGTCCGCGGGTGAGGGCCTCGTAGCGGGCCTTCATCGACAACTTCTTGGGCTTCTTGCTCTTCTTCTCGGGTGCGAGAGTCATCTCACGTCTCCTGTGAACGTCGTTGTTCGGTCTGTTCTTCACGCGGGTCGAGGTGCGAGGCCGGCTGCGGCCGAGCCTCGAGACCCCCTGCTCAGTGGTCCCAGGCGATGACGATCTCGTCGTCATCCCATTCCTGGATGTTGCCGAAGTAGCTGACGATGGACATCTGGAACTCGTGGGTCTCCCACTCGCGCCCGACCTTCTCCTCGACAGTCTCCTGGTTGATCACGATCCGTCCGGGTGCAGTGATCCGAACGAGGCCCGGGGTGTGCATGACGGTGCACTCGGGGTTGTCCTGCTCGATGGCCTCGATGACGGGCCGGTTGTTCTCGGACTCCTGGATGACGACGCCGACATCGCGCACGGTCTTGGTCTGGGTCTGATCAGCTGTTGTCTGCTCGCTCATGGCGCTCTCCTTCTCTCAGGCCTGCTCGCCGGTGTGCGCGGAGCGCACCTCGGCGGCCTTGGCGGTGATCCGGTCGACGGCCTTGATCCCGTCGCCGAGCAGCTCCTCGATCCGGGCGGCGAAGGGGGTGACCGCCTCCAGTGCCGTGTCGACAGCGGCGGCGCCGTGCTCGGCGAGCAGCGCGGAATTGGTCTCACCGAGCTCGGGGTCGGCACGCCAGGCCTTGTACAGGGCGTCGATCCACTTGCGGTTGTCGTCGAACCAGCTCGACATGTGCTGCGAGATGAGCGAGTAGGCGGGCGCCCCGCTGTTGACGGCCTCGTCGTCGAGGTAGCGGTAGAGCAGGTCGTAGAGCAGGTGGTCGACGGCGTCGAGCTGCAGGAGCGCGACACCCCAGTCGGACTCGACGATGGTCTCCTCGGCGAGCTTGCGCAGGGGCTGCAGCGCCGCGTCGTCCATCCAGTGCTCCTTGGCCTCGGTCAGGAGGTCGGCGGTTCCGCCACCCAGGGCGATGCCCGCGCGGCTGAGGACCTGGGCATTGCCGACCCGGTCGAAGCCGGAGTAGGCCGCCGCCTGGGTGATCGTGGCGCCGAAGGCGAAGCGAGCCATGCCGCAGAGGATCAGCTGACCGGCGCTCTCCAGGTGGCGCAGCGGGACGACGAGCTCGGTGAGCACGCCCTTCCAGCCGTCGGAGAGGCGCTCGAGCAGGCCACGGTCCTCGATGTACTGCAGCGAGGTGGCGAAGGCCTCGTGGTGAGCGGCCCGGGCCGTGACGTAGGGGGCGTAGTAGAACTGCCGCGGGTCAAGGAAGGAGTAGGTGTCAGTCAGCCGGAAGACGCTGTAGGAGTCGTCGTAGATCTCCCGCGTCGGGTCCCAGGTGGGCCGGTAGTGGAAGTTCTCCTTCGGCTGCACGTCGATGGTGCCCTCGAGATAGCGCGAGGCCGGCTTGTCGCCATAGCGCTTCGCGATGTGGGTGAAGGTCTGCCGCTGGGGTTCGATGACCTGGGTCTTGAGTTCGTACTGCACTGGACGTTCTCCTCGGTCGTGGTGGGGCGAAGGGGGGTCAGGCGGAGGTCGGCGTGTCGGCGCCGGCCTCCAGGAGCTGGACCAGCAGGTCCGGCAGGGCGTCAGGACCGACGAGCTCGCGCGCTTCGTCCCCTTCGTCGAAGGTGCCGACGATCCGGCCGAAGGCGCGCCCGTCGGCGAAGGCCGTCGAGCAGCGCGCGCCGGCGTCGCCGTAGGTGACGGTGAAGGCCAGCTCGTCGGGGAGGGCCTCGTCGACGAGGTCGAGGTGCTCTCGGCCGGGGCCGAGGATCGCGTTGCCCTCGCAGACGTACTGCTCGGCCAGCGAGCGCAGAGCGACGTGCCGGTCGGCGCCGGTCCCGGTCGCGACACGCTTGCTGATGCGGGTCTCCGGGACGGTGGTGCCGCCCGGGGCCAGCCCGGCCAGGTCCTGCTCCGGTGTGCCGACAAGCTCGGCCACGCGGGTCATGAAGGGCGTCATCCGCTCGTCTCCCTAGGGTCGATCGGAGTACGGGCTTCGCCCATCACCCCGATGTGATGTGTGCTGACGAACGTAGGCCGGTCGCGGGCTCCCCACGATCCACCCGACGCAACCTCTGTCCACCTGACGCACCCGGCTGGTTGGCCAGAGGTGTTCCGTGGTCCGGAACGCCTCGAGGTGGGAGACTGGTGGAGGTCATCATCGATGGAGCAGTGATGATCGCGAGAGGAGTGCGATGAAGCACCTTCGGGAGACCGCCCCCCGGTTCGAGGACTGGGAGGGGCTACAGGAGGCGCTCGCCGATGCCTACTTCCCGCACGCGATGCACCCAAGCTCCTCCCCGCGGGAGGCCGCAGCATCCGGCCTGGAGGTCATCGACCTCGGCAGCTGCCGGCTGGCGCACATCCGCTTCGGCGCGACGGTCGGCATCGAGTCCGACCACCCCGGAGCGGTCGCGGTCAACATCCCGCTGAGCGGCCACCTCGCCTCACGCATCGGCAGCCTCGACTTCGACGCCGGCCCCGGTCAGGCGACGGCCTTCCCCGCGGACACCCCCGCGCGGATGCCGGCGTGGACCCCAGACGCGGACGTACTCGGGCTGCGTATCGACGCCGAGCACCTGCGCCGGGAGAGCGAGCGGGTCTTCGCCCGCAAGGACGTCGTGCTCCCGACCGACATCGACCTGCGCACCCCGGCGGGGGCTGCGTGGTTCCGGATGGCGCGCACGACCTTCGACAACGCCCGCGACTGCGGCGGCGTCCTCTACCGCGACCCGCAGGTCGCCGCCTCCGTGGCGAGCATGCTCGTCACGGGGCTTCTCCTGGCCGCGGTCCCGGAGGAGCCGCCGACGCGTGGCACCCTGCGCCCGAGACCGGTCCACCGGGTCATCGAGGCGATCGCGCTCGACCCCGCGCGGGCCTGGTCTCCCGCCGACCTCGCCGAGATCGCGGGGGTGAGCGTTCGTCGGCTGCAGCAGTCCTTCCGCGAGCACGTGGGCACCACCCCCTTCGCCCACCTGCACGACGTGCGGCTCGAGCGCATCCACGACGACCTCGTCCACGGACGGGGCGGGACGGTCACCGACGTGGCGCTGTCGTGGGGGGTGACCCACCTGGGCCGCTTCGCCGCGGCCTATCGCGACAAGTACGGCGAGCTGCCGAGCCAGACCCTGGCCACCGCCAGCTGAGGTCCGTCCGAGCTGAGGTCAGCGAGCGGTGACCGCAGCCGCTCCAGCAGCCGCGACCTGCTCGTCCTCCTGCGCCGACCCGCCCGAGGCACCGATCGCTCCCACCAGCTCTCCGTCGACCACGATCGGGATGCCGCCACCGAAGGCCGCGACCCCGGGACGGTTACCGATCCCCCGGATCACGGCGTCCTCCTGGGACAGCGCCTCGTACAGCCCGGCGGTCGAGGCGCCACCGAAGCCGACGGTCGTGCACGCCTTGTCGATGGCGATCGGACCGGAGTGGACGAAGGCGCCGTCCATCCGGGCGAAGGTCAGCAGCGCGCCACCGGTGTCGACGACGGCGATGTTCATCCGCAGGCCGTGCTCGGTGGCGTGCGCCAGGGCAGCGGACAGCGCCGCCCCGGCCCCCTCGAGGGTCAGGACGGCGCTGCGACGGGTGTGGCTCATCAGGTGAGGACGCTCGTGAAGCGCTCGTTGAGCTCGCGGGAGTGGTAGAAGATGCCCTTGCCGATCTGGTCGACCGTCCAGACATTGGTCGGGCGGTCCGGGAAGGCGAGGTAGCCGCCGCCGAAGACCTCGTTGCGGTTGCCGCTCGGGTCGAAGAAGTAGGTCGTCTGCCCGCGGGTGATGCCGTGACGGGTCGGCGTGACGTCGACCGACACGTCGTCCATCGTCAGCAGGTCCGCAGCGTGCCCGACCTGGCTCCAGTCGTCCAGGCGGAAGGCGAAGTGGTGCAGCTTGCCCTGCGGCCCGCCGATGATCGCCATCTGGTGGATCTGGTTGTTGGAGGTCAGCCAGGTACCAGCGAGCTCGTGGTCGTCCTCGAGGCTGGTCTGGATCCGCTCGGTGGGGTAGAAGTCGAAGACGTCGATGAGCAGCTTCTCCATCAGCTTCGGGTCCTCGGCCGTGATCAGCGAGTGGTCGAGGGCCGGGACACCGATGCCGACGAGGTGCCGGGGGAAGGGGTCGGGGTTGTGCGTGCCGACCTCGGTCCCGATGGCCGTCTGGGAGTGGTAGACCTCGAAGACGTGGTCGCTCGTGGTGGTGAAGCGGATGCCGTCACCGACCTCGGGGTTCTCCCCGGCGGACATCCGCTCGACGGTCAGCCCGAAGGTCTTGGCCTTGTTCTCGATGGCCTCGATGTCGGCCTCGTGCTGCACCTTCCAGCCGTACTTGACGACGCCGACACCGCCCTCCTCGAGGACGACGGAGTGGTGGTCCCACTCGTCCCAGCCCTTGTAGAAGACCCGCTTGTTGCCCTCGGGGGAGACGTCCTCGAGGGTCTCGTACAGGCCCATCGTCGACCCGTAGTGGTTCTTGGCCTCGGTCATGTCGGTGACACGCACGTGGGCGTACCCCATTCGCATGATGCCCATGTCTACTGCTCCTCCGGTGCGTTGCTGGCCGCCCTGGCACGCTCGCGTGCCTTCGCGTTGAGCTGGCCCAGCAGGGGGTTGACGAGGCGCAGGGATGCGTCTCGCATCTGGATCGTCAGGTCCACGTCGGGGACTGCACGACAGCTCAGGCAGGTGCCGTCGGTGCGCTCCTCGGCCGTGATGACCGAGTCGGCCACGGGTCGGTTGTAGGTGAAGGACCCCTCGAGGACGTCCACCTTGCAGATGCCGCAGCCTCCGCGTCGACAGCCCACCGTGCACGCATAGCCGGCCTTCTGCAGACCGGCCAGCACGGTGTCGTCGGGCGAGATGAGGATCTCGGCCCCCGACGGCTGCACGATGATGGTTGGCACCGAGCACTCCCTCGTGGTCGACATCGAGGCATCGGCGCCCCGTTGCCTCGACTCTCCCCCACCACGGGGACGAAGGGGGGTGGCGTTCCCCTTCGCGGAACGGCCGTGCGACCAGATCAGCCGTTGTTGCGCTGCTTGGCCCGGATCATGTCGAGGGCCAGCACGGCGCCGATGGTGCCCAGCTTTTCGGGAACCGGGACCTGCGGGACGAAGCCGAGGACATAGCGCTCACGCCCGAGGAAGGCTTGGGCCACGCCCGGCCAGCTCCGGCTGGCCGTCGCGGCCAGACCCCCAGGACCGGTGACGGTGAACTCGCGGTCGAAGATCGACCCCTCTAGACGCAGCACCGGGCCGGTCACGAGCTCGATGCGCAGGGACTTCTTGAGGAAGGTGAACTCCTTGACGATCTGGGCCAGGGGTTGGCCCCACCCGTCGTGCACCTCGAAGCGGTCCAGCCCCAGATTGGGGATGTCGTTGACGCGCAGGAGGAGGCTGTTGTCCCCGTCGACCACCGCGAGCTGGCGGTTGCCCATGAACATCCGGCTCGCCGCGCTGCCCTCGGTGGCGATCCGCCCGATGGGTCGCCCGCCCAGGTCGTGGATCCCGAAGTCGCTGGAGAGGAAGGACCGCACCTGGTCCATGACGATGGCATCGGTGGTGAGGATTCCCATGGGTCCATCCTCCACCTGCATCACCCGTAGGTGTCGCGCGGCCCCCGGCCGTCACTCGTGCGGCGCAGACCCCGCGACCACGAGGGTGCACTCGGCCCGTGGACGCGGATCTCGTGGACCACATCCGGCCCCACCGACTCGGCGATCCGCCCCAGGAGCGTGCTGGAGAGCAACCGGATCTGCGTGGCCCACGCAGTGGAGTCGGCGCGCACCGACAGCACGCCGGCCTCGAAGCTCACCGGCTCGCAGTGCTCCGCGACCTGCCGTCCGACGATCTCGGGCCACCGGCCCATGACCGACCCCGCGGCCACGTCCATCTGCCACCCGCGGTCACCCATGAGCCGCTCGACCTGGTCGCCGATCGTCTGCGGGTCGCGGCCCCCCATCGACAGGACGCCCTGGGGCTGCCACGTGCGCTTGCGCTTCGGCTTCATCCCGGGACGTAGCCCCTTCTTCGCCGCGGCTGCCCGGGCACGGGCCAGGGCGGAGGCTGCCGCGTCCTCGACGCTCGGCTCCACCTCTGACTCCTCGACACCATCTGCCGAAGGGGGGACCTCCCCTTCGCTCATGACGCCACGACCTCACCCAGGGTGACAGTGTAGGAGCGGCCCTCGAGCACGTCCGGCACGTCCTGCGGCACCGCAGCGGTGATGAGGACCTGCTCGCAGTCCGCGATCATGGCGGCCAGCCGCTCCCGGCGACCCGAGTCGAGCTCGGCGAAGACATCGTCGAGCACGAGCACCGGGTCGTCCCCGAGATCGTGACGCAGCAGGTGGTAGGCCGCCAGGCGCAGGCCGAGCGCGAAGGACCAGGACTCACCGTGGGAGGCATAGCCCTTGGCCGGCATCGGCCCGAGACCGAGGACGAGGTCGTCGCGGTGCGGGCCCACGAGGTTGACGCCGCGTTCGATCTCCTGATCCCGCACCCGGGCCATGGACTCCAGCAGCATCGTGCGCAGGTCGTCGGCTTCGGGAACCTCGCCGCCCGCGATGGCCTCGGCCGCCTCGGCGTGCAGGGAGCTGCGATAGACCGCGGTCGCCTCCGACTGGTTGGCGCTCACCTCGCGATAGGCCTCCTGCAGGTGTGGGACGAGGTCCCGCAGCAGTCGCAACCGCGCGTAGAGCAGCTGACTGCCGACGCTCGCGAGATGGTCGTCCCAGATGTCGAGGGTGCGCACCGCCTCCTCGGCTGCGGCCCGCGGGTCCACCCCCTCGGGCGCCGAGGAGCTGCGCCGGCCCCGCCCCCGCTTGCTGCCGAGCACGGCGGACGCCGACTTCAGCAGCGCACCGCGCTGCTTGAGGATCTTGTCGTAGTCCGAGCGCACCCCGGACCACCGCGGCTGGCGCTGCACGAGCAGCTCGTCGAGGAAGCGGCGCCGCTCACCGGGATCGCCTTTGATCAGGGCCAGGTCCTCGGGTGCGAAGAGGACGGTGCGCAGGGTGCCGAGCACATCACGCGTGCGGGGGACCGGTGACCTGTTGAGCTTGGCGCGGTTGGCCCGGCCGGGCGTGATCTCCAGCTCGACGAGGCTCTCGCGCCCCTCCCGCACGACCGCGCAGCGCACGATCGCCTGGTCGGCGCCGAACCGCACGAGCGGCTGGTCCGTCGCGACCCGGTGGCTGGAGAGGGAGGCGACATAACCGATCGCCTCCACGAGGTTGGTCTTGCCCTGGCCGTTGAGACCGACGAGCGTGGTGATGCCCGGCTCGAGGGCCACCTCGGCCGATGGATAGCTGCGGAAGTCGCCGACGCTCAGGTGACGTACGTGCACGTCACTCGGTCGACCCGGAACCGCTCGTCGGTCCGGGCGACCCACCGGTGCTCTGGGTGCCGGAGGTCGGGCCAGCGTCCGCGGCGTCACCCTTCGCCGACTGGCCGGGAGAGGCCGGCTTGTCGATCTTCTTCGCCTCCTGGGCCTTGCTTGCGGCGGGGGAGGCCACTCCCTTCGCCGCCTCGGCCCGCAGGTCCTCGCCCTCTGCGACGGTCATGACCTGGTGACCACCGAACTGGCCGCGCAGCGCGGCGACCGCCTGCATCGCCGGGCTGACCTGCTGACGGGATGCGAATCGGGCGAAGAGCGAGGCCGAGATGACCGGCATGGGCACCGCATTGGCGATGCCCTCCTCGACGGTCCACCGGCCCTCGCCGGAGTCGGCGGTGTAGTCGCTGACATCGTCCATGCTCGGGTTTTCCTCGAGTGCCTTGACCATGAGGTCCAGGAGCCAGGAACGCACGACGGTGCCGCGGCTCCATGCCTTGAAGGCGCCCGGGACGTCGGTGACGATGTCCTTCTTCTCGAGGAGCTCGTAGCCCTCGGCGTAGGCGTGCATGAGGCCGTACTCGATGCCGTTGTGGACCATCTTGACGTAGTGACCGGCACCGACCTCGCCGGCGTGGACGAAGCCCTCGTCGCGCGGACCCTCGGGGCGCAAGGCGTCGAAGATCGGCATCGCGAGCTCGACGTGCTGCGCATCGCCGCCGACCATCAGGCCGTAGCCGTTGTCGAGTCCCCAGATCCCGCCGGAGACGCCGCAGTCGACGTACCCGATCCCCTGGGCACCGAGCAGCTCGGCATTGGGCCCGTCGTCGCTGAAACGGGAGTTGCCGCCGTCGATGACGAGGTCACCGGGCTCGAGCCGGTCGGCCAGGTCGCTGATCACCGACCGGGTGATCTCCCCGGCGGGCACCATGACCCACACGACGCGCGGCGTCTGCAACGCGTCGACCATCGCCTGGACGCTCTCGGCGTCCGAGACCTCGGGATTGGTGTCGTAGCCGATGACCTCGTGGCCGGCATTGCGCACGCGCTCGCGCATGTTGCCGCCCATCTTGCCCAGACCGATGAGACCGAGCTGCATGACGAGAGCCTTCCTGACGGGGGCACCCTGCGAGAGGGCGAAGGGGGGATCAGCCGGCGAGTCGCACCGGCTGGAGGACGTAGCGGTAGGTCGTGTCGAGGTCGCCGTCCAGGCTGTCCTGGCCGGTGATCATCGCCGGCTTGAGGGGTGCCGTGAAGGACAGCCGGGTGAAGGTCGTGCCCAGCACTCCGAGCCCGTCGAGGAGGTAGCCGGGGTTGAAGGCGACCTCGATGTCGGGGCCGTCGACCTTGGCCTCGACCGCCTCGGACGCCTGGGCGTCGTCGCCGGTGCCGGCTTCGATGGTGACCTGGCCGTCGGTGAAGCGCAGTCGGACCGGGGTGTTGCGCTCGGTGACGAGGGCGACACGCTTGACGGCCTCGGTGAGCACGTCCGTGGCCACGACGGCCTCGGTCTCGCTCGAGCTGGGGAAGATCTTGGCGACCTTGGGGTACTCGCCGTCGAGCAGTCGACTGGTGGTGTGACGCTGGCCGGCCTCGAAGCCGACGAGCCCGGACCCACCTGCCGCGGCACCGAGGGAGATCTCGATGGAGCCGGCTGCACCGAGGGCCTTGGCCGTGTCGGAGAGGGTCCGCGCCGGGATGAGGGCGACATGGCTTGCGTCGGAGGTGTTGGGGCTCCACGTGAGCTCGCGCATCGCCAGGCGATAGCGGTCGGTGGACAGGAGGGTGACCTTTTCGCCCTCGATCTCGACCCGCACACCGGTGAGGATCGGCAGGGTGTCACCGCGGTCGGCCGCGATCTGGACCTGCTGGACGGCCTGGGTGAAGGCGGTGCCGTCGATGCTGCCGCTGCCCTCGGGCGAGGTCGGGAGGGTCGGGTACTCGTCGGCCGGCATCTGGAGCAGCGCGAACCGCGAGCTGCCGCACGTGACCTGGACCTTGGCTCCGTCGGTGGTGACATCGACCGGCTTGCCGGGCAGGTTGCGCGAGATGTCGGCGAGGAGGCGTCCGAGGACGAGCACCGTGCCGGGCTCGGAGACCTCGGCCGCGACGGTGATCCGTGCCGAGACCTCGTAGTCGAAGGTCGACAGGGTGAGCGTGCCGTCGTCCGCTGCCTCGATGAGGACACCGGCCAGGACGGGGACAGGCGGACGGTTGGGCAGACCACGGGCGACCCAGGTGACCGCCTCGGCCAGCACATCGCGCTCGACGCGGAACTTCACGACAGACCTTCTTTCGACGCGCCCCTGCGCGAGCTCATCCGAATGACACAAACGACCACGCGCAGCACAGCGCATGGATGGCTGACATTACGCGCTCAGGGCCCCGCTGGTGAATCGAGGTGCTTGTCATTTGTCGGCGTGGTTTCGGGCTCATCCACAGAGAGGGCAGCCGTCATGCGTGGGGGAGGAAATGGATGGATCTAGGACTCATCGTTGTCATAGGCGGTGTGGACACGGTGGACAACCGCCTCCAGCCCGCTGCTGCGGCCGATCTTGCCTGTGGACGACGCCGTGGATGGCACGTGGACAGGGCCGAGGGGCTGTGGGCGATGGGTGGTCGTCACCAGCCCCCCGCTGTCCTGCACAGTCTGTGCACAGGTTCGTCCTCAGGCACCTGTGGGTGACGGAATGCCGACTTTCCGGGATTCCCCGATCTGCTGCCGGTGGCCAGGCGCTGGAGAGCGTGTGCTGCGTCGAGATGTGCACGATGTGCGGCCACCCGTGGGCGAAGGTGTGGACGGCGACATGGAGATCACCGGAAAGTCGCGACTCACGAGTACCCACAAGAGTTTCCACAGGCTGGGGACATGTGGACGAAGGGGGTGGGTGACGAGTCCGGCTGCGGGGTCACGATTGGGTCTCCCGTCGCGCACAGCTGGGGAGAAGTCTGTGGACAACTCGACATGAGGGGTTGCCGAGGTCGACGCGAGGCGTCGGACCACGACGTCGCGAGGCGCCCGTGGGCGGTCAGACGGGTCAGCCGGCCTGCTGCTTGATGCGGTTGGTCAGCTCGGTGACCTGGTTGTAGATGGCCCGGCGCTCGCCCATGAGCTCACGGATCTTGCGTTCGGCGTGCATGACCGTCGTGTGGTCACGCCCGCCGAACTGCTCACCGATCTTGGGGAGCGACATGTCCGTGAGCTCTCGACAGAGGTACATCGCGATCTGGCGTGCCGTGACGAGCAGGCGGGTGCGTGAGGCGCTCTGCAGGTCCTCGATGTTCAGACCGAAGTAGTCAGCGGTCTGCGCCATGATCGTCGCGCTCGAGATCTCGCTGGACTGCTCGTTGGGGATGAGGTCCTTGAGCACGATCTGGGCCAAGCCGATGTCGACCGGCTGTCGGTTGAGGCTGGCGAAGGCGGTGACGCGGATGAGCGCGCCCTCGAGCTCGCGGATGTTGGTGCTGATCCGGCTGGCGATGAACTCGAGGACGTCGGCAGGCACCGACAGCTTTTCCTGGATGGCCTTCTTGCGCAGGATCGCGATCCGCGTCTCGAGGTCGGGCGGCTGGACGTCGGTGAGCAGGCCCCACTCGAAGCGGCTGCGCATGCGCTCCTCGAAGCCGGAGAGCAGCTTGGGCGGGACGTCGGAGGTGATGACGACCTGCTTGTTGGCGTTGTGCAGCGTGTTGAAGGTGTGGAAGAACTCTTCCTGGGTCTGCATCTTGCCCTGGAGGAACTGGATGTCATCGATGAGGAGGACGTCGACATCGCGGTAGCGGCGCTGGAAGTTGGCCGCCTTGTCGTCGCGGATGCTGTTGATGAAGTCGTTGGTGAACTCCTCGGAGTTCACGTACCGCACCTTGACGTGGGGGTAGAGGCTGCGGGCGTAGTGCCCGATCGCGTGGAGCAGGTGCGTCTTGCCCAGCCCCGAGTCGCCGTAGATGAAGAGCGGGTTGTACGCCTTGGCGGGTGCCTCGGCGACGGCGACGGCGGCCGCGTGGGCGAAGCGGTTGCTCGCGCCGATGACGAAGGTGTCGAAGATGTACTTGGGATTGAGCCGGGTCAGCTCGACCTGCTCCGGCTCGGGTCGACCGCGGCGAGAGCGCACGGGGACCGGCTCTGGGTCCTCGTCGACCAGACCGTCATCACGATCCTCGACCGGCAGCGTGGAGGACAGGCCCTGGGGACGGGGTGCCGGCTCGACATCCGACTCGGTCGCCAGTCCCTGGGTCGCCGGGAGGGGTTCACCATCGGCCAGATCGGGATCGACCGTGACCGCCAGTCGGATCTGGCGTCCCAGCTGGTCCGAGAGGGCCTGGGTGACGTGGCGGCGCAGACGCTGTTCGACAAAGTTCTTGGAGAAGTCGTCGGGGACGGCGATCAGGGCGGTGTCATCGAGCAGTCCCACCAGGCGGGCCATGCTGAGGAAGGCGCGCCGGGTGACGGGGACACCGTCAGCGTCCAGGGACTCAAGGGTGGTGCGCCACACCTCGCTGAAGTCGACCGCGTCAGCCACTGGGCGTACACCTCAAATTTCTGCGGCTCGCGGGCCGATCGAGAGACTCTGACACCGATCATCCTGCACCCTCGAAGGCGTCATCCACAAAGTTGTCCACAGGCTGTGGGTATGCATGAGGGGCAGGTGATGAGGGCTGACGCTAACAACACCCACGGGTCCGGGCAACCCAGTCGGAGCGGCAATCAAGGAGCAATCGGCGTGTCACCTCGGAATCACGGTGCCGACGTGGCAAAGTCGGCCGGTTGAGCGATGAGTGGACCTTCGTTCGGCGCGGTTTGACCTCGTGAGCCGGCTTCCCGTACCTTGGACGTCGGCCTGTCGGCCGCTTTCGCATGCCCATGATCCAGCCGGAGTTCTCGGTGTTCAGACGTGGGCTTCCGATCGTGGCCGAAGATGGCCGTCGACTTCAGCACCGGGCCCACAGGCCCACAGATCATCGGAGACCGCACATGAGCAAGCGCACCTTCCAGCCGAACAACCGTCGCCGCGCCAAGACGCACGGCTTCCGTCTGCGCATGCGCACCCGCGCCGGTCGGTCCATCCTGGCCAACCGTCGCGCCAAGGGCCGTTCCAAGATCTCGGCCTGACGAGCCGCCGGTGCTGCCCGCGCGGCACCGCCTGACGGACCGCGCGGACTTCGCGGCAACCATCCGGGGACGAGGCGCACGACGTCACGGCTCCAGGCTGCTCGTGGTTCATGCCCGTGTGGCGGACGCGACCCAGACCGACGCCCGAGGAGAGTCCTCCCCGCGCGTCGGTCTCGTCGTGTCCAAAGCAGTTGGCAATGCCGTGATCCGCACGCGGGTCAAGCGTCGGCTGCGCGCTCAGGCAGCGCCGCTCCTGACGCAGCTGCCTGCCGGCACCGACCTCGTGATCCGCGCCAACCCTGCGGCCGCGGACGCCTCCAGCGCAGATCTGGGCGCCGCCATGAGGCACTGCCTGAGGGGCCTGCTCGTTGGTGAGCGGGGATGAAGATCCTCGCGCTGCCGTTCGTATGGCTCGTCCGCGGCTACCAGCTCCTGATCTCGCCGCTGCTGCCTCAGACCTGCCGATACTTTCCCAGCTGCTCGGCCTACGGACTGACCTCCCTGCGCAGGTTCGGGCTTGTCCGCGGCAGCTACCTGACCGTGCACCGCCTCGTACGGTGCAATCCCTGGTCCGCCGGGGGAATCGACCACGTGCCCGAGACGTGGGCGCAGCGCGGCTCGCCTGACCTGGCCCGGCCGCGCTTCGCTGACATCGCGGAGCACGACGACGGCGTCGACACCGACGTCACCGACCGAAGGACGTTCACCACGTGAGCTTCAGCGACATCATCTATCCCTTCGAGTGGCTCGTCTCCTGGATCATGTATCTGTGGCACGGGGCCCTCACCACGATCGGCCTTCCGGAGGCCAGCGGATGGACGTGGACCCTGTCCATCGTCGGGCTCGTCGTCGTCATGCGAGCCGCGCTCATCCCGCTCTTCGTCAAGCAGATCCATGCGTCGCGCAAGATGCAGCTGATCCAGCCCGAGATGGCCAAGATCCAGGCCAAGTACAAGGGCAAGACCGACCCGGACTCCCGTCAGAAGATGACGGAAGAGACGATGGCGCTCTACAAGGACAGTGGGACCAACCCCTTCGCGTCCTGCCTGCCGATCTTTGCGCAGATGCCCTTCTTCTTCGGCCTCTTCCGGGTGCTCAACAGCCTCGACGAGATCGGCTCCGGCGCCAGGAGCGGTATCGGGCCGATCACCCAGCAAGTTGCCGCACAGGCAGAGTCCTCCTCGATCTTCGGAGCCCAGCTGTCCGCCCAGTTCCTGGGCACCGACGGTGGTATCAGCGTCAAGATCGTCACGGTCACCCTGATCATCCTGATGTCGCTCACGACCTTCACCACGCAGTACCAGCTCATGCGCAAGAACATGCCGGCTGCCGCGCTGGAGGGGCAGTTCGCCCAGCAGCAGAAGATCATGCTGTACCTCTTCCCGATCATCTTCGCCGTCTCCGGCACCTACTTCCCGATCGGTGTCCTCATCTACTGGTTCACGACCAACCTCTGGACGATGTGCCAGCAGTTCTACGTGATCCGCCGCATGCCGGCGCCCGGTTCGGCCGCGGAGAAGGCCATGCAGGACCGTCGCCGCAAGTCGGGCAAGCCGATCGACACTCCCGAGGAGACGCGCGAGCGGGCCCACGACGCCGAGATGGCGCAGGAGCTGGAGGCCAAGGGCGTCATCTCCGGCCAGCGTCAGCAGCCGACCTCCAAGAAGCGAGCGAAGAAGAAGGGCGGCACGCCGCCGAAGTCCGGCACCACGTCTGCCGTCGACGAGCAGAAGCCCCCGACCAACAACTGACCTCGGCCGTTCCGCGAGGACTGCCACACCGCCACACGCAGGAGAATTCACATGAGTGACAACCCCACGACTGAGGTCATCCCGGAGCAGAGCGCCCAGGAGCAGGAGACGGACGCAGTCGAAGCCGCCCCCCGCAAGACGCGCCGCCAGCTGCTCGAGCGTGAGGGCGAGGTCGCTGCCGACTTCCTCGAGACGCTGCTGGACATCGCGGATCTGGATGGCGACATCGACCTCGACATCGATGGCGACCGCGCGGCTGTCGCGGTCGTCGACTCCGACGAAGGGCGTGTGCCGCGCCGTCTGGTCGGGCAGGACGGCAAGGTCCTGGAGGCACTCCAGGAGCTCACTCGCCTCGCGGTCCAGTCCGCCACGGGCGACCGCAGCCGCCTCATGCTCGACGTGGCCGGACACCGCGCAGCTCGCCGTGCCGAGCTCGCCGAGATCGCCCGGACGGCTGTCGACGCAGTCAAGGCATCCGGGGAGCCGGTGGACCTCGAGCCGATGAGCGCCTTCGAGCGCAAGGTCGTGCACGACGAGGTCCTGGCTGCCGGACTCGTCTCGGACTCCTCGGGCACCGAGCCGCGGCGCTTCGTCGTGGTACACCCTGCCGACGGAGACGACAGTGACGGTGTGGGGGCGCCGGCCGAGTCGTCGCACGACGCCCAGGCAGACGACGCGACGGCCGGTGCGTGAGCGCGATGTTTCACGTGAAACGCTGGCCCCATGACTGTTGAGATCCCGCCAGCACCGGAAGGCGCTCACCGATTCTTCGGTGGGCGCCTTCCCCGTGCTGAGGCCTTCGTCGCCATCCTCGCCGACACCGGTGTCAGTCACGGTCTGATCGGACCGCGTGAGGTGCCCATCCTGTGGGAGCGGCATGTCCTGAACTGTGCCGTCATCGAAGACGCCTTTGCCGCGGACTCGCGAGTGATCGACGTCGGGTCCGGGGCCGGACTGCCAGGCATCGGCGTTGCCATCGTCAGGCCCGACCTCGACGTCCATCTGGTGGAGCCGATGCTCCGACGCACGGAGTGGCTCTCCTCGACGGTCGAGCAGCTGGCGCTGGACAATGTCACGGTCCATCGCGGTCGGGCTGAGGAGTTCCACGATCAGTTGTCTGCCCCCTATGTCACCGCGCGGGCAGTGGCCCGACTCGACAAGCTGGCTCGCTGGTGCCTTCCCCTCGTGGAGCGGGGCGGCAGCATGGTGGCGATGAAGGGTCGTTCGGCACCTGAGGAGCTGACTGCGGCGACGAAGGTCCTGCGACGGCTCGGCGTCACGCACAGTCAGGTCAGCACGCACGGCGAGGGCTTCCTGTCGGAGCCGACCCTGACCGTGAACTGCTCGAAGGGCGCGCGCTCATCGTGACTCCATGGTCGAACCGCGCGTTTCACGTGAAACATGTGGATGAAGGTCCCCCGTTTCACGTGAAACGCCGTGGTGGCAGGCCTGAGTCATGTGGATGACGTTGTGGACACAGAGGACGTCGCATCACCCATCGAGCTCACCCGCCCGCGCCACGGTCACCCTTTTGGCGTGTCGGGCACGCGTGGGGTTGTATGGCTGGGCTTGCAGTCCCACAGGAGGAATGTCTCGGTGACACCAGTTCGATCCGTAGCCCCGGGAATCGGGTGGCCCACGGTGGCCATCCCCACCACAAGGGGGTCCATCGGGTGGCCCGAGGCCCCGTCCCGCACAGCTCCCGGTCCGTTGCCTCAAGGCGATGAGACGGCTGGTGTGGCGGCCCCATCTCAGGCAGCAGTGCCGCTCGACACGCACCAGGTGGAGGATGACCCCGAGATGACCGAACCCCTGACTGCTCCCCTCGGCGCTGCGGCACCACCGGTCGAGGTCGGATCGGCGGAGCCCACGCTGCCACGGCCCGCCCAGCCTCGAGTCATCACGGTGTCCAACCAGAAGGGCGGCGTCGGCAAGACGACGACGGCCGTCAACATCGCTGCCGCTCTCGCCCAGCACGGCCTTCAGGTCCTGTTGATCGACACCGATCCGCAGGGAAATGCCAGCACCGCCCTGAACATCGACCACCGCGCTGAGGTGCCAAGCATCTACGACGTCCTGGTGGACGGGACGCCGATCTCCGAGGTCATGCAGCCGTGTCCCGATGTGGACAACCTCTGGTGTGTGCCGGCCACGATCGATCTCGCCGGCGCCGAGATCGAGCTGGTCTCCCTCGTGGCACGTGAGAGTCGCATGAAGAAGGCGCTGGATGTGTGGATGAGGGAGCGCGAGGCCGCCGGCGAGCCCCGGATCGACTACGTGATCATCGACTGCCCGCCCAGCCTCGGGCTGCTCACCGTCAACGCCTTTGTTGCTGCCCGTGAAGTCCTCATCCCGATCCAGTGCGAGTACTACGCCCTCGAGGGCCTGAGCCAGCTGCTCAACAACATCCAGCTCATCCAGACCCACCTCAATCAGGATCTGCACGTCTCGACGATCCTGCTGACGATGTACGACGCGCGTACACGCCTCTCGGCCCAGGTGGCCGAGGAGGTCCGGGAACACTTCTCGCAGCAGGTCCTGGCCGCCACGGTCCCGCGCTCGGTCCGAGTGTCCGAGGCACCCAGTCATGGCCAGACTGTCATCACCTATGACCCGCACAGTACCGGCGCCCAGCGTTACCAGGATGCAGCCGTTGAGATCGCCCATCGCGGCGCAGAGATGAAGGATGAAGCATGAGTGAGAAGCGACGGGGCCTCGGCCGCGGACTGGGCGCCCTGATCCCGGACTCTGGCGGCGCACCCCGCGTGGAGCGCCCGGTCGACGTCTTCTTCCGCGACCAGGATCGTCCTTCGACGGTCCCCAACACGGCTGCTGGGATGCTCGCGGACTCGGCACACTCGAGCGCGACTGCGGCCGCGCGCACGGCCGACGTGGGTGGGGCGGGTTCCATCCACGCCGACGAGCAGGATGTCGCCGGTGTGGACGCCGACGACACCGGGCTGGCAGCAGTTCCCGGGGCCACCTTTGCCGAGGTGTCCGTCAACGCGATCCGCCCGAACCCGAAGCAGCCACGCACCGTCTTCGACGAGGACGACATGGCCGAGCTCGTGCACTCGATCCAGGAGATCGGGGTGCTGCAGCCCATCGTCGTCAGACGCGTTGACGCCGAGGACGGCGTGGACTTCGAGCTCATCATGGGTGAGCGCCGCTGGCGTGCGAGCAAGGCCGCCGGCAAGGAGAGCGTCCCGGCCATCATCAAGGCGACCGAGGATGACGCGCTGCTGCGTGACGCCCTCCTGGAGAACCTGCACCGCAGCAATCTCAACGTACTCGAGGAGGCGGCCGCATATCGGCAGCTGCTCGACGACTTCGGGTGCAGCCAGGAAGAGCTGGCGGGGCGCATCGGTCGTTCCAGGCCGCAGATCTCCAACACCTTGCGTCTCCTGCGCCTCCCGCCGATGGTTGCGCGGCGCGTGGCCGCGGGGGTGCTCAGCGCTGGTCACGCGCGGGCACTGCTCACTCTCGAGGACGGTGCGCAGATGGAGAGGCTCGCCCAGCGCATCGTCGCTGAGGGACTGTCAGTGCGCACTGTCGAGGAGATCGTCGCACTGGGCATGGAGCCTGAGAAGGAGCATCGCTCGGCTCCCCGCGCCGGAAGGCACCACCCCCAGCTCGATGACCTCGCCGGACGCATCAGCGACCGCCTGGACACCAGGGTCAAGATCAACCTCGGCCAGCGCAAAGGCCGCATGACGATCGAGTTTGCCTCGATGGAGGACCTGCACCGGGTCCTGGGTCAGATGGGCGTGGACGCCGAGGACGCCGAGGACGTCTGACACCTCGGCTGATCACGGTGATCGCGGTGGTCGCACCGCGGGCACGAAGACGCCGCACGTCGTCAGGGATGTCCTGACGACGTGCGGCGTCTCTTGTCACGCACGAACTACGTTGCGTTGCAACGGAACTCAGCCGATGAAGGGCTCAAGCTCCTTGACGATCTTGGGCTTCGGCAGGGCGCCGA
Organism: Janibacter limosus NBRC 16128; assembly: GCF_001570985.1. Lineage (GTDB taxonomy): Bacteria > Actinomycetota > Actinomycetes > Actinomycetales > Dermatophilaceae > Janibacter > Janibacter limosus. The sequence goes on along the minus strand of NZ_BCSS01000006.1, from coordinate 7,652 downwards.
CGATGGTCTTGACGACCTCGCCGCCCTGGAAGACATACATCGAGGGGATCGAGGTGATCCCGTACTTGGCCGTGGTCTGCGGGTTGGCGTCGGTGTCGAGCTTGACGATCTTGAGCTTGCCGTCGTACTGACCGGACAGCTCCTCGAGCACGGGCGCGACAGCGCGGCACGGCCCGCACCAGGTGGCCCAGAAGTCGACGAGGACGGGGATGTCGCTCTTGAGGACGTCCTGCTCGAAGCTCGCGTCGGTGGTCGGTGTGGTGGCCATGAGGTCTCCTTGGGTGGTCTCGGGTGGGTTCAGCGGGCGCCGACGGTGCCGGCGACGGGGTTGTCCTGCGCGGTGAGAGCTTGGTCCTCTGCGGGTCCGCCGGCCTCGTCGCGAGCGGCGAGCCAGCGCTCGGCGTCGAGCGCGGCGGCACAGCCGGACCCTGCAGCCGTGATCGCCTGACGGTAGGTGTGGTCGACGAGGTCGCCAGCGGCGAAGACTCCGTCGATGTTGGTGCGCGAGGAGCGGCCGTCCACGAGCACGTAGCCCTCGTCGTCGAGGTCCACCACGCCCGTCACGAGCTCGTTGCGCGGGTCGTGGCCGATGGCGACGAAGATCCCGGTGGCCTCGACCTCACGGGTCTCGCCGGTCAGGGTGTCGCGCAGGGTGAGCCCGGTGACCTTGTCGTCGCCGTGGATGGCAGCGACCTCGGAGTTCCAGGCGAAGCGGATCTTGTCGTTGGCGCGGGCCCGGTCGGCCATGATCTTGCTGGCCCGCAGCTCGTCACGGCGGTGCACGATCGTCACGGTGCGGGCGAACTTCGTCAGGAAGGTGGCCTCCTCGACCGCGGAGTCACCGCCACCGACGACGACGATGTCCTGCTCACGGAAGAAGAACCCGTCGCAGGTCGCGCACCAGCTGACACCGTGGCCGGATAGGCGCTTTTCGTCCGGCAGACCGAGCTCGCGGTAGGCGGAACCCATGGAGAGGATGACGGAGTGGGCCCGGTAGGTGTTGCCCTCACCGTCGGTGACGACCTTGACGGGGCCCTCGAGGTCGACGTCGGTGACGTCGTCGGTGATGATCTCGGTCCCGAAGCGCTCGGCCTGGGCCCGCATGTTGAGCATGAGGTCCGGACCCATGATCCCGTCGGTGAAACCCGGGAAGTTCTCGACATCGGTGGTGTTCATCAGCGCACCACCGGCGGTGACGGACCCCTCGAACATCAGGGGCTCGAGGTTGGCCCGTGCGGCGTAGACGGCCGCGGTGTAACCCGCCGGGCCGGAACCGATGATGATGACATTGCGGATGTCGGTGCTGGCGTCGGCCACGAGGTGAGTCCTTGGGTCGGTGAGTGCACGCACGGAGCGCGCTCGGTCTGACGATGACAACGTCATCGTAGGGCGCTGTTGTTCCACGGGTGCTGGCTGCACCCGCAGCGTCACTTCGTGGGGACGTCGACGAAGTCGGGCCAGATGGGTTCGCACCCGGACGTGACGGCCCAGGCCCGCGAGGGGCCGTCAGGCAGGGTCTCGGCGATGAGCAGGAGCCCGTCCTCACCGTCGAAGCGGGCCACGTCGATGACGACCGCCTGCATCTGCGGCTGGCCGAGGCGAGCCAGGCAGTCGGTCGCACCGGCGGCCGTGGTCATCGTGCCCAGGGCCTTGTCATCGGAGTTGTCCGGAAACTCGGTGGGGTTGTCGAGCAACGTGGCGGCACCGTCAGCGACGGTGTCCTGGGAGTAGTCGGACCCGCTGGCCGTGATGACGAAGGCCGGGACCTCGCTGTCGGCCGAGGGCGCGCTCCCGCTCCCGCTCGCAGCGTCGTCCTGGCCGGCCGCCTGGGAGGACTGGTCGGCCGCAGACGGTGCCGGGGCGCTGTCGGCCATCTCCTGGCCACCACCACCCTTGAGCATGAGCCCACCCACGCCGAGGGCGACGACGGTGGCCGCTGCAGCACCGAGGATCCACGGCATCACCTGACGTCGACGACGAAGGGGGCGGACACCGTCCTCCTCCATGGTCTGCCAGAAGGCGGACCCGTCGTCGGGTCCATCGGTCATCCCTTCGCTGTCGCCACGTGCGGCGTGCTCCTCCGCGAGGCTGGCGCGGATGCGGTCGTTGAGGTCGGCGGGCATGGGTCCGCTCTCCCTGAGGCTTGCGAGCAGATGACGCATGCCGGTCGGGTCCTGTTCCTCAGTCATGGCCACCTCCCTGGGGGCGTGTCTGGGTTGATGTGTCTGACGAGCCACGAGGCCGTGAGGTTCCCTCGGGACCGAAACCGGCATCTGCGAGAGCGATCCCGATGGCCTCGCGGCCGCGCGAGCAGCGGGACTTGATCGTCCCCGGGGCGACCTGGAGGATCTCGGCCGCCTCCGCGACGGGGACGGCGTGCATGTCGACGAGGACGAGCGCCAGTCGCTGGGCTTCGGGGAGGGCGTGCAGGGCCTCGTGGACCGCCATCCGGGTGTCGACCCGTCCAGTGGCGTCGGCTGCTGCCGGGGCCAGTCGGACGACCTCGTCGGTGAGCTCGCTCGTGGGGCGGGCCTTGCGCGTGAGGTCGATGCAGGCGTTGACGATGATCCGGTGCAGCCAGGTCGTCACGGCGGCCTCGCCGCGGTAGCTGCTGGCTCGGCGGAAGGCTGAGATGAAGCCGTCCTGGACGGCCTCGGCGGCCAGCTCACGGTCGCCGCACACCCCGACGGCGACGGCCCACATCCGGTCACGGTGACGCCGATAGATCTCCCCGAAGGCCTCGGGGTCGCCGTCAGCGTGACGCTGCATCAGGACGCGGTCATCGGCTTCACCGAGAGGCGGGATCGTCATGGCGGGTCTCAGCGGACCGCGATCTCGCCGAGGGCCGCACGGTAGCGCCCGTCGTCGCTCGGGGCGAGCGAGGTGAACCAGACGGTCACGTACTGGCCGGTGACCTCGGAGGAGGGCTTGAGGACGACCTGGCCGGTCTTGCCCTCGGTCTTGCCGATCTCGGTCCCGGAGTTGGTGGCCTGGTCTCCGGCGTAGACGGTCGCCTGCGCCGTGGTGGGCAGGTCGAGCGTCACAGAGCTGATCTTTTGCGTCTGTCCCAGGTCGACGGTGATGCCGACGCCCTGCTTGACCCCGCCGAAGGACTCGCTGTTGTAACCCTCCGTGGTCCAGGCGGTCGACGCGTTGCCGTCGTAGACGCGGGGAACCTCGGCATTGTGCTCGGCGCCGTCGCCGGGCGGCGGATCGAAGCCTGCGGCGTTGATGACGCCGAGCGGTTCGCCGTCGCCGCCGGAGCCTCCATCGCTCCCGGGGCTGGTCTCCGTGGTCTGCACGGCGGTCGTCTCGTCGCCACCGAGGATCCGGCCGAGGTCGGTGCCGGACCCGATGCGGGAGACACCGATGCCACCGAGGAGGCAGGCGAGAGCAACGAAGCCCGCCATGATCATGAGCACGACATTGGACTGGCTGCGGCTCGGGGGCGCCCCGGCCTCAGCGGGCAGCAGCGGTGCGGGTGACTCGAGCTCGACGGTGACGGGCGCGGAACCCAGCGAGGTCCGGGTGCGCTGGTCGGCACGGATGGCATCGCGACGTGCCCGGACGTCGTGGATGGCGTCCTTGGACCGGCCGCTGGCGCTGCGGGCGGCTTTACCGAGACGGTCGCCGATGACCTTGCTCCCGCTGCCGACGGCCCCTGCTGCAGCCGCAGCCGCTGCGGCTGCAGCCGTTGCGGCTGTGCGCCCGTGGTGGCTGTCGTCCTCTGGCTGCTGCTGGCTGTCGTCGGGGCGCCCGTGCTGTGTCTCGTCGGGCGACGCGGCGGCACCGGAGCCGCCTCCAGGCGTGATGACGACGCTGTGGCGGCCGTCGTCGTGGCGGATCGGGCGGGTCACCTCATCAGCATCGGCCTGTGCGGCGGCCGGATTCGGTGCGGGGGTGACGGGGACGACGGTGGTCTCGTCGCCGTCGCCGTCGCTCGTGCTGACGACCTCTGTGGGGGCATCCGCAGGGCTGGTGCGCACGGCCCCGGCCAGCGGGATGCGCGACCACGGGGCGATCTGTGCGGCGTAGTCGCCGGGGGAGTCCGGGCCGGTGCCCTCGCTGAGGGTCTCGCGGCAGATCGTGTCGAGGTCACCCGGCACACCGACGGCCAGGTGCGAAGGGGGCGTGGGTCGTCCGGCTGTGGTGGGCGCGGCGGGCAGCGTGGTGGTGTCCGGGAGCGGCCAGCTGCCGGTGAGCCCGGCGTAGGCGAGGGCGACGATGGCGCGGGCATCGTCATGATCGGCCTCAGCGCCCTCGGTCTCGACGCCGGCGAGGGCTGCGGTCGTGGCGAGGCCGCGGACCTTGACGCGGCCGTCACTGGTCAGCTGCACGGTCTCGGGGGTGAGGGCGAGGTGGTGCAGTCCCCGGGCACGAGCGGCCTCGACGCCCGTGGCGACCTCGCCGGTGATGCGACGGACCTCCTCGGCGGGCAGGCCGTCGCTTCCGATGGCGGAGGCATAGGTGCGCGCGCCGTCGAGGGCGTCCTCAGCGATCCAGGAGATCTCGCCCTCGGCTCCGACATCGAGGATCCGCACCAGCTGGGCGGCCTCGATCCCGGCCGCGCGGCGGGCCGCGTCGAGCGCAGCGGCCGTCGTGGCGGCATCGGCGGGCATGAGGAGCAGGGTCACGTCGCGGTCGAGCGTCGTGTCCCTGGCGGCCCAGCGCTCGCCGCCCGGGATCTGCTCGATCCGGGAGTCGAGCGTGTAGCGACCGAGCTCGGTCCCCGGGTTCAGCCCGTGCACGCTGTGCCTCTCGTCGGTGGATGTCTGCCGCGCCATCCTAGGTCCACGGACCGACGCATGCCGGGAGCCCCACCCGGGGCGCGTCAGCCGCGCCCGAGCCTGCGGGTGAGGGGGGCCAGCATCTCGGTGACTTCACGCACGCGCATCCGGGCCGCGATGGCCAGGCTCGCGGCGAGGACCACGAGAGCGACGAACGCCGTGACGATGACGGCACCGAACCAGGTCTGCGTGTCCACGACCCGCCCCAGCCCGTCGAGCACGAGCCAGCCCAGGCCCGTGGCGAGGAGCGTGGCGAGGAGCAGACGAGTGTTCTGCCGGACGACACGCCCCAGCCGCAGGGTCCCCAGTCGTCGCTGGAGCAGCCACAGGCCGAGGACCGCGGCGGTGAGGTTGGAGAGCGACTGGCCGATGCCGACCCAGGTGGCGACGTCCTGGGGCGCGCGGGTGCTGCCGATGAGCGTGAAGGTCACCGCGACGAGGGTGACGAGCACCTGGAGGACGAAGGGGGTGCGTCCGTCCTCGTAGGCGTAGTACGCGCGCTGCACGAGGAAGAACCAGCCGTAGGGCACGAGGCCCAGCATCATCGTCACGAGGACACCGACGGAGGCATCGGTGGCCGCGCGTGGAGTACCGGGCAGGATCGCAGCGAGGACGAAGGGGGCGAGCAGCACGCTGATCGCGGTGGCCGGGATGAGCACCACGGCTGGCATCGTCATCCCGCGCCTCAGGTCCCCGGCCACGGCCCGCGTGTCGCCGTCGTGCGCGGCGTGGGACAGCCGGGTGAAGAGCGCCGTGACGAGCGAGACGGTCACGAGCCCGTGGGGGAGCATGAAGAGCAGGTAGGCGTTGGCGTACGCGGTCAGGCCGGCGCCCTCGACCCCGATGCGCTGTGCCTCATAGGTCGCCGAGGTGAGCACCCGTGAGTTGACGAAGTACCCGAGCTGGCCGAAGGCCACTGCAGCGAAGGCCCACATCGCCATCCGCGAAGCGCTCCCGAGGCCGCTGCCACGCACGCCCCAGACCGGCCGGAAGCGCAGACCGGTGGCACGCAGCGAGGGAATGAGGACGAGCGCCTGCAGGGCGATGGACAGGGTGGCTGATCCCGCGAGCACCGCGATCATCATCGGTGTCCAGTCGGACACCGGGGACCGCAGCGGAGCATCGGTGAGGAGGAACCATCCGAGGCCCGCGATCGCGACGACATTGGCCAGGGCAGGCGCCCACATGAACATGCCGAAGCGGTTGTGCGCGGTGAGCACCTGGCCGAAGAGCGTGTAGACGCCGTAGAAGAAGACCTGCGGCAGGCAGATCACCGCGAAGGCGGTGGCGAGCCCGCGTGAGGGACCGTCCCAGCTGCTCGAGACGACGACCTGGACGAGGAGGGGAGCGGCGAGGGTCAGCACGAGCGTCACGGCGGCGAGTGCGGTGACGGCGAGGGTCAGCAGCCGGTTGATGTACACCGTGCCGCCGTCCTCGTGGCGCATCGCCTTGGTGATCTGCGGGACGATGACGGCGTTGAGCACGCCACCCGCGATGAGCAGGTGGAAGATGTTGGGCAGGGTGTTGGCGGCATTCCACGCGTCGGCGGGGACCAGGTTGAGCCCCACGACGGCGATGGTCAGGGTGTTGCGCACGAGCCCCAGGACGCGGGAGGCGAGGCTGCCTGCCGCCATGACCGCGCTGGACCGCACGATCGAGGGCGCCTGACGGCCTGGCGCCGGCTCGACGTCGTCGGAGCCTGCTGGGGCGTGGCTCATCAGCTCTCCTTGGTGGGGTCGACCTCGGTCCCCGCCCGGCGACGACCGCCCCGCACGCTACGCCACGTCCCCGCGAGGAGGAGCAGGAGCGCCAGACCGCCGATGATCCAGTAGATCGAGGCGCCGGTCGGGCGCACCTTGACGTGGAGGGTGGCGGGCGCGGCGATCTCCTGACCAGTGGGCGTCGCGACCGTCACGTGCACCGGCACCTGTCCGGCGGCGAGCGCGGATGCGGTGACGGTCACCGTCTGGCGGCCGTCCGGACCGATCGTCACCGGATCGGGGTCCCCGTCGATGCGGAGCGAGGGGCTGTCCGGGGTGAGGCGCACGACGAGGTTGGACAGCTCGACGTCCGTGTGGTTGACGATCGTGATCTGCAGCCGCCCCGTGTCGGCGAAGAAGTTGACGTCTCCCTCGGAGACGACGAGGTCGTCGTGGGTGAGCTCGACCTCGGCGTCGAGCTGCTGCTGGAGGGCGAGATAGCTGCGCGGGGCCGAGCGCCATCGCGTGGAGGTCAGCTGACGGATCGTCGAGCGCACCTCGCTGCTCCAGACGGGTCCGTCAGAACGCACCGAGGCAAAGGTCTTCATGGCCGCGTGGTCGTCGAGCAGGCCCTGCGCTCGCTTCCCGGTCAGCACGAGGGGGTGGGCACGGTCCCCCTTCGTCGCTGCCGCGATCTGCTTCTGGCCGCGGGCGGTGCGTCCGGGATCGGCGCTCGCTGCATCGCCGAGGACGGCGTCCAGACTGCCCTTCCTGAGCCAGGGGATGTCATCGGTGCTGTTGCGCAGCTGCTCCCAGGCCGTGGGGTCGGGGGTGGCATCCCGGTCGGGCACGACGACGAGGGTGCGGGGAGTGCCGGCCCGCTCGCGCAGGACCGAGGCGGTCTCCGCCACGAGCTGCTGGCGGGCGAGGAGCACGTCGTCTTCCGAGCCCAGGCCGGCGACGAGCTCGGAGAGGGGCCCGTCGCGCACCACGAGGCGCGTGTCGTCGGTGGTGCGGACCCCCCCGGTGGGGGTGAAGCCCTCGGGGACGACGCTGGTGCCCGGCACGAGGAGCGTCGTGCTCTTGTCGGGGTGCAGCTGCTCGAGCGCGGTGGCCCGCGTCTGGGTCGCGAGGCCGTCCGCGGGCCACAGGACGTCGCTGCGGG
>NZ_BCSS01000005.1 GCF_001570985.1 Janibacter limosus NBRC 16128 | reverse complement strand
ACGGCTCCCTGCGGGCGTCTCCGCGGCATCCACGGCGGTCATCGCAGCGGCATTGATCACGAGGTCGTGCCCGCTGAAGTCATAGGCCTTCACCGCATCCGGATCGCCGAGGTCGAGCTCACCGCGCGTAGGCGCCACCGCGCCCGGCAGGAGTTGCAGCAGAGCCCGGCCCACCTGCCCGCTGCCCCCGAGCACCAGCACAGGACGTGGAGCGAAGGGAGTGACCTCCGCGAGCATCGGGTTGGCCTTGTCCTTGTCGCTGATCTCGCTCTGCGACAACGGGATCGGCCAGTCGATGGCGACCGTCGGGTCGTCGAGGGCGAGCGCGGGATAGACGAGGTCAGGGCGCCAGTGCTCGTTGACGAGATAGGAGTAGACGGTCTCGTCAACGAGCGCCTGGTAGGAGTTGCCCACTCCCCGCGGCACGAAGACAGCGATGCTCTCGTCGATCTCGATCGAGTACGTCGCGCCGAAACTCTCACCGGTCCGCAGATCCACCCATGCCCCGAAGACCCGACCGTGCAGGACCGTGACGAACTTGTCCCACGGCTCACCGTGCACACCCCGCGTCGAGCCGCGCATCGCGTTGTGGGAGACGTTGTGCTGGATCGGGCCGAAGTCCGGTAGCCCGAGGGCCGTCATCTTTTCCCGCTGCCACGCCTCGGTGAACCAGCCACGCGCATCATGGTGGACGGGGCGGCGTACCACCAGCAGCCCGGGGATCGGGGTGGTCTCGATACGAAGGTCCATCAGCCGATCGCCTCTCCCACGGTCTCGGCCCACAGCTGCGACCCGGCTCCAGACGGGTGGAAGGAGTCCAGCCGCAGGTCGGCCTCTCCCATGGCGGAGTCCTCGAAAGCCTCCGCGATGTCGATGGTCGGCAGGCCCGCCTCCTCGGCCCAGGCCGCGATGGCCTCGCGCATGTCGGCGTCCGCGTCATGGGCTGCAGGGTTCTGGAGGATCACGACGATGGGTGCTTGCTCCACGCGGTTGGCGATGTCGGCACGCAGCGCCTCGAGTTGCTCGGTCGCCTCGTCCGGCGACTCCTGCGCATGCCCGTAGCTCAGCATGACGAGGTCCGGGTCGACCGACGGCCAGATCTCGTCCGAGTGCTCCACGGGGTAGGCGGCCGTTGCGTCCGGGGCGGATCCGGACCACACGCGCGTCTCGGGCGACTCCGACTCGTAGCCGGACTCGGCCTCAGCGCGCCAGGTCGCGATCGGCAGCCCGTCCGCCTTCGCCCAGAGGTGGACCCACTCGTCGTAGCCGTCGCCGGTGGAGTCCCCGAGCACCAGCGTGCGCGAGTCACTCGGGGCGATCGCATCCCGGACCTCCGCCATCGTCCACCCCGGCTCCGGGGCGGGACCCTCCGTCGTTGACGAGGTCGGTGAAGGTGACGCCGGCCCGGCGTCCACCGCCTGAGCTCCGCGGAAGTCCCTGAGCACCACGGTCCACAGCAACCCGACGACGAGCAGGAGCACGAGGGCAAGGACGAAAGGCATGAGGGTAGATGCACGAGGGCGTGCCATGGCCGCAGACTAGCGGCGCGCACTAGCCTGTGGTCATGCGCGGCATCATCCTCGCGGGGGGAACTGGATCCCGCTTGCATCCGATCACCTTGGGCATCTCCAAGCAGCTCGTGCCTGTCTACGACAAGCCGATGATCTACTACCCGCTGAGCACACTCATGCTCGCGGGCATCCGCGACGTTCTCGTCATCACGACGCCGCAGGACGCGGACCAGTTCGTCCGGCTGCTGGGTGACGGGAGCCAGTTCGGGATCTCGATCACCTATGCGCAGCAGCCGAGTCCCGACGGGCTGGCCCAGGCCTTCGTCATCGGTGAGGACCATCTCGATGGAGGGCCGGCGGCGCTGGTGCTCGGCGACAACATCTTCTATGGGCCGGGTCTGGGCACGCAGCTGCGGCGCTTCGCGGCGATCGACGGGGCGGCCATCTTCGGGTACCAGGTGGTCAATCCGCAGGACTATGGCGTCGTCGACTTCGATGACGAAGGGAGGGCCCTAACTCTCGAGGAGAAGCCGGCCAAGCCACGCAGCCGCTTCGCCGTGCCCGGCCTCTACTTCTACGACGAGTCCGTCGTCGAGCGGGCACGAGCCCTACATCCCTCAGCCCGAGGTGAGCTGGAGATCACCGACCTCAACCGCACCTATCTGGACGAAGGCAGGATGCACGTCGAGGTTCTCCCCCGCGGCACTGCGTGGCTGGACACCGGCACCTTTGCCTCGCTCAACGACGCGAGCAACTACGTGCGCACCCTCGAGAGCCGGCAAGGGCTGAAGATCGGCTGCCCCGAAGAGGTCTCCTGGAACATGGGCTTCATCGACGACGACGGCCTGCGTCAACGCGCCGAGCCCCTCGTCAAGAGCGGCTACGGCCAGTACCTGCTCGATCTGCTCAGTTGAACTGCGCCTCGAAGGCCACGATCCGCTCGATCGCCTCATCCACCTCGGCTGCCATGCGGTCGAAGACCTCTTGCGACTGCCGATAGGGGTCAGCGATGTCATCAGCGCCATCCGGGACGCGGGTCAACCCGCGCTCACGAGCTAGGTGCGCCGGGAGTGCCGCCCACCGCTCCTCCACGGAGGGGAGCCCGGCGAGTCGCGTGGTCCACGATTCCCGCTCGTCGGCCGCGTCGAGCAAACGCGCGAACTCCTTCAGCGTGAACGCCCGCTTGAGGTGCCGAGGCGAATAACTGAGAACCGCCTTGCGATGCGTCACCTCTAGCGGGAGCACGAAGTCGATCTCCCCCAGGATCCGCTCGGAGATCTGACGAGCTGCGAACTCCCCCGAAGAGATCCCTCGCGCCGTAAGGATCTGGGCGCTGGACGGATCGACGGGGTTACCGATGAGCGCGTGGGTCCCGGCGCTGCTGACCTCGAAGACCCCTGGCCGCACCTTATCGAGCCCATGTTGTAGCGCGAGCTGCGCATATGGCGAGCGGCAAATGTTGCCGGTGCACACGGTCAAGATCCCTACGCTCATGGCTACATACTGCCTGAGCCCTCGGCTGTGGGAGACTCTCGGGGGCATAAGTCTGATGGAGACTCGCGAAAGGTACGGCGTGGAGCTGCAGGACTACTTGAGGATTCTCAGGAAACGGTGGGTCACCATCGTCGTCACGGCTCTCGTGGTGCTAGGGCTCGCAGCCCTGCTCTCCGCCGTGCAGACGAAGCAGTACACGTCGAGCACACAGTTCTTCGTCTCCGTGTCGGGCACGGACACCGCGGCACTTCAGCAGGGCAGCACCTTCACCCAGCAGCGGGTGAAGTCCTACGCGCAACTCCTGAAGACCCCCCGCGCACTCAACCCGGTCATCGAGCAGTTGGGCGACGACTCAACGGTTTCTGGCCTCGCGGGCAAGATCAGCGTCACGACTCCCCCGGACACAGTGCTTCTCGAGGTCTCGGTGACGGATTCGTCGCCCGACCGTGCGCAGCGGATCGCGACGGCCATCGGCGAGACCTTCCCCGAGGTTGTCTCCGAGGTGGAGCGGCCTGACGGGTCGAAGGGAACCTCCCCGATCAAGGTCTCCCTCGTGGAGCCCGCAACCACGAACGGGACCCCCACCAGCCCGGTACCGGTGCGCAACCTTGCTCTCGGTCTGGTGCTGGGGCTCCTCCTCGGCTTTGGGCTCGCCCTGGTGCGCCACATGCTCGACACGACGGTGCGCACGGACGACGACGTCGAGGAGATCACTGAGGAGCCGGTCATCGGCGCAGTCCACTTCGACCCACGGGCCGGCAAGGAGCCGCTCATCGTCGAGTCGGACCCGTCCTCGCCGCGCGCGGAAGCATTCCGAGCCGTACGCACCAACCTGATGTTCGTAGATGCGGCGAACCACCCCAAGACGATCCTGCTCACCTCCTCCATCCCCGGCGAGGGCAAGTCCACGACGATCGCCAACCTCGCGCTCACTCTGGCCAACTCCGGCTCCAGCGTCTGCCTCATCGAGGGCGACCTACGCCGGCCGCGTCTGCTGGACTACTTGGGCTTGGAGGGTAGTGCGGGCCTGACTGACGTGCTCATCGATCGGGCGGACCTCGACGACGTGCTCCAGCCCTACGGCAGCGACCGCCTCGAGGTGATTGGCGCTGGTGCTATCCCCCCCAACCCCAGCGAGCTGCTGGCCTCTGAGGCGATGAGCCTCGTCCTCGCGCGGCTTGCAGTGCGCTTTGACTACGTCCTCATCGATACCCCACCAGTCCTGCCCGTCACCGATGCCGTCGTACTCAGCACAAAGGTCGACGGTGTCATCGTGCTCGTCGGTACGACGATCGTGCACAAGGAACAGTTGAGCGCCACGCTCGAGGCACTCAGCGCCGTGAACAACACCCTGCTCGGTCTCGTGCTCAACCGGGTAGGCCACAAGTCAGCGGGCGGCTACGGCGCGAGCTACTACGGGTACTACAAACCCGAGACGCACCCAACATCGCGATCAGCGCGCAATCGGGGTAGACGGCGCAACCTTGTCAGGAGTGGACGCAAGTGAAGGGGACGGACAGCACAAGAGAGCAGAGCACGCAGTTCAACCGTTGGTCATGGGTCGGCGTCGACGTCCTGGTCGTCGTCGTCGCGGTTCTTTTAGCAGCCCTACTCCGTTATGACTTCAACCTGGACCTGGCATTATCTCAACCGGTGGCCTGGCTGACCGTCATCGCCGGTGCCGGCCACCTGGTCATCGGCACGCTCACCGGCCCATATGCCGTGGACCACTTGCGCGGCTCCTACGAGGAGATCGTCGACATCGCGCGGACTGTCGCACTCTGGGCCGTACCGTTGCTTCTCGTCTCGATCCTCCTCCCTTACGACCTAGGCCCCCGGTCTCTCCCCCTAACGGTCGGCGCCATGGCCCTACTAGGCATGTTTGGCGCTCGGTTCGTGCTGCGCGCCAGCCGCAGCCGCAGCCGTCGTCTCAACGCGACCACTACGGACTCACGGGTCCTGGTCTTCGGCGCCGGCGAAGGGGGAAGGCAGCTCGTCCGCGCCATCGTGCGCGACACCTCGTCCGAAATGCGGGCCGTGGGGCTCCTCGACGACGACCGGAGCAAGCGCAAGATACGAATCGACGGTGTGCGCGTGCTCGGCACCTCCCGTGACATCCTGTCGGTGGCGCTCGAGACCAAGGCTACAACCCTCGCGATCGCCGTACCGAGCGCTAACCCCGAGCTCGTCACGCATCTCAAGGACGCGGCTATCGAAGCCGACCTCGAAACCCTCATCCTGCCGCGTACGAGCGAGCTACTGGGCCAGGTCGCTGGCGGAGACCTGCGCTCACTCGACCTTGCCGATTTCCTCGGCCGTCGCCCCATCGAGCTCGACGCATCGGCCATCGCCAACACCATCTCGGGACGCACGGTTCTCGTAACGGGTGCAGGCGGATCTATCGGCTCTGAGCTGTGCCGTCAGATCCACAAGTTCGGGCCCAAGCGCCTAATCATGCTCGACCGTGACGAGTCCGCGCTGCACGGCACCGAACTCTCGGTCACAGGTCAGGGCCTACTCGACTCCGACGACATCGTGCTCGCCGACATCCGGGACCGACAGCGGATGATCGAGGTGTTTGAACACCATCAGCCAGACGTCGTCTTCCACGCTGCCGCCCTCAAGCACCTGCCCCTGCTCGAGATGTACCCAGAGGAGGCGTGGAAGACCAATGTCCTCGGGACGCTCAATGTGCTCGGCGCCGCTCAACACATCCAGGTCAAGACCTTCGTCAACGTGTCTACCGACAAGGCTGCCAACCCGTCGTGCGTGTTGGGATATAGCAAGCGCGTGACCGAACGTCTGACAGCCGACTTCGCAGACAAGGACAAGCACACTTACGTGAGCGTCCGGTTTGGCAATGTACTTGGCTCGCGCGGCTCGGTCATCACGGCGTTCACCGCACAGATCGAGCAGGGCGGCCCCATCACCGTGACTCACCCGGACGTCGAGCGATATTTCATGCTCATTCCCGAGGCCTGCCAGCTCGTCCTACAAGCTGCTGCAATCGGCCGTGACGGTGAGGTTATGGTGCTCGACATGGGCAAGCCCGCCAAGATCCAGAACATCGCCACAACGCTCATCGAATTGTCCGGACGCAACGATATCGAGATCATCTACACTGGGCTGCGGCCCGGAGAAAAAATGTCAGAGGAACTCTTTACTCCTGGCGAGACAATCCGCCGAACTGACCACAACCTCGTCAATAGCGTCCTCGTCCCAAGCATAAGCGCAGATTACGTGTCAAGCACACAGCACGGGTCGCCTGACAATGCGGCCGAGTGGATGAAAAATCACTCGCGAGAAGACAATCACTACAGCAATGCACATTGAGCGCTGGTTCAACAGACAACACATCAACCCCACCCCTTGCGCGCAGTGATGATGCCGAAACTGAGTAGCAAAACACCCGCACCACAGGGGCCAGTTCGAGGCTCCTTCAACGACCGCACGAGGCACTCAACCCTTGAACACGTCTCGGCCGCAGCACTTTCGTTAGCAGTTATAGCCCCCCTGTTCGCGGCGACGACAGCGGTCATAGCCTTGGCACTACCTTCGACGCTTATAGCTGCATTCGGCATTCGCCCAGCTCGTCTCCCCAAGGACGCCTGGCCAATAATTGTATTCGGAATGGCATACGCAGTAAGACTTGCTGTCCCCTCCAAGGCTGAAGCATCCACTCTCGCATCGTTAGCCGACCCCTTAACCGCAGTGGTTTGCGTAGCTTTCGCACTTGCAGTCGCAGCACACGATCGTCAGCTTGTTTGTCGCTACCTCGGAGTATTCGGCATCGTCTTCCTGATCAGTTCCGTTCCGTTCGCGATAGCCACGGACTATAGGTTCGCTGGCCTTTCAGGAAATCCCAATCGACTTGTCCTGGCCATAGTAATACTTCTACCATTCGCCTTGGCTCTTACAAGCACAAGGCCTCTAGCTTCACTAGTTCTCCTAACATGCGGCGCAATAGTAACGTACTACACCGGTTCGGCACAGGGACTGATCCTCTTTCCAATCGTGGTTCTACTAAGCATTAGAGGAGTCCGAACTTGGTTGCCATTGGTGTTGTACACGGGCGTCATCGGACTATTGACAGGATCACTTCTTTCCCCAGCCGTGACAGACTTGCTTGAGTCGGCAAGGCAATTACTGGGCGACCTGTCCGGTCGCACTGAGATCTACACACAATCATGGAATGCCATCCGAGATTCGCTCTTCCTTGGGACGGGTAATCGTTACTTGAGCACGACCTCTGGCCCCCTTAGCACTCACAACTCGTATCTGTCCCTCCTTCTCGCTGGAGGTATCATTACGGCACTGTTCGCCCTGCCATTATTGTGGCAAACAGTCCGCCTTGTAATGAAGCAACTCCCGATGCGGTCACCGGCGGCAATTGCCCTTGCAGCCGTTTCGATTCAAGGCCTAGTGCAAAACTTCGACTTAGTCCCTACCGTTTGGTGTGTTGCCGCACTGCTGTGGCCGGCTCGAGATCAGGAGACAAATTGAACACACGACAGCTCAACGCAGACGACTCACTCCGTATGGCCAAAATTCACACGAACGCGTTTCCGGGGTTCTTCCTAACTTCATTGGGCCCGGAATTTCTAGCTGACTACTACAAGTCCGCAATTCACGACTCCTCCAGCCATGGAATTGGTCTCTGGGACAGGGGCGCGTTGGTTGGGTTCGCAATCGGTTACCCTGACTCCCGTGCATTCTACATGCGATTACTGGTACGACGGTTTCATAAATGGGCTTACCACGGACTAAGGATACTTCTGCGCCACCCCACAGCAGTTGCCCACCTACTCACGTCCGCGTTTTTCGGCAGAACCGAAGAAACTGTCAGCAAGCCGCCGACATACATTCTCCTCGCCTCCATCGCTGTGGATGCGCCTCACCTCTCAGCAGCAGGAACAACACTACTCAAAGCATGGGAAGCATCCATCGCTATCGAACACGACTTTCGGGGAATTTTCCTAACAACTGACAAATCGAACAACAGCCGGGCCATCCATTTCTACACAAAGAACGGCTATCGTCAAACTGAGCAATTCACGACCCGAAAGGGCCGGACCATGATTCGATTCGAGAAGGAACTTGCGAGTTGAGCCCCAGAACTATACTTATGGTCGATGGCCACGAGCGGGGATTCACCACCTTCCGGGCTGCTTTGATCCAAGAACTCATCAGCACAGGTCACCATATTGTGGCTGCTGCTCCCAACACCACTGCAAACACTAGAGCACAACTCAACGACAGTAATGTCGATCTCATCGACATACCGCTCGAACGTACCAGCAAGTCAATTCTTTCGCTCCTGCGAGCGACCGCGGCCCTAGCACGCGAAATGCACGGTATCAGGCCCGATTTAGTGCTCGCCTTCGGCCCAAAAGCCGTAGTCGCGAGCGGCATCGCTGCCGCTTTAACAAATTCGACTTATGTTCCTACCATTACCGGCGTCGGATCAGTGTTTAAGAACGGCTTGCGTTCCCCGGCGGCACTCGCAATGGCCCCCCTACTCAGGTTGGCACTAAATACGGCTGATCACATCGTTTTCCAGAACGAGGACAATCGTAACGACTTCCGCCAATGGAGAATTCTACGTAGGCGGCAAGAGACCCATATTGTGAATGGCTCCGGGGTTCCGACAGAGACTTGGCAGATGGAACCACTGCCTCCACTGCCCCTGCGATTTATCTTCGTGGGTCGAATCCTGAATTCGAAGGGCATTAGGGAGTTTGATCGTGCTTGTCGCATAGTTGCAGCCGCCCATCACCATGTCCAGTTTCGGGCTATCGGGTGGTACGAGCCTAGCCACCCGGATTCACCTGATGAATCTTGGTTTGACGCGTTTTGCAGCGGCCCAGTTTCCTATGGAGGCTTAACGAGCGACGTTCTTGGGGAACTACGCCAAGCTCACGTGTTTGTCCTGCCTTCATATTCTGAAGGCATCCCAAGGTCAGGCTTAGAGGCACTCTCTGTCGGTCGCCCTGTCATTACGACGGACGCACCGGGGTGTCGTGAACTCATCGATCAACACCGAAACGGTCTGCTCGTGCCGATTGGTGATGCTGATTCTCTGGCTACCGCAATGTTTCGATATCTCGACGACCCGTTACTTCTGGAAACTCACAGCGTGGAAGGTCGGCGCTTAGCGGAGACACGCTTCTCTGATCACGTGATCATCAATCAATGGAACGCGATACTTGAGCAGGTTGGAGTAACCCAGTGACACGTTTGGTTTATGTCGCCGGATATGGAAGAAGCGGATCGACAATCCTCGACGCCTACATCGGACGTGAGCTGTGCTCGTCTGGCGGAGGCGAACTCTGGCGTCTCTTCGACGAGTACGCAACCGACGGCACGTGCAGTTGCGGGAAGCCACTCCCACAATGCCCAGTGTGGGGCCCCGTCACACAAAAGGCATTGGAGACTTTTGGAACGGACGTTGAGACGGCATCTGCGATCACTCGCTCAGCGGAGTTCGGGAATTCCGGCCATGCCGAATGGTCGCGTTTGTGGCATTTGGTTTTCGAAGAATACGGGTCGGTGACAGGCGCTCCGACGCTTATTGACTCAAGCAAGACTAGTGGAGGTCAAAGACGCCTCTCATTATTACGGCAGTTCTCTGTGCTCGGTGAGCAAATGATCGTTGTTCACCTTGTTCGCCATCCCACTGCTGTAGGGGCGAGTCTCTACAAGGGCAAGAACAGCCAATTGGCGAAGGGCATTAAGACTGGGGCAGTTCGTCGTAACTTTGATGTCGGTAGAGGCGCCATCGGCTGGATCCGAGCAAACGATAGCGCGGCGAATTTTCGGGACCTGGGCCCCAGATATCTCACGATGTCGTACGAGTCGTTTGTTAAAGACCCCCATCAGCTTGTGAGAGCCCTGCAGAAGCTCGGAATTGGGGCGTCTGATCGCCCCCCTTCCGCGCCGCATGTAGTGGCCGGGAATCGTGCCCTCCATGTTCATTCCGGAAAAGCGATACGAGTTCAATCAAGCCCGGCTGGAACGCTGCCCCGGCTGTGGCAACCAGCAATGCGCGGTCTGGAGATCGTTGGGACCCGCAAGGGATGGTTCAAGCCTTGAATAGGTTTTCGATCTTTGCGGTGGCTGCCAACTCTGCGAATCTCCTTGCACCCCAATTGGTCGCCCTGGTAGCGCTGAAACCAGGACTCTTTGGAGTCTTTTCGGCTATCGCACTGATCGGTTCGATCTTCACGGCCTTGGCATTCGCCTTGAGCATTGACCCCTTTCTTAGAGCTGGGCGAGACCTACAACAGAAGCACTACTCATCCGCTAGTCTTGTCTATCTATTCTTGAGTTGCCTCGGCGGCTTCGCAGCAGGTCTATTTTCGCTTATCCTGTCTGGTCCTGGAACGCCTTGGCCCACGATTCTGGCAATATCTTTATATCCTGCAACTTTTGTTTTATGGAATGCACAGCGAATCATGCTAGTCGAGATGGTGGGAGCAGCGCTTAAGAGTGACTTGATTGGCTTTTTCGTGATTTTGCTCGGCCTTATCGGCACTAGCATTTTCGGGCTGACCATCGCTAAGATCTGCGCTGTGGCCGCGGCGAGTTATGGTCTCATGTTCCTGCACGCTCTCTGGAGGACTCGGGCGCTTTGGGGGGCAGCGTCGTGCGGGCTTTGGTTCAAGCTCATGAAGTTGGAAATTCGGTCAATGGCGTTCGATAGTGCAATGGGAATTTCAGCGAACTCGCTCGGACCTCTGATGCTGATGCCGATCTTGGGCGTGAGTTCCTTCGGAGTCTACCGAGCGGTTGGCAATCTTGCAGCGCCTTTGCGGTCAGTAGTGACACCTATGCGGTCCCAACTAGGGCGGATTCCCGTTAGTAGGCTGCACAGCCGTTGGGGCGGCGTTGTGCAGATTTCGCTTTTTTCGTCCATAGCGCTCTTGGTTGTCGCGGGGTTGAAGGCAGCTTCTAGATACGCGCCCCCGGAAGCAACTCTTGTGAATGTATCTAGCTACGCGGTTGTTGCGAGCCTAGTTGTCGCTCTCAATGCCTTTTGGCAAATCTATCTGAACCGCGGGAGAATGCTACTCCCGCCTCGGGCCTTGTTTCGAGTCCGAGTGACCACTTCGGTTGTGGCAGCGGTAGTTCCCCTCCTAGGGGCCCTCGTTGCTGGTCTCGCCGGAGCGCTGTACGCGCTCTTGTTGTCGACTCTATTTCAGAGCCTTGCTTGGTGGAGGGCAGACCGCTCGAGCAGTCGCTTACGCGTGCAGACCGGAACCGAAGCAATCTCACCCTGAATCTGGCCTGACTTCGGCCATTCGGCCTAGTGCCTGACATTGCCGTGGCGGATAGCGTCGAGGATGGCCTGCTGCTGCTGGGAACGTGCGGTGGGAGGGGTCTGCTAGGAGCCGTTGATCGCGACGGTGGCTGAGCGCAGTGGCCGCAGCTGACGCAGGACGTTGCGGATGGCCAGTCCGGTGCGGTTTTGGATCTCGCGGCTGATGGCCAGCGCGGTGAACTCGATCGTCAGGCCTGACTCGTGCCACTTGATCTCGGTGGTCGACGATGGCGGCCAGGTCGCCTCGCCCAAGCGGCCGGCGGCCGCTGCCACGCCCAGCGCGGCGTCCACGTCCTCGCGGCCGAGCAGGGCGGCCAGCTGCACGGCATCGGCCATCTTCGCGCGGATGCGCACCGTCCCGGCCGCGGCGGCCTCGATCAGCCAGTCGCTCGCGCCCTGCCCCAGTGCGAAGAACTCATCCTCCGCGGTGTTGCGGGCTCGTGGTTTCGGCGGTCGGGGCGCCCCGTCGGGCTGCTGCGGGTGGTCCGGGTAGTGCGACAGGTCGATGCGCGGGTTGCCCGGCGTCGACAGCCGGTGACGGGCGACCTCGACCAGCCCACGACGATCGGTGGCCCAGTCCGGGACGAGCGGCAGCGCGTCCAGGTCGGCGACGATCACCAGCTCGGTCCCCGCGACCCGCACCCACACCTGCGCCTCGGCCAGTCCCGGCGGGGTGGAGTAGCGCACCGACCCGAACCGCACGGTCTGATCGGTGCCCACGCTGCGGGTGACGCCCAGCGCCATCGTGTGCGGCGCGGTCGGCAGCACGTGCAACCGAGCACGCTCGTCGATCAGTGCCTCGGCCGGTATCCGCGCGGACTCGCGGTGGATCCGGGTGTTGACCTTGGTCATGAACTCCTCACACGCCGCCTCCAGCTCGCCGAAGAAGGCATACTCGGCGCGCAGATTCGCCTCGGTGGGCACCACGTCGGCCTTGGCCAACCGGACCGTGGACTCCGTCCCGCCCTTGGACTCCGGGTCATAGGGCACGCACGTGTGCACCTGACTGCCGTAGTGGCGGGCGACCGCCACGATCTGCGGATGACGCACCGCCACACCCGCGACGTGCTCGACGCTGACCGTCTTGGCGTAGTCGGTCAAGATGTAGCTGGGCACCCCGCCCAGGCGACGCAGCGCAGCGTCCAGGCACGCGGTCAGCGTCGGCAACGTCTGGTCCCACACCGGGATCACCACCCGGAAACGTGACCATGCCAGCCAGGCGCAAAACAGCCACGTTCGCCGCGGCCGCCCGTCCGGGCCCGGCACCCGTGGGCCCTCGCCCCAGTCGAACTGGAGCCACAACCCCGGCTCGGTGATCCACGGCCGGTAGGCACGCCGGTGCCCGGCCCGCCACGCCGCCTTGACCTGCGCGACCGCCCGCCGGGTAGTCCGCTCGGTCCCGGCGAACCCCATCGCGACCAGTCGGCCGTGGATCACGTCGGCGCGGACCTTGCCGTTGCCGCGCTCGACCCACTCCTCGATCTTGCCCATGTGCTCATCCAGCATCCGCGGACGACGGCCCGGCCCCGTGACCGGGCGGCCCTCGTCACGGGCAGCGACATACCGACGCACCGTCTTGGGGTCCACCCCCGCCAGACCTGCAGCCGAATGCGCGCTCTGTGTGGCGTCGAACGCCTCCAGAATTTCCATGATCTCCCTGTCAGACTTCTTCATGCGTCCCTCCGGTGGAACCCGCTCGTGGTGGTAGAAGACCTCGAGCACATCCCCGGAGGGTCGCTTACGTCGGGACCGACACGGCCCGATCCCATAGCCATGGACAGGGAGATCAACTGTCCGTCAGCAGGAAAGTCCGTGTCCGCCTACAAGGAGGTTGGCATGTCCGCTAGCAAATCTCCAGGGCGATCGGGGAGCACGTAGGTGCAGATCTGAGCGTCGCGCTGGGCGCGACGTGGTGCTGGAACATGTCGGTACGGCACGTTCCGATGCCGAGTTGGCGGTGCTGATGGCCCAGTGTGTGTCCCTTGCCGACGTCGACGCCAGCCCAACCTCGAACTACTGGTGCTTCCATCTCGAACTCCTTCGGTGACTCGACTTCATCGTCGGCCCGAAGGACTCCTCTCTGGCGGATCCGTAAACGCGACCAGCACGCACATCTCAATCAGCAGCCAAGGCGCCCCGGAGGAGCTGGGCTGCCATTCCACCGGAGCCACCTCAAGGGCGATCAAGGCTCAGCCACACCCGACGCTCCCGGGCCACACAACAACTTACGGATCCGGGCTGAACCGTCTATGTGATGCAGTCACTGCTGATCTCAATTCGGTAGATCCCTCACTTTGGAAGGGGCCATTGTCCAAGAACATCGTGACAGGCCACACACACTGGCCTACTACGCATATGTCAAACCCTACTATCGATAAAGCTAAAGATCCGTGTCTCCTCTGCGGTCAATATCTTCGCAGTTCGGTCCCATTGCTTCCACCTTGAGGAGCCCGTAGGCGCGCGTCACCCATGAGTCCACGGGCAAATTTATTAATTTCCCAGCCGTGGCGATAATTACACACGCGTCCTTCATCGCGCTGCGCTCGGCTTGCACTTGAACGTACATAGCAGCCTTCGCTGGCAGGATCGTCGAGATATAGAAGTCCTCTCCCCCACCTGACCGGGCGATAAGGTCTTGCTCATTTCGGAACAAGATGGCAACGGGGTCAGTGATCCCAGGCTTAACGCTCAAAATTGATGCCCGCTGTTGCTCGGTCCAATAAACCGCATACTTCGCGACCTCTGGCCGTGGACCAACGACGCTCATGTCTCCTCTAGCAACGTTCCACAACTGGGGCAGCTCATCTACCTTAGTAGCGCGGAGAAGCCGCCCAACTGCTGTGATTCGCATATCGTCGGAAGAGGTTACTTGCAGAGCCTGCCCCGCGCATTCTGCGACTTCCATGGTTCGAAACTTCAATAGGGTAAACGGTGCCCCATTACGCCCCAATCGCTGTTGACGAAATAGGACGTCCTTACCTGACATTGCTCGAATGGCGACAGCCGCCAAAAGTACTAGCGGGAAGGTCAAGCAGCCAAGGATCCCAACTAGCGCAAGATCCAGCCACCGGGGAAACGGATCATCGCTGTTATGCAAACGCATTCACCGCTTCAATCACCCTGGTCACCTCGTGGTCGGTCATCGTTGAGTACAAAGGAATAGAAGCGATCTCAGCAGCCCTTGCATTTGCTGACGGAAAGGCTGAGGAACTCCTTCGCCAGTGGCTCATAGAGTGCAACGGGATGAAGTGGACGCTCGCACCAATCCCCAGCGACGATAGATGGCTGATAAATTCGTCTCGCCGACCCGAATTGACGACCACTGGGAAGAGATGCCAAGCACTACCCTCCACCTCTTCATCCTTTAATTGGAGACCCGATACGTAATCGCTTTTTATCTCCCTGCTATATCTCTGCGCGATGGCTCCCCGCCGGTCTCTCATCGACTGGGCTCGTTCCAGCTGGACTCGGCCGCACGCCGCAGCCATGTCAGTAAGGTTGTACTTAAAGCCCGCACTGACCACATCATATTTCCATGAAGGTCGGCTACTACGATATCGATCAAAAACATCCCTATCGATGCCGTGCAGTCTCATAATCCTTGCCCGCCTTGCTATTTCTGCATCTTTGACGACCAGCATTCCACCTTCACCTGTAGTCATCGTCTTGTTGGCATAAAAGCTAAAGACCACGGCATCGGACTGACCACAGTCACCCACAGGTCGTCCATCTATGTGCTTGGCCGGAAATGCGTGCGCAGCATCTTCAATGACGAGGAGTTTGTAACGCTTGGCAAGTGCATGGATATCGGCCATGTCTGCCGAGAGGCCTGCAAAATGCACTACCATAATCGCTCGGGTGCGCTCTGTTATGCACGCTTCTATTTTATCGGCGCTGACATTGAGCGTGCGCGAATCGACATCGCAAAGGACCACATCGGCACCGACATATTCCACCACTTCAGCCGTCGCAGTGAACGTCCAGGTCGGTAAAATCACTTCGTCGCCAGGCCCGATCCCCAGCGCCTCGACCGCCAAATGCAGGCCAGCTGTGGCGCTATTCACCGCCAAGACATCTTTGTCAGACATTGAGATGGAATGAGCGAATTCGGACTCGAAAGATGTTGCCTCGGCGCCGGTAGTTAGCCAACCGGACCGCAGGACGCGGCTAACGGCCGCGACTTCCCGCTCAGTAATGTCAGGCTTCGAGAAGGGAATATATGCGGCGGCAGTCAATTGAGCATCCCGGCACCGACGGTGACTCCGGTCGCCTCGTCGATGAGAACGAAAGACCCTGTCGTTCGGTTCTGCTCATACGAGTCGACCAGCAGCGGCTGGGTCACGCGCAACTGCACACGGCCGATCTCGTTGAGGAGCAATTCGCCCGCATCGGTGTCGCGGTGCAGCGAATTGACGTCTAACCGATACTTAACGTCCCTGACCAATGCGCGCGCAGACCTCGTCGTGTGCTTGATCGCAAGCTTCTGCTTAGGTCGCAGCGGCTTCGTCGACATCCACGCAATCATCGCGTCGATGTCTTGGACGGGCTCTGGCTGGTTGTTTACGCGCGCAATCATGTCGCCACGACTGACATCGACGTCATCCGAGAGGCGCACGGTCACGGACATGGGCGGATACGCCTCGTCCAGTTGCTGGTCATGGAGATCGATGGCCTTGATAGTGCTCGTCATCCCGCTCGGAAGGACAACTATCTCGTCGCCCGGCTTGAGGACCCCGCCAGCCACCTGGCCCGCGTACCCACGGTAGTCGTGGAACTCGTCGGACTTGGGCCGGATGACGTACTGCACGGGGAATCGCACGTCACGCAAGGCGCGGTCGGAAGCGATGTGCACGTGCTCCAGGTGGTGCAGCAGGCTCGAGCCCTCATACCACGGCATGTTGTCGCTGCGGTTGACCACGTTGTCGCCCTGCAGCGCCGAGATGGGGATGACCGTCAGGTCAGGGATGTTCAACTTGGTCGCGAAAGCGGTGAACTCTTCGTTGATCCGGGTGAAGACCTCTTCGGAAAAGTCGACGAGGTCCATCTTGTTCACCGCGAGCACCAAGTGCGGGACCCGCAGCAGGGAGAGCAGCACCGCGTGCCGACGAGACTGCTCGGTGAGGCCCTGACGTGCATCCACTAGGACGAGTCCGAGATCCGCGGTCGACGCGCCCGTCACCATGTTGCGCGTGTACTCCACGTGGCCAGGGGTGTCCGCGATGATGAACTTGCGCTTCGGCGTAGCGAAGTACCGGTACGCCACGTCGATAGTGATGCCCTGCTCACGCTCTGAGCGCAACCCATCCGTCAGGAGAGCCAGGTCGGTGTAGTCGTAGCCCTTTTCCTGGCTCGTCCTCTCCACCGACTCAAACTGGTCCTCAAAGATCGACTTGCTGTCGAGCAGCAAGCGGCCGATGAGGGTCGACTTGCCGTCATCGACCGAGCCGGCCGTGGCGAACCGCAGGAGATCCATACGACGCTCTTCCATCAGAAGTACCCCAGCTTCTTGCGATCTTCCATCGCAGCCTCGGAAAACTTGTCGTCGCCTCGGGTCGCGCCGCGCTCGGTGACTCGCGAGGCCGCGACCTCGTCGATGATCCTATCCACGGTGTTGGCCCCGGACTCCAGGCAGCCGGTGAGCGTCAGGTCACCGACGGTGCGGAAGCGAACCTGACGCTCCGTGACGGTCTCACCTTCGCGGCACGGGTTGTACTCGCTCTCCGTGAAGAGCATTCCTCCCCGCTCAAAGACCCTGCGCTGGTGGGCGAAGTAGATCGTCGGGATCTCGATACCCTCCCGACCGATGTAATCCCAGATGTCCAGCTCGGTCCAGTTGCTCAGGGGGAAGACGCGCATGTGCTCACCATCGTGCAGGCGCCCGTTGTACAGCGACCACAACTCAGGCCGCTGCATCTTGGGGTCCCACTGGCCGAACTCGTCGCGGTGGGAGAAAACACGTTCCTTGGCGCGCGCCTTTTCTTCATCACGGCGCCCGCCACCGAAGGCGGCGGTGTACCCCTGAGTCTCGATGGCGTTGAGCAGCGTGCCGATCTGGAGCCGGTTACGGGGGGTCTTGCCGTCGTCGACGACCACGCCGTCCTTGATCGCCTGCTCGACGGAGGCCACGTGCAGCTTCAGCCCAAGCCGCTCGACCCAAGAGTCGCGCGTGGCGAGTACCTCGGGGAAGTCATAACCCGTGTCGACCTGCAGCACAGGGAAGGGGATCTTGGCTGGGTAGAAGGCCTTCTCGGCTAGGCGCAGCATCACGATCGAGTCTTTGCCGCCGGAGAACATCAGCACCGGCTTTTCGAACTCGGCCGCGACCTCGCGGAAGATGTGGATGGATTCGGCTTCCAGCTGGTCCAACTGGCTCAGCCGGTAGTCGGCATGCGTGGACATCGTCTCTCTCACGGCGGGGGGACAGGTTCGCGGCTCACCCTAACCCGTCCGCACCGTGCACGCGGACGCTGTGCGGGAGTTGGGACACCGTCAAGGTGTCCGAGACCCCGCCTGAACCTGTCACAATGCCAGCGTGACTGGACCCGCCACCCGCCCGCACCAGCTCTGCCCGCCCTTCGACCAGCTCGACGCTCTCGAGCGGCTGCGGGTGATGGCCACGATCCCCGGCCGCGCTGCCGTGACCCTCGACCCCGCGTCCGTTGCTGCCGCCAAGGTGGACGGCCTCGAGATCGTCGATCCGGAGGGTGTCCCGATCGCCCGCTTCGCCGCGGACCAGATCACCGAAGGGGGCGCCCACGGTCTGCCGGAGTGGCTCGGCAGTCCCTCGCCCCGGCCTTACGAGCGGCTCTACCTCTCCCCCGCCCAGGTGCGGTCATCGGTGAGTGATGACGCCCTCACGGTCGTCGTCGACCGCCGACTTTTGCGCAAGGACGTAGCCGAGATCCGCGCCATCCGCGCCGGTCGCCCCGTGCTCCTGCTCGTGCTGTGCGGGCCGACGATGTCGCCTTACACCCGTGGGGTGAAGTTGCTGCGGCGCAGCATCGAGGTGGCCAAGGGTCTGCCGGACGCTCGCGTCGTCGCCGCCCCCTTGGACCCGCGCATCGCGGCCGCCGACCCCGAGCTGCAGGACGAGGTCGTCTCGGCATACGCACCCGGCGCCGTCGCTTGGCTCGACGAGCACACCACCAGCCTCCCCGGCACGCAGACCATGCAGGGCACGGGCGGGTCCGGTGGCCTGGTCCTGTTCTTCACCGGTCTCTCCGGGTCCGGCAAATCCACGGTGGCTCGGGCCGTGCGCGAGACCATCCTCGAGGAGGACGGACGCCCGGTGTCCATCCTCGACGGCGATATCGTCCGGCGACACCTCTCGGCCGGCTTGAGTTTCTCCCCGCAGGACCGCGAGACCAACATTCGGCGCATCGGGTGGGTCGCAGCCGAGATCGCGTACCACGGCGGAATCGCCATCTGCTCCCCCATCGCGCCATACGACTCCACTCGTCAGGCCGTGCGGGCGATGACCGCCGATCGTGGCGGTGACTTCGTCCTTGTCCACGTGAGCACCCCGGTGAACGAGTGCGCCCGGCGCGATCGCAAGGGGTTGTACGCCAAGGCGCAGGCCGGCGAGATCACGGACTTCACGGGCGTCAGCGCCCCGTACGAGGCCCCCCATGATGCTGAGCTCAACCTGGACACCTCGGCGATGTCCGTCGAGGAGGCAAGAGACCAAGTGGTGACCCTGCTGCGCGAGCGCGGCCACATCAGCGACCCGCACCAGCCCGACTGGATGATCTGATGGGCGATGTCCCGTCCCTGATACTCGTCGCCTTCGGCGTCGGCATCGTCATCGGACTCACCGGGATGGGCGGTGGAGCTCTCATGACGCCTGCCCTGATCTTCTTGGGCATCCCACCAACGGTAGCTGTGGCGAACGATCTAGTGGCAGCCGCGGTCAACAAGTCGGTAGGTGCTGCGGCCCACCTCAAGCATGGCGCTCCGAATCTGAAGCTTGCGGGCCTGTTGGTCATCGGCTCCGTTCCGACCGCCGCGGCCGGGGGTTGGATCATCAACCAGATGGGGACTCCCGAGCAGCAGCAGGCCTTCGTCAAGACGGCCATCGGCTTCGCCCTGCTGCTGGCGGCCTGCACGTACGTGCTCCGCACGCTGCTCAACATGCGCCACACCATCCGGGATGTCGCGACGGGGAAGGACCCCTACAGAGACGAACACATCTCCATCCGGGCCATCCCCACTGTCGTCGTCGGCGCACTGGGTGGTCTGCTCGTCGGGATTACCAGCGTCGGCTCCGGGTCGCTCATCATGGTCGCCCTGCTCATGCTCTACCCCCGGCTGGCGCCCAACAAGCTCGTGGGCACGGATCTCGTGCAGGCCGTACCTCTCGTTCTCGCTGCCGCGGTCGGCCACGTCCTCTACGCCGGCATCGACTGGTCCGTGCTTCTCCCGTTGATCATCGGCGGAAGCCCCGGCACCTACCTCGGCGCTCGCCTCGCCTCATGGGTGCAGCAAGGAGTGGTCCGTCGGGGCATCGCAGTCGTGCTCTCCCTCACCGGGCTCGGAATCCTCGGAGTGCCACCGGTCTGGGTGGGAATCATCGGGGCGGCGCTGCTCGTCCTTGGCCCCATTCTCTGGGGCGTTGCGCGGCGCGCCAACGGGCTTCCGCCCTTCGCCAATGTGACTGACGACGACCTCCAGATCGCTGCCAGCCGTCTCACTACGTCCCGAAAGGACTAATCGTGACCGACGACCACACCACCGCTGCCGACCTGGCCACCCGCGCCGGGGAACTCTTGCTCACCACGAGAAGCGAGCACGCCGACCTCGACGGCAAAGCGCTGAAGGACCTGGGCGACCGCGTATCCCACGAGTTCCTCATGACAGAGCTGGCCAGGCTCCGGCCGGACGATGCTGTCCTCTCGGAGGAGGGCGCGGACGACCACGCCCGCCTGACGGCCGAGCGGGTCTGGATCGTCGACCCGCTCGACGGCACCCGCGAGTTCAGCGAGCTCGGTCGCGACGATTGGGCCGTGCACGTCGCCCTGTGGGAGCGCGGGGCGCTGACCGCTGGCGCCGTGGCCAGGCCGGGCCGTGGCGTGACCTGGTCGACCGCGACGACGGACGGGCCGAAAGGGGCGGCAGGCTCACCCCTTCGCCTCGCCGTGAGCCGAAGTCGACCACCGGAGTTCGTCACCCGACTCGCGGAGCACCTCGGCGCGGAGCTGGTCCCCATGGGGTCAGCTGGGGTCAAGGCGATGTCCGTGCTCGACGGCGAGGCCGATGCCTATGTTCACGCGGGTGGCCAGTACGAGTGGGACTCGGCCGCGCCGGTCGTGGTGGCCCATGGCCATGGCCTGTACACCAGCCGCATCGACGGATCCCCTCTCGTCTACAACAACGAGAACCCGTACCTGCCGGACCTAGTCGTCTGCCGCCCGGAGGTCTCCGCCGAGATCCTCGCCGGCATCCGAGCTGTCAGCAGCTGACCGCTCGGCCGAGCAGCGCGTGATCGCGCGGCGAAGGCGCACCCACAGGATCTGCTGGGGACTGCGATAGGTCACGTGGTGCGTGTTCGCCCAGAAGCGGGCGACGTCCGGGCTGAGCGTCAGCTGCTGCGAAACCACGCGCGGACGTGCATCGGGACCGCGTCGGCTCCACGTCGGGTGTCGAGGAGGGCGACGCGCTCCGCGTCACCCACCCAGGCGACTCCTTCGGCGATGCGCCAGGTGGTCATGGTGCTGACCGTGTCGTGGTCTCGAGGCTCGGCCGCGGATGGTTCGGTCTCGAGGCTCCTCGCTAGCGCTCGTCACGCCTCGACCAGCGTAGGTCAGCCGGCGTGGGCAGCCACGGCGGCAGCGACCGCCTCGGAGACGCCCTCCTGGAAGACGGGCGGGACGATGCAGTCGACGGTCGGCTCCGCCACGAGGTCGGCGATGGCGCGGGCAGCGGCCAGCTTCATCTCCTCGCTGATCTGCACTCCCCCGGCGTCGAGCGCCCCGCGGAAGATCCCCGGGAAGGCCAGCACGTTGTTGATCTGGTTGGGGAAGTCGCTGCGACCGGTGGCGACGATCGATGCGTACTTGTGCGCGATGTCGGGGTGCACCTCGGGCGTCGGGTTGGCCAGGGCGAAGATCATCGGGCCCTCGGCCATCGCCGCGATCTGCTCCTCGGGCACCGTGCCACCGGAGACGCCGATGTAGACGTCGGCGCCCTTGAGCGCGTCGCCCATCGTCCCGGTCTTGCCCGTGACATTGGTCGTCGCCGCGAGCATCTCCTTGTGCGCCACCAGGTCGTTGCGGTGCTTGCCGATGACCCCACGCGAGTCGCACACGACGACATCGGTGACACCGGCCAGCTGCAACAGCTGGGTGACCGCGACACCGGCCGCACCGGCGCCGGCGACGACGACGCTCAGCGAGGAGATCTCACGGCCCAGCACGCGGCAGGCGTTGATCATGCCGGCGAGCACGACGATCGCCGTGCCGTGCTGGTCGTCGTGGAAGACGGGGATGTCCAGCCGCTCACGCAGCCGACGCTCGAGGTCGAAGCAGCGCGGGGCCGAGATGTCCTCGAGGTTGATCCCACCAAAGCTCGGCGCCAACCGGACGATGGTGTCGAAGAGCTCGTCGACCGTGCCGGACTCGAGACACACCGGGATCGCGTCGACACCGGCGAAGTGCTTGAAGAGCACCGCCTTGCCCTCCATCACCGGCATCGCGGCCAGCGGACCGATGTCGCCCAGGCCCAGGACTGCCGTGCCGTCGGAGATGACGGCGACCGTGTTGTTGCGCGCGGTGTAGCTGCGCGAGAGCGACGGGTCCTGCTCGATCGCGAGGCACACATCCGCGACACCCGGCGTGTAGAGCAGCGAGAGGTCGTCCTGGTCACGCAGCGGCTTCGTGGCCCGTACCTCGACCTTGCCGCCCTCGTGGGCGACGAACTGCGGGGCAGTCAGGTCATATGTGGTGGTGGGCTCGGGCGCGGACACGGCAGACAGACCTCGGATAACTCGTGGAGCAGATGTTGGGCGGCCCTGCGGTGACCGGGTGAGGTCGCGACGGGCGGCTGGTGAGCCGCAACAATCTTCGCACACGCGGCTTCGAGGCTCGTACCTCGCACCTCAGCCAGCGTGAGTCAGTCTGTGTCACCATCTACCTACGCCGCACTCGGGGCCTGCCCCCTCCCCCTTCGCACGACGGTCACTGCGGCCGGTGCCGCCGACTCTTTGCCCGGAGCCTACTGATGCGCGCACGACACCTCATCCCCGCGGTACTCACCGCCTGTCTGGTCGTCACGACCGCGGCCACCGCACAGGCCGAAGACGCGCCGACAGACGCCCGCGTGCGGATCACCGGCGAGCTCGTCAGGACCTCCGTCGAGCACCGCGGCGACCAGCAGTGGAGTGCCGTGCGGGTCGGCAACCAGCTCGTGCCCGTCGCCGGCGTTGCCCTCGATCAGACCCCGGCGCACGCCACCGTGACGATCGACGTCAAGGCACCGCAGAGCGTCGTCGCTGACGCGCACCGAGCGGATCTGCGCGACGCCTCCGACAGCACGCCCGCCACGACCTCCTCGACGCTGGGCGCGGCCAGCACGGCCGTCGCCACCGCTCCGGGCACCAGCCCGCTGGAGGTCACCCGGGTCGTCGCGGCGGACGAGGTCCGGGTCGCGACGTACGCACCGGCGACCCGCCGCATCACCTACGTCGAGGTCACGCCGCGGGGCATGACCCGTGAGGCGGTCACCGAGACCTCCGCGACCCAACAGGTCGCCAGGACCGACAGTTACTGGCGCGAGCAGTCGCGCAGCGAGCTGCGCATCGCCGCGCCGGCGATGGCGACGCGGTACACGTCCGCCTTCAGCTGCGCGGACGACCCGATGAAGCTGTGGAACGAAGCGATCGCACGGACCGGCTGGCAGTGGCGGGACAACCGCAGCCTCGTGCTCAAACTGCCCTCGGCCGCGAGCACCCGCTGCGGGTACGGACTCGGCAGCCTCGGCGACAACCCCAACTCCCCCGGTGTCCTGCACGTCGCCGACACCGCGGCCCCGGTCCTGGCGCACGAGCTCGGCCACAACATGGCCTTCGACCACGCCAACCGGCTCGTGTGCACCGACCGGGCCGACGCCCAGTACGACACCAGGACCGACTGGTGGACCACCTGTGACGAGGCGGAGTACGGCGACTCGCTCGACATCATGGGCCCCTCCTTCCCCACGACGATGCCGATGCTCTCGACGCCGCAGGCACTGCGCCACGGGCTCCTCCCCCCGGCGGCCGCGGTGCGGCTCGGATCCGGGACCACCCAGGTCACGCTCGCGGCGCTCTCCGGCGGCGCAGGCACTCGCGCCGCCGTCATCAGCAACCTCAGCACCGGCGTGACGTACTGGGTCGAGTACCGCACCCCCACCGGTCGCGATGCCAACAACCCCAGCCGGCAGGACGCGGGCGTGCGCGTGCTGCGCACCAGCCCGTGGTCCGGATCCGTCCTGCTCGACCCCACCCCGACCGGCACGCTGGACAACCAGACGGCTCTCGGGGTGGGACAGACCTTCGCCAGCCATGACGGGCGGGTCAAGGTCACGACGGAGTCGGCCGACGCGAGCAGTGCGGTCGTGCGGATCGTCAACACCTCGCGGCGAGGTGCCTTCACCTCCACGAAGGCTCCCACCATCACCGGGACGCGAGGGGTCGGCAAGACACTCACCGCCACCAAGGGCGCGTGGTCACCGACGCCGACGACGTACACCTACCGGTGGAAGCGCAACGGAGCCAGCATCTCGGGGGCCACGAAGCCGACCTACACCCCGACCAGCGCCGACGCGGGCCGCACGCTCACCGTCTCGGTCGCCGCCCACCGCACCGGCTACGTCTCCAAGGCGGTGTCCTCCGCAGGCGCCGGGATCCCGATCTACGCGACCAACCGCCCCTACCTCAAGGGCACCTTCCGCTCAGGTCAGACCATCACGGTGAGGGCTGGAGCGTGGACCCCGAGGCCGAGCAGCTACAGCTACCGGTGGTACCGCGACAACATCGCGATCACGGGCAAGACCGGCACGACCTACACCCTCACCAGCAGGGACAAGGGCACCCGCATCCACGTGCACGTCACCGCCCGCCGCAGCGGCTACGTCACCGGCGCGGCGATCACACTGCGCTCGACCGTCGCCCGCTGAGCCTGCGCACTGCCTACCGCTGCAGCTCCAGCGCGCGCTCGAGCGCAGAGACGACCTCCGGGTCGTAGTCGTACCCGAGGCCGAGGTGCAGACGCTCCAGCGCGACGGTGCGGGCCCGGGGTGAGCGGGTGCCCTCGGTGATGTCATCCCAGGCATTGGCCACCCGCACGATCCGTGAGGGCAGGGGGATGTGCTCACCGAACTCGCGGCTGCGGCGGAAGGGTGTGCCCACGTGGGCGACGAGGGGCGCGAGCGAGGCGAGCTGAGGGGTGTCTCCCATGATCCGGCGGGCCGCTGCGGCCATCTGCTCGGCCTCTGTACCACTGGCGTTGATCGTCGCGCCCTCGCGCAGCGGCTCAGCCAGCCCGAGCTGACCGACGTCGTGCAGCATGGCCGTCCGCTCCACCTCGTGCAGCCCCGAGGGGTCGAGCCCCATCTCCTGCCCGATCGCGCAGGCCAGAGCGGTCACCCGACGCACATGGCCGGCGCGGGTCAGCCCGACGACCTCGGTGAGGCGGGCCATCGCCTGCAGCGACTCGTCGAGGGACTGGCGGATGGTGACCAGGCGACGCACCGAGAGATAGGTGACGACGACCGGCACGAGGAGCAGCGGGATGGCCGCCCAGTCCAGCACCGGCTTGGCCAGGGCGATGAGGGGGCCGGACGCGACGGTCGACACCGAGATGCCCGCGATCGGCCCGGCCTCGGCAGCGATGATGTGGGCGAGAGGGCGGCCCTCGCCGATGAGGGAGACCGCGTTGTCCACGATCCGCTCGACGAGTGCGCCCCCCAGTGCTGCGACGACCAGGCCCGAAGCGCCGACCGCCGGGTGGACGTGCGGGTCGAAGGCCCAGTCCACGAGCGTCTGTCCCTCGACGACGACGCCGCGCGCGAAGGCGGTCGTCACCGCCATGCCGATGAAGCGCGACCCGAGCGAGCCCTCGACGACGGAGATCCCCCGGACGCGGGCGAGCAGACCGCCGAGGAGGATGCTCAGCCAGACGATCGCCAGGACCGTCCACGCGGAGGGGGCCTCTGCGCCCTGACCGCCGAGCGGAGCGAGGATCAGCCCGAGAGCTGGCGTCGTGGTCAACGGCGCGATCACCCTCCGGGAGATCCGCATCGGCAGCTGCTCGCCGAGGACCATCGCCCCGACCGCAACCACGGCGAAGGGGGTGATCATCGCCGCGGTCACGTCTGCCTGGATGGCGGCCGCGGACCCGAGGATGACGGCGAGACCGAAGAGCACCAGTCCGGGCCGCGAGCGCAGTGGAGCGATCATGCAGTGCTCGCGGGCAGCTGGTCGCGCTCGAGCGCACGGCGCAGGGCCGTCACGCAGGCCTTGTCCAGGCTCTGCCCGACCACCGACTCGCAGTGGTCGACGGCGTCGCGGGGGGACCACCCTTCGGCCACGAGGTGCGCCCAGGTGTCGGCGACGGCGAGGACTCGGCCGCCGACGGGGATCTGCTCGCCGGTCAGGCCGAGCGGATGGCCCTGCCCGTCGACGCGCTCGTGGTGGGCGTCGATGAGGGCGAGCGTCGGGTGGAGGAAGGAGACCGTCCCGACGACCTGCCGAGCCGCGGTGGAGTGGTCGCGCCGCACGATTGCCGGCGGGGCGCCATCCAGGGCGAGCATGCCCACGTCCCGCAGCTGGGCCGCCGTCGCCACGCTGTCCACGAGCGCCGGGGTGAGCCCGAGTCCGTTGGCGACGGCCGTGGCTGCCCCGGCAGCGAGCCGGGCCTCGTCCGCCGCTCCGGGTCGCCGCAGGTCGAGAGCCACGACAAAGGGATTGAGGATTGCGTGCCGGGTCGCCCACTGCGCCGAGTGCTGGTGCAGGCCCCACTGGATCGCCAGGAGCGACGGGAGGAAAAACAGGATCGACGCCCAGCCCAGTCCAGCAGGGGCCCAGAGGACCACGAGGAGATAGGCCGCCAGCCCGTAGCTGATGTACGACGGGATGACCTGCCGGATGAGGTCGGCGCCGATGACGCGCAGGGAGCCGGCAGTGCTGCGCTGGAGGACCCCGGCAAGCAGGAGCGAGTTGACGACCGCCGCGGCGACGAAGGCCGCGGCCATGGCCACCGCGAGATCTGCGGGGCCGATGCCACCCGACCCGGCCGTCAGCGTGCGGCCGCCGGCCAAGGCGTAGGCCAACGCGCCCGTGAGGAGGAAGAGCATGCGCTGGCTGGCGTTGTAGAGGCGCTTGAGAGGTTCGTTGCGGTCAACGACCACCGGCAAGGCGCCCACGAGGGCGGCACCGACCGGGCCGAGCAGCGGGATCGAGGCGATCTGGATGATGCCGGACGCAGAGACCTGGATCGGACCGATCGCCTGCGGTCGGCCCACGGAGGCGATGAAGCCCGCAACGAGCATGGTGATCAGCCAGCTCATCCGCTGGGGCAGCCCCGAGACGACGAGGGCGACCACCAGGGCGACGGCCGCCAGGGCCGAGATGACAAGGACGTACCCCCGAGTCGACCGTTGCTCGGTCAGACCCGGATGTAGGAGCCGTCCGGAGGGACTCAGGCGTCGGGAGCGGCCGGGGCCGCGTCAGGCATCGCCCAGTCCCAGCTCGCGGCCTTGGGCAGGGCCCAGTCCCAGCTGTCGCCGGAGACACCGGCCCAGTCCCAGCTGTCACCAGCACTGCTGCCCGCCCAGTCATAGCTGGCAGCCTGCTGGAAGCCGAGGAGGCCGGACAGCGACAGGGCTGCGGCGGAGACTCCGAGAATCACGGTGATTTTCTTCACTCCCCCATGATGCCACCGATCTCCTGCAGATAGCAGCCCCACCGCGAGCCAATCTCACCGGGTCATGACAGAATGCGTCGTTGTTCCCATCCCGCCGCCCTCGGCGGGGGACGTCGTACCCAAGGAGTCACCATGAGCAAGCGCGCCCGCAAGCGTCGCTCGCGCAAGGGCAAGGCCGCGAACCACGGCAAGAAGCCCAACGCCTGAGCACCTGCACCCTGTGCAGCTGAAGGGGGCCGCCCACCCGGGCCGGCCCCCTTCGTCATGCTCGGCCCCCACGTTGGTCGAGGAGCGAGGCCGTCCGGCTTCGAGGCTCCTCGCTAGCGCTCGTCACACCTCAGCCAACGGTGATGTCGCTGGTCGAGGTGCAAGGCCGCCCGCGGCCGAAGCCTCGAGACCCCACCAGGCTTCGAGGCTCCTCGCTAGCGCTCGTCACACCTCAGCCAACGTGGGTGCTCGTCACGCCTCAGCCAACGGTGGGTTGACCGCCGCGGCGTTTCGAGCGCCGCTGGATCTCGTCCCCAGTCATCGCGCATCAGAGCCTCACGCTTGGCCCGGGACCAGCCCTGGATCTTCTTTTCCCAGGCGTAGGCCTCGGCGATGCTCGCGGTCTCCTGGGCCCACAGCAGGGTGATGGGGAGCCGACGACTCGTGTACTTCGCCCCCTTCCCCATGGCGTGCTGCTGCATCCGGACGTCGAGATTGCGCGTGCTTCCGACGTAGTAGGACCCGTCCCCGCACTGGAGGATGTGGACGTGAGGCATGGGTTGATCTCAGCGGATGGTGAGTCACGGCGCTGGTGACTGTCCACAGGGGCGGTCTCGAGGCTCCTCGCTAGCGCTCGTCACACCTCGACCAACGTGGGTGTCGCGAAGGCTGGTCTCGAGGCTCCTCGCTGGCGCTCGTCACACCTCGACCAACGGAGGGGTCGCGAGGTCTGGTCTCGAGGCTCCTCGCTGGCGCTCGTCACACCTCGACCAACGTTGTGGCGCACCTCGCCCAACATGGGCCGGGGAATGGGGACCTCCCCCCTGATGTTGGACCGCAGGAAGGCCACCACGGAGGACAGGAGTCCAGGTGCTCGTACTGCACGCCGGAGAGCGCACCGCCACCCCGCTAGGGTGGAGTGCGATGACTGATCCCACCACTGACGAGCTGGCCGCACAGGCCGCGGCCGATGCTGCCGTCGACGTCTCCGACGAGACCACCGAGCAGCGACGCGCGCGCTTCGAGCGCGAGGCGATGCCGCTGCTCGACCAGCTGTACTCTGCGGCGCTGCGCACCACGCGCAACCCGACCGACGCCGAGGACCTCGTCCAGGAGACCTACGCCAAGGCCTTCGCCGCGTTCCACCAGTACCGGCCCGGGACCAACCTCAAGGCGTGGATGTACCGCATCCTCACCAACACCTACATCAACACCTATCGCAAGAAGCAGCGCGAACCGAAGCAGTCCGACTCCCCCGAGGTCGAGGACTACCAGCTGCACAAGGCCGAGCAGCACACCTCCAAGGGGCTGCGCTCCGCCGAGGTCGAGGCGCTCGACCGCATGCCCGACAGCGAGGTCAAGCGGGCCCTGCAGGAGCTGCCCGAGGACTTCCGGATGGCGGTCTACCTCGCCGATGTCGAGGGCTTCGCCTACAAGGAGATCGCCGAGATCATGGGCACGCCCATCGGCACCGTGATGTCGCGCCTGCACCGCGGCCGACGCCAGCTGCGCGAGATGCTCACCGACTATGCCGCCGACCGCGGCATGGCCGTCGCCAAGGAGAGCAAGGCATGAGCCACGACGACGCCAACATGGACTGCTCGCAGGCGCTCTACCGGATGATGGAGTACGTCGACGGGGAGATGACACCGGCTGACACCCAGGCGCTGCGCGCGCACCTGGCCAGCTGCAGCCCGTGCCTCGCCGAGCGCGACCTCGACCAGGTGCTGCGCGAGATCGTGCAGCGCTCCTGTGCCTGCGAGCCCGCTCCCCCACGGCTGCGAGCCACGATCATGCAGCGGATCACCACGATCTGCGACGACGGGTCCTGGTCCGAGGTCACGCAGGTACGGCAGATCTCCACCGAGGGCTGAGGGGGGCTTCGAGACGGTCGCTGCGCGACCTCCTCAGCCAGCGTTGCCTGTCGCTGCGCAACCTCCTCAGCCAGCGTGGGGCGGGCGTCTAGGCTGACGGCATGCGCGTCCTCGTCACCGGCGGAGCCGGGTACATCGGCTCCCACACCGTCGTCCAGCTGGTCGCGGCGGGCCATGAGCCCGTCATCGCCGACAGCCACGTCAACTCCCGAGCCTCGGTCCTCCCGCGCCTCGAGGAGCTCACCGGCACGCGCATCGAGAGCCACGCCTTCGACCTGCGCGACACCGACAAGACGTCCGCGCTCTTCGCCGACGGTCACTTCGACGCGGTGATCCACTTCGCCGGGCTCAAGGCCGTCGGCGAGTCCAGCGAGATCCCGCTCGAGTACTACGACAACAACCTCGGCACGACCTTCGCGATCCTGCGGGCGATGGAGCGACACGGCGTGCGAACGCTGGTCTTCTCCTCATCGGCGACGGTCTACGGCGAGACCGACCGCGTCCCGATGCCCGAGGAGCTGCCGACCGCGTCCACCAACCCCTACGGCTGGACCAAGGTCATGCAGGAGCAGATCCTGCGCGACGTGGCCGCCACCGGGTCGGTCCAGGTCGCGCTGCTGCGCTACTTCAACCCCGTGGGCGCGCACCCCTCAGGACGGATCGGAGAGGACCCGCAGGGGATCCCCAACAACCTCATGCCCTTCATCTCCCAGGTCGCCGTCGGTCGCCGCGAGCGGCTCCAGGTCTTCGGCGACGACTACGACACCCCGGACGGCACCGCCCTGCGCGACTACATCCACGTCGAGGACCTCGCCGCCGGCCACGTCGCCGCCCTCCAGTACCTCGAGGCGCACCCTGACCTGCAGGTCAGGGAGTGGAACCTCGGCACCGGCCACGGGACATCCGTGCTGGAGATGGTCGCCGCCTTCGAGGCCGGGAGCGGACGCCCGGTCCCCTACGACATCGTCGGCCGACGGGCTGGCGACCTGGGCGCCTGCTACGCCGACCCGGCCCGCGCCGAGGCCGAGCTGGGCTGGCGCGCAACGCGCACCATCGAGCAGATGTGCGCCGACACGTGGCGCTGGCAGGAGGCCAACCCGCAGGGCTATCCCGCGTGAGGGGATCCCCCTTCGACCCGGGGGTGGAGGGATGCGCGCCGACGAATCACCCGCGGGTACACCTCCACGCACACGGCCCCCTTTACCGGTGGACGCATACTTGCTGACCTTTCGTCAGCGCGTATACCTCCAACCGGCGAAGGGGGCCGTTGGCGAGCACCCTGCGTCAGGCCGCCAGCTGGAAGCGGGTGGCGCGGGCGCGGGCCTTCAGGCCCTTCATGCCGGACGTGCGCAGGATGCCGATCGTCTGCCTCAGCGAGGTGTCGTTGGGCAGGGACAGGCGGATGATCTCGCTCCACGCGGAGCCGACCTGCTTGGGCAGCGAGCCGGAGACGTACTCCAGGCCGTACTCGGCGAAGAGCGCCTGGATGCGCGGGGCGATCTCCGGGTAGCGGCGGCTGGGCATGTCGGGGAAGAGGTGGTGCTCGATCTGGTAGCTCAGGTGACCGGTGGCGATGTGCATCGGCGTCGAGCCGGTGATGTTGGCCGAGCCGAGCATCTGGCGCAGGTACCACTCGCCGCGGGTCTCACCGTCGATCGAGTTCTTGGTGAAGGTCTTCACGCCCGCCGGGAAGTGGCCGCACATGATGACCGAGTGCGTCCAGTAGTTGCGCACGAGGTTGGCCACGACATTGGCGCCGAGGGTCGACAGGAAGTTCGGCCCCGACAGCAGCGGGAAGAGCAGGTAGTCCTTGCCGGCCTGCTTCTTGATCTTGTTGACGACCTTCTTCGCCTCGAACATCCACTCCGGGTTGTCCTTGCGGGTCTTCCAGTTCTTGCCGAGCTCGAGGTCGTACGCGGCGATCCCGTACTCGAAGAGCGTGGCATTGATGAACTGCGTGATCGGCTGGATCAGGTAGCCCGGGTACCACTTCTGCGCGTCGTCGACACGCATGATGCCGTAGCCCAGGTCGTTGTCGTGGCCGACGACGTTGGTGTACGTGTGGTGCACCTGGTTGTGGCTGCTCTTCCAGTGGTCCGCCGGCGTGACGTTGTCCCACTCCCACGTGGAGGAGTGGATGCTCGGGTCGCGCATCCAGTCCCACTGGCCGTGGATGATGTTGTGCCCGACCTCCATGTTGTCCAGGATCTTGGACGCGCTCAGCGCGGCCGTCCCGGCCACCCAGGCGATCGGGTTGCCGGAGAAGAACAGGGCCGCGCGGCCACCGATCTCCAGGTAGCGCTGCGCCTTGATCACGCGGCGGATGTAGCGGGCATCGGCCTCGCCCAGCGAGTCCATGACGGACGCGCGGATCCCGTCGAGCTCGCGACCGAGCTCCTCGATCCGCTCCGGGGTGAGGTGCGAGATCGGCGACTCGGTGAGATTGACGTGGGTGTGGATGACATCGGACATGCCGCCGGTGATGCGGGCGTCCGTCGTGCGCTCGAGAGTGGCAGTCATGGTCACTTCTCCTTGGTCTCGATGGTGCAGGAACCCGCGACGGCGGAGATGCAGGTCTGCACCTTGACCGCGGGGTCATCGGGAGTCGTCGTGGTCAGGTCGCCGGTGCGCAGGTCGCGCACGGCGCCGTCGGTCATGGGCAGCACGCAGCTGAAGCAGATGCCCATCCGGCACCCGCTCGGCATGAGGACGCCGGCGTCCTCGGCGGCGTCGAGGATCGTGGTCGCGCCGTCGAGCTCGAGGGTCTTGGTGTCGCTGCCGACACGAAGGGAGGCAGTGCCCCCTTCGCCGGCCTCGACGATGGTCGGGCGGAAGCGCTCCACGTGGAGCAGCTCGCTCTTGCCCGCGGCCTCGTAGTGGGTCTCGAAGGCGTCGAGCATCGGTGCCGGGCCGCAGATCCAGGTCTCGCGGTCGTGCCAGTCGGGCACGAGCTCGTCGAGCTGGTCGGGGGTGAACATGCCCTCGTCGTCGGTGTGGCGCACCATGACGCGCACGCCGGGAGCGGGGCTGGCCAGCTCCTTGGCGAAGATCACGTCGTCGGCCGTCGGTGCGGAGTGGGCGTGGACGACGTCCAGCCCGTCGAAGTCGTGGTTGCGCATCATGCCCATGACGGGCGTGATGCCGGAGCCACCGGTGAGGAAGAGGACCTTGGGCGGCACGCTCTGCGGGAGCATGAAGTCGCCGGTCGCCTGGTCGAGCTGGACGATCGTGCCCGGCCGCGTGTGGTGCACGAGGTGCCGGGAGACCAGACCGTCGGGCATCGCCTTGACGGTGATCGAGATCAGACCGTCGCGGGCACTCGTGTCGGAGGTCAGGGAGTAGGCGCGCCACAGGCGGCGGCCGTCGACGTCGACACCGACGCGGATGTACTGACCGGGCGAGTGACCCTGCCAGTCCCGGCCGGCGCGGATGGTGATCGTGGCGGCGTCGCGGGTCTCGGGGATGACGGAGACGATGCGGCCGCGCAGGTCGGCACCAGAGCGAAGGGGGGCGAAGAGATCGAGGTAGTCCTCGGGGACGACCGGCGTGGCCAAGCCGCGCAAGATCCGCGCAGCAGTGTCGCGGACCGCGGCGGTACCCGTTCGCTGAGGTGCGGGTCCGCGCAGCGGGCGAGCCTCGAAGCGAGATGCGGTTGTTGTCATGACTCCATCCTCTCGCCTCAACCCTGCCGCCACTGTGTCCCTTGTGAGTAGGATTTCACCCATAAGATTGTTCGCACGAGACAAAACGTGAGTACAGTCATGACACTGGCTAAGCCTCGAAGCCACCCACCCAGGAGGAAACCCCTTGTCGGACAACGTCGGTCGCACGGCGCAACGCGCCGCGGACCTCGCCCTCGACGAGGCGACGGTCTCCTCCCTTCGATCCCACCTGCCACGGGTCGCCCGACTCGTGGTCGCCGAGGTCATGGAGCAGGTGCCCGCCTACGACGTGCCCTTCCAGGGGCGCATGGGGCGGGTGATCGAAAAGGCGGTGCAGGTCTCGCTCGAGAGCTTCGTTTCGCTGGCCTCCAGCGCCGCGCCGCGAGGGGGGCCTCTCGGCGTCGGCGTCTCCGCCGCCAGCGAGCTCGGCCGGGCCGAAGCCCGCAACGGCCGCCCCGTCGAGGCGCTCCTGTCGGCCTACCGCGTCGGTGCGGGCGCGGCATGGCGCGAGCTGTCGGTCGAGGCGATCGCCGCCGGGGCGGACGCCGCGACGCTCGGGCGATTTGCCGAGCTCGTCTTCACCTACATCGACGAGCTGTCCGCGGCCTCCGTCGCCGGGCACAACCAGCAGACGAGCAGCGCCGAGCGCGACCGCATCGTCCACCTCGACCGGCTGGCCCGCGGGCTGCTCATCGGGGCGGGAGAGGCCGAGCTCGAGAGCGCCGCGGCCGCCGCGCACTGGACCGCCCCCCGCACCCTCACCGCGGTCCTCGTCCCCCGGGGCCGGCTCCTCACCACCGCCGGCGTCCTCGACCCGCGGACCCTGACCCTCACCGAAGGACTGCCGGCCCCCGACAGGAGCGGCGACACCGGGCCCGACAGCGCCGTGCTGCTCGTCCCCGACAGCGGCGGACGCTCCAGACAGCGGCTGCTCGAGCTGCTCGACGGGCGCGACGCGGCGATCGGCCCCGCCCGGCCGTGGCTGCTCGTCCACGAGTCCTATGCGCGGGCGGTGCGCGCCCGCGCGCTGCGCGACGGACTCGTCGACGCCGACGCCCTCCTGCCGGAGCTCGTCCTGCACGCCGACCCCACGGCCCTGGCCGATCTGCGCGCGGCGGCACTGGCTCCCTTCGAGGAGGTGGGCGAGGGCGCCGCCGAGCGGCTGTCCGAGACCCTGCGGGCCTGGCTGCTGCTGCAGGGACGCCGCGAGCTCGTCGCCGAGTCCCTGCACGTGCACCCCCAGACCGTGCGCTACCGGATGAACCAGGTGCGCGACCTGTACGGCGAGCGCCTCGATGACCCTGATGAGGTGCTGGCGATCCTGCTGGCGCTGGGTCGCTCGTAGCCCTCGTTGGTCGAGGTGCGAAGCCGCCGCCCTCGCTGGTCGAGGTGCGAAGCCGCCGCCCTCGTTGGTCGAGGTGCGAAGCCGTCCACGGCTGAGCCTCGAGACCCGGTCACCACGGTCTCGAGGCTCACGCCCTAGCGGGCATTCACACCTCGACCAGCGAGGCGGCGACGAGGTCGGCGATGGCCTGGCCACCGGTGAAGGAGTGCGTCCCCGGCGCTGCGTCGACACGCACGTCATGGGCCTCGTCCCCCAGGGCTCCTCGGAGCGCTTCGCGGACGGCGTCGGGTGAGCCGAAGGGGTCCCGCGCGCCCTGCACCACCTGCACCGGCAGCCCTGCCTCGACCGGGAGCACGAGCTCACCGATGCGCGACGTGTCCGCCCCCTTGCCCTGCGGCACGAGGGGGAAGGACAGCGCCAGCACCCCGTCGGCACCCAGCTCGACCGCCAGCCGACAGGCCACTCGCGCGCCTGCGCTGCGGCCGCCGAAGATCACCCGCTCGGCCAGGTCGTCACGCACCTGCGCGACGATCTCGCGCCACGCGGCGTCGAGCTTGGGCGGCATGGGCGCCACCTTTTTGCCCGCGACCCGCCACGGCATCTCGACCAACGCCACCTGCCAGCCGTGGGCCGGCAAGGTCGCTGCGATCGCCGCGAGGTCTGTGGCATCGACCCCGCCACCGGCTCCATGGGTGAGGAGGAGGGAGCCGCGCGTGGCCCCCTTCGCCGGGGTGAGGTGGACGCGGGCCGGCCCCTGCTCAGTCACGACCTCGATCATCTGGACGGCTCCGGGTCTCGAGGCTCCTTCGTCGCACCTCGACCAACGTCGCCGAGGACCTCCCCGGTCTCGGGGTCGACGACGCCGACCAGCTCGGACTCCGGCAGCGGGTCGAGCAGGTGCGGACCGTTGTTGCGCGTCGCGCCCACCGCCGTGGAGATCGGGTACGCGGCGAAGCGGCCGGGCCGGGCAAAGGCGAGCAGCTCCCCCACCTCGGCGAGATCAGTGAGGCTCGGGTCGAGCCAACGTGTCCAGTCCTCACGCTCCAGGACGAGCGGCTGGCGGTCGTGGATGCGGTCCATGCCGGGGTCGGCCGCGGTCGTGATGATCGTGAAGGTGGTCAGCCACGCGTCCGGGTCATCGTTGTCGGCAATCGCCTTGTCCCGCCAGAACTCGTACAACCCGGCGAAGGCGAGCGGCTCGTCGTCACCCCGGTGGATGTAGAAGGGCTGCTTGCGCGGCTTGCCCTTGCGGTCGCGCGCCACCGGCGAGAGCTGCCATTCGTACCAACCGGCAGCCGGCACGAGGCAGCGCCGGCTCGCGGCGGCCTTGGCGAAGGACGATTTTTCCAGCACGGTCTCCGCGCGGGCATTGGTCATCCGCAGCCCCACCTTGGTCTCCTTGGCCCATGACGGCACCAGACCCCAAGTGAGCAGTCGCAGCTGGCGCTCCCCGTGTCCTGAGGTGTGAGGGCCCCCGGGCCCGAGCCTCGAAGGGTCCCCCTTGGGCGCACGGCTGAGCACGACCGGAGCCTGCTTGGTCGGCGCCATGTTGTAGTCCGGGGTGCCGGCCGGCGGGTCCTGCGGCGA
This sequence comes from Janibacter limosus NBRC 16128, assembly GCF_001570985.1. Classification (GTDB taxonomy): domain Bacteria; phylum Actinomycetota; class Actinomycetes; order Actinomycetales; family Dermatophilaceae; genus Janibacter; species Janibacter limosus. The sequence continues at coordinate 77,881 of NZ_BCSS01000005.1, read as the reverse complement.
CTTCAGCAGCGAGCGCGCCGGATCACCCACCCGATCGGCGTCGATCTCGAACTCCTCGATCAGGTCATCCGGGTTGGCCGTGGCCGCATAACGTCCGCACACACCTCGAGCCTAGGCCGCCGGGCCGACTACGGTAGAGGTGTATCCGCCGGGATCCTCCCGGTGCTGTCCACGACGACAAGGAGCAGTCATGATCGTTCGTCGCATCGCCCGCCCCATGCTGGCCGGCATCTTCATCTGGGGCGGCATCAACGCCCTGCGCTACCCCAGCGCCCACGCACCCGCCGCCGAGACGGTCACCAAGCCGCTCGCCGGCAAGACCCAGCTGCCCGACGACACCGAGCTGCTCGTGCGTGCCAACGGCGCCGCGATGCTCGCCGGTGGCGCTCTGCTCGCCACGGGCAAGTTCCCGCGACTGGCCTCCACCGTGCTCATGGGCACGCTGGCCCCGACGATGGCCACGCACAACTTCTGGGCCGAGTCCGACCCGCAGGCCAAGGCCGGCAAGATGACCCAGTTCATCAAGGACGCCAGCCTCATGGGTGGCCTGATGCTGGCCGCGGTCGACACCGAGGGCAAGCCCGGCGTCGCCTACCGCGCCAAGCTCGCCGGCGAGAGCGTCGAGCGCACCGCGCGCAATGCCCGCAAGACGGCTCGTCGTGAGGCCAAGTTGGCCGCCCTCCAGGCCAAGAACGCGGTGTCCTGACCCGCGATGAGCACCCCTGATTGGCATGCCCCGGCAGCGTCCGGCCGCCTCGACGCGACCGTGACGCTGCCGGGCAGCAAGTCCCTCACCAACCGGTACCTCGTCCTCGCCGCACTGGCCACGGACACCTCGCGGTTGCGCCGCCCCCTTCGCTCCCGGGACACCGAGCTGATGGCCCAGGCCCTGCGCCAGCTCGGTGCCGGCGTCGACGACGCCACCTCCACCGGAGCCTCCCCCGACTGGATCATCACGCCCGCGACCCTGCGCGGCGGACGCCCCGTCGACTGCGGTCTCGCGGGCACCGTCATGCGCTTCCTCCCGCCCATCGCGGCCCTGGCCGGCGGCCCGGTCGCCTTCGACGGCGACGAGCACGCCCGCGTGCGGCCGATGGCCGCGGTCATCGATGCGCTCCGCGACCTCGGGATCACCATCGAGGACGAAGGGAGGGGAACCCTCCCCTTCGTCGTCCAGGGACAAGGCTCCGTGCGCGGCGGCACCGTCGTGGTCGATGCGTCCGCGTCCTCCCAGTTCATCTCCGCGCTGCTGCTCGTCGGGTCCCGCTTCGAGGAGGGCATCACCGTCGTCCACGAGGGCAAGCAGGTGCCCTCGCTGCCGCACATCGAGATGACCGTCGAGACGCTGCGCGATGCCGGCGCTGCGGTCGACGACTCCGAGGCCAACACCTGGCGGGTCGAGCCGGGCGAGCTGCTGCCCCTCGACGTCACCGTCGAGCCCGACCTGTCCAATGCCGCGCCCTTCCTCGCTGCCGCCGTCGTCGCCGGCGGGTCGGTGTCGGTGCCGGACTGGCCCGGGCACACCACCCAGGCCGGCGACACGATCCGCGACGTCCTCGAGCAGATGGGCGCCGAGGTCACCCTCGGCTCCCGCACGCTCACCGTCACCGGTGACGGACGGCCGCGCGGGATCGACATCGACCTGCACGAGGCCGCCGAGCTGACCCCCGTCGTCGCGGCCTTGGCCGCGTGCGCCGAGGGCCGCTCCTGGATCCGCGGCGTCGGGCACATCCGTGGCCACGAGACCGACCGCATCGCGGCACTCTCGCGCGAGCTGACTGGCCTGGGTGTCGGCGTGACCGAGCTCGAGGACGGGCTGCAGATCGACCCGGCACCGCTGCGGGCGGGCACCTTCAGGACCTATGCCGACCACCGCATGGTGATGGCCGCTGCCGTCATGGCGCTCCGCGCACCGGGCACCGTCGTGCAGGACCCCGGCACCGTCGCCAAGACGGTGCCCGAGTTCGTGCAGCTGTGGGAGTCCATGCTCAGGACTGCGGTGCGCTGATGGGTCGGTCCGCGAGCAGCTGGGACGAACGCGACGTGCGGGTGCGGCCCAACCGTCGAGGAACCCGCCCCCGCACCAAGGACCGGCCCAAGCACGAGGACGCCATCGTCGGTCGGGTGACCGCCGTCGACCGTGGCCGCTGGACGACGCTCGTCCCCGCCGGTGACGGCCTGCCCGAGCGGGTCGTGATCGCCATGCGAGCACGCGAGCTGGGTCGCTCCCCTGTCGTCGTCGGCGACCGCGTGGCGATGGTCGGCGACACCTCCGGCCAGCCGGACGGGCTGGCGCGCATCGTGCGGATCGAGGAGCGGGCGACAGTGCTGCGGCGTACTGCTGATGACACCGATCCTTTCGAGCGGGTGATCGTCGCCAATGCCGATCAGCTCGTGGTGGTCGCGGCCCTGGCCGACCCCGAGCCGCGTCCGCGCCTGATCGACCGCTGCCTGGTCGCGGCCTACGACGCCGGGATGGACCCCCTTCTCGTCCTGACGAAGTCCGATCTTGCGTCCGGTGAGGACTTCCTCGCCCAGTACGCGCCGCTGAATGTGCCGCACGTGGTGACGTCCGTGCTCACCGAGGGCAGCGAAGGCCTCACCGAGCTGCGCCGCCGCCTCGCCGGCCGGGTCTCGGTGCTCGTCGGGCACTCCGGGGTCGGCAAGTCCACGCTCGTCAACGCGCTGTGCCCCGCGGCCGACCGGGCCACGGGGCACGTCAACGACGTCACCGGACGCGGACGGCACACGTCGACCAGTGCGCTGGGACTGCGGCTGCCCGCGGTCGAGGGCCTCGAGATCGACCTGGACGACCCGGACGCGCCCGGGTGGATCATCGACACCCCGGGGATCCGCTCCTTCGGTCTGGCGCACGTCGAGGCCGACCACATCATCCGGCACTTCCCCGAGCTGGCACAGGGCGCCGAGGACGGCTGCCCGCGCGGCTGCACCCACGACGAGCCCGACTGCGCGCTCGACGCCTGGGTGGCCGCCGGCCACGCCGGGACGGGCGGCGAGCAGCGGCTGGACTCGCTGCGCCGGCTGCTGCGCGCGCGGTCAGGCGAGGACACCCACTAGCCGCTCTGCCGTTGCTCCGTACTCTGAGCCGGGCAGGTACGTTGACCGGATGGCGACCTCCCAATATGCCGATGACCTGCGGCTGGCCCACGTGCTGGCCGATCAGGTCGAGCGGATCACGATGTCCCGCTTCCAAGCGGACGACCTCGTGGTCGAGTCCAAGCCCGACCTGACGCCGGTCAGCGACGCCGACCGCTCCTGCGAGGAGGCGATCCGCGCCCAGCTCGCGCGATCGCGCGGCCGCGACTCGATCCTCGGCGAGGAGTTCGGCAGCACGGGCGAGTCGCAGCGTCGCTGGATCATCGATCCGATCGACGGCACCAAGAACTATGTCCGCGGCGTCCCCGTGTGGGCCACGCTCATCGGGCTCGTCGACGGCGAGGACTGCGTCGTCGGGCTCGTCGCCGCCCCCGCCCTGGGTCGGCGCTGGTGGGCGGCCAAGGACGCCGGCGCGTGGACCGGACGCTCGCTCTCTCAGGCCAAGCAGATCGGCGTCTCCCGGGTGTCCAAGCTCGCGGACGCCTCGCTCTCCTACAGCTCGCTCGACGGCTGGCGCGAAGGCGGGCGAGGGCGCAGCTTCCTCAACCTCACCTCCGACATGTGGCGCACCCGGGCCTACGGGGACTTCTGGTCCTACATGCTCGTCGCCGAGGGCGCCGTCGACGTCGCCGCCGAGCCCGAGCTCGAGATCTACGACATGGCCGCGCTCGTCGCGATCGTCGAGGAGGCCGGTGGCCGCTTCACCTCGCTCGAGGGCAAGCGCGGCCCGTGGGGTGGCAATGCCGTCGCCAGCAACGGCCTGCTGCACGACGAGGTGCTCGCGCGGTTGGCCCCCGACGCCTGACCTGACCCCCCGCCCGTCACACGAGCACCACCAGCACCGGTAGCACCGTGCCGAGAGATGGTTGTGCGTTGAAGTGGTAGCCAAGAGGGCCGGCGAGGCTCATATGGCGACGCCGGCACCCAGAACTACCGGTTCAACACACAAGCAACCGGCTCAGTGGCCGGTCAGAGCGCGTACTTGGCCGGATCCTCGGCGTGGCGGCCGGACCTGATGACCGTCAGCAGCGTCTGCGAGGTCTGGCCCCACCTGCCCATCACCATGTGGTGGGTCAGCCGCGACGTGAAGTACCCCAGCTCCAGCGCCCGCAGGTCCCGAGCTCGGTCCTTGGCATAGGTGTCCTCACCGGTGTGGTGCTCCCTGCTGTCGCACTCGATGATCCAGCGACGCCCAACCAGGTTGTCGACCCAGCCCACACCGGGAATCTTGACCTGGGGGGTCACGGTCACATTGTGCAGCTGGAGGAAGAACCGCACCTTGCTCTCGGTTCCGGACTGCGACAGCCCGGAGACCCGACTGAGCACCCGTGCGGTCCGACGCGGTGCGGAGCGGGCCAGAGCAGCGATCTCCTCAGCGCTGACCTTGCCCTGGTGCAGGGCCGAGTCGGCGAGGATCCCGACATCGAGCGGGTCGAGGCAGACGGCCGCATGCTCCAGCAGCAGGCGTGGCGATGCGATCGCATCACTCTCCGGCCACCGCTGGTGCCATCCGTGCCCGACCCACCCCGCCCCTACAGCCCCGCGCCGTGAGTACACGTGCCGTCCGTGCTCGCGCGGCACCCACAGGCCGTGCTCCTTGGCTGCCGTCACACAGGTCGGTCGCAGCCCCTCCGCCAAGGCCCGCCTGACCTCGAGCGAGGTGTCCTGCGTGAGGTAGTACCTGCCCGCACGCAGGAGCTCATCCCTGGACACGGCCAGCGCCAGCTCGCGCCCGCTCCCCGGCCACTGGTCTCTCAGATAGATCATCCGACCAGCACAGCGGCCAGCCACACCTGCACACAGGGACGTCGCAGATCTGGGGACGAGCCCCCTTCGCCTCGCTTGGTTGTGCGTTGAAGTGGTAGCCAGGAGCGCCGGCGAGGCTCATATGGCGACGCCGGCGCCCAGAACTACCGGTTCAACACACAACCATCGCGTGTGACGAGCTGACGCCGCTCAGTTGGGGACGACGGTGACCGGGCCGAGCCCGAGCGCCTCGACCTCGTCGCGGTAGAGACTCGCGTCGCCCACGACGATGATCGTGCGCTCCTGCGAGACGTGCTCGCGCCACGCGGCGTCGAGGTCGGAGGGCGTCAGCTCACGCATCGCGGCGATGACATCACTGGTGAAGCTGAGCGGCAGGTTGTCGCCCGCCAGCCCGCTCGTCTCGTCGGCGATGGCATCAGCGGTGTCATAGCGACCGGGCGCGGTGAGGGTCAGGAAGTCCACGCCGGCGCGGGTCTCCTCCGCGGAGATCCCTTCGCCGACACCCTCGATGATCTCGGTCAGCAGACGCAGCGAGTCCACCGTCGAGTCAGCACGCACCGATCCGGAGACGGTGAAGGCCGACCCGATCTGCCGCGGCCGGAAACCCGCCCGGATGCCGTAGGTGTAGCCCTTGTCCTCGCGCAGCACCTCGTCGATGCGGGCATTGGGCGCGCCACCGATGACATAGCCCAGGACGGGGAAGGGGGCCCACCCCGAGTCGACGCGCCGGTCCGGGCCGGGGCTGCCCATGAGGATCTCCGACTGCACGGAGCCGGGCCGGTCGACGAGCACCACGCGTGCGGCGTCGGCGGCGCGCGGCGCGGGCGCCGGCTCCACCGAGGCGGTGCGTCCCGAGGTGGTCCACGCGCCGAGCGACTGCGCGAGCAGAGCGTCGACATCCACGCCCGTCAGGTCACCGGCGACGACGACCGTCGCGCCCTCGGGGTGCACGTGCGCGGCGTGGAAGGCGACGACATCCTCCCGGGTGATGGCCGCGACGCTCTCGGGCGTGCCCGACCCCGGACGGCTCGCGCGGTTGGCGGAGTCGTAGTAGGTCTTGGCCCATTCCTTGAGGGCACGACGCCCGGCAGAGGCCCGCTCCTGCTCGATCTCTGCCTGTCGGGTACGCGTCAGGCGCGACACCTCTGTCTCTGCAAATGCAGGCTCGGTGAGGCACTCGGTCAGCAGACCAAGGCCCTCGGCGAGATTGCGCAGCGGCACGTCCATGTCCATGCCGAGCGAGGACTCGCTCATGCCGGCACCGATCGCGATGCCACGCCGCTCGAGCAGCTCGGACAGCTCGCGCTGACCATGGGTGCGGGTGCCCTCGTCCAGCAGTCGCGCCATGATCCACGCGACGCCCTCGATCTCGCGCGGCTCGTGCCGCAGGGCAACCGGCACGGTCGTGCGCACGGAGATGACGTACTGGCCAGGGACATCGTGCACGAGCGCACGGATGCCATTGGGCAGGTCGAGCTCACGCGGCTGGGGAAAGGTCCACTCCCCCGGCGGGGCGACCTCGGGGCGCGGCTGCGCCGGGGCGCTGGCCTCGTGGACGGTGCTCATGCGACCTCCTCCTGCTCCTGCGCGACGCGGTAGACGACGGCGGCCCGGCTCTGCGGCCGGAGCCACCGGTCGGCTGCGGCTCGCACCTCCTCCGGCGTGACCTCGGCCAGCTGGTCGAGGAAGGTGTTGACATAGCCCGGGTCGTCGTGGAGGCACGTGTAGTGACCGATGATGTCGGCCCGCTCGTCCTTGGCCGCGAGTGCCGACAGCCAGCCTCGCTCGGCCTGGGCGCGCACCGCCTCCATCTGCTCGGGCGTCGGCCCCTCGTCGGCGAAGGCGGTCATCTCCGCGCAGACCCGCTCCTCGAGCGCGTCGGTGTCCACGCCCTCGGCGACATCAACGACCACGAGCCCCAGCGAGACCCCGTCGACGAAGCCCATCGCTCCGACGTCCACGCTGTTGGCGACCTGCTCGTCGCGGACCAGGCGCTGCTCCAGCGGCGAGAAGCTCAGGCCGCCCAGGCAGTCCAGAGCCATGGAGGCGGCCAAGAACTCACGGCGGGTGTCGCCCCCTTCGGCAGGGAGACGGAAGGCGAGGTGGATGCGGTCATTGGGCACCTCGTCGACGACCTCGACCCGGACCGGCTCGGTGAGCGGGGGCAGCGCGTCGACGGGACCACGCCGCGGCGCCGCCCGGTGGGTGATGTGCCCGAAGTAGCGCTCGACGAGCTCGATGGCCCGCTCCGCGGTGACGTCACCGACGATCGTCAGGACCGTGTTGTCCGGCGCGTAGTGGGCGGTGAAGAAGTCGTGCACGTCCTGCACCGACGCGGCGTCGAGGTCCTCCATCGAGCCGATCGTCGGGTGGTGGTAGGGGTGACCCTCGGGGAAGATCGTCGCGTAGACGGTCGACAGGGCCTGGCCATAGGGCTGGTTGTCGTAGCGCTGCCGCTTTTCCTCCTTGACCACATCACGCTGGTTGTCGAGGTTGGCCTGGTTGACCGCCGCGAGCAGGTTGGCGTGCCGGTCGGCCTCGAGCCACAGCGCGAGCTCGAGCGCCCCCGAGGGGATCGTCTCGAAGTAGTTGGTCCGGTCGAACCACGTCGTGGCATTGAGCCGGCCACCCACACCCATGAGCGCCTGGAAGTGCTCGCCGTTGTCGACATTGGCACTCCCTTGGAACATCAGGTGTTCGAAGAGGTGGGCGAAGCCGGTGCGACCCTGCTCCTCATGGCGTGATCCGACACCGACCCACAGGTTGACCGTGACGGTCGGAGTCGTGTCGTCCGGCTGCACGACGACGCGCAGCCCGTTGGCGAGGGTGTGCTCCTCGAGGGTGAAGTGCATGTCCGCACCCTACGACGCGTCGCGCTGCTCCTCGTGGCCGCGCCGCGGCAGCTCGGGGTACGCACCCGGACCGAGGTCCTCCATCGCACGCCGCGCGAAGACCTGCTGCATCGTGGTCGCGCGCTCGTTGCGGTTGTTGCCGACGAAGGTGATGATCCAGTTGAGCAGTGTCGAGACGCGGTTCTTGAAGCCGACCATCGCCATGAGGTGCACCGCCAGCCAGGCCAGCCAGGCGACGAAGCCGGTGAGCTTGATCTTGCCGATGCTGGCAACGGCGGAGTACTTGGAGATCGTGGCCATCGAGCCCTTGTCCTTGTAGACGAAGGGGGCCTGCGGCTCCTTGCCCTCGAGGCGGCCGACGATCTCCTTGGCCGCGTAGCGACCGCCCTGGATCGCCAGCTGGGCGACGCCCGGGTAGCCCTTGAGGTTGATCATGTCGCCGATGAGGAAGACCTCGGGGTGGCCCTGGAGGGTCAGGTCCTCCTCGACGTGGACACGACCGGCGCGGTCGACCTCGGCGCCGGCCTGGTCGGCGACCATCTTGCCCAGCGGGGAGGCGGCGACGCCGGCGGCCCACACCTTGGTCATCGACTCGATGCGGCGGAGGGTGCCGTCCTTGTCCTGGACCTCGATACCGGTGCCGTCGACCTGCTTGACCATCGCGCCGAGCTGGACCTCGACGCCGCGCTTCTCGAGGCTGGTGCGGGTCTTGCCACCGAGGTGGTCACCGAAGGAGGGCAGCACCTGATCGGCGCCGTCGAGGAGCACGACGCGGGCATCGCGCGGGTTGATGTGGCGGAACTCGTGAGCGAGCGTCTTGTGCGAGAGCTCGGCGATCTGACCGGCCATCTCGACGCCCGTGGGTCCGGCGCCGACGACGACGAAGGTGAGCAGCCGCTCGCGGTCGTGCGGGTCCGTCGTGGTCTCGGCGAGCTCGAAGGCGCCGAAGATCCGACCGCGCAGCTCGAGGGCGTTGTCGATGTCCTTCATCCCCGGCGCGTAGCGGGCGAAGTGGTCATTGCCGAAGTAGGACTGACCGGCGCCGGCGCCGATGATCAGGCTGTCGTACGGGGTGACCGTCTCCTGGCCCAGCGAGCGCGAGGTGACCGTGCAGGCCTCGAGGTCGATGTCCATGACATCGCCGAGGATGGTGCGCACGTTCTTGTCACGGGCGAGGATGTCGCGGGTCGCGGGGGCGATGTCACCCTCGGACAGGATGCCGGTCGCCACCTGGTACAGCAGCGGCTGGAAGAGGTGGTGGCCCGTCCGCGAGACAAGGGTGACCTCGACGTCCTTGCCACTCAGGGCCTTGGCGGCGAAGAGGCCGCCGAAGCCGGATCCGATGATGACGACGCGGTGCTTGGCTGAGGTATCGCTCACGTCTCCCATTGTGGCGCAGCCCTTGACGGGGGCGAAATCCTCGGGGTATTGGACTGATCACAGCCGCGTACCGCTGGTCGAGGTGCGACGAGCCCCGGCGAGGAGCCGCGTACCACCGCTGGTCGAGGTGCGACGAGCCCCGGCGAGGAGCCTCGAGACCCGCGTCAGAGGAGCAGCGCGCCCAGCAGGCTGGCCCCGATCACGACTGCCCAGGCGGGCGACCTCCACACCGCGAGCGCGACGAAGGCGACCGCCGCGACGACCATCGTCCCGGCGCCGGTGATCCCCTGCGTGAAGACGGGGTCGTAGAGCGCGGCGGCGAGGAGCCCGACGACCGCCGCCCCGGCCCCCGCCAGGGCGCGGCGAGACCGGGCCGAGCGACGCAGCCGCTGCCAGAAGGGCAGGCCGGCGACGACGAGCAGCGCCGATGGCAGGAAGATCGCGAGCAGCGCGACGAGGGCCCCGAGCGGAGCGCTCTGCCCGGGCACCAGCGCACCGAGGTAGGCGGAGAAGGTGAAGAGCGGCCCCGGGACCGCCTGCGCGGCGCCGTAGCCGGCGAGGAAGTCCCCGTGCCCGATGAGGCCGTGGCCGACGGTCTCCGCCTCGAGCAGCGGCAGCACCACGTGCCCACCACCGAAGACGAGCGACCCCACGCGGTAGAAGGAGTCGACGATGCCCAGGGTCGGGTCGTCGACGAGCACCGCGAGGACGGGAAGGGAGACGAGCAGCCCCACCCAGATCGCCAGGGCCGCGAGGGCGGCGCGTCGTCGGACGGGGACCGCCTCGTCCTCCTCGTCGGTGACCGGGTCGGCCGACAGCCAGAGCAGCCCGGCGAGTGCCCCGAGGACGATCGCAGCGACCTGGCTGGTCGCCGACGGCAGCAGCAGCACGACGGCGAGCGCGGCCACGGCGATGGTGGCGCGACGCGGCCCGACGGCGAGCGTGCGCGCCATCCCGATGACCGCGTGGGCCACCACGGCCACGGCGGCGGCCTTGAGGCCGAGCAACCACCCTTCGTCCCCGGTGACGCCGACGGCCTGCGCGCCGAGCGCGAAGGCGAGCATGACCAGGGCCGAAGGGAGGGTGAAGCCCACCCACGCCGCGGCCATCCCGAGGTAGCCGGCACGGCGTAGTCCGATCGCCATCCCGACCTGGCTGGACGCCGGCCCGGGGAGGAACTGGCAGAGCGCGACGAGGTCCGCATAGGCCGCCTCGGTGAGCCACTGCCGCCGCACGACGAAGGCTTCGCGGAAGTAGCCCAGGTGCGCCACCGGCCCGCCAAAGCTCGTCAGACCGAGCAGCAGGAAGATCCTGAAGACCTCGAGGACCCGCACGCCCTACCCTGCTCTCGTGGAGATCATGTGGCACGCCCCACGCTCCCTGAGGAGCTTGCGCAGCAAGCGTCTCGAAGGGACCGCCAACGACGCTCTCCGCGCACATGTCGCCCGTTCCGTGAGGAGCTTGCCCAGCAAGCGTCTCGAAGGGATCACCACCGGCCGCCACTGCCCCACCTGCGGCTCGGCGACCCACGGGCGCCCATGGGTCCGGCTGGCTGACGGCACGAGCCCGCATGTCAGCCTTTCCCACTGTGGCGAGCACGTGGTGACCGTCATCGCGGACCACCCGGTCGGCATCGATGTCGAGTCGATCGACGCGGTCACCTCACGCTGGGACCCGGCCCTGGTCCTCCACCCGAGCGAGTCCGCCGACGCCCCGGCGCAGCAGGCCGCGATGTGGTGCCGCAAGGAGGCGATCCTCAAGGCGCTCGGCACGGGCCTGAGCACGCCGATGAGCGAGATCCGGGTCGCTGACTGGCAGGTCGAGGACATCGCGGCCCCCGATGGCCTGGCCGCAGCCGTCGTCGTCATCCCTCAGGCCGGCAGAGGTGGCAGCTCGACCTCGTAGAGCCATGCCTGGAAGAGGTCCCCGAGGTCCTCCCCCGTGACGCTCTCCGCGTGCGCGACAAACATGGCGGTGGTGACATTGGTGTGGCGCTGCGTGGCGCTCCAGGTCCGCAGCACCTCGAAGAAGGCGTCGTCGCCGACCCGGTGACGCAGCGCGTGCAGGGTGAGCGCGCCGCGCTTGTAGACCCGGTCGTCGAACATCAGCTCGGCGCCCGGGTCACCGAGGAGCAGCTCGTCACCGTCATCGGTACGCACCCGCTCGTGGTGCACCTCCGCGCGCTCGCCGACGGTCATCAGCCCGATGTGCTCGGACCACAGCCACTCGGAGTAGCAGGCGAAGCCTTCGTGCAACCAGATGTCCCGCCAGTGCGTGAGGGTCACGGAGTTGCCCCACCACTGGTGGCTCAGCTCGTGGGCGACGAGCCGGATGCTCTCCCAGTCGTCGCTCATGAAGTTGCGACCGAAGGTCGACAGGCCCTGTGACTCCAGCGGGATCTCCAGGTCGTCGTCGGTGATCACCGCGGTGTACGACGCGAAGGGGTAGTCCCCGAAGAGCTCGGCGTAGAACCCCAGCATCTGCGGCTGCTTGCCGAAGGCCGCCCGGAAGCCCTCTCGGGGGCGGTCGGCGGGTGCCACGACGCGGACGGGGACGGGCGCTCCCTTCTGCTCGAGCACCTCGTACTGGCCGATCTGCACCGTGGCGAGGTAGGTCGCCATCGGGTCGTCCTGGCGGTAGGTCCACGTCGTCGCGTTGCCGCGGGTCGTGCTGCTGACGAGCTCACCGGCGACGGCGACGTGGTACCCCTTGGCCACGGTCAGCGCGATCTCGTAGGTCGCCTTGTTGTCCGGCCGGTCATTGCACGGAAACCAGGAGGGCGAGCCGTGCGGCTGGGCGGCGACGAGGACGCCGTCCTCCAGCTCCTCCCATCCGGCCTCGCCGAGATGGCGGCTGCGCACCTGCTTGGGGGTGCCGGCGTACTTGACCCGCACCTCGAAGTCCTCACCCTCGGGCACCGTGCGCCCGAGCGTGACGGCGAGCCGATCGAAGCGGTGGGCGTACTTGGCGACGCTCCCGTCGACGTGCACGCGAGCGACCTTGAGGGAGTGCAGGTCCAGCTCGACCCGGCTCACCGGCTGCAGCGCCCGACAGGTCAGCGTCGCCTCGCCGGACAGGCGGTTGCCGGTGACCTGGTAGTCCAGCACCAGCTCGTAGTGCTCCACGTCGTAGGACGCGTCCCCGTGCCCGGGGACGTAGTCGTCCGTGCCTTGCCGCCTCACTGGCGCTCCTCCCACGGTCCGATCGGGTTGCCGATCCATCGTGTGCGCGACGGTACGCCTTCACCACGCATCACCAGTGACGCCGGGCCGACCGTCGCATCCCTCCCGATGCTGGACGCGGGGAGGATGACGCTGTTGGGCCCGAGGGTCGCGCCTTCCTCGAGGACGACCGTGTCCAGGCTGAGCACCCGGTCGTGGAAGAGGTGGGTCTGCACCACGCAGCCGTGGTTGACGGTCGCGCCGTCACCGAGCCGGACCAGGTCGCTCTCGGGGAGCCAGTAGGTGTCGCACCAGACCCCCGCGCCGACCGTGCTGCCCATGAGGCGCAGCCACGCGTTGAGCGCCGGCGTGCCGGCGGTGATCCGGGCAAACCAGGGCGCCGCGAGCATCTCGGTGAAGGTGTCGGCAAGCTCGTTGCGCCAGACGAAGGGGGTCCACAGCTCGTGCTCGCCCGCGCGGTGGCGACCGACGAGGACCCACTTGGCGACCAAGGTGATGCCGGCCGCGACATGGCTGCCGACGATCATCACGGGTCCGGCGAGCAGCACTGCGGCCCAGACCGACCGGTCCAGCAGGACCAGCAGCGCCAGACCCACCGCGACATTGAGCGCGACCGAGCACAGGAGCGGGATGACCCGGCAGAGCTCGACGAGCGCGCGCAGGACCTTCAGCCGGGTCGGCGGGTCATAGGTGCGGCTGGCGTCCTGCTCGTCGGCCGTCCGTCGCAGCCTGCGCGGCGGCGAGCCGATGTAGGACTGGCCCGCCTTGACGACATCGCGACCAGGGGCGGCGGAGAGCACGGCGACGAGTGAGCGCTTGGGCACCCGTCGGCCCGGCGCGAGCATCCCGGAGTTCCCGACGAAGGAGCGTTTGCCGACCTTGACCCGCTCGACGCGGATCCAGCCACCGCCGAGCTCGTAGCTGCCGATCATCGTGTCGTCGGCGAGGAAGGCGTGGTCGCCCACGCGCACGAGCTTGGGGATGAGCATCACGGTCGATGCCTCGACGCCGACGCCGATGCGGGCGCCCAGCAGCCGCAACCAGATCGGGGTGAAGGCACTGGAGTAGATGGGGAAGAGCCAGTCCCGTGCCTCGTCGAGGAGGCGGATGGTCCCCCAGATCGCCAGGCCGGGCGCCGAGCGCACCGGGTAGTGACCGGGCTGGACGAGCGTGCCGAGCAGGCGGGTGAGGCCGAGGACGAGGAGCGCCAGGACGAGGTGGCCGGCGAGCGCGGCGAGCGGCAGCCACGGAAGGGAGGTCCGCACCGCCTCGCCGAGGCTGTCGGTCCCGGAGACGGCCGGCCAGAGCACGGCTGCGCCGGCGAGGGTCGCCAGCCCGGGCAGGGAGGCGATGAGCAGGGCGAGCACGGCGTAGCCGAGGAGCCAGGCCCTGGGGGCGGGCGCCTCCTGCGAGGACCACGGACCGCGTGCCCGGCCGTGCGGCTCCGCCGGCGCCCCCGACCAGATCTCGCCGGGCGTCACCGCACCCGTGACGTGCGATCCGGGGGCGATCTCCGCGCCCGCACCGATGGCCGACCCCGGGGAGATCGTGCTGCGGGCGCCGATCCTGGCGGAGGCCCCGATGCTGATCGGGCCGACGTGCACGAGGTCACCGTCGATCCAGTGGCCGAGCAGGTCCACCTCGGGCTCGATGGAGGCCCCCGGCCCGACGTCGAGCCACCCGGTGACCGGCGGAAGAGCGTGCAGGTCCACCCCTTCGCCGATCTTGGCTCCGAGCAACGCTGCGTACCAACGGAACCAGACCGCACCGGAGAGCGACGCCGCGGCCAGCTCGTCCTGGATGCGGGCCGCCAGCCACAGCCGCAGGTGGACCTTGCCACCACGCGGGTGCGAGCCCGGCGTCACGCCACGCAGGACCAGCCGGGCCAGGAGCGCGGCGAGCACCATCCGGCCCGGGGCGGTGAGGAAGAGCGCCGTCGTGAGCGCGACGAGCCAGATGGGACCGGTCGGCAGCCACGGCAGGACGAGGTGCCCGATGGTCGAGCCGAGCAGCAGCCAGGCCACCCACCGCATCCCCGCGAGGGCACGAAGGGGGACCATCGCCACCAGCTGGGCCACCTGGGTCCGCGTGCGGATCGGCCTGATCCTGCGATCGGTCAGGACCATCGTCGACGCGGCCGCGGACTCGTCGAGCCAGGCGGCGAGGTCGCCGAGGGTCGGGTGCGCGTAGAGGTCACCGACGGTGGTCTCGGGGCTGCGCTCGCGCAGTCGGCTGACGACCTGGGCCGCGGTGAGGGAGCCACCGCCGAGGTCGAAGAAGTCGTCCGAGGGATTGCGCACCTCGGCGCCGATGATCTCCGCCCACAGCGCGGCGATCCACTGCTCGGTCTCGCCGAGATCGCCCTGCGCCGGGGTGTCGCCCGAGGTCGGGAGGGGCCACGGAAGGGCATCGCGGTCGACCTTGCCGGAGGTGCGGGTGGGCAGCTCGTCGACGACCGCGAGGCGGGGTACGAGCGCAGCGGGCATGCGTTCGCGCAGGAGGTCGCGGGCGCGTGCCGCGTCGTACCGCGCGTCGGTCGTCAGGTACCCGACGAGCAAGGTGTTGCCCGCCTGGGAGGAGCGGACCGCGGCCGCCGCGGAGACGACCCCGGGCAGACGGAGCAGCTGCTCGTCGATCTCGCCGAGCTCGATCCGCCGGCCGCCGAGCTTGATCTGGTCATCGGCGCGACCGGCGAAGACCAGTCCGAGCGGGTCATTGCGCACGACATCACCGGAGCGGTAGGCACGCTCCCAGCCGAGGGTGGGCATGGGCGCGTACTTCTCCGCGTCCTTGGCCGGGTCGAGGTAGCGGGCCAGGCCGACCCCACCGATGATCAGCTCACCGGACTCCCCCGCCGCGACCGGCTGA
This sequence comes from Janibacter limosus NBRC 16128, assembly GCF_001570985.1. Lineage (GTDB taxonomy): Bacteria > Actinomycetota > Actinomycetes > Actinomycetales > Dermatophilaceae > Janibacter > Janibacter limosus. The sequence goes on along the minus strand of NZ_BCSS01000005.1, from coordinate 62,715 downwards.
CCGTGGGCGTCGACGACGGCGAGGTCCCACCCGGCCAGCGGCAGGCCGATGCGCACGGGGTCGCTACCATCGAGCATCGCGCCGCAGGCGACGACGGTGGCCTCGGTGGGGCCATAGGTGTTCCAGACCTCGCGACCGGGCGCCTGCAGGCGTGCGGCCAGCTCGGGCGGGCAGGCCTCGCCGCCCATGATGAGCAGCCGGACCTGCTCCAGCGAGCTCGGCGGCCACAGCGACACGAGGGTCGGGACGGTCGAGACGATGGTGATCTCGTTGGCCACCAACCACGGGCCGACGTCCACGCCGGAGCGCACGAGCGACCGGGGTGCGGGTACGAGGCAGGCGCCGTAGGCCCAGGCCAGCCACATCTCTTCGCAGCTGGCGTCGAAGGCGACGGACAGCCCCGCCATCACCCGGTCCCCCGGGCCGATCGGGTCCTCACGCAAGAACATCTGCGACTCGGCATCGACGAAGGCGGCCGCGTTGCGATGGGTGACGGCCACTCCCTTCGGCGTGCCGGTGGAGCCCGACGTGAAGATCACCCAGGCGTCATCACTCGTCCCGGGGTGCGTCGGCTCGCTCGGCGAGCGCCCTTGGCCCGCAACGGTGGTCGAGATGACCAGGTCGTTGCCGACGACGGCCGCAGCACCGGACTCCTGGAAGACCACGCGCGCTCGCTCGTCCGGGTCGTCCGCGTCGACGGGGACATAGGCCGCGCCGGCGACGAGGATCCCGATGATCGCGACATAGAGGTCGGTGGAGCCGGAGCGGATCCGCACCCCGACCTTGTCCCCCGGACCGATCCCGAGCTCCGCCAGCTGCTCGGCCAGCGCCGACGCCGCCTCGCCGAGCTCGGCATAGGTCAGCCTTTCGCGGCCGCTGTCGACGGCCGGCGCGTCCGGGTGCGCAGCCACGACGCTCGTGAAGATGTCGACGAGAGTGCGCGGAGCAGTGGCCCGGTCACCCGCGAGGAGCGAGGGCAACAAGGACGAAGGGGAGGTCACGGGCGAAGGATGGACTGCCAAGATGAACATTTGGGGGCGCCTGCCAGCCCTTCGCCGGGATCAGCCACGTAGCCCTGCCTCCTGCAAGCACCCCAGCGCACCATCACGACCGATCGACGGGCATGCGAAGGGTCCAGTGCATGGGTGAGGCCCGAGCCCACGGGGGCTCGGGCCTCACGAGACCCTCCGGGTGCGCTCAGGACAAGGGACCTGCGCCGGCGGTCTGCAACTCACGGGCATCCGAGGCGGGTGCAGGACCTGCGCTGTGCTGGTCCTCGTTGCGCCGCATCAGCCGCATCGCGTTGACGATGACCAGCAGGACAGAGGCTTCGTGGACCAACATCCCGATGGCCATGGTGACTCCCCCGGCGAAGACTCCCGCCAGGAGCAACACCACCGTGATGAGCGCGATCGCGATGTTCTGGCGCATCACGTTCACCGTCCGGCGGGCGAGGTCGACCGCTTGCGGCAACTTGAGCAGGTCGTCCTGCATCAGCGCGATGTCGGCGGTCTCGATGGCGACCCCGGTGCCCGCGGCACCCATCGCCACCCCGATGTCGGCGGTGGCCAGCGCGGGAGCATCATTCACTCCGTCGCCGACCATCGCGACGGTGTACCCGTCGGCCTTCAACTGCGCGACCATCGTGAGCTTGTCCTCCGGCAGCAGCTGCGCTCGGACCTCGTCCAGGCCGACCTGCGCGGCGACCGCATCGGCGACGCGCTGCGTGTCACCGGTCAGCATGACGACCTTTTGCACGCCGGCATCGTGCAGCCGGGCGATCATCTCCTGCGCGTCGGAACGGATCCGGTCAGCGACCGCGACCACACCGATGACACGGGAGTCGAGAGTGACCACCATCGGCGTCCGACCGAGCCCGGCGAGCCGGTCGACCTCGGTCGCGGCACCACTGTCGTCGGCGATGCCCTCGACCGTGAGCAGCGGCAGGTTGCCCACGGAGACACGCTGGCCGTCGAGAGTCGCGATGACACCCATCCCGACCACCGGCTCGGTCCTCTCCGGCAGACCGTGGACAGGCAGCCCCTCGGCCTCTGCAGCGTCGATGATCGGGCGGGCCAGCGGGTGCTCGGAGCCGGCCTCGGCGCGAGCCGCCCAGCCCAGCACGTCGGATCGGTCCAGGGCCGGGTCCAGGACGGTGACGTCAGTCAGGTAGGGCTTGCCCTCGGTGAGGGTGCCGGTCTTGTCCAGGGCCACGGCTGAGATCCGTGCGCTCGTCTCGAGGTACTCGCCGCCCTTGATCAGGATGCCGTCCTTGGCGCCGCGGCCGATACCCGCGACGATCGCCACGGGGATGGAGACGACCAGGGCTCCCGGGCAACCGATCACGAGCAGGGTCAGCGCGAGCACCGCGTCGCCGGTGACCAGACCCGCGACCAGGGCGAGCACGATGATGCCGGGCGTGTACCAGGCGGAGAACTTCTCCATGAACGTCTGGGTCGCGGCCTTGGCATCCTGTGCCTCCTCGACCCGGTGGATGATCCGCGCCAGAGTGGTGTCTGCGCCGGTGCCGGTGGCGCGCACCTGGAGGAAGCCACCACCGGAGATGGTGCCGGCGAACACCTCGTCGCCCTCCCCCTTCTCGACGGGGATGGACTCGCCGGTGATCGAGGACTCGTCCAGGGCGCCGGTGCCACCGATGACGACACCGTCGACAGGGACCTTGGCGCCGTTCTTGACCAGCACGGTCTCGTCGGGCTCCACCCCGGCTGCTGGGATCTCGACCTGCTTCCCATCGCGCATCACGACGGCCACGTCGGGAGCGACGGCGACCAGCTCGGCGAGAGCGGAGCGGGTCTTTTTCATGGTCCGGGCCTCGAGTGCATGGCCGATGGCGAAGAGGAAGGTCACCGCAGCGGCCTCCCAGTACTGACCGATGACCACCGCGCCGATCGCGGCGACCGAGACCAAGAGGTCGATGGCGATCATCTTGGTCATCAGGGCCCGCACGGCCTTGATGAGGATCGGTGTGCCGGCGACCACGGCTGCGGCGACCATGAGGAGGTCCGAGGCGATCAGTGCAGCGGGGAGGGCGCCGGCACCCTCGGCGTGTCCGTCCGAGAACGGATTCACGCCTTCGGTGAAGGAGAAGATCGCGGCGAGGGCGATGAGCAGACCCGACGCCGTCGGGTTTGTCCATGGACCGCGTACCCAGCGGGTCAGGGAATTCATGGTGACGACCTTTCAGAGAGCGTGGTCAGAATGCGGAGGGGGCGGCCTTGTAGCCGGCCTTGCCGATGGCGGCGACGATCTCGTCGGTGGTGGTGACCGAGGCGTCGTGGTCGACCTCGACGCGTCCCGAGGCAAACTTCACGCTCACGCCCTGGACACCTTCGAGGCGGCCCACCTGCTTCTCGATCTTGGGCACGCAGGACGGGCAGCTGAAGCCCTCGGCGCGGAAGACGGTGTGGGTGGTGGCTGAGGCCGTGGCGGTCATGGTGAACCTTCCTTTTCCAGTGACTTCGAGGTGTTCCCTCGACGACACCTTCAACGTATGGGGGTTCTGCGCGCCCGAACATGACGGCCGTCAATCAACCGCGTACGTGGTGTGCCCACGGGCCACGGCGTGCGAGCAGGGGTCATGGTCAGCCGGGCTAGGGTGCTGTCATGTCAGGCCAGGAGTCCGACCGCGTGACCACGGCTGTCGCCGACGGGCGCCGCGTGATCCCCCTTCGCGAGATCACGCTCCCGCACCGGTGCCCCAGACCGGTGCGGATGTACGTGCTCGGCCGAGCGCCGTACTTCGTCGGGCTCAGCGAGGACGAGCTGGACCGGATCGACCGTCGCATGCAGACCAGCTCCTGGGCAGCGGACGACTACATCTTCCACGCCGGGGATCGAGCGGAATCCCTCTACGTGGTCGCCGAGGGACGGGTGAAGCTGTCCCAGGTGACGCCCGACGGGACCGAGACCGTCACCGACATCTTGGTGCCCGGTGAGTTGTTCGGCGCGATGAGTTCCACCGGCGAGCCACACCACCAGCAGTCCGCCTCCGCGCTCGTCGGGACGTGCACATTGCGCATCGGCCAAGCCGACTTCCGTCACGTGCTCGCCACCCAGCCACGGGTGGGTTTGCGGGTCCTCGACGATGTTGCGGACCGACTGATCCGCGCCCAGTCCGACATTGGCGGGCAGGTCACCGAGACCGTTCGCCAGCGGACCGCGACAGCGCTGCTACGGCTGGCCGACAAGCTGGGCGAGGACCGCGGTCCCGACGGCATCATGCTCGAGGTGCCCCTGACTCGCACCGATCTGGCCGGACTCGCCCGCTCCACACCGGAGTCCGTCTCTCGCGTCATGAGCCGATGGAAGAAGGAGGGCATCATCGAGTCAGGCCGACGGTGGACCGCCATCCGGGATCGCCAGAGACTTCAGGATGAGGCGACGACCACGGCCTGACACAGCGTGTCAGGCCGTGGCCGCGCCCCGAGCCCATCCCGGGATCGGCCGTGCCAGCAGGTACGCATGCGGGAAGCCGGGGTCCCAGCGCGTGTCGGCAACCTCGAACCCCGCGTGCTCCAGCGCATCCACCATCTCCGGCAAGGGCCAGCGGTGGGCCGTCGCGACGGGGTGGTCCATTGGCTCCAGGTCGGGGCCGGAGAAGAACGACATCAAGAGCGACCCGTGCTCGTCGATGACCTGCCTGAGGATGGCGAGGGCCTCAGGCAATGTGTCCGGTCCCATGTGGATCAGTGAGTACCAGGCCAAGATCCCTGCCCACCGCTCGTCGCTGTCGCGCAGACCGCTCAGCGACCCGCGACGAAACTCAACACCCGGGTGAGCCTGTCGTGCGAGGTCGACGAGTCTCCTCGCTGGTTCGAGGCCCACGACGTGGCTCCCGAGTCCTGCCAGGTGCCCTGCCCATCGGCCAGTGCCCGAGCCGACGTCGAGGATCGCCCCGTTGGTCCGCTTGGCCCACTGCTCGATCAGGTCGCGGTCCGGGTCCCTGTCCGTCACGACAGTGCCGAGCATGCCCTCAGCGTCGAAGTGCGGCGAATCGTAAGCGTTCGCAACGTCATCGGCTGTCATGAGCCCACGCTATCGCCGTGACTCCCTTCGCCGCCCAGAGCACGACAAGAGGCCCGGACCAATGGTCCGGGCCTCTTGACTGTGGTAGCGGGGGCAGGATTTGAACCTGCGACCTCCGGGTTATGAGCCCGGCGAGCTACCGAACTGCTCCACCCCGCGTCGTTGCCTTGCAAGACAAACTCTACGTGAATGGACGGAGCAGACCAAATCAGTTGCCCTCGAGGTCCGCCGAGCCCCCACCGGGCTGGGCCTTGACGGCCTCCTCGAGCTGCTTCTTCAGCTCCTTCTGCGCCGTGTCATAGGCCGCGAAGTCGCCCTTCTTCAGCGCGTCCTGGCCCTCCTTGTACGCCTTCTGCATGCCGGCGATGGCCGAGCGGACCTTCTTTTCGTCGGCCGTCAGGTTGGTCGGCTGCTTGGGCTCCTTGGGCTTCGTCTTCGACTCGTCCTTCGAGTCGTCCTTGGGCTGGCCCTCGGCATCGACACCGGCGTCACCGCCGAAGAGCTCGTCCAGTGCCGTCTCGAGGTCCTGTGCCCAGGCGATCTTGCCGCCGAAGGAGACGATGACGATCCGCAGCTGCGGATAGCTCGTGCCGGACGCCGAGGAGAGGTAGATCGGCTCGACGTGGAGGAAGCCCTCCCCGACGGGCAGCGCCATCTGGTTGCCGTAGGAGACCTTCGAGCCACCGCGGTTGGCGTTGTTGAGGTAGTCGGTGAGGGTCTGAGTGCCGTCACCCGAGGTCGCGTTGGAGGAGACGATGTCGTTCTGCACCTGCCCGACGCCGGGGACCGTCGTGTTGCGTGGCACCGACAGCAGGCGCAGCTGCCCGTAGTCGGATGCGGGTTTGCCCTTGACCGCCCCCGCGTCCGCGTCGACCGCGAGGTACCCGGCCATGACATTGCGGCTGCCGCGCGGGATGTACGTCGACGTCAGCGACCACGAGGGTGCCTTCTGGTCGGGCATCGCGAGCGAGAGGAAGTACGGCGGCTGCGCCACACCGGAGTCCCCGCGCGACGGGTCGTCCGGGACCCGCCAGCGGTCCTGGCCGGCGCGGAAGTCGCTCGCCGAGGTCACGTGGTAGTCCGCGAGGACGGCGCGCTGCATCCGGAAGAGGTCCTCGGGGTAGCGCAGGTGGGACATGAGGTCGCCGCTGATCTCCGCCTTCGACTTCATCAGGTCGGGGAAGGCCTTGTCCCAGGACGCGACGATCGGGTCGCTCTCGTCCCACCGGTAGAGGTTGACCGTGCCGTCATAGGCGTCGACGGTCGCCTTGACCGAGTTGCGCATGTAGTTGATCCGGTCGCCGACGAGCGCGCTGGCCTGCTGCGTCTGCACCGAGGAGACCTGCCCCGACTGCACGCCCGACATGGAGAAGGCGGTGCTGTAGGGGTAGTTCTGCGAGGTCGTGTAGCCGTCGACGACCCACTGCACCCGGCCGTCGACGATCGTCGGGTAGACGTCGTCGTCGAGGGTGAGCCACGGGGCGACCCGCTTGACCCTCTCCTTGGGTGTGCGGTGCTCGAGCAGCCGTGAGTCGGACCCGACGGCGTCGGACAGCAGGAACTTCATGTCGCGGTGCGTCAGCGCGTACGCCGTCTGGCGCAGCTTGGACCCGATGGCGACGCCGCCGTCACCCTCGTAGGTGTAGCGCGATTCCTCGCCGCCGGCGGGCTGGTCGACCTCGCGCGGGGTGTCGGTGTCGCCCTGGCCGACGATCGAGAAGTGCCGCATCTCCTCGCCGAAGTAGATCCGCGGCTCGTACTCGCCGATCTCCTTCTCCGGCGAGAGCCACTGCGGGTTGCCGGCGCGCGCCTGCGTCCCACGCGCCATGACCAGGCCGTAGCCGTGGGTGTACACCGTGTGGTCGTTGACCCAGTCGCGTCGGTCGCTCGGCACCTTGTCCAGATCGAGCTCGCGCGCACCGACGACATCGGTCATGTCGCCGTCGATGTCGTAACGGTCGACATCGAGGTCGTCCTGGAAGGTGTAGTACGGCTGCTGGGCCTGCAGCTCCTGATAGGTCGGGCTGACGACCGAGGGGTCGAGCAGGCGGATGCCGGGGATGGACGCGGCGTCCTCGCGCAGCTGCCCCGACGAGACATCGGAGACCGCGTCATAGCTCGAGGTGTCGACCCCGGTCACGCCGTGGGCGGCGCGCGTGGCGTCGATGTTGCGCTGCAGGTACGGCTCCTCGAGCGAGTTGCGCGAGGGCGAGACCTTGTAGGTCTCCACGAGCGCCGGGTAGATCGAGCCGACCACGACGGAGAGCACGACGAGGGTGCCGACCGCGATCGTCGGCAGCCGCCAGGAGCGGCTGCGCACGGATGCCAGGAAGAGGCCAGCGCACATGGCCGCGGCCACCGCGAGGATGTACTTCGTCGGCACGATCGCGTGGGCGCCGGTGTAGCCGACGCCCGTGAGGACCTCGTTTTCCTGCGTGGTCAGCGCGTGCGCGCTCAGCACATAGCTCCAGGCCCGCAGCATGGCCAGCACGGCACCGATGATCGCCAGGTGGAGGAAGGCTGCCCGCGTCGAGCGGCCGCGACCGGGCGGGACGACGCCGCCGTAGACGTAGTGGGCGAAGAGCGCCGCGAGCAGCGACGCCAGGGCGGCGACGGTGAGGAAGCCGACGACGAAGTTCCACCACGGGAGCGAGAAGAGGTAGTAGCCGATGTCGCGGCCGAACTCCGCGTCGGCGGCGCCGGTCGAGGTGCCGTTGCGCCACAGCAGCCAGGTCTGCCACTGACCGGCAGCGGCCAGCCCGCCGAGGATGCCGAGCACGGACGGAAGGGCGATCGCCGTCGCCTTGCGGAAGGGCTCGATGGCGCTGCGGTACTGGGCCAGGGCCTGCTCCCCCGGCGTCATCGGCACGCTCATCGGCCGGGTCCGGTGGGCCAGCCACAGACTCAGGCCGATCGGGAGGGCGGTGAGGAGCACACCGACGATGAAGAGCATGACCTGGGTGCGCAGGCGCGACCACCACATGTCGGAGTAGCCGAGGGCGCTGAACCACAGCGACTCGGTCCACAGGCTCGCCGCGAGGCTGATCAGCAGCAGCACGACGGCGATGATCGCCGCCGTCTTGGCCAACCTGCTCGTGGGCACACGTCGGGAGGGCGGACCCTCGTCCCGGGGCGGCGGAGCGCCCCCTTCGTCATCCGGCCAACTCGCGCTGCTCATGGTGGGGACACCGTACCCATCGCACCTGTGGCGGCGTAGGGCAGCATGGTCCTCGTGCCCGACTCGTCATCCGCCAGCGCCCCCCACGACAGCTCTCCCAGCGACAGCACCCCCACGGCCGAGCCGCTGGCCGTCGCTGCCCTCGAGACCGAACGCCACGTCGCCTCGGCCGGGTGGGACCAGAATCCGCGCGTCTTCGCCCTCGTCGACACCGCCGCGCTCATCGCCGCCGAGCCGCAGCTGGCCGCGTCGCTCGACAGCGCCGCCGACCAGGCCCCCGGGGCGCTGAGCGCCATCGAGCAGGAGGACCTGCCGCGCACCGCCAACCTCGAGTCACTGCTCGGCAGGATGGCCTGGCCCGACTCCGTCGACGGCGTCGCCCTGGCCGTCGAGCGCATCGTCATCCCGCCGGGCGCCGAGCGCGACCTGCCGCAGGACCCGACCGCAGCCGTCGACGCACTCGCAGAGCACCCCCAGCGCGAAGACGTCCGTCTGCTCGTCGCCGTCCACCGCGACGGGCGCGCCGTCTGCCTGCTGCGCCAGCGAGCCAACGACCGCGACGACCGCGTCGCCACCGGCGAGGACATCGCCCCCGGCCTCGTCCACGCGCTGCGCGAGACGCTCAAGGACTGACCCGCGCCCCGAGTCCCCCCGCGTTGTCGGACTGCAGTTCCCATGACGAAGGGGGCGAAAGCCCGACTTTCCGGGGGCAGGCAGCGCGTCACGTGACGAACTGCAGTACGAGTGCGCCGCCGCGCAGGACCTAGCTGGCCTTGACGACGTCCTCGCACGTCGGGAAGTCCGCGGTGTCCCCCTTCGCGATGGACTCGACCGTGTCGCTGGCGTCGGTGAAGTCGCCGACCGGCACCACACCCAGCCCCTCCGGCACGTGCCCGACGACATCGCCGCAGTTGCTCTCCGGGGCCAGGAACCACGTGGCTCCGCTCTGCTGAGCGCCGACCATCTTCTGCGCGATGCCGCCGATCGGGCCGACGGTGCCGGAGTCGTCGATCGTGCCGGTGCCGGCGATCTGCTCGCCGCCGGTCATCGCACCCGGGGTGAGCCGATCGCGGACCGCGAGCGCAAACATCATCCCGGCGCTGGGCCCGCCGACATTGCCGGCGTCGATGCGCACCTCGAAGGGGTAGTCGTACTTCGCCTCGACGCCGATGCCGACACCCGCGCGGCCACCGCCGAGGTCGGCCGTCGTCACCGTGACCTCACGCTGCGTGCCGTCCCGGCGCACCGCGACGATGACCTTGTCCCCGGCCTTGCGGTCGGAGATGCCGTCGACGACGTCCTCGACCGTCGTGGTCTTCTTGCCGTCGACGGAGATGATCTCGTCCTCGAGCTCCAGCTTGCCGGAGGCCGGGAACCCCTTGGCGATCGAGCCGACGAGGTTGGTCTGCGGGACCTTGGCCCCGGTGCTGCGCATGCCGACGGCGATCGAGGTCTTCTGCGAGCCCTGCATCTGGGCGGCATTCATCTCCTCGATCTCCGCCTCGGAGGTGTCCTGCGGGAAGACCTGCTCCTCCGGCAGGACCCTGGAGTTGCTGTCGAGGTGGCCCATGACCCACTCCCAGCCGGTGATGTGCCGCTCCGGGCCACCCAGCACGCGCACCGTCGTGAAGTACAAGGCACCCTCCGTCGGGTAGCTCTTGGCCCCCGACACCTGCACGAGCTGGGTTCCGTCGTCGAGCGTGCCCAGGGTGTCCGTGGCCGGGCCGGGGCGCTCCACGGCATAGGGCACCTTGATGAGCATGCCCGCGATGACGACGACGAGGATGACGAAGGCCACGGCGAGGATCCATCGGGCAATGCGCTCGCTGCGCGGGACGGTGTGGACCGGGTCGGTCACGGGACCTCCTGCCCCGGAGGGAACCATCCGGGGCCAGTCGTGGTTGGGTTGAAGGACAGGACATCCTCTCAGGAAGAGACGAGACGCCGACGTGAGCAACGACCCCAGCACCCCAGCCGGTTCCCCCGGGGACGACGGGCTCCCCCCGGAGATCATGAAGATCTTCCGGGACCTCAACGGTGGGCGTGACCTGCCGCCCCAGCTCGTCGAGCAGCTGAAGGCCATGGGCATCGCCGATGCCGACCCCGCCCAGGTGGCCGCCATGACCTCCCAGATCAAGACGATGTTCACCCCCGGCGCCCAGCGCAAGGGCGTGGACGTCGCCGCCGCGACCGCCGCCGCGCAGGAGCAGGCCGAGTCCGAGGACCACGAGATGGGCGCTCGCGAGCGCGACCTCGCCGAGCAGGCCGTGCGCGTCGCCTCGATGTGGCTGGACCAGGTGACCGACTTCGAGGCCCCCGCGCTCACCGGTGCCGCCCTGTCGCGCGCGCAGTGGGTCGAGGCGACGATGCCCGTGTGGGCCTCGCTCGTCGACCCGGTCGCCGACGGGCTGTCCGCCGCGATCCGCGACTCGATGACCGCGCGCCTCGGCGATGCCGACGCCCCCGACCTGCAGGCGATGGGCCTGCCCGCCGGGATGGACCTGTCGATGCTCAAGCAGCAGCTGGCTCCCTTCGTCGACACGATGGCCTCCACCCTCATCACGGGGCAGACCGCCGAGGCCGTGGGCACGCTCTCCTCCGACACGCTCACCGCGACCGAGGTCGGCGTCCCGCTGCTCACGACGCAGGTGGCGCTGCTGCCGGGCAATGTCGCGGGCTTCGCCGAGGGGCTGGACGTCACGCTCGACGAGGTGTGGCTGCACCTGGCCGCCCGCGAGGCAGCCCGCATGCGTCTCTTCACCGCCGTGCCGTGGATCGGTCCGCAGATCCTCGCGGCCGTGCAGTCCTACGCCCGGGGCATCGCCATCGACACCGACGCCATCGATGCCGCCGTGCGCGAGGTCGACCCGTCCGACCCGGCGGCGCTGCAGGACGCGCTCACCGGCGGCTTCCTCAACCCGAGCCCCACTGCGCCACAACGGCATGCACTCGTCCAGCTCGAGACCTGGCTGGCTCTCGTCGAGGGCTGGGTCGACCACGTCGCCGCCTCCGCGACCCGCGACCACCTGCCGCACACCGCGGGCATGACCGAGACCATCCGGCGGCGTCGGGCGACGGGTGGTCCGGCGGAGAAGACCTTTGCCGGGCTCGTCGGCCTCGAGCTGCGGCCGCGACGACTGCGCGATGCGGCCAACCTCTTCGCCGCCCTCGAGGAGCGCGTCGGTGCTACCGGTCGCGATGCCGTGTGGGCCCACCCCGATGTCGCGCCCACGGGCACCGATCTCGACGACGTGCTGGGTTTCGTCGAGCGCACCGCTGCGGGCGGGTCCTCGGAGAGCGCCGAGCTCGACGCGGCCCTCGAGTCGATCCTGCGCGAGGCGGACGAAGGGGGCTCGGGCGGGGACAGCGGACAGGGTTCCAGCGGCTCCGGCCCTGACTCACCACGCGCATCGTGAGCACCCACGCCCGCCTCGACGCTGACCTGCGCTCGCTCCTCACCGGGTGGAGCGCGCCCTCGGCGGCGCAGGAGCAACTGAGGCAGGACTACCTGGCCCATCTCGACGCCCACGAGGACGCGAGCGCCAAGGCGGGCCCGCCGGCGCACTTCACCGCCTCCTGCCTCGTCATCGACGAGGCGGGCGAGCGGGTGCTGCTGACCCTGCACCGCAAGGTCGGTCGGTGGTTGCAGTTCGGCGGGCACATCGAGGCGAGCGACCCGTCCGGCGCCGCGGCCGCGCTGCGCGAGGCGGTCGAGGAGTCGGGGCTGCCGGAGGGGGCGTTGACCCTGCGGCCGGAGCTGGCACAGCTGGACCGGCACGCCCTCGGGTCGGGCTTCTCCCGCTGCACCGAGCACCTCGACCTGCGGTGGGTCGCGGTCGCGGCCGCCGGGAGCGACCCGGTCGTCTCCGAGGAGTCGCTGGACGTCGCGTGGTGGCCGATCGACGCCCTGCCACCCGACACCGAGGACTCGATCCGCGAGCTCATCGCCCTGGGGCGCTGACCCCGCCCCGCAGACCTGTGGATGACCGTCGGCGCGTGGGCGCGGACTCCGCCACAGTGGAGGTCACCGACCCCTGCTGACCGAGCGAGCGATGATGCACTCACCACCCCTTCCCCCACGCGGGGCGCGGCTGCGCCCCCTTCGTCGGCCGGACGGGAGCGTGCAGCTCGGTGTCGGGCCGCGCTCGGTGCGCCTCATCGGGCTCACCGACGCCGAGGTCCGCTGGCTGGCCGCGCTGGATCCCGAGCGCGCGTTGACGGAGGCGCTCACCACGGCGTCGCTGGAGGGGATCGAGCCGGGCCGTGCCACGGACGTGCTCGACCGGCTCATCGCCCGCGGCCTGCTCTCCCCCGTCGTGACCGATCATCTGCCGTCGGTCGCGGTCGTCGGGTCCGGGGCACTCCCCGCGCTGCTCACCGATGTCCTCCGACAGGGTGAGCAGGTGGGTGTCACCCGGGTGCGTGCCGGTGGCGAGGGCGGCTGCCCCGACCTGGCCGTCATCGTCTCTCCCGCGCCTGCGGACCCAGCCGCAGCGCAGCCGTGGCTCGCCGCCGGCACTCCGGTCCTGCCGCTGTGGTGCCAGCCGGACCACGCCAGCATCGGTCCGATCATCACCCCGGGTGGACGGCCCTGCCTCTACTGCCTCGACCTCACTCGCATGAGCGTCGACCCCGACTGGCCGCACCTGCGTGCCCAGCTCATCCGTCCCCGGGTCACCGGCCCGGAGCCCGCCGACGGGCTACCCGCGCTCCGGCTGGTCGCCGCCGGCCTGACCACCGCGCTCGTCCTCGACCACGTCGCGGGACGGCTGACGATGCCCGAGTGGTCCTTCGAGGTCGCGACCCCCGGCCCGACCCTCGAGCGACACCGGTGGCCGGCGCACCCCGGCTGCCCCGAGTGCGGCAGCCCCGCCGATGCCGCAGGAGCCGGTGCGACACCCACGCCCCGGAGGGGGTCCAGACACCACTCAGGGTGGGGAGACACAATGGCGGGGTGAGCCAGATCCCACGAGGAGCCGCCGGCCGTGCCGCGCGGCTCGCTTCCCTGCCGCTCGGCCATGCCGGGCGCAGCGCACGTGGCATGGGCCGGCGCCTGACCGGCACCCCTGCGGAGGTCGTCAACGAGGAGATCCAGCGGCGCACCGCGGAGCAGCTCTTCACCGTCCTGGGCTCCCTCAAGGGCGGCGCGATGAAGGTCGGCCAAGCCCTCTCGGTGCTCGAGGCAGCAATGCCGGAGGACTTCGTCGAGCCCTACCGGGAGATGCTCGTGCGGCTGCAGGACGCCGCGCCACCGATGTCGACGCCCGAGGTCCACGAGATCCTCGCTCGCGATCTCGGCGCCCGGTGGCGCGACGAGGTCGACATCGAGGACACCCCCGTCGCGGCGGCCTCCATCGGCCAGGTCCACCGAGGTGTCGCCGCGGACGGACGGATCGTCGCGGTCAAGGTGCAGTACCCCGGCGCCGACAAGGCGCTGCGCTCGGACCTGCAGCAGATCGCCCGACTCGCCCGCGTCGCGACGACGTGGATGCCGGCCGTCGACATCAAGCCGGTCACCGACGAGCTTCTCGCGGCTGCCGACGAGGAGCTCGACTACGGCCTCGAGGCCGCCAACCAGCGAGCCTTCGCCGAGGCCTTCCGCGATGACCCCGACGTCGCCGTGCCCGATGTCGTCCTCCAGACCAGGCACGTGCTCGTCGGTGAGTGGCTCGAGGGCGCCTCGCTCAGCCAGGTCATCCGCCAGGGTGAGCAGGACGTGCGAGATCGCGTCGGCCAGCTCTATCTCGAGTTCCTCCTCGACGGGCCGGGACGGGCCGGGTTGCTCCACGCCGATCCGCACCCGGGCAACTTCCGCCTCACGCCCGATGGTCGCCTGGGGGTCCTCGACTTCGGTGCCGTCGCCCGGCTGCCCGGGGGGATCCCCCCGATCATCGGCGAGCTCGTGCGGCACGCCCTCGCCGGTGACGCGCAGGGAGTCCTCGACGGACTGCGGAGCGAGGGCTTCGTCCTGCCGGGCATCGAGGTCGACGCCGACCAGGTGCTGGCCTACGTCCTCCCCTTCATCGAGCCGCTGCGCGAGCCGGAGCACGCCTTCACCCGTGAGTGGCTGCGCGGCGCGGCCCAGGGGGTCACGGACCTGCGCGCACCGGAGTTCGCCACCGGTCTGCGGATGAACATGCCCCGCGAGTACGCCATGATCCACCGTGTCTTCGTCGGCGCCACCGGCGTGCTCAGCCAGCTCGGCGCGACCGTCCCGGCCCGTGGGTCGATGGAGCGCCTGCTGCCCGGCTTCGCCCCCGCCCAGGACTGAGCTCCCTCACGGTCGTGCGGGCGATCTGCGTCAGCCCTTGGCTGCCTTGGCCTGTGCCTTCGCCGCCTTCTTGAAGTCCCGGACCTCCTGCAGCGAGGTCTCATCGGTGACATCGGCGACCGAGCGGCGCGAGCCGTCCTCGGCATAGGGGCCGATCGCCTCACGCCAGCCGTCGGGCCGCACGTCGAGCTGCTTGCCGAGGAGTGCGGCGAAGATGCGTGCCTTCTGGTCGCCGAAGCCGGGCAGCGCCTTGAGTCGCTTGACGACCTCGGCAGTCTCGACACCGGTCCAGATCCGTGTCACGTCACCGTCGTACTCGTCGCGCACCACGGCGGCCACGGCCTGGATGCGTCCGGCCATCGAGCGTCCGTACCGGTGCACGGCCGGCGGCGTGGAGCACAGGTCGGCAAAGGCCTCGGGCTCGGCGTCGGCGAGCTGCGCCGGGTCGAGGTTGCCGAAACGCTCCTTGACCTTCGCCGGCCCGGCGAAGGCACGCTCCATGGGGAACTGCTGGTCGAGGAGCATGCCGAGCAGCAGCGCGAAGGGGTCGGACGAGAGCAGCTCGTCGGCGGTCTCGTCCTGGGCGATGCGAAGGGAGGTGGCCATGCCCGCAAGCCTGCCACGTCTCCCTTCGGCCAGAACGCCAAAAGGCCCCACCCGGGGCATCGGGTGGGGCCTCTGGTCGAGACCGATCAGGGTGCTCATCGAAAGCTCAGGTGAGCGGGTCGGGGGTCGGCACGTCGTGCCTGCTCCAGACGACGGTCGACATCGGGCACGTAGGCCAGGGGCCGGTCCGCGGGACGCAGACGGGGCAGCTTCAGGAACTTCATTGCGGTCACCTCCTCACGGGTGTCGCTCATGCGGGGATCGGGTGCTTGCGAGGGCGGCCTCGCGGCCGCTTGCGGGGGATGACGCGTCCGGCGTCGAAGAGCTCGCCGCCCCAGACGCCCCACGGCTCGCGGCGCTCGAGGGCGCCCTCGAGACACATCTGCTGGAAGGGACAGTTGCCGCAGAGGTCCTTGGCGTACTCGACGCCGGCGGGCGTCTCGGCGAACCAGATCTCGGGCTCCTCCGCCTGGCAGGGCGTGAGGCGCTGTATCGGTGGGTGGGTGGTCAAGGCAGTCAAGTCGGGGTCTCCTGTGTGAACGTGTGGTGCGGTGCTGATGAGCGGTGGTGTGGGGACACGACAAAGGCCGCGGTTCCCGGTGTGTGGGATGCCGCGGCCTGGAGGAGGACCTGAGTCCGTCTGTCTAGACGGGAGGTCTCGCAGGGCGCGGGTCCACGACGAAGGGGGTCTTCGGATCGATGGCCAGAGCTCGGCCACGGTCGGTGAAGATGCCGGCGACGCCGCCGATGAAACCGGCGGAGTGCGCGAGGGCAGCCTGGGACGGGTCGATCGTCATCGTGGTGATGGTGTCCATGGGTGCTGCCCTCCTCTCGTCGTTGCGCTCTTCGGATCACACGCTCGGCATGTCCGACTGACTGGGATCAAACCTAGAGCACCCATCCGGTGCGCGCCACCGAATTAATTCCGGAGATCTTCCGGATCAGTCCTCGGGCTCCCCAGCGGCCGCGTCAGCGACCTCCTCGGGGTCCGCCCCGCCGACGACCGCGAGCACCTGGTCGGCGTACAGCGAGAGCTTGCGCGGGCCCACCCCGCTGATCGCGGAGAGGTCGCGCTGGTGCGCCGGCTCGGCCTCGGCGATGGCTTCGAGCGTGGCATCGGTGAAGACGACGAAGGCCGGCACGGACGCCGCGCGGGACACCGCCAGGCGCCAGGCGCGCAGTCGCTCGAAGGTTGCCTCGTCGTAGGTCGGCGGACACTCCGGGCAGCGACCCGAGGCCCGCTCGGTGGCGGTGCTCAGGTCGGTGCCGCACACCTTGCACACCGTGGGGCGGGAGGGCTTGAGCCGGCCCCCGCTCTTGGACCCCGAGGACTTCTTGGGGGTCGAGCGCGCGCCCTCGCCGAGGATGCCGGAGGCCTGGTCGAGGAATCGGCTGACCCGACGGCTCGGGCGGCCTCCGGGGTTGCGGGCCCGGGCCCACGACAGGTGCAGCACCTCGCGCGCACGGGTGACGCCGACGTACATCAGGCGCCGCTCCTCCTCGATCTCCTCGACGCCCTCGGCCATCCTGATCGGCAGCAGCCCGTCGGAGCAGCCGGCGAGGAAGACGACATCCCACTCCAGGCCCTTGGCCGCGTGGAGCGAGGCCAGGGTCACGCCCTCGACATCGGGCGCGTGCTGCGAGGCGATGCGCTCGTCGAGGTCACGCACGAGATCGGGCAGCCTCGCCTCGGGGCTGGCCGCGATCAGCCGCGCGGACAGGTCGACCAGCGCCTTGAGCGACTCCCAGCGCGAACGCACCGCACCGGTGCTGGCGGGCGGGTCCTCGTGCCAGCCCAGCCCACCGAGCACGTCGCCGACGAGGGCCGGCAGCGGCTTGCTGCCGTCGTCCTGACGCGCGGCCCCGCGCAGCAGCAGGACCGCCTCGCGGACCTCCTTGCGGGAGAAGAAGCGCTCCCCACCCTTGACCAGGTAGGGCACGTCCGCGTCGGCGAGGGCCGACTCCAGTGCCTCGGACTGGCCGTTGGTGCGGAAGAGCACGGCGATCTCGCTGAGCGGCCGGCCCTGCGTCGCGAGCTCCTTGATCTTGGCGGCCACCCACGACGCCTCCGCCGGGTCGTCGTCGAGCGCGGTGAGCGAAGGGGGGTTGCCCCCGTCGCGCTGCGGCACGAGCTCCACGGCGCCCCCACGACGCTGGCCGTTGGTGTCCGTGAGCATCCGGTTGGCCAGGGCGAGGACGGATGGCGTCGAGCGGTAGTTGCGCACGAGGCGCACCTGCTGCGCTCCGGGGTGGTGCTGCGTGAAGCGCAGCAGGTGCTCGGGGGTCGCGCCGGTGAAGGAGTAGATCGTCTGGGCCGGGTCCCCGACGACGCAGATGTCGCCACGACCACCGAGCCACAGGTCGAGCAGGCGCTGCTGCAGCGCGTTGACGTCCTGGTACTCGTCGACGACGAAGTGCCGGTACTGGTCCCGGACCGTGCGCGCGATGTCCTCGCGCTCCTCGAGGATGCCGACCGTGAGCAGCAGGACGTCCTCGAAGTCGATGACGCCGCGCTCCCCCTTGACGTCCTCGTAGCTCGAGATGAGCCGGGCCATGGCGGTGTGGTCCATGCCGGGCGGCTCGCGGCGGGCCCGCCGCGCGGCCGCGGGGTAGGTCTCGGGCGTGAGCAGGGAGACCTTGGACCACTCGATCTCGGCCGAGACATCCCGCAGCTCGGAGCGGTCCAGCCGCATGCCCACGCGGGAAGCGGCCTCGGCGACCGCCGGCACCTTGTACGGCATGACCTCCGGCGCGGCGCCACCGATCGCCGCCGGCCAGAAGTAGTGCAGCTGTCGCAGGGCAGCGGCGTGGAAGGTGCGCGTCTGCACGCCCGCGACGCCCAGGTCGCGCAGACGGGTGCGCATCTCCCCCGCGGCACGAGCCGTGAAGGTCACCGCGAGCACCCGCTGCGGCTGATAGGCCCCGGACTGCACGCCGTAGGCGATGCGGTGGGTGATCGCGCGGGTCTTGCCCGTGCCGGCACCGGCCAGCACGACCATGGGACCACTGGGGTTGGCGGCGACCTCACGCTGCTCGGGGTCGAGCGCGTCGAGGATGTCGTCCGCGGACTGCGGGCCGGCCGAGATCGTCACCCCGGCACTCTCTCACCCGGCACCGACACACCCCAAGGCAGCGGTCAGCCCAGCTCGTCGAGCCGCTGCCCGAGCCACCCTTCGATGAGGCGCGACGAGATCGACAGCCGCCCGGCCGCCCGCAGGTACCCCTCAGCCAGCTCGTGGCGGAACTCCTCACGCGTGAACCACCGCGCCTCGGCGATCTCGTCCGGCTGGCAGACGAGGTCGGTCGTCGTGGCACGGGCCGTGCAGCCGAGCATGAGCGACGCGGGGAAGGGCCACGGCTGGTCGGCCACGAAGCGCACATCGCGCACGCTCACGCCGACCTCCTCGCCGACCTCGCGGATGACCGCTCCGGCGATCGTCTCGCCCGGCTCGAGGAACCCCGCGAGGACGGAGAACCTCCCTTCGGGCCAGCCGATGTTGCGGGCCAGCAGCAGCCGGTCCGCGTCATCGATGACGGCCATGATCACGGCCGGGTCGGTGCGCGGGTAGTGCTCGGACCCGTCCTGCGGGCAGCGACGCACCCACCCGGACGAGACGACCTCGGTCCGCTCGCCGCAGCGCGGGCAGCGGGGGTGGCGCACGTGCCAGTTGGCCAGGCCCAGCGCGGTGGCGAAGAGCGTGGCCTGCGCCTGCGGCAGCTCCCCGGCGACCTCACGCAGGCTGGCGAAGGGGGCGGCGTCCAGACGCTCCTCACGGGTCGCGTCCCCCTTCGGCGGGGCAGGACGGCAGGCGGCGACGTGGGCGATCCCGTCGAGGCGACCCAGATAGAGCAGGAGGGTCTCGGTGTCCTCGGGCTCGGGCGATCGCAGCGCGAGGGTCCGGTCGGGACGCAGGGGGCTGCGGTCGCCCTGCAGCTCGATGACTCGGGTCGCCGGGTCCGCGAGGAGCGTCTCGATCCGGACGGGTTCGGCGCGGGAGGGGCCGTCGCGGTCGACGACGGACGCCGTCATGGGCAGGTCGTGCATCGGGTCGTGGTCCACGTCACCAGCCTAGGGACATGTGGCGGAACACCGACGAGAGGGCGTTGCTCCCGACCAAAGCGCCGCTCTCCTCGTACGGTGGGCGGGTGACCTCTCGTGGACCGCTTGCTCTTGCTGCCCTGGCCAGCGCCGCCGTGCCCGGCCTCGACCCCAGCTCCGTCGAGGGGGTCGTCGCGAGCGGACCGGCCCGATCCTTCGACGTCGCCTTCGTCCAGGACCACGAGCACCGTCGCTGGGTGATCCGCTGCCCGCGCACGCCCGCCGCCTCGGCCCGGCTCGAGCAGTCCGCCGCCCTCCTGGCGCTGCTCGCCCGTCGCCTGACGATGCCCGTCCCGGCGGTCAAGGGCTGGACCCCACTGCCCGAAGGGGGCCGTGCCGCCGTCCACACCTACCTCACCGGTCGGATGCTCGACCTCGCGTCGGTCGCCCCGGGTTCCAAGGTCGCGGTCGGGATCGGCCGCGCCCTGGCCCACCTGCACAACCTGGACCGTCGCGTCTACGAGGAGGCGGGGGTCCCCGTCTACGAGGCGGAGGCTTATCGCACCCGCCGTCTGGCCGAGCTGGATCGCGCGGCAGCCACGGGACGGGTCCCTACAGGCCTGCTCACCCGCTGGGAGCACGAGCTCGAGGACGTCTCGCTGTGGCGGTTCACCACCACGCCCACACACGGCGACATCGGGTCCTCGACGATCCTGGTCACCCCCGACGACGGCGAGGAGCCGGACGTCAAGGCCCTGCTCGGGTGGGAGTCGGCCCAGGTCGCTGACCCTGCCGATGACCTCGCCGCGCTCGTCGCCGAGCTGCACCCCGACAGCATCGACACGGTCATGGAGGCGTACGCCCACGCTCGGTCCGATCGTCCGGACCGCCACCTGCAGCAGCGGGCGCGGCTCGTCCACCAGATGCAGATGGTCCGCACGATGATGTCCGCGGTCGCAGCCGGCGACGACGACGGCGCCGAGGAGCACGCGCGCTCACTGCGCCGACTCGATGACCAGCTCGCCCGGGAGGACGAGGAGCGCGCGACAGCCGCGAAGCCCTTCGTCCGCACGCCCACCGCCGGCGATACGGCCACCGACACCCAACCCGTGGCGACCGAGGACATGTCCTCCGACGACGCCGCGGTCGAGGTGGCGAGCGACGCAACGGCACCCAACGCGGTGACGAGCGACGACGAGGCGAGCGACGCAACGGCACGCAACGACGATGCGAGCAACGACGAAACGAGCGACGAGGAGTCCGCCGTCGAGGTCGAGGACACGGGGGCCCCGACGCCGGTCGAGCCCGCTGCCCAGGACACGACGGATGAGCCGTCTGCTGACGCGCCCGCTGCTGACGCTGATGCTGACGAGGTGGACACCTCGGCCGATGCGCCCGAGGCGGACACCACCGACACCAAGCCCGGACCGCGCCTGGTCGGCGACCACCGGACCGCCGAGATCGTGCCGCTCACCGGCGACGAGGGCGACGACGTCCTGCCGCCGGCGCCTCGCCGCTGACGCGGAGGCACCCCCTTCCCCTTCCCCTTCCCTTTCACTCGCGCGGGTGGAGGTATACCCGCCGACGCAACACCCGCGAGTCCACCTCCACCCGCGAAGGGGGCAACCGGGTGGACTCCAACGCGCCGAGGAATCGTCCGCGGGTATACCTCCATCCAGGATGCCCTCAGTCGGGTGAGCTGACGTCGCCCTGAACCACGTCCCCCTGCACCACGTCCCCGAGGAGCGCGACGACCTCGTCCTCGCTGAGCAGCTCGGGCCGGATCGTCTCGCCGGTCGCTGCGTGGAAGAAGGCTCCGCGCACCCGGTCGGGGTCGATCCCACGCCAGCGGGCGTAGGCGATCCGGTAGGCAGAGAGCTGGACCGCGCGCACCTGCGCCTCCGAGCCACGAGGCGGTCGGCCCGTCTTCCAGTCCACGACGCTGACTCCCCCGTCGTCATCGGCGAAGACCGCGTCGACCCGGCCGCGGATGGCATGCCCACCCAGGACGATCTCGAGCGACAGCTCCACCTCGAGCGGCACGCGGTCGGCCCACTCACTGGCAAGGAAGTGCTCCTGCATTGCCGAGAGGTCCTCGTCGCCGAGCGCCTCGTCGGCGCTGCCCGGCAGGTCGAAGACGTCGACGAGGCCCGCCCGGGCGTAGTGCTCCTCCACCCAGGAGTGGAAGGCAGTACCGCGCCTCCCGGCAACCTGAGGCGGCTGCGGCATGGGTCGGCGCAGATCGAGCGCAAAGGCATCCGCGTCGCGCGCGAGCGAGACCAGCTGGGAGGTCGACAGGTGCGAGGGCAGCTCGACCGAGACGGCCTGACCACGGGCACGACGACGGCGCTCGCGCTCCTCGAGCAGGATGCGCAGCTGGTCATCGAGCGGATCGGCGCCGAGGTCGTCGACTCCTGCGTCGGCGTCCGTGCCAGCCATCGCTGCGGCCGCGGACTCGAGGCCGGCCCGCTCCGGCGCGGGCTCACCAGCCGGCCAGATCACCTGGCGGGAGACCTCGAGCGCAGGGTTGCGCACCTCCTTCGACTCCGGCATCGGCGCCCACTCGAGGCGCTCGACGACCCCGGTCGCGCACGCCTCGTCGAGGAAGCGCGACGGCAGCCGGGGCTGTTGCCCCGTCGCGCCCCACACCCACGAGCCGAGCAGCAACTGGCTGCGGGCCCGGGTGCTGGCCACATAGGCCAGGCGGCGCTCCTCGAGGAGACCGTGCTCACCGTTGGCCGCGCGATAGCGCTTGAGCTCGTCCTGCAGTGCCTTGGTCCCACCGAGGGAGAGGTCGAGGTGCGGCAGCCCCTCGCGGTCACCGCGCAGCGGGAAGGGCACTCCGTCAAGCCCCGAGATCCAGCCCGACTCGTTGACCTGGCCGAGCGTCCACTCCCCCGTGTCCTTGAAGGAGGAGCGCGAGGCGTGTGCGGGGAAGACGCCTTCGGACAGGCCGGGCACGGCGACGACATCCCACTCCAGCCCCTTGGCCGCGTGGCAGGTGAGGATCTGGACGGCGTCCTTGGTCGGCTCGACGACAGGGGCCTCCAGACCCCGCTCCTGCTCGACGGCCGCCTCTATCCAGTCGATGAACCCACCGAGCGTCGGCCGATCGGCGCTCGAGGCGAACTGCGCCGCCACATCGGCGAAGGCGTCGAGGTGGGCGCGCGCTGCACCCGGCGACCAGCCCGGTCGCGAGAGGACCTCGATGTCGACCCCGAGCTCCCGCTCCGCCTCGCCGACGAGGTCCGGCAGTGGCATGCCCGCGCCACGACGCAGCCGAGCGACCATGCCCCCGATGTGGTGCAGACGATCGAGGGCCGCGTCCGAGATCGCCTGGCCGGCGCTCCCCTGCCATCCGGGTTCGGGCAGCTGGTCGAGGGCATCGACGATCGTCACGGCGTCATCGGGTCCGGGCGGTGGGCCGCCGTCGGCGACCTCCTCCCGCACCTGGCGACCGAGGTGCCGCGCCCAGGCTCCGAGCCCGTCGAGATCGGCAGGGCCGAGGAGCCCGGGCGCGCCGGTGAGCAGCCGCATGAGCCGGTCGCCGCGCATGGGGTCCTGCACGATCGTCAGCAGCGAGATGACGTCAGCGACCTCGGGGGTGAGCAGCAGCCCGCCGAGGCCGACGACCTCGTGCGGGATGTTGCGGGCCGCGAGCGCCTCGGCGATGAGGGTGAACTGGCTGCGCTTGCGGCACAGCACCGCAGCGCTCCGGCGGGCCGTGCCACCAGCGCCCGCCCCCCGGCGCGTCTCGATCCACTCCGCGACCCTGGCCGCCTCGTCCTGGGCAGTCTCGGCACGCAGTGCCTGCACCTGACCCCGCTGGGCACCGGGCCGAGGACGAAGGGGGGTCACCGGCACCCCGCTCACCGCCCCGAGCGGCCCCGCCACGGCATTGGCCACCTCGAGGATGGTCTCGTCATTGCGCCAGCTGGTCGACAGGTGCTTGACCGGCGCTGGCTGCCCCTGCGTCGCGAAGGACCGGGGGAAGGTCGCGAGGGTCGTCGCGCTCGCTCCTCGCCAGGCGTAGATCGACTGGTGCGGGTCGCCCACCGCGGTCACGGCGGCGGGTGTGCTCCCGTCGGGAGCGAAGAGCTCACGCATGAGCACCAGCTGGGCCTCCGACGTGTCCTGGAACTCGTCGAGCATGACGACGCGGAACCGGTCCCGCTCGGCCTGCCCCAGGTCGGGGAATCGCGTCGCGAGGGCCGCGGCGAGGGCCATCTGGTCGGCGAAGTCCATCACCGAGCGCTCGCGCTTGACCTGTCGGTAGCGCTCGACGATCGGCAGGATCAGTCGCTGCTCGGTCATCGGCGTGATGACCTTGCCCCGGAAGTCCTTGGTGAAGGCCTTGTCCGAGGCCGCGACCCCCTCGAGGTGAGCCAGCACCCCCCGGGCGAAGTCCTCGATGTCCTGCGGCGTGCACAGGTGCTCGGCGAGCTCGCCGGCGAGCGAGACGATCGCATTGGTCACGGTGGACTCGACCTTGTCGATGTCCTCCATCGGCCCGTCCCAGGCGAGCACGACCTCGTGGGCGAGCTGCCAGGTCGCGGCCTCGGAGAGCAGGCGCGAGTCCTTTTCGTACCCGAGCCGCAGGGCGCCCTCGCGCACCAGTCGACCGGCGTAGGAGTGATAGGTGGAGATCGTCGGGGTCCCCCCGAGCCCGTCGGCGTCGACCTCTTGGGGCGGGGTCCAGATGCCGGCCTGCTCGAGCGTCGCGAGCCGTCGGGCCACCCGCTCGGCGAGCTCGCCCGCAGCCTTGCGGGTGAAGGTCAGCCCGAGGACCTGCTCGGGCGTGACCAGGCCGTTGGCGACGAGCCACACGACGCGGGCGGTCATCGTCTCGGTCTTGCCCGAGCCCGCACCCGCGACCACCAGGAGCGGCTCGAGCGGGGCCTCGATGATCTCGCGCTGCTCGTCGGTGGGCGGGTGCTCCTGACCCAGCGCCCGGGCGAGGTCGACGGCACCGATGATGGGCGGCCAGGTCATCTCAGGCGTCCCCCTTCGTCGTGGGCGGGGCAGGAGGAGCGGACCGGGCAGATCCGGCACCGTCCCTCCTCGGGCTGGGCGGCAAAGGTGGCCGCGGCCATCCCCTCCGCCGTGTCGGTGATCAGGTCGTGGAAGCGACGCGGCTCGTCGTCGTCAGAGATCGAGGGCTGGCTCTGCACGGCATTGCCGGAGGTGCGCACCTTGCCCAGCTGGACGAGCGCCGCCCCCGCGACCTCGCGTCCGTGCTCGTCGAAGCCGCCCTCGGCGATCGCCACCTGGTAGGCGCCGAGCTGAGGGTGCTCGAGCAGCTCCTTGCCGGTGGGGGCGCTCGACCCGGTCTTGTAGTCGATGACGCGCAGCCGCCCGTCGCCGTCGGCCTCGAGCCGGTCGACATCACCTCGCAGCACGGCTCGCCCGATCTCGACGCGGAAGGTCTGCTCCATGGCCACCGGCCGCCACCCCTCGGACGCCGCGCGCTGGTGATACTCCGCCAGCCAGTGCACCATCGTCAGGGCCCGCTCGCGCTTCTGGTCGGTCACCCAGCCCGGAGCCATGCCGAGCTCCGACCAGCGGCGCTCCAGCTCCGAGCGGAAGGCGTCCTCCCCCGCGTCGCCGAGGTCGTGGGCGATCTCGTGCACGAGCGTCCCGACCTCCATCGACGTGCTGCTGGGCCCGTCGCCACCGGAGGACTGCAGGAGCCACCGCAGGCCGCAGTCGGTGAACATCTGCACCTTGGACGGACTGACAGCGACGGACGCGTCCTCCGGCCGGACCGGCCGGGTGCTGCTGAGGTCACGCAAGGCCCACCATGACGAAGGGGAGGCCCCCGCCACTCCCGCAGCGGAGAGCAGAGCCAAGCGTGCGACGGCTCGTGCAGCCGCTGCCGGGTCGCTCGAGGCGAGCTGCTGACGCAGCTGCGCGACCAGCCCGGTGAGGTCGAGCGGAGCCGGGACATTGCTGGGCTCTCGCCGCATCACGTCATCAGGGAGGGGGTCGACGAGGTCGAGGTAGACGGACGGCTGCTCGTCCTCGGCGGCCACCGCCGTGACGAGGACGCGGTGGGTGGCCCTGGTCAGGGCCACGTGGAAGAGGCGGGTCTCGTCGTGACGGACCGCTGCGGCCGCCCCGGCACCCGTGCGGTCCCGCCCGGTGACGACGTCGACGAGCCGCTCGGAGCCCAGGAGGGAGCCGCGCAGACGCAGGTCGGGCCAGACACCCTCCTGCACACCCGCGACGACGACGGTGTGCCACTCGTTGCCCGCGGCCGTCTGCGGGGTGACGAGGGAGACCGCGTCGGCATCGGGACTGCGCGCGGCGAGCGAGTCCGCTGCGACGGCCTGGCCGGCCACCGCATCGAGGAAGGCATCGGGACCGGAGGCCGGCAGCGCGTCCTGATGGGCTGCCGCAGCGTCGAAGAGCGCCACGACCGCGTCGAGGGCACGGTCGGCGCGCGCCCCGGGCCGCCCTCCGGCGAGTGCTGCGGCCCGCCACGTGGCGGCGACGTCCGCGGCCTCCCACATCTGCCACAGGACGGACTCGGCGGAGACACCCGGGGCCCACCCGGGGCCGTCCTCTGCGGTGCGCGCAGCCGCTCGTCCGGCCGCGACGATGACGGCGAGCCGGTGCAGTGGCAGGGCGTCGTCACCGAGGTGGACGAGGTGGTCCGGGTCGAGCACGAGGGCACCGAGCAGCTCATCGCTCGTGCGCTCACCCTCGCTGGCCAGCTCGTCGCGGCGCAGGGCCCGCCGCAGTCGACGCACCGCGACGGTGTCGGCGGCAACGAGAGGGCTGGTCAGCAGGTCGATGACATCGGTCGCGGGCACCGCGTCGAGTCGGCCACGAGCGAGGTCGACGACGAGCGAGAGCACATCGAGCAAGGGGCGGGCCGCGGGCTCGTCGCGCACCGGCACGCGGTGGGCGTCGCCGAGCACGGGCACCCCGCGTGCGGCGAGCACGCGGCGCAGCGTCGCCTGCCGTGCCGCACCGCGGACGACGACGGCCATCCGCTGCCACGGGATGCCGTGCAGCAGGTGGGCGGCACGCAGCTCATGGGCGATGAAGGCTGCCTCCTGGGCGCTCGAGTGCAGGACGTGCGACTCGAGGACGCCACCGGGCCCGGCCGGGGTCGCCGCGCGCTGGGCGCCGCCACCGAGGGCAGCGATCTTGGGGACGATCCGGGCTGCCGCCGCGTGCACCTGCTCGGGGAGCCGGTGCCCACGGCCGAGGACGACCGTGACGTCCTCCCGGCCGGACCAGTCGGCGACGAGGTGGTGCGGGTCGGCCCCGCGGAACCCCTGGACCGCGACGTCGGGATCACCGACGAGGACGAGACCGACGCCCTCGCCCGTCAGAGCGCGCAGCAGTCGCGCCGCAGGAGCGGTGAGCTCCTGGGCGTCATCGACGACGACCAGCCGCAATCCGGAGCGGACCCGCTCGCGGGCCTCGGGGTCGTGCTCGAGGAGCTCGGCCGCAGCAGTCAGCACCCAGGCGGGGTCATAGGCGCCCGGGCGGGACATCGCAGTGACCTCGTCGTACTCGCGAGCCACCTCCGCGGCCGCCACCCACTCCGGGCGACCGTGCTCACGGCCCAGCGCGTCGAGGTCGCTCGGGCTGACGCCGTGCTCGATGGCGCGCATGAGCAGGTCACGCAGCTCCTCGCGGAAGCCGCGGGTGGTGATCGCCTCAAGGAGGTCATCGGGCCAGCGGGGACCGGTGCCGTCCTCCCGGTGCCCCTGGAGGAGCTCACCCAGGACCAGGTCCTGCTCGGCCCCAGACAGCAGTCGAGGTGCCGGGTCACCGCGCAGCACCGCATGCTGTCGCAGGACCGCGAAGCCGAGCGAGGGCATGGTGCGCGCCATCGGCTCGGTCGTCGCTCCCGTCAGCCCCGCCGTCACCGCGTCACGGGCCGTGGCCGCCGACAGCCGGGTCGCCGCGACCAGCAGGACCTCCCCCGCTGAGCACTCGCCGCGCGAGACCCGGTCCAGGACCGCTGCGACCGCGACGGTCGTCTTGCCCGTGCCGGGTCCGCCCAAGATCCGCACGAGGTCACCGCGGGCGGCCACCGCCTGGGCCTGGTCCGCGTCGAGGGACACCACGAGGCCGGGCCCGCTGAACTGCGGGGCCCGGAGGTGCACGGTGGGGAGATGCTCGGTCACGGACCCATCCCACCACCCACGACCGACAGCCCTCCCCGTGCCGCGCCCCATGGCCCCCCGACGATCACCCGGTGGCGTCGGCCATCACTACCCACAGGTAGGATCCGTGTGATCCGCCACACGGCGCACCGATCCCCGGAGGACCCATGAGCTCCCACACGCCCGGCACCCGAGTGCAGCGGATGCCGCGCGCCCAGCGGCGCGCCCAGCTGCTGGAGGCGGCCCTCAGCGTCTTCGTCTCCAAGGGCTACCACGCGGCGGCCATGGAGGACATCGCCGACGAGGCCGGAGTCTCCAAGCCGGTGCTCTACCAGCACTTCCCCGGCAAGCTCGAGCTCTACCTCGCGCTGCTCGACGGCCAGTGCGACCACCTGGAGACCCTCGTCCTCGAGGCGCTCGGCTCCAGCGAGGACCACGAGGAGCGGGTCTACGCCACCGTCGGCGCCTTCTTCAACTTCGTCGCTGACGAGGGGGGCGCCTTCCGCCTGATCTACGAGTCCGACCTGACCAACGACCCGCAGGTGCGTCACCGCATCGACGCGCTCGAGGCCCAGCTCGGCGAGGCCATCGCCCTGCGCATCATCCAGGACACCCCGCTGCCCAAGGAGCTGGCCGAGATGCTCGGCCTGGCCATGTCCGGCGCCGCCCAGGTCATGGCCCGCACGTGGCTCGCGCACGGCGCCCACTTCCCCAAGGAGGTCGCCGCACAGGCGGCCGGCCACCTCGCGTGGCGGGGCATCGGCTCCTTCCCCGTCAACCGGATGGGCACCGCGGGCGACCCCGACACGGACGCTGTCGCCGGCGAGTGACACGATGAGCACGAGTTCACCCACCACCATCAAGGAGTGACCGTGGAGATCAAGATCGGCATCCAGAACGTCGCCCGCGAGGTCGTCATCGAGGCCACCGGATCCGCAGCCGAGATCGACGCAGCCGTGCAGGCTGCTCTCGACGGCGCGTCCCTGTCCCTGACCGATGACAAGGGACGCCGCGTCATGGTTCCCGCCGGGGCCCTCGGTTATGTCGAGGTCGGCGAGCCGTCGCCCAGTCGCGTGGGTTTCGGGGCCTGAGGCCCCTCCTTTTCGTCCCCCCTGAGCAAGGTCACGAGGTGGGTACGCGTGCAAAGACACGCTTGCTGAATGTCGCCTCATGCGCCTCAGGAGTCTATGTTGGTCACGAAGCCCGCACGGGCTACTGAGAGCGCCCGCTCACCCCTGTCGGGCGCAAGAAGGAGTGATCAACTGTGTGGACCATCATCGTCACCGTCATCATGGGCGCCATCATCGGTGCACTCGCTCGCCTGGTGCTGCCGGGCAAGCAGAGCATCTCGACGCTCGTCACCGTGATCCTCGGCATCCTCGGTGCCCTCATCGGCTCCTGGGCGTACACGGCCCTGTCCGGTAACGAGAGCACCAGCGGCATCGACTGGATCGCTCTCGTCCTCGGCGTCATCGCCGCTGCGGTCCTGATCGTCATCTACGGCATGATCGTCGGCCGCAAGCAGGTCTGACGCACCACGTACGACACGTTGGGGGCCCGCCGACTCGGCGGGCCCCCTTCGTCATGTCCGGGCAGGTCAGGCGGAGAGGCCGAGCCGGCCCATCCGCAGCTGGTGCCGGTCGGTCAAACGCTGCATGAGATGGCCGACCTCCTCGAGGGTCGCGCCGGGGCGGTCGTGGCTCAGCCCGAGCACCAGGTCGCTGAGGGCCTCGCGCTGCGCGGCCACCACCTGTCCCTGCGTCAGGGCCTCGCCCATCAGACGGCGCCCCCACAGCGCGAGCGGACCGCCACGTCGCGAGTCCTCACGGATGCCCTCACGCACGGCCGAGACGATCGTGTCGACATCACGGTGGTCGCTCTCCTTGGCCCGCTCGATGACCTCCCGTGACTGCGGGTCGATGTACTTGGCGATCTCGACGAAGAAGTCGTTGGCGATGCCGTCGCCGATGTACGCCTTGACCATGCCCTCGAGCAGATCCCGCGGCCGCGTGCGCGCGTGGTAGGCCTCAAAAGCGTCTTCGAAGGGCGCCATCGCCGTCACCGGGTCCCCACCGAGCTGGGTGATGCGGTCACTCAGGATCTCGTGGTTGTGGAACTCCTTGACCGCCATACCGGCCAGCGCGCGCTTCAGTCGCAGGTCGCGGGCCATCTCGGAGTCGGTGGCCATCCGGGTGAACCCCGAGATCGTGCCGTACGCGACCGCGCCGAGCAGCTCGATCGTCCCCTCCCTCTCACGCGCGCCGAGACCGTCGGAGGACGAAGGGGGTGCCTGCTCAGTCATGCCACGCAGCCTAGTGCGCACAGCCGTCGTTTCGGCCCAGACCGGGGGCGGCGGGTAGCATGGAGGAGACCAGCGGTGCCCGGTCGGCATCCTTTACGCCCGGACGAGACGTCCGGCGCGGTCGCCCCTCTCTCGGCAGACCGCATGACTGACCTCCGATCGGCCCGTGCCATCCACGGCGCGCGCTTCGCGCCGTCCACGCTGATCGTGAGACGCATGTCCGACCCCACCACGCCCGAATCACTGCCCGACGTCGACCGCGAAGCCGTCCAGGCCACGCCCGATGTCGAGGGCACCGCCCCCGAGGCGGCCCAGCAGACCTTCGCCGACTTCAACGTCAACCCCGAGATCGTCGCCGCGCTGGCCGACGCGGGGATCGTCAACCCCTTCCCCATCCAGGCCATGACCCTGCCGGTCGCCCTGGGCCGCCACGACATCATCGGCCAGGCCAAGACCGGTACCGGCAAGACGCTCGGCTTCGGCATCCCGATCCTCGAGCACATCGACCTCGAGTCCGATGACCCGCGCCCGCAGGCCCTCGCGGTCGCCCCGACGCGTGAGCTCGCCGGCCAGGTGGCCGCCGACCTCGAGCGTGCCGGCAAGCGTCTGGGCATCAAGGTCCTGACCGTCTACGGCGGCCGCGCCTACGAGCCGCAGATCGAGGCGCTGAAGAAGGGCGTCCACGTCGTCGTCGGCACCCCGGGCCGCCTGATCGACCTGGCCCAGCAGAAGCACCTCGACCTCTCGGCGACCAAGACCGTCGTCCTCGACGAGGCCGACGAGATGCTCGACCTGGGCTTCCTGCCCGATGTCGAGAAGATCATGGCGATGACCTCCCCGGCCCGCCACACCATGCTCTTCTCCGCGACGATGCCCGGCGCGATCGTCGCCCTGGCCCGCCGCTACATGACGCAGCCGACCCACATCCGCGCGATGAGCGAGGACGGCGAGGCCGACAGCCACACCGTCAAGGCGACCGAGCAGTTCGTCTACCGCGCCCACGCGATGGACAAGGTCGAGATGGTCGCCCGCATCCTGCAGGCCAAGGACCGCGGCCTGACGATCGTCTTCTCCCGCACCAAGCGCACCGCGGCCAAGGTCGCGGACGAGCTCGTCGACCGCGGCTTCGCTGCCGCGTCGCTCCACGGCGACCTCGGTCAGGGTGCTCGCGAGCAGGCACTGCGTGCCTTCCGCAATGGCAAGGTCGACGTCCTCGTCGCGACCGACGTCGCCGCCCGCGGGATCGACGTCACCAATGTCACCCACGTCATCAACTACCAGTGCCCCGATGACGAAAAGACCTATGTCCACCGCATCGGTCGCACCGGCCGCGCGGGCAACACGGGTATCGCCGTGACCTTCGTCGACTGGGACGACGAGACCAAGTGGGCGGTCATCAACCGTCAGCTCGACCTCGGGATCCCCACCGCCACGGAGACCTACTCCAGCAGCCCGCACCTCTTCTCCGACCTCGACATCCCCGAGGGCACCAAGGGCCGCCTCCCCCGTACCCAGCGCACCCGTGAGGGCCTGGATGCCGAGCAGCTCGAGGACGTCGGTGAAACCGGCAAGTCCAGTGGTCGTCGTCCGAGCGGCCGCGGCGGCTCCGGTGGCGGACGCGACGGTGGCCGCGGTGGACGTGACGGTGACCGTGGCGGCCGTGATGGCGGCAACCGCGATGGTGGCCGCGGTGGCAACCGGGACACCCAGCGCAGCAGCGACCAGCCCAGCCAGGCGCAGGGCGACGGCGAGGGCCGTCCGCGTCGTCGCCGCAACCGTCGCCGCACCCACGGCGGGCAGGCCGGTCAGGCGCAGGACGCCGGCTGAGGCTCGACCTCCCTCCTCCACGACGAAGCGCCCCATCATGCGGTGGGGCGCTTCGTCGTGTGGCGGGCTGTGCCGGTCAGATCACCGCGAGGATGGCCTCGGTGACCTCGCGGTAGGCAGCGGCACCCTTGCTGCTGCCAGCGGTGTCGAGGATCGAGCGACCAGCGGCCGGCGCCTCGGCGAAGCGGACGGTCCGTGGGATCGGCGGCGAGAGGACGGGCAGCTTGTAGCGGGTGCCCAGGTCGTCGAGGACCTCGCGGGCGTGGTTGGAGCGCCCGTCGTACATCGTCGGCAGGATGCCGATCGTCTTCAGCTTCTTGTTGAGCAGCTTCTTGACGTCCTTGACGGTGTCGAGCAGCTGACCGACACCGCGGTGGCTGAGCATCTCGGCCTGCATCGGGATGATCAGCCCCGTCGCGGCGGTGAGCGCCGACAGCGTGAGGACCCCGAGGCTCGGGCTGCAGTCCAGGAGGATGACGTCGTAGTCCGTGCGCACGTCCTCCAGGACCGACTGCAGGACGAACTCGCGTCCCGGCCGGGTCAGCAGCTGCGCCTCCGAGCCGGCGAGCTCGATCGTCGCGGGGAGCAGGTCGACGCCGTCGCTGATCTGCAGGATCGCGTCGGCGACCTCGGCCTGACCCAGGACGACCTCGTTGACGGACAGCTCGACGGCGTCGGGGTCGACCCCGAGGCTGAAGGTCAGGCTCGCCTGCGGGTCGAGGTCGACGAGCAGGATGCGACGTCCGAGCTCGGCCATCGCGGCACCGATGGATGCGACCGACGTCGTCTTGGCGACGCCGCCCTTTTGGTTGGCGACAGCGATGATGGCTGCCTTCTTCGCCCGTGCCACGTGTGACGCCTTTCGATCGGAGCCGATGCGGGCTCATCCTCTCACCCTCCCCCAGAGCGAAGGGGGGCGACCGGCCGTTTGCCTACTGGTCAGTACACAACAGGCG
The DNA here is from genome assembly GCF_001570985.1 of Janibacter limosus NBRC 16128. Taxonomy (GTDB): domain Bacteria; phylum Actinomycetota; class Actinomycetes; order Actinomycetales; family Dermatophilaceae; genus Janibacter; species Janibacter limosus. The sequence continues at coordinate 30,364 of NZ_BCSS01000005.1, read as the reverse complement.
TGATCCCTGAGGCCGCCGCCACGATGCGCTCCAGGGCCTCGGGGGTCGTCGTGTACTCGCCGAGGCGGTTGTCCTTGCCGTCACCGTGGAAGTCGCTGCTGCCCGTGACGACGAGGTCGTGCTCGACGGCCAGTCGCCGGGCGAAGGCCCGGCCGTCCTCGTCATGGTCGCGATGGTCGGCCTCGATGCCCACGAGCCCGGCCTCGGCGAGCAACGCCACGTCGTCGGCCCCGAGGGAGCGCTGACGCTTGACCGCGAAGGGGTGGGCGACGACGGGGACCCCACCAGCGGCACGGACGAGCCGGACCGCCTCGGCCGTGTCGACGGCGTAGTGCGGCTCGTAGTAGGACGAACCGTTGTGCAACCAGCGCGCGAAGACCTCGTTGCGGTCGGTGGCGATCCCGTTGGCCACGAGCGCGTCCGCGAGGTGCGGGCGACCCAAGGAGGTCTCGTCGTCGGCCACCTGTGCCAGGACGTCCTCCCACGTGACCGCGACCCCGTCATCGGCCATGTGCGCGACGATCCGCTGCAGCCGGGGTACGCGGTCCTCGCGCATCCGGCGCATCTCCCCCGTCAACGCCTCGTCCGTCGGGTTGAAGAGATAGGCCAGCAGGTGCACCGTCCGTCCGCGGTGACGGGTCGACAGCTCGGCCCCGCGCACGAGCGCCACGCCGTGGCGCTGCGCGGCCGCAGCGGCCTCGTCCCACCCCGCGGTCGTGTCGTGGTCGGTGATCGCGAGGGTCGTCAGGCCCGCCTCGGCCGCCTGGACGAGCAGAGCGGCGGGCGCATCGGTGCCGTCGCTGCGGGAGCTGTGGGTGTGCAGGTCGATCACCTCAACCACACTAGCCCGGCGCGGAGGGCTCAGCGCAGACCCGGCCAGCGCGGCGCGCGCTTCTCGGCGAAAGCCCGCACGCCCTCGGCACGGTCCGCGCTGAAGGCCGTGTCGTGCCACCGCGCGTCCTCGATGTCCAGGCCCTCGTCGACCGTGACGTCCAGCCCGGCACGCATTGCTGCCTTGGCATTGCGGACGCCGATCGGTGAGTGCTGGGCGATCGTCGCGGCCATGGACAGGGCCTCCCCCCGCGCGTCGTCGACGAAGCGGTCGACGAGACCCAGGCGAGCACCCTCCTCGCCGGTGATCCGTCGCGCGGTGAAGATCAGGTCGGCGGCCCGGGACCAGCCGATGCGACGGGTGAGCAGCTGGGTGCCCCCGCCCCCGGGGATGACCCCCACGGAGACCTCGGGCAGTGCGAAGCTGGCCCGGGGACCGGCGACGATCAGGTCGCACGCGAGGGCGATCTCGCACCCGCCGCCGAGGGCATGACCGTCGACCGCCGCGATGGTCGGCACCGGCAGGTCGTACAACGCCCGGTAGGCCAACCGGTTGCCCGGTCGCTGCGCCCGCAGCTCGTCATCGCTGAACCCGTTGCGCTCCTTGAGGTCCGCCCCGACGCAAAAGGCCTTGGCGTGGCTGGAGGTCACGATCACCGCGCGCACCGAGGTGTCGGCGCGCAGCTGCTCCCCTGCTGCGGCGAGGGCCTGCCCCATCGCCGTGGAGACGGCATTCATCGCCTCGGGGCGGTCGAGGACCACCTCGGCGACGCCATCGTCGTGACGGTCGATGCGGACGAAGGGGGAGTCAGTCATGGAGCTCCGATCTGTGCAGGTCAGGGTCGTGAGAGCAGTGCGGCGATGCCCTGGCCCACGCCGATGCACATGGTGGCGATCGCGTGGTCCAGGTCGTCGTCGGCCATCGAGATGGCTGCGGAGAGGGCGATGCGGGCACCGCTCATGCCGAGCGGGTGGCCCAGGGCGATCGCGCCACCGTGCGGGTTGACGCGCGGGTCGTCGTCCGCGATGCCGAGCTCGCGCAGGACGGCCAGCCCCTGGGAGGCGAAGGCCTCGTTGAGCTCGATGACCCCGACATCGGAAAGGTCGACCCCGGTGCGCTGCACGAGGCGCTGCACCGCGGGCGCCGGGCCCATGCCCATCACCCGCGGCTCGACGCCGATGGTCGTCACGGCATCGACCCGGGCGATCGGCGTCAGTCCGTGGCGCTCGACGGCCTCCTCCGAGGCGACGAGCAGCGCGGCGGCACCGTCGTTGATGCCCGAGGAGCTGCCGGCGGTCACCGAGCCACCTTCGAAGAGCGGCTTGAGACCCGCGAGCGCCTCCATCGACGTCGAGCGAGGGTGCTCATCGGTGTCGACGACCACCGGCTCGGCCTTGCGGCGCAGGACGCTGACGGGGACGATCTCGCGGGCGAGCCGGCCAGAGGCGATGGCCGCGGCAGCCTTGTCCTGCGAGCGCAGCGCGAAGGCGTCCTGGTCCTCACGAGAGATCCCGTGGTCGACCGCCACGTTTTCGGCGGTGCGAGGCATCGGGTCGGTGCCGTACATCCGCTGCATCTCGGGGTTGACGAAGCGCCAGCCCATGGTCGTGTCCTCGAGCTGCATCGAGCGGGAATAGGCCTTGTCCGCCTTGGGCATGACGAAGGGGGCCCGACTCATGCTCTCCGCTCCCCCGGCGACCACGAGGTCGGCGTCGCCGGCGACGATTGCGCGGGCTGCGTAGCCCACGGCGTCGAGGCCCGAGCCGCACAGCCGGTTGATCGTCGTGCCGGAGACCGTGACCGGCATCCCGGCGAGCAGCGCCGCCATCCGCGCGATGTTGCGGTTGTCCTCACCGGCCTGGTTGGCATTGCCCAGCACGACGTCGTCGACGAGTGACGGGTCGAGGCCCTCGTGACGGGCCAGCAGCTCCCGGATGACGTGCGCGGCCAGATCGTCGGGACGCACGCTCGAGAGCCCGCCGCCGTAGCGACCGATGGGGGTGCGGACCCCGTCGACGATGTAGGCCCGACGGCTCCCGATCACTGGTTGCCCGCGAGCCGGGCGCGGCCGGCGTCGGTGAGGACGCGGTCGGTGCCTTCGGTGGCGACGAGCTGCGGGTCCGACTTGTAAAGGTCGGCGCGCAGGGCCGGCTCGAGCCCGACCTCACGCGCGGCCTGGTGGGCCTCGAGCTTGTTGAGCCGGCCACCGTTGTCCGCCAGCCGCTGCAGGAAGGCGCGGGCCGGGTCGCCGGCGGCCATCTCGTCGTGGGTCTGGGGGTCGGGCAGGTCGACGAGCACCTCAAGCTGGGCGATGACCGCCCGGACGGTCTCGCGCCACGAGGCAGCGGTCTGGGCGATGTCAGTGGCAGCGCCACCGCTGCCCTGCCAGGTGCGCTTGGGGTAGCGGCGCACGTACTCGCGCTCGAGCTCGAGCATGCGGGCGGTGTGGTGGGCGAACTGCTCGGCGCTGCCGTGCAGGAAGACCCAGTTGCGGGTCTCGTGGGCACGCGTTCCCTGCGACTCGAGCTCCTCGTCGCTCAGCTCGGATGCGGGGACACCCTGGGTGGCGTCATTCATGATCTTTCCCTTCATCGGTGCGTCAGTCGAGCCGGCGCAGCTGGTCGCGATAGCGGGTGGAGTTGTGGAGGTACTCGCCGACGCCGAAGCGGATCCACTCCGCGGCCTCGGCGGGAGCGGGGCGCACCTTGGCGGGCACGCCGACAGCCATCGAGGACGGCGGGACCGTGGCGTGCTCGGTGACGACGGCTCCGGCGCCGACCACCGACCCGGCGCCGATGGTGGCGAAGTTGAGGACGACCGACCCGGAGCCGATGAGGCAGCCGTCCCCGATCGTGCAGCCCTCGAGGTGGACGTTGTGCCCCACGACGCAGTCGGCGCCGATGGCGGTGGGCTGCTCCTCGATGCAGTGGACGATGGTGCCGTCCTGGACCGAGCTGCGGTCCCCGACGAGGATCCTGCCGAAGTCGGCGCGCAGCACCGCCGTCGGCCACACCGATGACTGCTCCCCCAGCGTCACTCCACCGATGACGACCGCGTCCGGGTGGACATAGGCGGAGGCAGGGATGACCGGGACGATGTCGCCGAGTGCGTAGATCGCCATGTCAGGCCACCGACGGCAGGTCGCGATAGACACGGAGGGCGTTGCCGCCCAGGACCGCCGGGACGTCCCCGGCAGGCACCAGGTCGGCGACGGCGCGAGCGTTGAGGTCGGCGCCGGGCACCCCGGGCCAGTCGGTCGCGAAGATCATCTTCTTGGCCAGGCGCCGCAGGCCGGCGGCAGCGTAGTACTCGGGCAGTCGCTTGGGCGGCAGCCCGGACAGCTCGATCCACACGTGCGGGTTGCTCATCGCCATGAAGGCCGCCTGCTCGTACCACCAGCCGCGCCCACCGTGGGCGAGGACGATGTCGAGCTCGGGGAAGTCCCGGGCGACCGGGAGCAGGTAGGTCGGGTCGGCGTACTGGTTGGACGACCCGGCGAAGGTCGACGTCCCGCAGTGCACGACGAGCGGGGCGCCCTCCTCCACCAGCACCTGGTAGGCCGGGTAGAGCATCGGGTCATCGCAGCGGAAGCCGCCGTGGACGGGATGCAGCTTCAGCCCCGCCGCCCCCAGCCCGAGCTGTCGGCGCACCTCGTCGCCGATCGGGTGGTGCAGGTGCGGGTTGACATTGCCCATCGGCCGGAAGCGCTGCGGGTTGTGCTCGACGATCGGCAGCAGGTCCTCGAAGAGCTGCATGCCGGTCGCCTTGGGGCTGTACTCGCAGAAGATCACGGCAACGTCCACGCCCTGGTCGGCGAAGAGCTCGTCGATGACATCGGGACGGGGACTCCCTTCGCCGTCCCAGGCACGCTCGAGCAACCCCTCCGGGCCGAACTGGCGCGCCCAGTCGATCCACGAGGGGGCGAGCGTCGAGAGGACGGGCACGTGGACGTGCGCGTCGATGAGCTGGTGTCCGTCGAGCACGGCGCCTCAGAGGTCCTTGACCATGGGGGTGTCGACCCCGATGGGACCGGTCTTGTGCGACCCACCCGGGGCACCGAGCGGCTCGTCGCGCCCCTCGAGGGTCTCGGTGAAGAAGCGTCGGTTGTCCTCGATGTGCTCCGTCATGTCGTCCGCGACGCGACGATCCTGGCTGATCGCCTCGACGGGGCACACGGGCTCGCAGGCGCCGCAGTCGATGCATTCCTTGGGGTTGATGTAGAGCTTGCGGTCACCCTCGTAGATGCAGTCGACGGGGCACTCCTCGGTGCAGGACGTGTCCATGACGTCCAGGCAGTGGCCGGCAATGACGTACGGCATGTCGAATCCTCTCTCAGGCGGGCTGCGGGACGGCAGGCTGCTGGTCAGTCGAGTGTCCCGGAAACAGTTGCGCATCGGGGTCGATGTGGACGGCCGCGTTGTTGACCGCCGTGGCCACCTCGCCGAACCCGACCGCGATGAGGCGGACCTTGCCGTCGTACTCGGTGATGTCGCCGGCGGAGAAGACCCCCGGGACATTGGTGCGCATGGCCGGGTCGACGACGAGGTGCCGGTTGTCGTGCAGCTCGACACCCCACTCGCGAAGGGGGCCGAGGTTGGCGGTGAAGCCGAGCGCGGCCACGAGCTTGGTGCAGGGCAGGGACCGGGGGTCCTCCCCCTTCGGCGTGATCGTCACCGTCTCCAGGAGGTCACTGCCGACGGTCTCGGTGACCTGGGCGTTGAGGACGACCTCGACCGGCGCCGCCTCCATCTGCTCGACCGACCCGTGGTGGGCGCGGAATTTGTCGCGCCGGTGCACGAGGGTGACGCTCTTGGCGATCGGGTGGAGCATGTTGGCCCAGTCCACCGCCGAGTCGCCGCCTCCGACGATGACGACGTCCTGCCCGGCGTACTCCGCCGAGCTGGGCACGAAGTACTCCAGTCCCCGACCGAGGAAGTCCTCACCAGCCGGCAGGGTGCGCGGGGTGAAGGTGCCGATGCCGCCCGTGACGATGACCGCACCGGCGTCGATCTTGTCGCCCGTGCTCGTCGTCACGACGAGGCGCTCACGTCCCTCACCATCGGGCACGTGCTCCAGGTCCTGGGCCTCCTGACCGAGCAGGTACTGCGGGTTGTACGGGGCGGCCTGCTCGACGAGGTTCGCGATGAGCTGGCGTCCGGAGACGGCTGGGAAGCCGGCGATGTCGAAGATCTGCTTCTCCGGGTACATCGCGGTGACCTGGCCACCGACCTGGCTGAGGCTGTCGACGACGGCGGTGCTCAGACCGCGGACCCCGGCGTAGTAGGCACCGAAGATGCCCACCGGTCCGGCGCCGACGATGAGCAGGTCGACCTTCGTGGTGGTGCTCATGAGACGGCCTCCTTGGCCTCGAGTTCCTTGACGAGCGCGCGCACCTTGAAGCGCTGCATCTTGCCCGTGGCTGTCTTGGGCAGCTCGTCGACGAAGTACACGTGACGCGGACGCTTGAAGGGGGCCAGCCCTTCGCGGCACCACGCGTCGAGCTCCTGCGGGGTCACCGCGGACCGGGTGACGACGACGGCGACCGGCTTGACCAGCCCGTCGGCGTCCTCCTGACCGACGACGGCGCACTCGGTGATCGCGTCGTGTGCGAGGAGGCGGTCCTCGACCTCGGTCGGGCTGACCCAGATGCCACCGGCCTTGAGCAGGTCGGTCGCCCGACCCATGCAGGTGTAGAAGCCCTCGGTGTCGCGCACATAGGTGTCACCGGTGTTGAGCCACTCGCCCTGGAAGACGGTGCGCGTCGCCTCGGCTCGGCGCCAGTACCCCAGCGCCGAGGACGCGCCACGGACGAAGAGGGTGCCCGGATCACCGTCGGCGACGAGCGTGCCGTCGAGATCACGGATCTCGAGGTCGTAGCCGGGGACGGCCTTGCCGGTCGTGCCCATCTTGATCTCACCGGGACGGTTGGACAAGAAGATGTGCAGGCACTCGGTCGAGCCGATCCCGTCGAGGATCTCCAGACCGAAGCGGTTCTTCATCCGCTCCTGCACCCCTCGGGGCAGGGGTTCGCCGGCCGACGCCCCCAGACGCACACCGGCGAAGGTGTCGTCCGGGATGTCGCTGGACAGCAACCCCGCGTAGAAGGTCGGCACCCCGAAGAAGAGGGTGGGCCGGCCCGTGGCGATCCGCTCGGCCATGCCCGTGGGGGTCGGCCGCTCCGGGTTGAGCACGGCCGTGGCACCCACGGAGAGGGGGAAGAACATCGAGTTGCCGATCCCGTAGGCGAAGAAGAGCTTCGCCACGGACAGGCAGCGATCCTGCGCAGTGATGCCGAGGACCTGGGCGCCGTAGGTGTCGCAGACGAGACGGATGTTCTCGTGCCGGTGCATCGCCCCCTTGGGCTTGCCGGTGGTGCCCGACGTGTAGAGCCACAGGGCCCATGCGTCGGAACCAGCGGGAACGGGCTCGTGCTCGGCCGCGTCGACCTGGGCTCCGCGGGCGACGAGGTCCTCCCATGAGAGCTGCTCCGGCCCGGTGACGACCGCGGCGCCCTCGCCCGGATCGCCGTCCCAGATGACCTGGCGCAGGTCCGGGCACAGTGCCGCCGCACTCGCAGCGGCGTCCGCGAAGGTCGAGCTCGCGACGAGGGCGACCGCACCGCAGTCGTTGATGATCTCGGCGAGCTCCTGCGGCCCGTACATGGTCGAGATGGGCACCGCGACGAAACCGCCACGCATCGCACCGAGGACACCGGCGAAGAGCGCGATGTCGTCGTTGGCGACGAACACGACACGGTCGTCACGGCGCATGCCGAGCGAGCGGAAGCCCGCTGCGGCGCGTCCGGTCAGCTCGACCAGCTCGTCATAGGTCACCGTCCGGGACGGCGTCTCGACGGCCGGGTGGTCACCGCGCTCGGCGGCGACTCGGTCGACGAGCCAGGCTGCAGCGTTGAAGCCGGCTTCTGTCATGCGACTCAGACCCTCTCCAGGTTGTACTCGCCCTTTTGTCCGGAGCCGTAGCGGCGCAGCGCACCGTCGGGACCGGAAGCATTGGGGCGGATGAAGATCCAGTTCTGCCACGCGGTGAGCCGGCCGAAGATCTTGGTCTCCATCGTCTCGGGACCGACGAACCGGTGGTTGGCCTCCATGCCGGTGAGGGCATCCGGGCTGAGCGCTGCGCGCTCCTCGATGACGATGCGCAGCTCGTCCTCGAAGTCGATGTCGTCCAGGGCGAGGGTGACGAGGCCGGCCTTGTCGGCGGCGGCGGCGTCGAGGTCCTGACCCGTGACCGCGCGGGCGGCCTCGAGGTCCTCGTCGCGACCGAAGAAGCGCGACTGCAGACGGGTCAGACCGTTGCCCATCGGGTACCTGCCGTCGTTGACCTCGGTGAGCCGGATCGTGGCCGGCGCCGCGTCGGCGTCGACGTCCTCGTAGACGCCCTCCAGCATGTACTGACGGTCGGCGGCCAGGGCCAGCTCGAGGAGGGTGCCGACGAAGGCCGAGCCGGGCTCGATGATGGCCAGCAGGCTGCGCGAGGTGACATCGACGCGCTTGAGCGTGCGCTTGAGGTAGTGGTTGACCTCGTTGATGAACCAGTGGTCGGCCCACTCGGTGAGCTTGGCGTCGTGGGCGAGCACCAGGTCCTGGTCGCCCGTGGCGCGCAGCACCCAGGTGCCGATCTCCAGCTCGTTGGCCCGCAGGTGCAGGATCAGGTCGTCGAGCTCGCGGGCGAGGGCCAGCGGGTAGTAGTCGACGCCCTCGGCCCGGGCTGCCTCGGCATCGGCCGGGGGCTGCTCGGTGGGAGCGGAGACGGTGATGTCGACCGTGCGGCGAGCGCGGTCGATCTGCGCGGAGACGTGGCCGTAGGAGATCGAGTCGCCGTCGATCGTGCGCTGCAGCTCGGTGAGCTGGACGCCCTCGCCGGCCTGACCGCTGCGGGTGGACTCGGCAGCCGCGGCCTTGGCGCGCTTGCTGATCTCCTCGTCCCAGGAGCCGCGGGGGAAGGTGGCGTCGATGAAGCCCCAGTCGACGGCGGTGTCGCCGCGGTAGCCCTCGGACTTGGTCGCGAAGAGGTCGGCCCGGTCCTTGCGGACGTGGCGCTTGTCGACGACGCGCGTCAGGCCGCCGGTCCCGGGGAGGACGCCGAGCAGCGGGACCTCGGGAAGGGAGACGGTCGAGCTGTTGTCGTCGACGAGGACGATGTCGTCGCAGGCGAGGGCGAGCTCGTAGCCGCCACCGGCCGCGGTGCCGTTGAGGGCAGCGATCCACTTCTGGCCGGAGTTGGCGGTCGCGTCCTCGATGCCGTTGCGCGTCTCGTTGGTGAACTTGCAGAAGTTCACCTTCCAGCTGTGCGGCGAGGCCGCGAGCATCCTGATGTTGGCGCCGGCGCAGAACATCCGCTCGATGCCGGAGGTCATGACGACCGCCTTGACCTCGGGGTGCTCGAAGCGCATCCGCTGCACGACGTCGTAGAGCTCGATGTCGACACCCAGGTCGTAGCTGTTCATCTTCAGCTCGTAGCCGGGGACGAGGCCGCCCTGCTCGTCGACCGCCAGCTTCACCGTGGCGACGTCGCCGTCGTACTCGACGGCGAAGTGGCGGTAGGAGTCAGGGGAGGTCCGGAACTCGACGACGGGGGGCGCCGCCTTCTCGATGGTGGTCTCGCTCACGTCAAACCTTCCGTCGTTCGGATCGCACGCCGCGGGGACCACGGCATCGGGGTACCCGTCTATCTTCTACATTCACTACGCGATCCGTCAAGGGGTTGTAGTATTTTTATTCGTCGGCGCCATCTAGCCGACCCCGAGCAGACGTCGCGCCCTCGGGGCATCGCTGCGGAACTCCTCGGTGGTGCTCTCGTGGACGATCCGCCCCTTTTCCATCACCACGACGCGATCGGCCACCGAGAAGGCCGCGCGCAGGTCCTGCTCCACGAGCAGGACCGTGATGCCCTCCTGCGCCAGCTCCCGGACGATGCCCATGACCTGCTGGACGATCGCCGGGGCCAACCCGTCGGACGGCTCGTCCAGGAGCAGCACCCGCGGGCCGAGGAGGAGCGCGCGCCCGATGGCCAGCATCTGCTGCTCACCGCCGGAGAGCTGGTCGCCTCGGTTGGTCCTGCGCTCACGCAGGCGCGGCATGAGCTCGTAGACGCGCTCGAGGGACCACTCCCCCGAGTGCTTGCCCTCCGCGATGCGCAGGTTGTTGTGCACCGTGAGCGGCGCGAAGACCCGCCGCCCCTGGGGGACGATCGCCACGCCGGCCCTGGCCCGCGCATGCGTCGGCAGGCCGGTGATGTCCTCGCCCCCGACGTGGATGCTGCCTCGCTGGGTGCTGACGAAGCCCATGACCGTCGACATCAGCGTCGTCTTGCCCACGCCGTTGCGGCCGAGCAGGGCCACGGTCTCGCCGGCGCCCACGTGCAGGTCGACCCCGGTCAGGACGGTGCTGCCGCCGTACCCGGCCTCGACGTCGGCGATCCTCAGGTCTGCTCCGGTGACGCTCATCCGGCGGCCTCCTCGGTGGGGACTGCCGATGTCGTCGACACCGGCAGGTCGGGCGTGACGGGGGTCTCGTGGAAGAGCTCCTCGAGGGAGCCCTCCCCGAGGTAGGCCTGCTGGACGGCAGGGTCCTCACGGACCTCGTCGGCAGGTCCGTCGGCGATGAGGCCCCCGAGGTGGAGGACACTCACGCGGTCGGCCAGCTCGAAGACGAGCTCGAGGTCGTGCTCGATGATCACGACCGTCAGGTCCGACGGCAGCGAGCGCACCAGCTCGATGAAGCGGTGGCTCTCCGCCGGGGACATCCCCGCCGCGGGCTCGTCGAGCAGGAGCAGCCCGGGTCGGGTCGCCAGGGCGACCGCCACCTCGAGCTGTCGGCGCTCACCGTGGCTGAGGTTGCCGGTCATGATGTGCGAGCGGTCGGCCAGGCCGACGTCCGCGACGCACTGCTCGGCAAGGTCGTCGATCTCGGCGTTGCGCCTCGCCGACGAGGTCATCCAGGACATCCCCTTGCCGGCCACCCGTTGCGCCGCGAGCGCGACATTGTCCAAGGGGTTCATCGACATGAAGAGCGAGCTGTGCTGGAAGGTCTTGCCCAGCCCCCTGCGGGCCCGCCAGGCTGCGGAGCGCTTGGTGACGTCCTCCCCGGCGAAGAGGATCTGACCGCTCGTGGTCGGCAGGCCACCAGCCACCAGGTTGAAGAGCGTGGACTTACCCGCTCCGTTGGGTCCGATGAGGGCGTGACGACCCCCCTTCGCCACCTCGAGGCTGACATCGTCGACGGCCACGAGTGCGCCGTACTTCTTGGTGACATTGCGCAGGGTCAGGGCCGGGGGTGCGGCGGTGGCGGTGGAGGCGCTCATGCTCGATTCCCGCAGCCCGACCGGCCCGACGGCCTCCGCTCGTCCCTCGCTGGTGGCGCCGGTCCGTTCGTCGCTCATGCCTGGTCCTCCTGGGGACGTCGGGTGAACAGCTGGCGCCAGTTGGTCCCGGCGAAGCCGTGGGGCAGCAGGTAGACCGCGGCGATGAAGACCAGTCCGAGCAGCAGCGGTCCGCGCCCACCGAGGGAGGCGCCGATGTCATCCCGGACGATTGTCACGAGTGCGGCGCCGAGCACCGCCCCCCACAGCCGTCCGCGACCACCGACCACGACGGCCAGCAGGGCCATGGCGGACACCTCGAAGGCGAGGTCCTCCGGGGAGACGAACCGGTTTTGCGCCACCCACAGGGACCCGGCCGCACCCGCCACCGCACCCGCGATGCCGTAGACGGCCAGCTTGAGCCCGAACGTGGAGTAGCCGATGGAGGCCATCCGCTCCTCGTTGTCACGCAGCCCGCGAAGGGAGCGACCCAGCATCGATCGCGAGGTCCACCACACGATGGCGAAGCCGATGAGGAAGATCAGCAGGATCCACCAGTAGCGGACCCCGGCGAGGGTCACCGGCTCACCACCGGGCGACAGGGTCAGGGACGGGATGCCGTAGAGGCCGTTGGTCCCGCCCGTCAGCCCCTCCCAGCGCTGGGCGAGCACGTGGGCCAGCTCGGCGATGGCCAAGGTGAGCATGAGGAAGTAGGTGCCCTTGGTGCGGACCATGAGCACCCCGGTGAGCAAGGCGAACAGGCCCCCGGCAACCACCGCAACCAGCAGCGGTACAGGGGCGAAGGAGGTGGTGTCACGGGCGACGAGCGCTGCGGCATAGGCACCCACGCCGAAGGGGGCGGCGTGCCCGAGCGAGGGCATCCCCGAGACCCCGACGAGCAGGTCCAGGCTCACGGCGAGCAGTGCCAGCGCGAGCACGCGGCTGAGGGTGTTGGCGATGTCCGCGGGGAAGAGCAGCGGGACGGCCACCAGCAGGAGCACCGAGAGGATCGCGAGAGCGGACGAGAGCTTGGGCCTCATGCCGTCGCCTCCTTCTTGCCGAGCAGACCCTGGGGTCGCAGGAGCAGGACCAGTCCCATCGCGCCGAAGACGAGGAAGGACGCGTGGTCGGGCAGCAACGAGACGCCGAGCGTCTCGATCTGTCCGATGACCAGGGCACCGACGAGCGCGCCGCTCACGGACCCGAGGCCGCCGATGACGACGACGACGAGCCCGAGGAGCAGCACCCGGTTGTCCAGGCTCGGGTAGGCCGAGAGGATCGGGCCGCCGATGACGCCACCGGCGGCGGCCAGGGCCGCGCCCGCGGCGAAGACACCGGTGACCAACCGCTTGGTGTCGACCCCCAGGGCAGAGACCATCTGGGGGTCGACGACCGAGGCGCGCACGAGCGAGCCGACCCGGGTGCGCTCGATGACGTAGAGCGCACCGACGGCGAGCAGCCCGCCGACGACGATGACGATGAGTCGGTAGACCGGGTAGGACTGGCCGAAGATCGTCGCGCTCCCGTCCAGACCAGCAGGCGCCGGGATGGAGCGCACGTCATTGCCGAACTTCATCGCGACGAGGTCGGAGACCACGAGCGCGATGCCGAGCGTCAGCAGTGCTTGATCGAGGTGACCGCGGTGAGCGACCGGCCGGACCATCGCCGACAACCCCCACCCACTGACCCCGCCGATGAACGCGGCGAGCAGGACCGCTCCCCCGAAGGCGAGCAGGGTCATCTTCGTCCCCCCGCCCAGCAGGGCCACGGCGATGTAGGCACCCAGGAGGTAGATGGCGCCGTGGGCGAGGTTCAGGACGTCCATGACGCCGAAGACGAGCGACAGGCCGAGGGCGATGACGAAGAGCAGCACGCCGGTGGCGAGCCCGTCGATCATCGTCACCCCGTTGTCGGTGATGAAGTTGGCCGTCAGTGCGGTCACGAGGATCTCCCAGCAGTGGGTGTGGACGGGTCAGGAAGAGGGCTTGGTGAGCTCGCCCTCGATGACATTGGTCCAGGCGCCGCCCTTCTTCTCGACCTTGCGCAGGTAGTACGTCTGGTCCGGGCCCTGCGTGTCGGAGAAGGACCACGGGCCGCGCGGGCTGTCGACCTCGCCGGCGCTCTTCAGGCCCTCGACGATCTCGTCACCCCCGGTGCCCTTGGTGAGCGCCTTGTCCAGGACCGCGCCGGCGTCGTAGGTCTGCATCGAGTAGACGGTCGGCGGGCCGTCGTTGACCGCCTCATAGGCCTTGACGAAGGTCTTGTTCTTCGGGTTGTCCAGCTCGGAGGAGTAGTGCAGCGAGGTGAAGATGCCCTCTGCCGACTTGCCCTGGGCCTTGAGCGCCCCACCCTCGGTCAGGAAGCCGGTGGCGTAGAAGGGGATGTCCTCGTGCAGGCCGAGCTGGTCGTACTGCTTGACGAAGGTGACCGCCTCGGCGCCGGCGTAGAAGGCGAAGACGGCCTTGGGCTTGGCATTGCGCACCTTCTGCAGGTACGGCTGGAAGTTCGTCGTCTTGCCGAAGGGGGTCATCTGCGTCCCGGCGATCTTGCCGCCGGCGGCCTCGAAGGACTTCTTGAAGCCAGCGAGGAACTCGTCGCCCGCGGCGTAGTCGGGTCCGACGAGGTAGACCCTGCCGTCACCGACCTCCTTGGCGACATGTCCACCGATCGCCTCGCCGACCTCGCCGTTGGCGAAGCTGGTGCGCCACACGTACGGCGACGAGGACTTGCCCGTGATGTCGTCGGCGCCGGCGTTGGTGATGATGAGCGGCTTCTTCGCCTCGGTGAAGGAGTCGGTCAGGCCCAGCGCCACGGCGGAGTTGACGATCCCGACCACGGCGTCGACGGACTCGTCCTGGGCCAGCTTGGTGCCGGCGGGGACCCCGTCCTCAGGACCCGCGCCCTCGTCGACGACGGTCAGCTCGACCTCCTTGCCGCCGAGCTTGTTGTCGTTCTCGTCGAGGTAGAGGCGGAAGCCGGCCTCCATGTCCTTGCCGAGGGGCGCGTAGACGCCGGACTGGGGGACGAGCAGCGCGATCTTGACCTTGCCGTCGTCGCTGCCCTCTCCACCCCCGTCCCCGGAGAGCGCCGATCCGCCACAGGCAGAGAGGGCGAGGGTCACGGTGATGGCCAGGGGAAGGGTGCGGGTGGCGCGCATCGAATACTCCAGGGGTGCGGTCTCGTCATTGAGGGCGACCACGGGGCAGAGACTCCCGACCCCGTTGTCGGTAGCACCGAGAATGACCGTGATTTGTTCTACAGTCAATAGTCGTATCGAAACTGTTTCGTAGTAGTTTTAACTCAGGTCGACCTAAGTTCGACGACGAAGGGGCTTCCCCGCTCCGCGTGCCGAGAGGGGAGTTGCAGGCCCGGACGCCGCAGAGGTGCCACCCTGAGCAGCACACCGCACGAGGAGACGACACACGTGAGCACGAAGGTCGACGACATGACCGCCCCCGCCGACGGGGACCGTTCGCGAGCAGCCAGCGCTCGCTCCCTGCTGCTGACGATCCTGGGCGAGTTCGTCCACTCACGCGACGGATCCGCCTGGACCGGAACGCTGGTTGCCGCGCTGGGCGCCCTGGGCGTGGAGGAGAAGTCTGCGCGGCAGACGATCGCCCGGACGGCCAGCCAGGGGATCATCGCGTCCGAGCGCCACGGCCGCCGCGTGCGCTGGCAGCTCACCGACACCGGCAGTCTCCTGCTCGCCGAGGGGACCGATCGCATCTACAGCTTCCTGCGCCGACCCCACACGTGGGACGGGCAGTGGCTGGTCGTGGCGGCGGCCGTCCCGGAGTCGCAGCGCAGCACTCGGCACAAGCTGCGCACCCGCCTGACCTGGTTGGGGCTGGGCTGCCCGACGCCGGGCATGTGGATCATCCCCGACGCCGACAAGGAGGGCGAGGTGCAGGCGACGCTCACCGACCTCGACCTCGCCGACCGGGCCTTCGCCTGGGTCGGTCGTCGTGCCGCCGGCACCGACCCGGCATCCCTCATCGACGCCGCGTGGGACCTCGCCGAAGTCCGCACCCGCTACCAGGAGTTCGCGGCCGACTTCGCCGAGCGGAGCGTCGACGACGACGCCGCTGCCTTCGCCGCACAGGTCGAGCTCATCCAGGCCTGGCGTTCCTTCCCCTTCATCGACCCCGACCTACCCGCCGAGCTGCTCCCCCCGGACTGGCCCGGGCCAGATGCCGCCACCCTCTTCCACACCCGCCGCGACCGCTGGCACCGCCGCGCCCAGCGCGAGTGGGACCGCATGGAGCAGGCGGCGGGCGAGCGCACCTGACGCAGCATCCTGTTCGCACGCCCCGCTCTTGAGCGCGCCCCGGGCGTGGGGACCGATCCCTCGTAGTTACGTGCGGGTACGACGGGCACCTCCCGTCAGTCCACTCCAGGGAGGCCCGGAATTCCGGGCCTCTTCGTTCAGCCTGCACCGCAGGAGCACGTCGTACCCGCAAGTAGCCCACGCAACGTACGCAGCGAGGCGCCCCGGGGTCCCGCCCGACCCAGGCCGGCAGCCGGGCGCGCAGAGCGCGACGTGCCAGAGATCGGCGCTGAGTCAGAAGCGGTGCGCCTCGACGTCGACGTAGTCGCCGCTCTCCTCCTCGCCCTGCGAGCGCGACCCGGACGGTGCCGCTGTCGTGCTCGGCTCGGGGAGGCGACCGGAGCCGGCCTCGCCGACGTGCTTGCGCAGCGTCGGGTCGCTCTCGTTGCCCTTGTAGCCACGCACGAGCAGCCAGTCGTGCACGTCGTCGCGCTGGGGGTGGGTGTCGCGCACGCTGTTGTGGACGTAGTTGATCCCTCGCGAGCGGGCCTCCTGCTCGAGGTGGTCCATGACGAAGGTCCCGACGCCGGCGCCCTGTCGGGCGGAGTCCACGACGAGGGTGATCTCGGCATCGCCGCCCCACGTCATGTCGAGGAAGCCGAAGCCCACCACCGCGCCAGCGTCCTTGGCGACGAACCAGTCGCCGGGCAGGCCGGCCCCGTCGGCGAAGTCGAGGCCGAGGGCCCCGTCCGGGGCGGAGGCGGCGATGCGTGCCTTGTCCGCGTCCCAGACGGGGTTGTCCTCGCGCTCCCAGGCCAGCTCGACGGTCACGCCGACGCTCCCTCGGCTACGCCCTCCTCGAGGTGGACGTAGTCGTACTCGACCGGCTGGCCGTTGATGCCCGTCGGTGGCTCGGCGATCCAGCTGGCGAACTCGCCCAGCTCGTACACGGGGACCATGAGCTTCGCGACCTCGGCCCGGTCCGCGTCGGTCGGCAGCCAGTCACCCTCGCGGGCCTCCCACGTCGCGTCGTCGAGAACCTCGCCCTCGGGGCTGATCTTGTGGCTGGAGTACACGCCGACCTGACGGTGGAAGCCCTCGTGCGGGATGTAGAGGCGCTCCTCGACACCAGCGTCCTCGAGCGCCTGGTTCCACCGGCGCACGCCGTTCTCGCAGTCAGCGACGTACTCGTCACGCAGGTCCAGGTTGAGCGCGGAGATCATCGGGACCGTCTTGGTCTTGATCTGACCGTCCTCGACGTAGTTCATCTCGCGCTCGTCCTCGAGCAGGGTGTGGTCGTCCTTGCGACGCGTCTCCTGCCAGCGACCCTTGAGACCGGAGCTGTAGTAGTTGCCGGCATTGGTCGACTGCTCGGAGCCGAAGAGGTCCATCGAGACCGAGTACTGGAAGTTCAGGTACTTCTGGATGATGTCGAGCGGGATGACCCCGTCCTCGAAGGTGGCCTTGCCGCCGTTGGCCTTCATGACCTCGGCGGTCTTCTCCACGGTGCGCTGCACCCCCGTGGTCCCGACGAACATGTGGTGGGCCTCCTCCTTGAGCATGAACTCGCAGGTGCGGGCCAGCGGGTCGAAGCCGCTCTCCTTGAGGGTGCCGAGCTGGTACTTGCCGTCCCGATCGGTGAAGTAGGTGAACATGAAGAACTGCAGCCAGTCGGTGGTGGCCTCGTTGAAGGCACCGAGGATGCGCGGGTTGTCGTAGTCGCCCGAGTTGCGCTTGAGCAGCTGCTCGGCCTCCTCGCGACCCTCGCGACCGAAGTACGCGTGGAGCAGGTAGACCATCGCCCACAGGTGACGGCCCTCCTCGACGTTGACCTGGAAGAGGTTGCGCATGTCGTAGATCGACGGCGCGGTGTTGGCCAGGATGCGCTGCTGCTCGACCGAGGCCGGCTCGGTGTCGCCCTGGATGACGATCAGGCGCATCAGGTCCGCGCGGTACTCACCCGGGACCTCCTGCCACGCTGCCTCGCCCTTGTGCTTGCCGAAGTTGACCTCACGGTCGGGGTTGCCCTCGGCGAGGAAGATCCCCCAGCGGTACTCCTCCATCGGCACGTGCTCGAAGTGCGCCCAGCCGTCACGGCCCACGGCCACGGCGGTGCGCAGGTAGACGTCCTTGGTGGGCAGCTCGGGGCCGAGGTTCTTCCACCAGTCGAGGAACTTCGGCTGCCAGCCCTCGAGCGCACGCTGGAGGCGACGGTTCTCGTTGAGGTTGACGTTGTTGGGGATGCGCTGGCTGTAATCGATCGGGCTGGTCGGGCCGGTCGGCTCCGGGGCGGACCCGATGCGGTCGTCGGTCGTCGTCATGCTCTCTCCTAAGTTCGCGTCCTTGCGAGGTCTTACTTATGTTCTACACGTCTATGCGTGTGGCGACAAGAGTTTGTGGAATGTTTTCGCTGAGCGTCACATGCCCAGACGGTCGAGGACCTCCGGGCTGCCCTGGATGGCGGTGCGCTGCAGGTGGGCGTGGACGGCGCGCAGACCGCCTTCCTCCTGTCCCCCACCTGCGCGGCCGGGACCGCCGTGGACGAGCTGCGGCATCGGGGTGCCGTGCCCGGTGGACTCCGGGGCGCTGTCCCGGTCGAGGACGAGGATCCGGCCGTGGAAGGGAGCCGCCCCGGCAATCACGTCGGTCACGAAGTCAGCGTCCGCGGACACGACGGAGCCGGCGAGGCTCCCTTCGCCCCGGGCCAGCAGCTCCACGACGTGGTCCGTGTCGAGGTAGCCGATGAGCGAGCTGACGGGGCCGAAGGCCTCGACCTCGTGCGGTTCGGCCCGGTCGGCATCGTCGACGCGCACGAGGATCGGCGACATGAAGGCGCCCTTGTCCGCGTCGGCGCCGATGACGTCGACGGTGTCGAGGTCGCCGAAGACGATCTGTCCGGCCTGCGCGATGCGGCTGGCCGCAGCCCGCACGTCGTCACGCTGGTCGGTCCCGACGAGTGCACCCATGCGCACTCCTTCCGCGCCCGGAGCTCCGATGCCGACGCCGCCCAGGCGTGCCGCGACGGCCTCGGCCACCGCGTCCATCTGCCCGGCCGGCACGAGCGCGCGGCGGATGGCCGTGCACTTCTGACCCGCCTTGACGGTCATCTCGGTGACGAGCGCCTTGACGAAGAGGTCGAACTCCGGCTCGCCCGGCACCGCGTCGGGGCCGAGGACGGAGGCATTGAGGCTGTCCGCCTCGGCGTTGAAGTGGGCCGAGCGGCGGGTCACCGCGGCGTCGGCGCGCAGCATCGCGGCCGTGTCGGCGGAGCCGGTGAAGCCGATGCGGTCCTGGCCGCCGAGCTCGTCGAGGAGCCCGGGGATGGATCCGGCGACGATCTGCAGCGCACCCTCGGGGAGGGCCCCGGACTCGATCATCATGCGCACGGCCTCGACGGCGATGTGGGCCGTCGGGGTCGCGGGCTTGACGATCGTCGGGACGCCGGCGAGCAGCGCGGGCGCCAGCTTCTCGAGCATGCCCCAGACGGGGAAGTTGAAGGCATTGATCTGCAGCGAGATGCCGTGCGGGCTGGTGAGCACGTGGCGCCCGCCGAAGACGCCCTCCTTGCCCAGCTGGATGAAGTCGTCCTCGACGATCACCGTGCCGTCCGGCAGGCCCTTGCGCCCGAGGGACGAGTAGACCATCGCGGTGCCGATGCCGCCGTCGACGTCGACGGCCGAATCCCTTGCGGTGCAACCAGATTGGGCAGACAACTCGTAGAGGCGGTCCTTGCCCGCCTGCACGGCACCCGCGGCTGCCTTGAGGGCGGCAGCCCGCTCAGGGAAGGTCATCGCGCGAAG
Organism: Janibacter limosus NBRC 16128; assembly: GCF_001570985.1. Classification (GTDB taxonomy): domain Bacteria; phylum Actinomycetota; class Actinomycetes; order Actinomycetales; family Dermatophilaceae; genus Janibacter; species Janibacter limosus. The sequence goes on along the minus strand of NZ_BCSS01000005.1, from coordinate 11,145 downwards.
GGAGGGACCCCCCTTCGTCTTGGCGTGGGTCACGGCTTCGCCGAGGTCGATGCCCTCGCTGGACACGCGCGTCACGCTCTCGCCGGTCACGGCGTCACGGACCTCGCGGCCCTCACCGCTCCCGATGACCCAGCTGCCGGCCACATAGCTCTGCAGGATCTCGCTCATGCTGTCTTCTCCTTGGCGTCGTTCCAGTCGTAGAAGCCGCGTCCGGTCTTGCGGCCGTGATGGCCCTGCTCGACGAGGTCGATGAGCAGCTGCGGCGGAGCAAATCGGGGGCCGAGCTCGCGCTCGAGGTAGCGAGCGATGCCCAGGCGCACGTCGAGACCGACGAGATCGGTCAGCCTGAGCGGGCCCATCGGGTGTCCGTAGCCGAGCGACATGGCGGCATCGATGTCCTCGGCCGATGCGACGCCCGCTTCGAGCATGCGGATCGCCTCCAGGCCGATCGCGACACCGAGCCGGCTGCTGGCGAAGCCCGGCGAGTCCGCGACGACCACCGGCGTCTTGCCCAGGCCCTCGCTGACCCACTCGACGGCACGGTCGCGCCAGACCTCGTCGGTCGCCGTCGCGATGACGATCTCGACGAGCTTGCTCGCGGGGACCGGGTTGAAGAAGTGCAGCCCGAGGAGGCGTTCCGGACGACGAAGGGAGGTCGCCAGCGCGTCGAGGGAGATGCTCGAGGTGTTGGTGGCCAGGGCGGCGTCGTCACCGATGACCGCCTCGACCCGCTGGAGCGTGTCGCGCTTGAGCTGTTCGTCCTCGGGGACTGCCTCGATGACGAGGCCGCAGTCGGCGAGGTCGGCCGTGTCGGTCGTCGTCGTCAGTCGCCCCATGGGCTCGGTGGCATCGGTGAGCTTGCCGCGCTCGACGCTCTTGTCGCAGGAGCGCTGGACGCGCTCGCGGGCGGCGCTCGCAGCGGACTCGTCGCGCTCGAGCAGGACGACCGCGCTGCCGGCGAGCAGCAGTCCGTGGACGATGCCGGCGCCCATCTGGCCACCGCCGACCACGCCCGTGATGCTTGGGATGTCGCCATCGGTCATGCGAGGCCTCCGGTTGCGTCGATGATGTCGCCGGTGATCCACGCGGCATCCGCGCTGACGAGCAGGGCGATGACGCCAGCGATGTCCTCGGGTGTGCCCAGACGGCGCATGGCATTGCTCCCGGCCATGGCCTCGATGGCCTTGTCGCTCGTGATCGAGCGCAGGTACTCGGTGTCCGTCGCGCCCGGGCGCACGACATTGACGGTCACCCCACGCTTGGCGACCTCCTTGGCGGCCACCCGGCTCGCGGCCTCGAGGCCGGCCTTGGCCGCCGCATAGGTGCTCTGCCGGGCGGGTGCGACCCGGGCAGCGACGCTGGAGACCATGACGATCCGGCCGCCGTCGGCGATGCGGCTGGTCGCCTCGCGCAGCACGAGCAGCGCCGAGACGAGGTTGAGGGAGAGCGAGTCGTTGATCTGCTCGCTCGTCAGCTCCGTGATGCGGGGGTAGTCCCAGCCGCCGACGCAGTCGACGACGACGGTCAGCTCACCCTGCGCCTGCGCCGCGTCGAAGGCGGCGATGACCCCTTCCTCGGTGGTCGCATCGGCCGCGACCGCACGCACGTGGTCACCGAGCTCGGCCACCAGGGCATCGGCTCGCTCGGGGTGAGAGTGGTGGGTGATGGTCACGTCATGGTCCGCCGCGAGGCGACGCGTCACTGCCGCGCCGATCCCTCCGGCTCCGCCCAGTACCAGGGCAGTAGTCATCGTTGACTCCCTTCGTCAGACCCCAACATGCCACACGTTGATGTCGTGGCGCTAGGTGTGTTGTAGAACTTTTGCGGGGGTGCCTGGGTTGCGTACGCGGGAGGAGCGATCGGGACGGCCCTCCGCCCGCTCCCCCGCCGTCCGCCTGCTCCCCGCCGGCGGGGTCCCCGCCTTCGGTGCTGGGCGCGTGGTGAGACGATGGCCACATGAGCGAGGAGCAGCAGCAGGCAGACAACCGCAAGCGGCCGACGACGGACGAGTTCCGGGCCTTCGTGGCGCAGGACTGGGCGGAGCGGTCCACCGACCTCCCGGCACTGACCGAGGCCGCGCAGCGTGCGGCGCAGCGGCGGGCGGCCGTCTCGGCTGCGCACCAGGGCGAGCGTCTTGTCATCCCTGCGGGCGGGCTCAAGGTGCGCAGCAATGACTGCGACTACGTCTTCCGCCCGCACTCCGCCTTCGCCCACCTCACCGGCCTCGGCGCCGACCGCGAGCCTGATGCCGTGCTCGTCATGGAGCCGCTCGGCGCACCGGAGGACGACGCCGGCCACGAGGCCTCCCTCTACTTCCGCCCGCTCGCGCCGCGCGACTCCGAGGAGTTCTTCGGCGACTCGCGCTATGGCGAGTTCTGGGTCGGCGCGCGCCCGTCCATCGAGGACATCGAGTCCGAGCTGGGCCTCACCGGCCGCCACGTCGAGCAGCTCGAGGACGCGGTCGGCAAGGACGCCGGTCAGCTCACCGTGCGCATGGTCCGTGACGCCGACACCGCGCTCACCGCGCGTCTGGACACCGTCCGCGTCCAGGGCGGAGCGAGCGAGGAGGCGCTGGCCGAGGCGGACGACGTGCTCGCCCACGGCCTGTCCCACCTGCGGATGATCAAGGACGACTGGGAGATCGAGCAGATGCAGCAGGCGGTCGACGCCACGCGCACCGGTTTCGAGGCCGTCATCCGCGAGCTGCCGTCCCTGCCCGAGCGGGGGCGCGGCGAGCGCTGGGTCGAGGGCACCTTCGGCCTCATCGCCCGTCACGAGGGCAATGGCGTCGGCTACGACTCGATCTGCGCCTCCGGCGACCACGCCAACACGCTGCACTGGATCAAGAACACTGGCGACGTCAAGGCCGGCGACCTCATCCTGCTCGACGCCGGCGTCGAGCTCGACTCCCTCTTCACCGCCGACATCACCCGCACCCTGCCGGTGAGCGGCACCTTCGACGACACCCAGCGCGAGATCCACGAAGCCGTCGTCGCCGCCCAGGCCGCCGGCATCGCTGCCGTGAAGCCGGGCGCGAAGTTCTCCGACGTCCACGCCGCATCCATCCGCGTCATCGCCGAGCACCTGCACGCGTGGGGCCTGCTGCCCGAGGGCATCTCCGTCGAGGACACCCTCGACACCGAGCACGGCCAGTACCACCGCCGCTGGATGGTGCACGGCACGAGCCACCACCTCGGCATCGACGTCCACGACTGCGCCCTGGCCACCCGCGAGGAGTACATGGACGCCGAGCTGGCGCCGGGCATGGTGCTCACCGTCGAGCCGGGCCTGTACTTCAAGGCTGATGACCTCAAGGTGCCCGAGCGCTTCCGCGGCATCGGCGTGCGCCTCGAGGACGATGTCGTCGTCACGCAGGACGGCTGCCGCAACCTCTCCGGCGAGTGGCCGCACTCCGCCGACGAGATCGAGGCGTGGATCAAGGACGTCCAGGGACGCTGACTCGTCCGGGCCGCGGCACACACCTCCTCGCGCCGATGGTTGTGTGTTCAAGCGGTAGTTCAGGCGACCAGCGACCCGTATATGGGGACCCCGGTCGCCACGGCTACCACTTCAACACACAACCATCGTGCTGACGCCGTTCGAGACGGTTACTGCGCACTCTCCTCAGGGCATGGGGCATCGTCCACGCGCTCGGTGTGGCTGAGTCAACAGCCGGACGACCCAACCACACCACGGGCGAAGGGGGAAGATGGCGGGAGTTTCCCCCTTCGCCCACCGAAAGGCACCGCGCATGTCCACCAAGACGGTCCCCGGCAACTACTTCGAGGACTTCTCGATCGGTCAGCAGATCCGGCACGCGACGCCGCGCACGGTGACCGATGGCGACATCGCGCTGTACACCGGCCTCTACGGTCCGCGGTTCGCGGCGACGAGCGCGTCGACCTTCGCCGAGTCGATGGGCTTTACGCGGATGCCGGTCGACAGCCTGCTGGCCTTCCACCTCGTCTTCGGCAAGTCCGTCCCCGACATCAGCCTCAATGCCGTCGCCAACCTCGGCTACGCGGGCGGCCGCTTCGGGGCGCCGCTGCATGTCGGCGACACCGTGACGACCTCCTCGACCGTCATCGGGCTCAAGGAGAACTCCAACGGCAAGACCGGTGTCGTCTACGTCAACTCGGTCGGCGTCAACCAGCGCGGCGAGATGGTCGTCGACTACGTCCGCTGGGTCATGGTCCACAAGAAGGACCCGGCCTCCCCCGCCCCCGAAACGGTCATCCCCGACTTGCCGGGCGCCGTTGCGGCAGAAGACCTCCTGGTCCCCTTCGACCTCACCGGTCGTGAGTATGACGTCGAGCTCGCGGGCTCCCCCTTCCTCTGGGACGACTACGAGGTCGGCGAGCGGATCGACCACATCGATGGCATGACCATCGAGGAGTCGGACCACATGCTCGCCACGCGGCTCTACCAGAACACCGCAAAGGTCCACTTCAACCAGCACGCGCAGTCCCAGAGCAAGATCGGCCGCCGGCTCATCTACGGCGGCCACATCATCAGCCTCGCGCGCGGACTGACCTTCAACGGCCTGGCCAACGGACAGATGATCGCCGCGATCAATGCCGGCGCGCACGCCAACCCGACCTTCGCCGGCGACACGGTCTACGCCTGGTCCGAGGTCCTCGAGACGATCGAGCTGCCCGACCGCACCGATGTCGGCGCCCTGCGCCTGCGGACCGTCGCGACCACGGACACCCCCTGCGCCGACTTCCCCTACAAGGGCGAGGACGGCAAGTACCTGCCCGAGGTCGTGCTCGACCTCGACTACACGGTGCTCATCCCCCGACGCTGAGCGAAGGGGGTCGCAGCAGCTACCGCGCGAAGACCTCCAGGAGCAGCGCGTGCTCGACGCCCTGCTCGCCCACCTGCTCGGCGCCACCGCCGAGGATGTTGCCGAGCAGTTCCGCGGGCTTCGGGAAGTCGTCGGGCAGCGCGTCGTTGTAGAGGCGGTGCTCCTCGAGCGACTCGACGGCGTCCTGGAGGTGTCCGGTGACGTCGACGTAGTGCGTGGGCGTCGGGCCCGAGACGACAGCAACCGCACGGACCTTCCACGGCTCGAGCCCGTCCGCGACGAGATCGGTGAAGATCCACCGGTTGCCGGCGTCGGCCGTCGCGTCCAGCGTGGCCAACCCCACCGCACGATGATCGGCTTGGTTGAGGTTGCCGGCGGCGAAGGTCTCGGCGTGGGTCAGCGTGAGGACGAGGTCCGGCCGCGCCCGTCGGATGGCCGCGGCGATGTCGCGTCGCAGCGGGACGCCGTACTCGACGACGCCATCGCTGTGGTCACCGAACTCGACGGTGTCGACACCGACGACCGCGGCACTCGCGCGCTCCTCGTCCGCCCGGGCCGGGGCGGCGTCGACCGGGTCCATCGTGTCGATGCCCGCCTCCCCGCGGGTCAGCAGGTAGTAGCTCACGCGCTTGCCAGCGGCAGTCCATCGTGCGACGGCAGCAGCCATCCCGTACTCGATGTCATCGGGGTGGGCGACGACGCACAGGACGGAGTCGAAGGAGGTCTCATCGAGGGCGGCCAGGACGGGTTCGTTGGTCACACCACAGACGCTAGCCCGTACCACCCGTCGTGACCACGACGTGCCCGAGGACCGTCGCGAGAGGGTGAGGCTCAGCCCTCGGGGTCGATCTGGCCCGGCTGGCGCCGCTCGTGCTCAGCCCGCGCCCGCTCCTGGTTACGACGTAGCTGCTCCTGCGCAGCCCGCATGGGGTCCAGCTCGGCGAGCAGCTCGCGCGCGGCGTGGACGTGCTTGTGCTCGGTGAAGACCTCGTAGCGGGAGGCGACGACCTGGCTGATCGAGGTGAAGTCGCGCTGGCCACCGGTGGACCGGTACCCCAGCCACGCCCAGACCGCACCGAACAGAGCACCGATGACGACGGTGGAGAGCATCCGGGTGACCAGGCCCTCGCCGCCCTCGAACATCGTGAAGACCAACCCGACGAAGACACCGATCCAGATGCCCGACAGGAGCCCCCCGAGCACGACCTTGCCGCTCGTCAGCCGCCCACGCACCCGCTCGATCTGCTTGAGGTCGGTGCCGACGATCATGACGTCCTGGACCGGGAACTCCTTGTCAGCCAGGTAGTCGACCGCTCGCTGCGCCTCGGCATAGGTGTCGAAGGTGTCCAGCGACATCGGGTACTCGAGCCGCATGTGCTGCTGCATCGGCGCGGTCATGTGGGGCTGGGTGCTCATGGGTCCAGTGTCCCACCTCCGCCCACGACGCACTGCGGCCGGCCACCCGCGAGGGTGACCGGCCGCAGTGGGCGGAGAGGACTCACCGCTTGGCGGGGTAGTCCTTCAAGATGCTCTTGCCGATGATCATCTTCTGGATCTCGGCAGTGCCCTCGCCGATGAGCAGCATGGGGGCCTCACGGTAGAGGCGCTCGATCTCGTACTCCTTGGTGTAGCCGAAGCCACCGTGGATGCGGAAGGACTGCTCGACGACGTCGGCGCAGTACTCGGCCGCCATGTACTTCGCGATGCCGGCCTCGAGGTCGTTGCGCTCGCCCTTGTCCTTCAGGCGAGCGGCCTTGACCATCAGCTGGTGACCGGCCTCGACCTTGGCAGCCATGTCGGCGATGCGGAAGAGGATGCCCTGGTGCTCGATGATCTTCTTGCCGAAGGTCTCGCGCTGCTGGGCGTAGTCGATGCCCAGCTCGAAGGCGCGCATCATCAGGCCGCACGCACGCGAGGCGACGTTGACGCGACCGACCTCGACGCCGTCCATCATCTGGTAGAAGCCCTTGCCGGGCTCGCCACCGAGGAGCTGCGCGGTGCTCGTCTTGTGGTTGTCGAAGATCAGCTCGGTGGTGTCGACACCCTTGTAGCCCATCTTCTCGATCTTGCCGGGGACGGTGACGCCCTGGGCGGTCTCGCCGAAGCCCTCGGTCTTGTCGATGAGGAAGGTCGACATGTTCTTGTGCGGCCCGTCAGCGCCGGTGTCGGTGCGGCACAGCACGGCCACGAGGTTGGCCGAGCCACCGTTGGTCAGCCACATCTTCTGGCCGTTGATGACCCACTCGTCGCCCTCGCCCTTGACGGCCTTGGTCTTGATGCCGGCGACGTCGGAGCCGAGCGCGGGCTCGCTCATCGAGAAGGCGCCGCGGATCTCACCGGTGGCCATCTTGGGCAGGTAGTGCTGCTTCTGCTCGTCGGTCCCGTGCTTGAGGATCATGTACGCCACGATGAAGTGGGTGTTGATGATGCCGGAGACCGGCATCCAGCCGCGCGCGATCTCCTCGACGCACAGCGCGTAGGTCAGCAGCGACTCGCCGAGACCGCCGAACTCCTCGGGGATCATCAGCCCGAAGATCCCCATCTCCTTCATCTGGTCGACGATCTTTTGCGGGTACTCGTCAGCGTGCTCGAGCTCCTGCGCGACCGGGATGATCTGCTCGTCGACGAACTCCTTGACCAGCTTGAGCAGATCCTGCTGCTCCTCGGTCAGTCCGTCGGTCGTCTGCAGTCGGGACATGCGTCCACCTTCGTTGTTCGGGGTGTGGGGCTTTTGCGCCAGTATCCCAGCGCGCACCGCCTCCCGCCACGGTGTCCGCGGGTGTCCTCGGCCACGCCCTGACGTTGCGGCGGCACACCCTCGAGCATGACGAAGGGGGAGGAGCCGCGGCTCCTCCCCCTGCGTCAGTACCTCGTGGGGCTCAGTACACCCACACCTTGCGACCGATGGGGGCCAGTCCGGCGCTCCAGACGTAATTGACGGCGGCATTGCTCACGCGGGTGCAGCCGTGAGATGCCGGGTACCCGGGGATGGACGGCGACCCGTGGATCGCGATGCCCCGGTTGAAGTACCGCGGCCGCCACAGCGCGCCCAGCGGGCCGTAGTCCATGCGGTTGACACTGCGGAAGATCTGGAACCGTCCGGGAGGTGTGCGCCATCCGGACTTGCCGGTGCTGGTGTTCATGACCCACTTGGTCTGACCACCGACGACGAAGATGATCAGCTGCTTGGTCAGGTCCACCTCCATGACCGTCCCGCTCGTGGTTCTACCGCGCGGACGGTACATGTTCTCGAAGGCAGTCCAGGTCGCCGGACCGCAGACGCCGTCACGGGTGAGGCCATGGACCTTTTGTAGGGCCATGACGGCCTGCTGGGTGGTCTGCCCGTACTCCCCGTCCGCCCCGGAGTGCCAGTAGCCGTTGGCGAGCAGCCGCCTCTGGAGACTTGCGACCGCCAAGCCGGTGGAGCCCACCTTGAGTGTGCGCCGGTAGGCGGTGGCGCGGTCGGCGGTCGTCGACGTGGCGACGGCCGGGGTCAAGAACCCGACGCCTCCGACGGCAGTGGCGGCCGCCGTGGCGAGTCCCCCGCGCATGAGCAGTCGACGGTGGGGCGAGGGCTCCACGTCGAGCATGGCGTGACGTGCTTCGTAGGTGCTCATCTGAAGTTTTCCTTATCCTCCGAGGAGAGCCCCCTCAGCTCCCCTTTCACCCTCAGACGCACCAGCACGAGATGTGGTTGCCCGGGATCAGCAAGATCTTATGGGCAACCACATCTCGCTGAGGTCACGATCGTGCAGTGATGGCCTCGTGGGTCGCGAGGACACGACGCGCGATGTCGACGTGCAGGTTCTCGATCATCTTGCCGTTGAAGGTGACGACGCCCTTGCCGGCGCCCTCTTCCCAGGCGTGGAGGATGCCCTGCGCCTCCTCCACGGCATCCGGGCTCGGAGCGAAGGTCGTGTTGCAGACCTCGACCTGACCGGGGTGGATCAGCGTCTTGCCGTCGAAGCCCATGTCACGGCCCTGCTCGCACTCCGCGGTGAAGCCCTCGATGTCCTTGACCGCGTTGTACACGCCGTCGAGGACCGCGATGCCCGCCTCGCGCGCGGCCAGGAGGGACCACGACAGAGCGGTGAGAAGGGGGGCGCGACCCGGGACGTGGTCGGCCTGCAGCTCCTTGACCAGGTCGTTGGTCCCCATGACGAAGGCGACGAGGCGGTCGGAAGCCTGCGCGATCTCGCGGATGTTGAAGATCGCGGAGGGCGTCTCGATCATCGCCCAGAGCTTGGTGTGCTCAGGGGCACCGGCTGCCTCCATCGCGGCCACGAGCTGGCGCACCTCGTCAGCGCTGTTGACCTTGGGCACGACGATGCCGTGCGGCCCGGCCTTCGACGCGGCCGCGATGTCCTCGTCGTGCCACTGCGTGCCGATGCCGTTGACGCGGATGGTCAGCTCGCGGTCGCCGTACTCACCGGACTGCACTGCGGCACAGGCGGCTTCGCGTGCAGCGGGTTTGTCGTCGGGACCGACTGCGTCCTCGAGGTCGAGGATCAGGGCGTCGACCGGGAGGGTCTTGGCCTTGTCCAGCGCTCGAGCGTTGGAGCTCGGCATGTAGAGGACCGAGCGGCGCGGGGTGTAGGTGCTCTCGGTCATGGCTCAGGCCTTCGCGTAGAGCTCGGCCAGCTCCGGGTCGTTGGCGGACAGGCGCTCGGCGAGCTCGAGGATGACCATGCACTGCTTCCAGCTGGCGTCGTCCTCCATCTTGCCGTCGATCATCACCGCGCCCGCACCGTCGGGCATGGCCTCCTTGACGCGGCGGGCGTGCGCGACGTCCTCCGCGGAGGGGCTGAAGACCCGCTTGGCGATCTCGATCTGCACCGGGTGCAGGCTCCAGGCGCCCACGCAGCCGAGGAGGAAGGCATTGCGGAACTGGTCCTCGCAGGCCACGACGTCCTTGATGTCGCCGAAGGGGCCGTAGAAGGGGAAGATCCCGTGCATCGCGCAGGCGTCGACCATGCGGGAGATCGTGTAGTGCCACAGGTCCTGCTGGAAGACGGTGCGCTGGCCCTGGTAGTCCGGGGTGCCGTCGGCGCCCTTGGTCGGGTCCTGACGCACGAGGTAGCCGGGGTGGCCGCCACCGACGCGGGTGGTCTTCATCCGGCGGTCCGCAGCCAGGTCGGCCGGGCCCAGGGAGATGCCCTGCATGCGGGGGCTCGCACCGGCGATCGCCTCGACATTGGCGACACCGCGCGCGGTTTCGAGGATCGCGTGCACCATGATCGGGCGCTGCACGCCGCCCTTCGCCTCGAGCTGGGCGAGGATACGGTCGATGTAGTGGATGTCCTCGGGGCCCTGGACCTTGGGGACCATGATGACGTCGAGCGCGTCGCCGACCTCGGTCACCAGGGTGGTCAGGTCGTCGAGGACCCACGGGCTGTCGAGGGCGTTGACGCGGGTCCACAGCTGCGTGTGCTCACCGAAGTCGACCTCCTTGGCGATCTTGACCAGACCGGCACGGGCCGCCTCCTTCTTGTCCGCGACGACGGCGTCCTCGAGGTTGCCCAGGAGCACATCGGAGACACCGACCATGGCCGGGACCTTGGCCGCCATCTTTTCGTTGCTGGGATCGAAGAAGTGGATCATCCGGCTGGGGCGGGCGGGCACCTCACGGACGGGCGTGGGGGCACCGACGGCCAGCGGGGTGAAGAAGTCCTTGGCACTGCGCATGTGTGGCTCGAGTCCTCTCAAGGGGAGCGAAGGGGGAATCTCCGCGAAACCTAGCAAGCGGCCCCCATCACTGGTTATGACGGAGTTCACCCTCTGACACGCGGCCGCCTTTACGCTGGCGGCATGAGCGAGGTCAACCTCTCCGCCCTCACGGCGGAGGCCCTGAACAAGTCCGGTGTGCTGTGGCTGCGCCTGGCGGGTGGTGAGCGGCTCACCTGGTTTGCGATCGGCACCGACGAGCTCGACGGCCAGATCCTGCTCGTCTCCGGTGGCCAGGAGGCCGACCTCGGTCCCCTGCCCGAGCAGCTCGAGGTCGTGCTCCGCAGCAAGGGCGACGGCGGCCGGCTGCTCACGCTGCGTGCTCGCGCCCAGGAGCTCACCCCGGACAACGCGTGGTGGGACGCGGCCGCCTCGGCCCTGCTCGGCGAGCGGCTCAACGCTCCCCCGGGCCTGGTGGACAGCTGGCGGGCCGCGTCGACGATGTGGCTCCTCGCCCCCTTCGGCGCACCGGTCCAGTCCCCCGGGCATCCCGGCCCCGAGGGCAACGATCGGGCCGCCGCCCCCGTCACGGTCGGGGCGGCCGGTACCCCCGTGCGGCGCCCGTGGCATCTCGGCGGACGCGGCCGCCGAGGCTGACTGGCGGGACCCTCCCC